>CAWDKN010000046.1:0-3003 GCA_963802815.1 uncultured Alphaproteobacteria bacterium
CGCCACCGTCCGCTTCGCGTGACGGTCCGCCAAGGTCGCCGTTCTCCGAGGTTTTCCTCAGCATTCGATGGATGGCGTTTGTCGGAAATGCCGCCCTCGACCTGCCAGACCGAAACCTGGATGAGCCTCCACGACGAAGCACGCGAGCATCGCGAGCCATTGCCACACTGAACGAAGCCCTGAGAGCAGCCCCGCCGGATGCGCAGATCGGTCTGAAGCAGAGTGAGGCAGTCGATGCGCTAGCCTCGGCAAATCCGGAGCTGGCGCGGAGGATTTTGGAAAATCTTCGCGGCCGTTGCACGTTACGACACCGCCCCGGAGGTGCAGGAACTCCTGGGCGCGGCGATGATCGCGTATGCCGGGACCTGTCCTGAACTCATGGTTGGCGCGCTCCAGGCCGCCGCGACGACCGGCGAAAGATCGACGATGGTGGAAAGCGGGCCCTGGCCACTTGCCTCCGTCGCGGCGCTTTCTCATGAGCTGGACGAACCCTGAGCGGGGCACACAAATGAAACGGGCGGCCTTTCGACCGCCCGTTTCCAACGCGAACGCGAGGGCTTCGACCTAATCCGTGCCGGCGCGGCCGAGACCGAGGTCGTGCTCGGCGGCGACGATCGAGATCGTGTAGCCGGCGATAACGTCGAACAGCGTCATGCTCAGCAACAAGAAGAAGGTGGATGTCGCGAAACCCTTCAACGTGATGAACTCGATGAGCGCGATGACGAAGGTCAGCATCGACAGGCCATGGTTGATGATCTCGCGCGCTGTCGTACAAGTCGCTTCACGATCTCGACGAAGAGCAGGATACAGCGAGACCACAAGGAGCATGTCGCAGGGGCTGAAGTGCCAGCGGTCACCTGAGAAGCCGGGATGTCGGCGCCGTGGCTCAACACCCCCGCGATGTCGTGATGGCCGGCGACGCGACGCCGAACGCGATGAGATTGTAGAAAATGACCGGAAGAACCAGAAGCGGAAATAGGCGCAGCACGAAGTCCTCCCCACGAAACCCAACTTGCGCAAGCCTTGTATCGCATTGGGGCGGAAAAGGGCCGGCGCGACACACGCATGACGCTATGGTTAAACGCCGTCAACTCAGGCGGGTTTCATGTCCCGATTGCCGGCGCCGTCCAGCGCGCGCCGCTCGCGATAAATAAGGTAGAGATTGCCGCGGCACGAATCAGCGAGCGGCGTGCCCTGACCCAGCATGAACGGCACGCTGCCCAGATGGATCGCATAGGCGAGGGTGATCGCGCCACCCACCAGGCTGCAATACCAGAAGGCGATGGGGATGACCCTGCGGCCTTCCTGCTCGCTGCGCAGCCACTGGATGAGAAAGCGCACGCCGAACACGGCTTGGCCGGAAAGCCGATCCCGGTCCAGACCGTGTCGGTGGGATGCTGCACCGCAAGCATGTACCAGTGTGCAAGAAAGCCCATCAGATTTCCTTCGCCTCGGCCGGACCGCGAAAGCGGCGCTGCAGCCAGCGCACGCCCATCAGGTCGGTGATGCCGACGAGCATGCGGTTGGATTCGTATATTTGGAACGGCCGTGAAGCCGCGGACGATGGCCGACTTCGGCGAAACGCACGTCATAGCCCTCGCGGATCATCAGCGTGATGAGAAAGCGGTGCAGGTGATCGGAGTCGGGAAGGGCGAGGAACGCCTCGCGTCGGAACGCCTTGAGGCCGCAGCCCGTGTCGGCGGCGCCGTCGTTGAGCAGGGCGGGCGCGGATACGAGTTGCGAGCCTCGAGGCAAGCCGCCGGCTGAAGGTGTCGCGGCGCTTGGCGCGGACGCCCGAGACGAGGCCGATGAGATGCGTATCGGGCCCGTCGCGCAGGATCGCCAGAAGCTTGCCGATCTCGGCGGGATCGTTCTGGCCGTCGCCGTCGAGCGTGACGATGATCTCGGACCGCGCCGCGCGCACGCCAGTCCTTATCCGCGGCTCTGGCCCAGGTTGCGCCCGTGCTGGATGACGCGAAGGTTCGGAAGCTCGTTCTTGAGCGCCTTCAGGACGTCGGCGGTGCCGTCGGTCGAGCCGTCGTCGATGAAGATGATCTCGCTCGACGGCTCCTGCGCCACCGGGCCGCGATTTCGCGCGCGAGCGGACCGACGTTCTCGGCCTCGTCTTTTACCGGCACGACCACCGAAAGCGCGACAGCCATGCTGAGGTTCCGTTCAATCCCGTCGTGGAATATTGTCCGCGGCGCCGGCTACCGCTTCCCCAGGCGCTTCAGGCGGTCGAACGCTGCGCGCGCCTTATACAGTCCTGCGCCTTCCAGAAACAGGCTTGTCCCGGAATAACCCATTTATCTCCCCACCCTTGCCGGCCGACAGCCGCCCGGCCCGTTCGCTTCAAGAGACGTTCCATGAGCGGCGCCCCATGAGCGCCGCCGATACCGGCGCGTTGCGCGGCGCGGGCATCCTTTCGACGCTCGCGCGGATGCCGTTTCCGATACTGGCCCTTCTCTGCCTCATTCTGTGGATGCCAGGAGTGTTCAGCCTGCCGCCTCTCGACCGTGACGAAAGCCGATTCGCGCAATCCTCGAAGCAGATGCTCGAGACCGGCAATTTCGTCGATATCCGCTTCGGGCAGGTGCCGCGCTACAAGAAGCCCGTCGGCGTCTACTGGCTTCAGGCCGCGACAACCGAGCTCGCCGGCCTGGGCGCCCACAACCACATCTGGACCTACAGGCTTGCGTCCCTCATAGGCGGGATCACGGCGGTGTGGCTCACCTTCTGGTGCGGACTTGCGTTCCTCTCGGTGGAAGCGGCCTGGCTTGGTGCGGCGCTTCTCGGCGCAAGTCTGCTGCTGACCGCCGAAGCGACGATCGCAACGACGGATGCGGTGCTGCTCGCCTGCACGCTAGGCGCGCAAGGCGTGCTGATGCGCGTCTATCTTGCCGCGCGCGACCGCGCGCGCGAGCAGCCTTCGCGGGTTCTGGTTCTGCTCGGCTGGGTCTCCCTCGGGCTCGGGGCGCTGGTGAAAGGACCGGTGACGCCCGT
>CAWDKN010000047.1:0-55852 GCA_963802815.1 uncultured Alphaproteobacteria bacterium
ACGATGAAGAAGTCGAACAGGATCTTCCCCTGGGGCGTCAGCAGCGCCGAATAGATAGCCTGGCCGGGTTCCACCTTTTCGATGTCGTTGGTGATAAGCCCCTGAAGGAATGGACGCGCTTCCGGACCCTGGATGGCAAGAACGGCGCGGTCTTCTGAGGCGGGCAATGGTCATCTTATCCAAGTAGTCCGCGCCGCCGGCGTCTCCAAGAGTTCGGCCCCGTCCTAATTCTCTGGCCATGGCTGAATCCTTCGATCTCGTGATCCGCGGCGGCATCTGCGCGACGCCGAGCGGCATCCTCCCGACCGACATCGGCGTCCGCGGCGGACGCATCGCCGCCATCGGCACGCTCATGGGCGCCGCGGCGGCCGAGACCTTCGACGCCAGAGGCTTGCATGTCCTTCCCGGCGTGATGGACACACAGGTTCATTTCCGGGAACCCGGGAATGCGCACAAGGAAGACTTGGAGAGCGGCAGCCGCGCGGCCGTCCTCGGCGGGGTCACGGCGGTGTTCGAGATGCCGAACACCAACCCTCCCACGACCACGCGCGAGGCCATCGAAGACAAGCTCCGCGCGCGCCCGTAATCGCATGCATTGCGACTACGCGTTCTATGTCGGCGCCACGCCCGCCAACGTCGGCGCTCTCGCCGAGCTCGAATCCATGCAGGGCGTGTCGGGCGTGAAGGCGTTTCTGGGGTCGTCGACTGGGACCCTGCTTCTCGATGACGACGCTTCGATCCTCGCCGCGCTCAAATCGGGGCGCCGGCGCGTCGCGGTGCATTCCGAGTACGAGGAGCGCCTGAAGGAACGCAGACATCTTGCCGTGAAGGGCGATCCGCGCACCCATCCCGTGTGGCGCGACGTGGAAACGGCAAGGCTGTCGACCGAGCGCGCGTGCTGCGCCTGGCACGCGAGGCCTGGGCGCAGACTCCACGTGCTGCACGTCACCACCGCCGAGGAGATTCCGTTGCTGGTGGCGCGCGCGACCTCGCAACGGTCGAGATGCTGCCGCAGCACCTGACGCTGAGCGCGCCCGAATGCTATGACCGCCTCGGCACCTACGCGCAGATGAATCCGCCGATCCTCGACGCGCCACCAGGAGGCGCTGTGGAACGCGGTCCGGGAAGGACCGTCGACTCGGCTCCGACCATGCTCCGCATACGCGCGACGAAAAGAGAAGACCTATCCCGACACCCCTTCGGGGATGCCGGGGGTGCAGACCCTGGTGACGATCATGCTCGACCATGCGAACGCCGGCCGCCTCAGCTCGAACGCGTGGTCGACCTGTCGAGCGCGGGTCCGGCGCGCATCTTCGGCATCGCCGGCAAGGGCCGCATCGCGCGCCGACTACGATGCCGACCTCACGGTGGTCGACTCAAGAAGAAGAAGACCATCGACAACAGCCGGAAGGCGTCCGCTGCGGCTGGACGCCGTTCGACGGCATGACCATCACCGGCTGGCCCGTGGCGACGATGATCCGCGGCGGACGGTGATGCGCGATGGCGCGCTGGCGCTGGCCGGGCACGGTGCTCCGGTACGCTTCGTCGAGACGCTGTGACACGGAGCGTGATCGGCCGAAGGGGGGCCGGTTCGGCCCAGATCGCGCGACAATCAAAAAAGCATGGTCCGATTCCATCGGACCATGCGTCTAGTGCAGCGTGAACTCGCCGTCGGACAGCGAGATCTCGGCGTCGGATATCAGCCCGCGCGCCGCTACGCGCACGGAATGAAGCTTTCCTTCGATCCTGTCGTGCCAGAAGTGCAGGAACTTCATCAGCGCCGGAAATTGCGGCGCCAGGTCGAAGGCCTGCCACAAAAAGCTCTGCAGAAGATCCGGGTGATCCGGCATGTGATAGAGAATCTCGGCGGTCGTCAGCCGATATCCACGCAAGCGACTTCGAACTCGGTCATAAGAACCCCGCTATTTGCGATGCCTTAGGGACCCTCCTGATGCTCCATCCTGGCACTCTTCTCTTAAGAACAGCTTGAGGGCATTCCGGGTTGCATGTCGAGCCTCCCCAGCGCATAAGCGCGGTCCATCGCCTTGACGGGGCAACGAAATTCGGGTCGCCTCGTTGTCAGCAGTTGTGAGCGGGTAGTGCCAAGATGAAGAGCCGGTTCCGGGCCGTCCTCGTCAAGAAGGATGGGAACGTTCAGACCGTCGAGGATGTCGAGCTTGCGCCGTCCGACCTGATGGACGGCGACGTGACCGTCGCGGTGTCCCATTCGACGGTGAACTACAAGGACGGCCTCGTATTGACCGGGCGCTCGCCGGTCGTCCGCAAGTTTCCGATGATCCCCGGGATCGACCTAGCCGGCACCGTCGAGGAATTTTCGAACCCGAATTTCAAGCCTGGCGACAAAGTCCTGCTCAACGGCTTCGGGCTGAGCGAGACGCATTACGGCGGCTACTCCGAGCTCGCGCGCGTGAAGGGCGATTGGCTGGTTCCGCTGCCGAAATGTCTGACCGCGGCGCAGGCGATGGCGATCGGCACGGCGGGCTATACCGCGATGCTTTGCGTGCTCGCGATCGAAGATGCCGGCGTTACGCCCGCGAAGGGCGCCGTCGTCGTCACGGGCGCCGCGGGCGGCGTCGGATCGGTCGCGGTCGCGGTTCTGGCAAAGCTCGGCTATCGCGTCATCGCTTCGACGGGCCGGCCGGAGTAGGCGGACTACCTCAGAGGTCTCGGTGCAGCGGAAATCATCGCGCGCGCCGAGTTGGCGGCCGACCCGCGTCCGCTCGGAAAAGAACGCTGGGCCGGCGGTGTCGACAGCGTCGGCTCCAAGACGCTCGCCAACGTCATTGCCTGTACATCCTATGGTGGCGCCGTGGCCGCTTGCGGCTTGGCGGGAGGCGTCGACCTGCCGACATCGGTCATGCCCTTCATTCTGCGCGGCATCTCGCTCCTCGGCATCGATTTCCGTGCAGCTGCCGCAACCGCGGCGGCGTCAGGCGCTGGAGCGGCTCTGCGCGCGACCTCGACCTCGACAACAAGCTCGCCGCCATGACGAAGACGATCCCGCTTTCCGGCGTCAGGCAGGCGGCCGACGGGTACTCCGCAGGCAAGGTCCGCGGCCGGATCGTGGTCGCGCTATGACGGCGGGAATACCGCTAACCATCTTGCCGGGGCGTTGAGCGCAGCGCCGATGGATTACATCTATCTCGTGGCATCCGGCGTCGCGATCGGTCTCATAGTGGCCGTGCCGATCGGGCCCGTGAACATCATCTGCATCCGCCGCACGCTCGCCTATGGCGCGGTCAACGGGTTCGTGTCGGGTCTCGGCGCGGCTCTGGGCGACGCCGTCTTCGCCGTCGTCACCGGCTTCGGCCTGACCGCCATCGCCCAGCTCATCGAGGGCTTCTCGATGTGGCTCGAGCTCGCCGGCGGCGCGATGCTGCTCATCTTCGGCTTCCACACGTATTTCTCCCCGCCGCCGGCGCGGGTCGAGGACAAGGTCGAGGGCCAGGGGCGTTTGTATCTCCTTGGTGCGATGGCGTCGACCTTCGCGCTGACCATCACCAATCCCGCGACGCTTCTCGGCTTTGCGGCCCTGATTGCGGGCCTTGGCGGTCTCGCCGGCGCGCGCGAGCCGAGCTTCGTCAGCGCCTCCTTCGTCGTGATCGGCGTCGCGGCAGGCTCGACGGCATGGTGGCTTACGCTCACGACCGTCGTGGGCCTGCTTCACGCGCGCATCGACGACGGCGTCATGCGCGTGATCAACAAGTCTTCCGGTTTCGCCATCGGCGCGTTTGGAATCGCGGTGCTGACGCACCTGATCCTGAAGCTGATCTGACGCTAACGCGTTCAGGCGCGCGCGGCGGCTTTCACATAGCGCGACATCCGCGCGATCTCCTCTTCGGCTGGCGATCATCTCCGCGCTGATCTCCCGCCGGCTTCACGTCGTGGATGGCGCCCGCGCCCTGGCCCATGGCGAGGCCGAGCGCTTGATATCGAGACCCTCGAGCTGTCCGCCCATGCCGCCCATACGCTCCTCGTCGGAAAAAAAAAAAAAAAAAAAAAAAAAAAAAACCCCCCCATCGCCTGGGCCGGGAACAGCTGGATGTCCTGCGGCCGCTTCTCCCAGTCGGCGACCCATTCGTTCTTGAACACGCGCATAGTCTTGCCCGAATAGCTGCGCGTGACGATCGTGTCTTCGTCGCCGACGTCGACGATCACCTGCTTGTACATCCCGCCGGCGTGGGCCTCGGTCGCGGCGATGAATTGCGTTCCCATCCACACGCCTTGCGCGCCCAGCGCCAGCGCCGCCGCGAGGCCGCGGCCGTCCACGATCGAGCCGGCCGCGATCACCGGGATCTTAACCGCGTCGACGACCTGCGGAATGAGCGCGAGGCCCGCGATGCGTCCGGTATGGCCGCCGGCCTCCGTGCCTTGTGCGACGACCGCATCGAGCTTTCCGGCTTCGGCGGATTTCGCGTGGCGCACGGTGCCGGAGACGTTCATCACCTTGAGCCCCGCGTCGTGAAACTTCTTCACCAGATGTGGCGGCGGCACGCCGAGGCCCGAGATGAAGGCCTTCGCTCCGCCTTCGATGATGATGTCGGCCGTCCGCTCCAGCGATTCCGGGACGGCCGCGAGCAGATCCACGCCGAACGGCTTGTCGGTGAGATCGCGGGTCTTCCTGATCTCGTCCTTGATCTCCGCCGTCGAACGTCCGGCCATGCCGAGCGTTCCGAAGCCGCCGCCGTTCGACACCGCGGCGGCAAGCTCCGCAAACGACACGCCGCCCATGCCTGCGAGCAGGATCGGATACTCGATGCCGAGAAGGTCGCAGATCGGCGTGCGGATGGTCATGGCGTTCGCTCCGGGCGTTGTCTTGATCGGCGCGAGCATTCACCGGGACCAGGGATGGGGCAAGCCTGTCGCGGCGGCAACTTGCCTTATTGGCGGGTGGCGGCCCGGCGTATTGTGTTGCGCGGAAGATACGCGAGCTTTGAGCGACCGCATGCCGCCACGAACCGGGCGTTCCAGGACGAAGGCCGGTCCCCGACGACCGGGTGCAGGGGCGTCGAAGCGGGCCGCAAGCACGACGCATCACCATCACATCCTGCGCGTCGACAACGAGAAGACCGCGACGCATTGCTGGAAGATCAAGATCCGGCGGCGCGGCAAGGTCACCTACAAGTATTTCACGGACGGCCGCTATGGCGGGAAAGCCAAGGCGCTGGCGGCCGCGAAACTGTTCCGCGACGCGCTCATGGTGGAGAACTCGGACTCGGAATACGCGATCTGGCGCCGCAACGTGATGCGCCCAGACAACAAATCCGGCGTCGTCGGCGTCGGCCGCTATATCAAGCGCGAAAAGTCCCGCAACGGCGTTCTGGAATACCCGGTCTGGGAAGCGTTCTGGCACGACGCCGACAGCAAACGGCACAGCCGCAAATTCTTCATCCATGTTCACGGCGAGCGGAGGGCGAAGCAGCTCGCCTGCAAGGCGCGCGAAGAGGCGATGGAGGAGGTTCGCGCGGAACTGAAACGCCGCGGGAAATTGTTCGGCGCCTGATCTGTGGATAAGTCCGTCGATCCCCCAATCGGGGAGTGGCGTCATAAATTGGAATCCGAGCAATGTTATCCTTCGAGCGCACACGCGTTCGGTGTGCCGCGTTCCTGTTGCGTGATGCGTAGGAGTACCGGCGCTATCAGTGCCGGAGCGGATTGAGCGTGCCGTCGCGCCAGGCGCCGGCGGTTGGGCTGGGGGCAGCTTTGCGCGAACGGGATTTCCGGATCGCTGGGAGCGCAGGCACGCTTGCGCCAGATCTTCGTGTCGTGCGCGTCGGTACCGCGGCGCGCGCAGCCGGGTCGCGCTCGCGGATTGGCGCCGTTGCTAAAACTTTGGCCGCAGTCGTTCTACTCGCCATTGGCGCGCGCGCGGAGGCTGCGGAAGCGCCGCCCGCAATGATCGTTCCCGGCCAGTTCAACGTCGGGCCGACAGGGGCTGCGACCTACACCATCCCGATCGCGGTTCCTCCGGGCACGGCCGGCATGGTCCCGGCGCTGTCGCTCGACTATTCGTCACAGGGCGGCGACGGCATCGTCGGCTTCGGCTGGACCCTCTCGGGCCTGTCGTCGATCGGGCGCTGTGCCCGCACGCTGGCGCAGGACGGCGTTCATGGCGGCGTCAACTACGATGCCAACGACCGCTTCTGCATGGAGGGTCAGAGGCTCGTCGCCGTCGGCACGAGCAGCTACTGCACCGGCGGCGAGGAGTACCGCACCGAGATCGAAGGTTTCAGCAGGATCGTCTCCTGCGGCACCGCGGGCAACGGGCCCGCCTATTTCATGGTCTGGACCAAGGCCGGACAGCGCATGGAGTTCGGCAACACGGCGAGTTCGCAGATCCTGGCGGTCGGAACCTCGACGGTGCGCAGCTGGGCCGTCGACAAGATCTCGGACACGAAGGGCAACTACCTGACGGTCACCTATGTCAACGACACGACGAACGGGCAAGCCTATCCGACCGAGGTCGACTACACCGGAAACGCCAGCGCCGGCACGACCCCCTACAACTCCGTCCGGTTCACCTACAACACCGCGCGGCCGGATGTGACGCCGGCCTATCAGGCCGGCTCGCTGCAGCAGACCACCGTGCTGCTCACGCACGTCCAGACCTATCAGGGCGCGAACCTCGTCTACGACTACCAGCTCGGCTATCGCCTCGGCTCGTCGACGATGCATTCGCGATTGACGTCGGTCACCCTCTGCGACGGCGGCACGACGAGAGCTGCCTGGCGCCGACGACGTTCGGCTGGCAGGGCGGCACGGGCTCGGTCGGTTTCACGGCGACGCCCAATGGATTGGCCCAGAGCACCAGCAATACGCTGCGGCCGACCTTGTCGGGAGGAGACTTCAACGGCGATGGCCTGACGGACGCCGTCGTCCTTTACGACTGGCAGGGCACCCCGTGCCCTTCCTCGAGCTCGATCTATCTTGGCGACCAGTCGGGCACCAATTTCACGCAGTCGAACTATACGGCCAGCTATGCCGGCCCCACCTATCCGGCCTACGACTGCAACGGTCCCGCGGATTTCTATGCCGGCGGGCTCACCCCGGGCGTCACCGACGCGAATGGTGACGGATTTTCCGACGCCTTCGTGCGCGACAGAAGCACCGGCAGCAACCTCTACTATTTTCTTCAGAACAACAGATCCGGCGCCCTGCCGCAGGTTGGGTCCTCGCTCTATGCCCTTACATTGATTGGAGATTTTAACGGCGACGGGCTGACGGACTGGTTCCAGCAGAATGACGGAAACTCCGGCACCCATTCCTATTTCAGCAATGGCGACGGCACCTTCTCGCTCGGCCAGAGCTATAGCGGAATCTATTCGATCGGCAGCGTGACGCTCTACGCAGCCGACTTCGACGGCGACGGTTGCACGGACGTCCTGGCGCAGCACACCGTCAACGAGATCGTCTATTCCTGCAACCCGGCCGTCAGCCAGATCACCGTCCCCAAATACGACGCCGGCAGCGCCAAATTCGTCCTCGCTGATTTCAACGGCGACGGCAAGACCGATGTCCTCGTCGCCCCGACCAGCGGGCCGGCACAGCTTTATCTTTCCACCGGCACCGGCTTTACCGCCCCCTACACAATCAACGCCATAAATCGCGGCACGCTCGATAGCACCTGGGGCACCGACTACAACCTCGTCGTCGGCGACTTCAACGCCGACGGCAAGACCGACGTCGCGCTGATTCCGGTCAATGACGGCAACCACTATCCGCCGTTCTACGTCCTTCTGTCGACGGGAACGGACCTCGTGCTGTCGCAGACCCTGTCGGAGCCCAGCGGCACCAACAGCACGGTCGCGGCCGTCGTCGCGGACTGGAACAGCGACGGCGCCGCCGATTTCTGGATCCAGCAGAACGGCGGGGACACGGAATACCTGTCGTCCTACGTCCCGGAGCTGATGACGAGCGTCTCGAACGGCATCGGTGCAACGACGACGATCACCTATGACCGCCTGAACAGGAACGGCTCGTTCTATGCCAAAGGCACGACCGCGGCCTATCCCACCCAGGACGTCGATGGTCCGCTCTACGTCGTCAGCCGCGTGGACGCGAGCAACGGGCTCGGGGCCTGCGCGCCGCCCGGCACGACGAACTGCTACAGCTCGACCTATTCCTATGCCGGGGCCAAGAGCGACCTCAGGGGCCGCGGCTTCCTCGGCTTTTCGACAATGACGGTCACCGACGCGCAGACCGGAATTGTCCAGACGACGAACTACCGCACGGACTTCCCGTTCGTGGGGTTGATCGCATCCCAGACGAAAGTGTCCGGCTCGGTCACCGTCAATTCCACGACGAACAGCTACGTGTCCGTCTCGCTAGGCACCGACCACTACGATGTCGAGCTGCAGCAGACCGTGGCGGCCAGCACCGATCTCGACGGCACGGCGATGCCGACCACCACGACGACCTATACCTATGATTGCGACAGCAATCCCAATCCCTGCTACGGAAACACGACCCAGATCTCCGTCGCGGTTTCCGACGGCTCGTCCAAGACGACGACGAACACCTACACGAACGACGCTACCAACTGGTTCCTCGGGCGGCTGACGCAGGCGACGGTCAACAGCGTGGTCGGCTCGTCCAACCTCACGCGGACATCGTCGTTCCAGTACGACACGGGAACAGGCCTGCTCACCCAGGAGGTCGTGGAGCCCAACGCATCCTGGCTGCGCCTTGAGACCGACTATCAATACGATGCCTTCGGCAACAAAACGAGGACGACCGTCAGCGGCGGCGGCATCGCCACGCGTTCGAACACGGCGACCTACAACTCCGCCGGCGAGTTCATGACCCAGGGCTGCAATGCCCTGAACCAGTGCGAGAGCTGGGCTTACGATGCGCGCTTCGGCCTCGCCACGTCCCACACCGGCCCCAACAATCTGACGACCGCCGGTCTTACGACAGCTTCGGCCGCAAGACGCTGGAATCGAGGCCGGACCTCACCAAGACGAGCTGGTCGTACAATCTGTGCAACGGCGGTTGCTGGCCGAACCTGTTCTTCTATGTGAAGCAGACGCCGCTCGCCTCCGACGGCGCGACGCAGATCGGGCCGGCCTCCCAGACCTATTACGATGCCTTGGAACGCGTTCCCGTCATGGACGTGCAGGCCTTCGACGGAACGGACGTCATCCGGACGCAAACGCCCTATGACGCAAACGGCCACGTCGCCGAGAAGAGCCGGCCGTATTACGCAGCGACCAATACGATCGCCTGGACCGTTTACAGTTACGACGCTCTGGGCCGCGTGACCCAGGAAAACGCGCCGAACGGCGGGGTCACCGCTTACGCCTATCACGGTCTTTCCGCGAACGTGACGGCGACGGTCAAAGATGCGAGCGGCAACGTCCTGTCGACACAAGCGGTCACGACGGTGAAGAACGCGCAAGGGCTGAACGCGTCGGTCACCGATGCAATGAACCACGTGACGACCTATGCCTATGACGCATTCGGGAACCTGACGACAATCACCGACCCGTCCGGCAATGTGACGACGAACGCCTACGACATCCGGGGCAACAAGACGGACACCTACGACCCCGACATGGGTCACTGGCAGTACGCCTATGATGCGCTGGGCGAGGTCGTTGCCCAGGCGAGCCCGCAAGTCGTGAGCGCGAGCGCGGCCTCTCTCGTCACGAAAACCTACGACACGGCGGCAAACGGCATCGGCAAGCTCGCGTCGGAGGCCACAACCGCCGGCAACGGCAGATCGTTCGCCTATGACGGCCTGGGCCGGCCATCGACGACGACGATCACGGTCGGCAGCGCGAGCTTCACCTACACGGCGACCTACAATGCCAACGGGCAGCTCGGCACTGTCGCCTATCCGTCGGGCCTGACGCTCAGATACGGCTATACGACCCTCGGTATCTCGCCAGGTCTCCGACAACGGCAGCGGCGCGCCCTATTGGACCGTCAATGCCCGGGACGCCGAGCTGCATCTCGTTCAAGCGACACAGGGCAACAACGTCGTCGCCACCAACACCTTCGATCCCAACAGCGGGCTGCTGCTCAACGTCCGCGCCGGCCCGACCGACAGCGTCGCGGCGTTCAACTACGCCTACGACACGATCGGCAACCTGCGCTCGCGCGGCGACCAGGACTCCAACGTCTACGAGAACTATTGCTACGACGCGCTCAACCGGCTGACGAACTATTCGGTCGCGCAGGGCACGGGCGTCGCCTGCACGGCGTCCGGCAGCTCCAAGACCGTCGCCTACGATGCGCTCGGCGACATCGTGTCCAAGTCCGACGTCGGCAGCTATGCGTACCCGGCCTCGGGCTCGGGCTCCGTGACCCCGCATGCGGTGGCGTCGATTGCCACGGGCTCGGGAGTCCTCGTCGACGGCGTGGCCAACCCGAGCTTCGGCTATGATGCGACCGGCAACCTCATCTGCGTCTATGGCGCGGGCGGCGGCAGCGCCAGTCCCGCGCGCTCCATCGCCTATACGCCCTTCGGCATGACGGCCCAGATCGCGCAAGGGGCGGCGAGCGCCGTCTCCTTCGCCTACGATCCCGGCAATGCCCGCATCCAGATGACGACCCAGTCGGGCTCGACGATTTCGACCACGACTTACCTCAATGATGCCGCCTCCGGCGCCATGGAGGAGACCCTCGTCTCCGGCTCCTCGACCACCTGGCACGACTATATTCTCGCCGACGGCAAGATCGTGGCCGAGAAGTTCTCCGGCGCCACCAGCAGCATGCGGTATTTTACGCTCGACCATCTGGGCTCGGTCGCCGTCATCGCCGATGCGAGCGGCAACGTCGTCGAACGCGACGCCTACGACGCCTGGGGCAAGCGGCGCAACGCCGACGGCAGCGACGACAGGAACTGCGCGCTGCCGGCCCAGTCCCAGACCACGCGCGGCTTCACCAACCAGGAGCAGATCCCCGCGATGTGCCTGGTGAACCTCAACGCCCGCGTCTACGACCCGCAGCTCGGCAGGTTCATGTCGGCCGATCCGACGACGGAAGCGATCTACAATCTGCAGGATCTCAACCGCTACACCTATGTCGGCAACGACCCGCTGTCGTTCGGCGATCCGACAGGCCTGTGCTTCCTGGGTTGCGTGTGGAAGACGCCGGAGTTCGCGGCGGTCGTCGAAGTGGCGATCGCCATCTTCGTGCCTTACGCGATTTACAGCTTCAGTTTCTCGGGGCTCGCAGCGGCGCCCAGGCGGGCGACTTTGCGGCAATCGGCGCCGCCGGCCTTGGTGGGGCGGCCGGCGGCGCTGCAGGCGCCGAACTCACAGGCGGAAACATCCTTCGCGGCGCGCTCGCCGGCGGCTTTTCGGCCGCGGCGATGGTCGAGGTGGGAAGCTTCGTCGATGGACTGGAAAGCACAGCGGCCGGCGCGCCGACAGTCAGCAACCAGCTGGGCGCGGCCATCAGGGTCGGCCTTCACGGCATGGTGGGCGGGATTTCGAGCGTCATCAGCAAAGGAAGTTTTGGATCCGGATTCCTGGCTGGCGGGTTTGGCTCGCTTGCTGACATGGCACCGTCAACGGGAAATGTCGTGGGTGACACGATAGAACACTCCGTTGCCGGGGGATTGGGCTCCGTGCTGGGCGGAGGGAAGTTCGCAAACGGGGCTGTAACGGGAGCGTTTGGGTATTTGTTCAACTATTGTGCGCAAAATGGTTGTTGGACAACACGAGAAGAGGTCGTACTTGGATCGTGGTGACTTTAAAGGATATTATACTAAAGCCTGTGAAGGCGGCGATCAGTACGCCTGCTTTGCCTACGGTGTCGCCGCAAGGGGAAAATCCTGGCCCAGACGCAACTCTGCAACATAGGCTGATACTTGAGGGCTACAACCTCACTGCTACCACTCGTCTGATAAAGGATGTTATTCCCCTCGACCTCGCAAAAGCCTATGCGGACTATCTTCCCCAAGACCAACAGCAGGCGCGATTTCCTCTCGCAGTCGACATCGCAAAGTTACATTGGGACGAGTTTTCAAAATTCGGCTTGCCTCCAGACACTTTCGGTGGAACGCCGTTCGGTAAATCAGGACCTGTTGTCCTCAAGGGACTCTGGTGCGGCGAGACTTGCAAATAGAAGACAAATCGATTGCGGCTGGCAGAAGCAGTGCGGGTCCAAATTTTATGATTAGAGTTGTCAGAGCCTTGATACTTGCGACTGCCGTTCTGTTCGGGGCTGGCGAACACCTATTTGGAACGAACGGGCGTCCTGTCCTTTGCATTCCCACGGCCGACCTAGACCCGTCACTCATTTCTTACGCAGATGAGTTGCTGTATCTTCGTCCTGGTTCTGGCCACACGCCGGGGTTTTCGTTTTCTTTGTCTCCCGCATTTATGAAAGCACACATAGATGGATTCGTTGTGCTCTCTAGCGTTGGCGGTAGTCCATATGTCAACGCGTTCACCGGAACGGTGTCCTTTCTTGGGAAGGATGATCGAATTCGATTTGGCCCGGCGATGAGGGCAAGGACTGTCGAAGACGCATGGAAGTCGCAAGGTGAATGTGTTCATCCAGACGTCGAACCTCTTGCGCAAGCGCGATTGTTCAAAATCAGGTGCAGTAAGCAGGCCAGTTATTCAGAACTTTGGAACCGCGCGCCTGATTCAAAGCAGGCTATGCCTGATCCCAATCGGTTTGTCGTTGCTACGTGCAACCTCGTAGAGTTTCAGCAGGGGCCAAACAAGACGACGGCCGTAACGAGGTGTGCTCGAGTAATTACAATCGGGTCATTCTTGGTTGACTATTGGATGACCGAGGAAAATTCCCAATTCTATCCGCAGCTTGACGAGGTTGTTCGCGAAAAAATTTCTGAGTGGAAGCGGAATTGCTAGCACCTGGTTTGGGGTCAGAGTGGAAACTCTGGCCTCCGAGTGGTATCCTGATAGCCTGACCTCCCAGGCGAGAGTGCTGTCATGGCCCGGCTCGGACGTTTCTTCATTCCCGATCAGGCGCTGCATGCGATCCAGCGCGGCAACGATCGCAAGCCGATCTTCTTTGCCGATGACGATTACGAGCGCTATCGCGACTGGCTCGCGGCGGCGGCGGACGAATACGGGTTGTCGGTCCATTCCTATGTGCTGATGTCCAACCACGTCCATCTGCTCGTCACACCGCAATCGGCCGAGAGCCTGCCGCGCAACATGCAGTCGCTGGGCCGGCGTTACGTGCGGCACATCAATGGAATCTACCGACGCACGGGAACGCTATGGGAAGGCCGCTATCGCGCGGCGCCGATCGATTCGGACGACTACTTCTGCCGCTACATCGAGCTCAATCCCGTTCGCGCCCGCATGGTCGATCATCCGCGCCAGCACAAATGGTCGAGCTACCGGGCGCATGCGGAAGGGCGCCAGGATCCGCTCGCCCAATTTCATCCCGTGTTCCGCCGGCTGGGACGCAGCCACGAGGAACGACAGAAGGCCTATCGAAACCTCTTCAAGGAAGATCTCCAGCGTTCGTTCGTGGACGCCCTGCGCGCCGCCACCAATGGCGGCTGGGCTCTGGGCGGGGAACGCTTCCGGAAGGAAATTGCGAAGGCGGCGGGACGGCGCGCGGCCCCTCTGCCGCGCGGACCGAAACCCGCAAGTGCGCCGGACGCCCGCCAGCTCAAGCAGCTATGATGGCTGCGCGAGCGGATCGCATGAACGAGTTTTTGACTCTGACGCCTAAACCACTTGACGACTTTGCTACAGATCTCTTCTTCACGAATGAGGATGGATTGCGACTGAGATTTGGCCAGCTTAGCTCTAAAGCGATTCTGTCAAAGGTTTTTGCTTGCCTCTGTAGCTGTCCTGCTATCTTTGCATAGGTACGATTGCTGAGCCTCCAACTCTGGCACAAGCGACCTTAACGGACGTTCCGCTCGGGGAACTTGTTACAAGTAGTGCGATAATTGCGCGCGTGCACATTGACAGTCGCGAACCGCTTCATACCGATGATACGAGCACGTCACCCATATGTGGATATATCTTCACTGCTAAAATCGTTAAATCGTTGAAGGGCACGTCGAATAAAATTCGTTTTTTTTCCCCTATCGACCCTGATATATCGAGCCTCAATCGCGATTATTTGGTTTTCTTGAAGCATAGAGAACCGACGCAGATGCGCGTCGCGATCTACTCCATTGAAAACTCCCTCTCGTCCAGTGAACTCACGAGCCTACTTTGCAGGAACTCAGCAGAGTATTTCTTACCGCAATCTCACCAAGTGGCGCGTGTGTTTGACCCTGCTGCGTCCCAACGGTTTGGTGGCGAATGGCTTGCGCCTGCAACGCGCGCGAGCATACTTTGGGTGCAAGCCTAGCTCGGTCAACGGTCCCAATCTCGCCTTCGGGCAGCAATGGCTGGGGCAAGGCAGCACAAGAGAGCAAGTTATAGCCTGGGATCGCGTCAGAACTTTGATAGGCAGAGCCTTAACGTCGAATTCGATGTTCGTGAATTGCTGAGCACGAAGATTGGGGTCGAAGTAAAAACCCCTTCGACGTCCGCGCCGGCGCGAATGATGGCGACGCGACACGATTGGCAACCTGCGCTCCCGCGGCGATCAGGACTCCAACGTCTACGAGACCTATTGCTACGACGCTCTCAATCGGCTGACGGGCTATTCCGTCGCGCTGGCCGCCTCGGCGGGCAGCTGCGCGAGCGGCCTGCAGGGCACTGTCAAAACCGTTGCCTACGACGCGCTCGGCGACATCACGTCCAAATCCGACGTGGGGACCTATTCTTATCCGGCGGCGGGGCAGGCCCGCCCGCACGCGGTTTCCGCGATCACGGGCACGGTCAACGGCATCGTCAATCCGACCTACACCTACGATGCCAACGGCAACATGACGGCGGGCGCGGGAAGAACCGTCCAGTATCGCTCGTTCAACATGGCCGCGGAGATCGCCCAGGGCAGCTTCTACAACGATCTCGTCTACAATTCGGGCCACAACAGGGTGGTGCAGGTGACGCCGTCGGGCAGCACCTTCTACGCCACCGATCCGATCAGCGGCGCGAGGTCCGAGCAATACAATACGGGCAGCACCTCGACCTGGCGCGACTACATCATGGTCGACGGCAAGATCGTGGCCGAGCGCAAGTGCTGACAAACTGGGCCAGAGCTGGGTGGGCGCCGGATATCGTGTTACTAGCAAGGGCTATCTGGAGAGCGGCGATGGGTTACGATTATATCGCCCTCCGTCTTACAAACCGAGCTTGGACATGACGCAGTCGAACTTTATGCAGAGGTTCCAGCCAGAGGGCGAGTGGCAGAGCAATGGCCACCTCAACATCGTGAAATAGTTAACCGCATGTCAGTTCGAGCCGAGCTTAAGCACCTCTTCAGCCCTGATGTCGATCCACTCGACCAGTTCAGACCGAATGGTCCCTTTGGAATTTTGGTGCAAGCGATCGTTCGTCCGGTCGGTATTGACGCTGAGGAAGTCGTTCGATTTCATGCTTTGCACACCGGACTGGTTCGACGCGAATCGGCGCGGCGAATTCGTACTGGGGCGACACTATCTTTTTGTGCGCGAGTTCAATTCCGTAAGGCTGGAAGAATTCGTGCGACGATTTTGCGAAACGTGTGAGGGTAAGACTTGGCGCGAAGTTGGCGAGAAAATGAGCCGGTTGGGCCATTGGGAATTTGAAGACTACATATCGTAGTAACAGAATTTGAAATTATGGGGACACAATCGAGTTACGGGGACACAATACTTAATTGACAGTCGAAGCGCCCCAAACCGCTGGCGCGCGACAAAAGATAAGTGACGTTGCCCCCAGGAGTATAGGGTTCTCTAATCGCGTCGAATGAGTCAACTCCATCCTTTGTCCATCACTGTCGGGGCCATGGTTCTCTTCGTGATCGGCGCAGTGTCCGTCACATCATGGCGTTCGCTTGGACAGCCGGCGGGTCAATGTCAGAGACGACGAATAAGAATGAGGTGACAGGAGCAATGTTCGCTCGCTCATTGGTAACGTCGCTCCCGCCGCTCGGATTCCACCAAGAGTGAGCCGGAATAAGCGCCGTCAGACAACATCGACCGGATCGAGCAGCAACGCCGCGCGCTCCGCGAGCGCGCCGATCTTCGTCAGATAGCTCTGGAAGTGCGGTGTCGCAGTGACGAGGAGCAACGTTCCCCTCGTCGATCGCTCTCGTGGGTAGCGGTGCAACGTTGCCCTTGTCGATCGCTCTTCGGGGGTAACGTTGCTCCTGTCAGCCGGCTTATCGTGTGGAAGACGCCGGAGTTCGCGGCGGTGGTCGAGGTGGCGATCTTTGTCGTCCTGCCCGAACTCGGACCCGGAAGCCTGACGTTTAACGGCTTGGTGACGGCGGCCGGCCAAGGCTCGTTGAGCGCAATCGGCACGCTGGCAATCAATGGCGGCATCGCTGGAGGCATCAGTTCGGCGGTGTCGGGCGGCAATATCCTGAAGGGTGTCGGATTGGGCGCGCTCAGCGCGGGCGCCTCGTTCGGCATCGGTGGCCCGTTGGGTGCGTCGCTCGGAGGAACGGTCGCCAGCAACTTCATCGCGCAAGGCGCCATCGGCGGCATCGTGAGCGTCGCCGAGGGCGGCAAGTTCGGGTCGGGGTTTCTGTCGGCAGGTATCGGCTCGCTCGCCGGCCCGCTGACCGGCGGCGGGTTTTCGCCGAAAGGGTTGATCGTAAGCTCGGTGCTCGGCGGCTTTGCCTCTGTCCTTGGAGGCGGAAAATTTGCGAACGGGGCGATTACGGGAGCATTTGCTTACACGTTAGTAGCGAATATCGAAAAACCGGAACCGAGCCGTGCCGGCCAACTCTCGGGTCCCTCGGCAGTAAATGAACTCACAAGTACCCAACGAACTGCAATGTTCAACCAAGATTTAGCAGCGCTTGGCAAACAGGGACTGATTCCCCTCCGGCGCCGACGTCGTCGCACCAGGGTATTATTATGCTGTGGGTAGCGATGGCACCGTGATTTACCCGGGTACGTATGCTCAAACGGTGGTCGCGTCCCAAAATGGCTACGACATCTACAACGGCCAGTCCCTTAAGATCTATGACTGGACGGGTGTCTTCTTCCACTGGCAAGCGCAGATCTACAACTCGGCCTTCTACGCCGAGACTAGTCCGTTCAATGAAGCTCTCTCCCCAATGCAGACATTGTCGTTTACGATTGAACACGAATTTGGACACATCTTCGCTGGCTGCTCCGGCGGGAACCCTGTGGGCGAGGCGTGCGCCGATAGTTATGCAAGAAAGAAGCTCGGCTACTAGGATGAATTGGTGGCTTTCGAGAAGGTCCCGATTAGCGCTCGCTGTGTTGTGCGTTGCCGGCGCCGCCGGCCTTCCCGCAAGTGTCTTTGAAATTCGAATCGAGCCATTCGCATGCGCGGGTGACGTCTGCACCGTAGGTTCGTCAGGAGAACTCCTGGTCCCTCTTGGCGTGACGAGGACAATCCTGAGGACAACTCGTTTCGGTCCAAGTGGTGTCCAAGAAGAAAGGGGGATTTATATAAGGCGAGAAGTCCCCCGGCCTGTGGCAATTTCGCTAGGGTTAGTAGCGCCACTAATTCTTATTCTTGCTGCAGTGTACGAAACCTATTCAAGACTGAGCTCAAGAACTAGAATGCGAAGTTCGTGAATCCAGGAATTCAGGAATTCGCGGGCTGAGCTGCTGTCGGTTGGGTTGACACGCCTTGATCGGCCATCAGCCGGTGGTACTGTTCGCTGGTGCATTGGCTGCACGATCCGAGTGATGGAGCAGCGCCTCGGGCTTGCCCCGCCGCCAGATCGGGAAGATTGGGAAGATTGGGGTCGAAGTAAAAACCCCTTCGACGTCCGCGCCGGCGCGAATGATGGCGACGCGACACGATCGGCAACCTGCGCGCGCGCGGCGACCAGGACTTCAACGTCTACGAGACCTATTGCTACGACGCTCTCAATCGGCTGACGGGCTATTCCGTCGCGCTGGCCGCCTCGGCGGGCAGCTGCGCGAGCGGCCTGCAGGGCACTGGCAAATCCGGTGACAGCAGCAACGTTCCCCGCTGACGTTGCCCCGACTTTGTTTTTCTCCATCTGCACAGTCTTCACAACAAATCTGGATTTACTCGGAAGATTGGGGTCGAAGTAAAAACCACTTCGACCTCTGCGCCGGCGCGAATGATGGCGACGCGACACGATCGGCAACCTGCGCTCCCGCGGCGATCAGGCCTCCAACGTCTACGAGACCTATTGCTACGACGCTCTCAATCGGCTGACGGGCTATTCCGTCGCGCTGGGCGCCTCGGCGGGCAGCTGCGCGAGCGGCCTGCAGGGCACTTGAGCTGCTGCCGGTTGGGTTGACACCCTCTTAAGCTACACCTGCCTTCATTTCGAACTCCATAGGGCTCAGATATCCGATCGTCGAGTGTCGCCGTTTCGGATTGTAGAAGCGTTCGATGTAATCGAACACGTCGGCTCTTGCCTCGTCCCGCGTACGGTACGTTTTGCGCGCGGTGCGCTGTGTCTTCAGCGAAGAGAAGAAGCTTTCCATTGCTGCATTGTCCCAGCAATTGCCCGACCGGCTCATCGAGCAAGTGAAGCCTTGATCGGCCATCAGCCGCTGGAACTGTTCGCTGGTGTACTGGCTGCCACGGTCCGAGTGATGGAGCAGCGCCTCGGGCTTGCCCCGCCGCCAGATCGCGATCATCAGCGCATCGGTGACGAACTGCTCCACCATTTGGACCGCCCCCGCGGGAACTGCGCCGAATTCCCGATCCAAAAAATTCGCATTTCGTTCTTGACTTTGGGCAGGGGACGTCATAGGATTAGACCGCTGTTTGATAATTGAATAGGACTATAAGCCGCCGGTGCAATCCGGTGGCAGCCGGACCCCCGGCGAGTAGCGGCGCATGCCCGCTCGCCGGGGACGTCCTGGCCAGTTTTGCGCCAACTGCGATGGCGCTGCGTTTCATTGTGCGTGTTCTTGTGGGAGATACGGATGTCGTCATCCCGCAAATCGCAGAAAAATGTTTTTCCCTGTTATTTCCTTGTTTATATTAAAGGAAGACTTACGTTCGGGCGAAATTTTGGGTTGGTCCGACGCGATCGAACCCAAAGTTCCGCGAAAAATTCTCCCTGCTATCTCCCTGTTTAACAGGGAGCCGCGTGCCCCCTTCCAGTCTCCGCCGCTGCGCGGCGAAGACTGGAAGGGGCCGACGCCGATCATTCATCTCTGCCTGAGGATCGGAAGGATCTTTCATTCGACATTTGCCCAACCTCACCCAAACCGCCGTTCCGCATCGCGCGTCAGGCCCAGCGCCACGGATAGAAAATCCGCGCCCGCCGCCGCGCGCGCCGAAGGTGCGGCTTGCGCGATCGCCGCACGCACCGCAGGCACGCGGCTCGAGCCTCCCGTGAAGAAGATCGTCTGGATCCCGTCCGGTTTCAGGCCGCTGGCCGCGATGCAGGACGCCGCTACGCGGGTGAGGGTGTCCGTCTTCGCCAGAATGGCGCCGTCGAAACCGGCACGTGTCGCCGGTGCCGAGAGATCGGATTCGATGAAGGCAAGCGCAATTGCCTTCGAATCCTCGTCGCTGAGGGCGATCTTCGCATCTTCGACCGCGAAGGCGATGCGATGGCCAAGGCGGTTGTGGATCGTCTTGAGCAGGCGGGAGATTTTTTCCGGCTCGCGCGCATCGGCGATGGTGCGCTTGAGCTCGCGCTCGTTCCGGAGCGTGTAGGTGAAATTGATCGTCGCCCAGGTCGCCAGCTCGTAATAGAGCGCGTTGGGCATCGGCAGGTTCTTGGCGATCAGCTGCGTCCCGAGCCCCAGCAGCGGCATGACCGCGGCCAGGTTCAGCAGCGCGTCGAAATCCGTGCCGCCGATTCGCACGCCGGCATTGGCGAGGATATCGCCGCTGCGGTCGGGCAGGGTGCGGTGGCCGGGTGCGACGCGGATGACCGTGAAGTCCGACGTGCCGCCGCCGATGTCGGCGATCAGGGCGATCTCTTCGGCCGCGACGGTCGCCTCGTAGTGATAGGCGGCCGCGATCGGCTCGTAGACGAAGGCGACATCGCGGAACCCGACCTTCCTGGCGATGGCCTCGAGCACGCTCTGCGCCTTGGCGTCGGCCTTGTCGTCGCCGTCGACGAAGCGCACCGGGCGGCCATGCACGACAGCTGACAGCTCTTCTCCGGCAAAGGCTTCGGCCTTCGCTTTCAGATGGCGAATGAAGATTTCGACGACTTCGGTGAGCGCGACCTTGCGATGGCCGAGCGCCGTCGTCTCGTCGATCAGCGGCGAGCCGAGGATCGATTTCAGTGCCCGCATCAGGCGGCCTTCGGTCTGGCCGACATAGGCGGCGATGCCCTCGGCCCCGAACAGGATGCGGCCGCGGGTCTCATAGTCGAAGAACACCGCGCTCGGGATCAGCGTGTCGCCGGCTTCGACGGGCGCCAGCACCGGGCGCCCGTCGCGGACGATTCCGATGGCAGAGTTTGAAGTTCCGAAATCCAGTCCACAGGACGCCATGGCGTGCCCCTTTAGAACGCGCGAGGGGCAAGCATTTAGTACGACAAAACCGCTCTTGCCAGACTGTTTTGTCGTCCTTAAACTGGCGCCAAGTCTTGGGATGGCCGGAAACGGCCGTCCCATTTTTGTTTGTACACGGACGAGATGCTCCGTCTACGTCGCATCAGAAGACGAGATAGCCGCCGTCGATCACGAAGGTGTCGCCGGTGTGGTACTTCGAGGCGTCGCTCGCGAGATAGACGGCGATGCCGCCGAAATCTTCGGGCTTGCCCCAGCGGCGCATCGGCACCCGTACGATCACTTTTTCCTGGAACGTCTTGTTGTCCTGCGCGCCCTGCGTCATGTCGGTGGCGATCCAGCCCGGCGCGATCGCGTTGGCCCTGATCCCGTAGCGCGCGTGCTCCACTGCGATCGAACGCATCATGGCAAGCACTGCGCCCTTGGTTGCGCTGTAGGCCTCGTTGCGGGCCGCGCCCTCGAGTCCCGCGAGGCTGGCCACGCCGACCAGCGAACCGCCCGCATCGCCTTTGCCCGCGCGTTCGACCATGTGCTTGGCGGCCTCACGCAAGGTGAAGAACGCGCCTTCCTCGTTGACCGCATGCACGCGGCGCCAGGTCTCGATGGTCATCTGGCTGAACGAAGGCGCGCCGCCGCCGACGCCGGCATTGGCGATCACGCAATCGACGCGGCCCATGTCCTTGACTGCGGACCCCATGGCGTCGACGACCTCCGCCTCGTTGGCGACGTTCACCTTGGCCGTCGCCACGCGCCGGCTGTAGGCCTTGAGCCTGGCCGCAGCATCCTTGTTCTTGTCGTCCTTGGTGCCCCAGATGACGATGTCCGCGCCGGCCGCCGCCAGCGCCTCGGCCATTCCGAACCCGATCCCGCCATTGCCGCCGGTGACGAGCGCAACCTTGCCGCTCAGGTCGAAGGGTTTGTACATCCGTGCCTCCCGTTTATCGCTTTTGTGACCGTAAAGATCATGGTTCCCAGCGGCAACCATGGGCCCTAACCATAAAACCGCGGCGTCTCCCATTCGCCTCCGGTCTATGACATGCTCATTTCTGTGGGGTAGTGCAGGGCGTTGGCATGACATCCGAGATCGCGGTGATGAACCAGCGTGCGGTCGCGCTCGCCGCCGATTCCGCGGTCACGCTGATCGACGGCGGCACGGTCGTCGTGCGCAACGATCAGCGCAAATTGTTCAACTTGATCGAAAACCGCCCCATCGGCGTGATGTTCTTCGGCGTCGCCGACATCCTGGGACATCCCTGGGAGCACCTGATCGAGCACTACCAGAAGAAGGTGAAGCCGAAGGAGTTCACGCATGTGCGGGACTACGCGGTCAGCTTCGCCGGCACGCTCGACAATCTCGAGGAGTTTTTCCCCAAGGCGCGCCAGAAGGACGACTACAAGCGGCTGCTGGCGTCGGTGTTCCGCTACATTCTGCACCTCGGGCAGTATCTGCGCGAGGCGGGCGGTCCCGAGCGCGCCAATCTGAGCGACACCCAGGTCCTCGAAGAGGCGATCGAGCGCGTCTGGCGCGACTATCAGTTCCGCGAGGATGGAAGCCCGCGCCGCGACCTTCCCTGTTTCCCGCAAGGCTTCGCCGCGACAGTTGCGCGCGATTATGCCGGCGCCATCGACGAGCTCGTCGCTTACGGCTTCCAGCCCTTCGGCCTTGCCAAGCCTGTCTTGCAGAAGCTGCGCGAAATCGCCGTCTTCGCAGTGGTGAAGGACCTGTTCCTGGAAGACGTGACCGGCCTCGTCTTCGCGGGTTTCGGCAGCGACGAGCGCTACCCCGTCGTCGTGACGTATTTCCTGTCGGCCATTGTCGGCGGGATCGTGAAGCGCGCGGAGGCCTCGGTCGACGCGATCGATGGCGACGTGCGGTCGAAAATCCGCGTTTTCGCCGACAGCGAAGTCACCAACGCTTTTATCCGGGGCATCGACTTCAATCTTGAGCGGCGGGTCTACGGCGTCATGCAGATGATCTTGCAGAGCCTCGTCGACCAGGTCGTGGGCGCCTTCGGCAACATCGAACCCAGCCAGCGCGAGGACGTGCGCCGGCGCTTCCAGGCCGACCTGGTCCCGCAATATTTCAATGCGTTCCGCGGCATGATCGGCGATTACCAGCAGCAGGCGTTCATCAACCCGGTCCTGCGCGTGCTCGAGATCGCGGCCCGGAACGAGCTGGCTGAGACGGCGCGCGAACTGGTGAGCCTGAACGTGTTCAAAAAGCGTATCATGGCCCAGAAGCAGACGGTCGGCGGCGCCATCGACGTCGCGATCATCAGCCGCGAAGGCGGCTTCCAATGGTGGAACAAGCAAGGCGGAGGCTGACAGATGGCAGAGGTTCGGAAGTCCAATGAGACGCCGTCGCGCGGGGCGCTGGCGGATGCGGCGGAACGGTTCGACCGTCTGGCCCGGGTGGTGAAAGACCAGCAGCTGGCCGAGACCCGCACGGGTCCCCGGATCGCGCTGACCGATGCCTATACGGCCAGTCCCGAAGAGGCATGGGCCAAGAAATTCATGACTCAGGCGATCGGACCCGCCATCGCGAGCCTTCAGCCGCCGACGATGCCCGCTTTCATTCCTATGGCGCAGCCGCCGCTGGTCAGCCACGGCTTCGCTGTGGGCCCGGCCGCCACGCCGGCAGCCAAGGCGGGTGCCTTGGACGTCCATCCGGGCGGGGCGGGGCGGACGTCGCCGATCGGCGGCCAGATCGGGAAGCCGGCGCGCAAGCGGTCGTGGCTCGCGCGGCTTTTCGGCGCCCGTTGAGCTTCGCCCACAATTCGCCACGAGGTTGGGGTTTTCCCCACTCCCGGAGAGGGGTATTGGTCGTGTGGCGGCGCTGCTTTGCGCTGCATTCGGCCACGCAAAGGGTGTGAACAATGAAACGGTTAGGGTTCGTATTGGCCGCGCTTGTGGCGCTGTCGCCTTTCGCCGCGCAGGCCGCCGATCCTTCGCTGAGCGCCGCCGCCAACGCCGCGTTCCTCGCACAGAACGCCAAGATGCCGGGCGTGATCGTCCGCCCGAGCGGCCTTCAGTACAAGATCATCCAGAACGGCTTCGGCAAGCATCCAAAGCCCACGGACCATGTGAGCGTCTATTACACTGGCAGGCTCATCAACGGTAAGATCTTCGACGGCACCGAGCAGGGCATGCCTGCCAATTTCAAGGTCAATGAGCTGATCCCGGGCTGGACCGAAGCGCTCGAGATCATGCGCGAGGGGGACCACTGGCAGATCGCGATCCCCGCGCCGCTGGCTTACGGAACGCGTGGCGCCGGAGGCGGCACGATTCCGCCCAATCAGGTCCTGGTCTTCGACCTGCAGCTCCTTTCCGTTCTTGCCCCGACCAAGGAAGAGCAGGAACAGCAGCAACAGGAAGACCAGCAGGATCAGGAAAGCCATCCCGGTCCCGGCGCGGAGTAGGCGTTGCGGTGTTCGAGTTGAGGTGATGGCATCAGTCGGGTGCGTGTACCGGGCGTGACGGTGCCCGCGAGCGGTGAGATCAGGCCAGGTGTTCAGGTCGTTCTTGAGGAAATTGCCAAGCCGCGTCGGCGGCGGTCGAATTCGCATCGCGCTGGCGTTGTGCCTGGTCGTCGGCGCGAGCGTCCTGTTCTGGGCGAGCCGCGACTACGCCGTGATCGCGCCCGACTGGGACGGACAAGTGCGCGGGTTGTCCTACAGCCCGAGCCATCTCTTCACCGAGCACGATCACGAGCTCGTTTCGCCCGAGCAGATCGACGGCGACATGGCCCAGCTGTCGCAGCTGACCGGCCATATCCGCACCTACACCGTGTCCAACGGTCTCGACAAAGTGCCGGAAATTGCGCGGCGCTACGGCCTTACCGTCTCGTTGGGCATCTGGATCGGATCCGACCTCGACCAGAACGAGCAGGAGATCGCGCTCGGCATCAAGACCGCGCTCGCCAACAGGCGCGTCATCGACCGCGTGATCGTCGGCAATAAGTCGATCATGCGCGGCGACGTCACCGCCGACCAGCTCAACGACTACATCAAGCGGGTGCGCTCGGCGCTGCCCGCGCGCATCAAAGTGACGACCGCCGAGCCATGGTCGACCTGGCTGCTGACGCCGGAGATCGGGCAGAACGTCGACGTCGTCTTCGTGCATCTGCTTCCCTATTGGGAAGGCGTCGACGCGCACGACGCGCTCACTTTCGTTCAGCACGCCTACCAGGACGTCCAGGACGAATTCCCCGACAAGCCGATCGTGATCGGCGAGGCCGGCTGGCCGTCCGCGGGCCGCACCCGCCGCGGCGCCGAGGCGTCGGTCGCAAACGAAGCCTATTTCGACCGCGCCTTCGTCCAGCTGGCGATGGAGAAGGGCTACGACTACTACATCGTCGAAGCGTTCGATCAGCCCTGGAAGGTCAGCAACGAGGGCGCGGTCGGCGCCTATTGGGGCCTCTACGACGCGAGCGGCCATCCGAAATTCGGCTTCACCGGCATGCTGCGCTCGTTCCCGGAATGGCGGCTCTACGCGCTGTTCGCCGCCATCATCACGTTGACGCTGGGACTTCTGATCCTCGGCCGCATGCCGCGCGTGCGCCAGCCGGGCTATCTCGTCATGGGTGGCCTCGTGGCTCTGGTGACGACCGGTCTTCTCGTTCTCATCGACGCCAGCACTCTCGAATATATCGAGCCCGGCGACATCGCGATGATCGCGGCAATGTCGCCGCTGGTTCTCCTGGCCTCGACCGTCATCCTGACGGAAGGAATCGAGCTTGCGGCGAGCCTGTGGCGCGTCGAGCGGCGGCAGATGCGCGCCGCCATTCCGGAGCATGCGCCGCGCGTGTCGGTGCACGTGCCCTGCTACAACGAGCCGCCGGCCATGGTGATCGAAACGCTGAACGCGCTGGCGCGTCTCGACTACGACAATTTCGAAGTCATCGTCTTCGACAACAACACGGCCGATCCGGCCGTGTGGCGTCCGGTCGAGGCGTACTGCGCAGCTCTCGGAGATCGTTTCCGTTTCTTCCACGTGGAAGGCCTCAAGGGATTCAAGGCGGGCGCGCTAAACGAGGCGCTGCGGCTGACCGACCCTGACGCGGTCTATGTCGCGGTGATCGACAGCGACTATCAGGTCGCGCCTTACTGGCTGCGCCGGTCGCGCCGTTCTTCGCCGCGCCGGAAATCGCGCTGGTGCAGGGCCCGCAGGATTATCGCGATGTGTCCGAAAGCGTCTTCAAGGCGATGGCTTATGAGGAGTATCGCGGCTTCTTCCATATCGGCATGGTCGAGCGCAACGAGCACAACGCGATCATCCAGCACGGCACGATGACCGTGGTGCGCAAGGACGTGCTCGAGCAGGTCGGCGGTTGGTCCACATGGTGCATCACCGAGGACACCGAGCTCGGCCTCAAGCTGTTCGAGGCCGGATACAGCGCCACCTATATTCCGCAGAGCATGGGCAGCGGCCTCATCCCCGACACGCTCGATGCCTTCATGAGCCAGCGCTATCGCTGGGTCTACGGCGCCATGCAGATCCTCAAGCGACACACCAGCGCGATCTTCTTCGGCCGCACCAAATTGTCGTGGGCGCAGCGCTATCAGTTCCTGTGCGGCTGGTTGCCCTGGATCTCCGACGGCCTCGGCATGATCGTCACCTTCATGGCGCTGATCTGGACGCTGCTGATGTTCGTGGCGCCGCGCTATTTCGACGTGCCGATGCCCGCGTTGTCGGCGGCCGCGCTGGCGCTGTTTTTCGCCAAGACGCTGAAGACGTTCCTGCTCTATCCCCAAAAGGTGCGCTCTGGACTTAAGGGCGCTGTCATGGCCTCGGTCGCGGGGCTTTCGCTTACCCATGCGGTTGGCAAGGCGGTGCTGTCGGGCCTCTTCAGCTCCGGCAAGCCGTTCCTTCGCACGCCGAAATGCGAGGATCCCGCGCTGTTCAGCCAGGCGCTGCGCTCCGTCTGGCAGGAGACGACGCTTCTGGGCCTCTGCGGACTCGCCGTTCTGTCGATGGTGTTCAACGGGGGGCTCGAAGACCCTGCAGCGACGCTCTGGATGATCATGCTGAGCGTGCAGAGCTTGCCTTATGCGGCCACCGTCGTCACCGCGGCCTTGAGCGCGATGTCGAACGCCAGGAAGGAAATGGCGCCTGCTATCGCGGCGTCGCCGCCGATTTCCACCGCGCCCCGACCGTCGCCGCTGGCGAAGGCCGCCTAAGCGTCGACCACCTTGCCCGGGTTGAGGATGTTCTTCGGATCGAAGACGCGCTTCAACGCGCGCATGGTCTCGATCTCCGCCGCAGTTTTGTAGTGCACCAGCGCCTCGCGCTTCATCACCCCGATACCGTGCTCGGCGCTGATCGAGCCGCCGAAGCGCCGGACGACGTCGTGCACGGCGTTCTGGACGTCGTCCCAGCGCGCGAGAAAGGCGGCATCGACGCCGGCCCCTGGCGCGTTGAAATTGAAATGGATGTTGCCGTCGCCCAGATGCCCAAAGGCTATGCGACGCGCGCCCGGGACGATCTTCAACGCCGCCGCCGTCGCTTGTTCCAGGAACGCCGGGATCGCGGCGATCGGCACGGAGACGTCATGCTTGATCGACGATCCTTCGCGCTTTTGTGCCTCGGAGATGTTCTCGCGCAGGCGCCAGAATGCCTGTCGCTGAGCGTCGCTTGCGGCGAAGCACGGCGTCGAGCGCAATCCCGTGCGCGATCGCCGCGGCCAGGGTCTCCTCGACGGCGCCGCCGATGTCGAACCGTGCCGCGCTTGCGGCCTCGACGAGAACATACCACGGCGCGCGCGCGCCCAGCGGATCGCGGGTGTCGGGAATATGTGCAAGCACGAGATCGAGCGCGATGCGCGCGATCAACTCGAACGCGGATATCATCCCGCCCGTCGCGGCCTGCAGGCGCGCCAGCAGCGTGATGGCGGCCTCCGGCGAAGGCACCGCAACAATGGCGGTTGCGCGCGCGGTCGGTTTTGCAAACAGTTTCAACGACGCTGCGGTGACGATTCGGAGCGTTCCCTCGGCCCCGATGAAGAGCTGCTTGAGGTCGTAGCCGGTGTTGTCCTTGCGCAATGTGCGCAACAGGTCGAGCACGCGTCCGTCGCACAGCACGACCTCGAGTCCGAGGACCAGGTCGCGCGCCATGCCGTAGCGCAGCACATTCACGCCGCCGGCATTTGTCGAGACATTCCCGCCGATCGTGCAGGATCCCTCCGAAGCGAGGCTGAGCGGAAACAGCAAATTCGCTTCGTCTGCGGCGCGCTGGAGTTCCGCGAGGATCACGCCCGACTCCGCGATAGCGGTGTGACCGCTCTTGTCGAGAGCGCGGATCCTGTTCATGCGGCCCAGGCTCAAGAGCACTTCGCCATCCGAGGGAATCTGGCCGCCGACCAGTCCGGTGTTGCCGCCCTGCGGCACGATCGGCGTCGACGTCTCGTTGCACACGGCGAGGATCGCCGCCACGGCTGCCGTCGAGGCGGGCTTGAGCAGCAGCGGCGAGCGGCCCTTGTACTTGCTGCGCCACTCTTCGAGGTGCGGCGCGATCTCCGCCGGATCCTCGGTGTAGCCGTTCGGGCCGGCCGCAGTTTTCAATCTTTGCAACGTGTCGGCGTTCATGGCCCGCCTCCTCTTGGCGCCGCGGCGCGCCCCAGACGATCGTTGATCGCCTCGCCGAGGCCGGTATCGGGAATGGGCATGACGGCGATCGTCTGCACACCGGAACTGTCGAGCTGGCGCAGCATCGCGAACAAATTGGCGGCGGCTTCGCGAAGATCGCCGCTGCTGCTGAGGTTCAGGGTAAGAGGGCCACCCGCAGGCGACCTTGGTCCGAAGGCGAGCAGCGCCTCACCCGACGCGATCTCCCTGGCTTCGAGCCTGAGGCGCGCACGTGGCGCGTAGTGGCTTTGCAGCTGCCCGGGAGACGCAATCTTTCCGCCGGCGGGTTTGTGAAGCGGGCCGACCACGGCCTCGATCGCCTCGCGCGCGATGGCACCCGGCCGCAGCAAGACCGGCAGGTCTCGATCGAATCCCACGATCGTCGAACTCGATGCCAAGCGCCGCGGGACCGCCGTCGATGATCAGATCGACCTTGCCGCGCAGCTCGTCGGCCACATGGGAAGCCGTCGTCGCGCTGATGCGGCTGGAGCGATTGGCGCTGGGCGCGGCGACGGGAAGGCCGCACTCGACCAGCAAGCGCTGCGCAACAGGATGGGCGGGCACGCGCAGCGCGATGGTCTCGAGCCCGGCGCTGACCAGCAGCGAGACGGGCGAGCCGCGCCGGCGCGGCAGCACCAGCGTCAGCGCGCCGGGCCAGAACAATTCTGCGAGCCAGGAGGCGGCGGGCGAAAAACGCACGAGCGTCCCGGCCTGCGCCAGGTCTTTGACATGGACGATCAGCGGATTGAACTGCGGGCGTCCCTTTGCGGCAAAGATCGCGGCGACGGCCTTGCCGTTGGTCGCATCGGCGCCAAGCCCATAGACGGTTTCCGTCGGAAACGCCACGAGACCGCCGTGCCGCAGGATGTCAGCAGCCTCGGTTATCGCGGCCGCGCCGGCGCGAAGGAGCTTCGTGTTGATCGCGGTTTCCATGCCGGTTGCGAATGTAACGCGGGAGTTGGGCCCGGTCAGGGTGTCTTTGTCGCGGATAGGTCGACCGTGATCGTGACGTCGTGGGCAATGGGCGTCGGCGCCGCCCATTCGCCTTGTCCCAGTCCGAAATCGGTGCGCAGGACGGTCGCCTTCCCGGTCAGGTGCGCGGTCGCGCCGGCGAACTTGAGCGTGAAGGGGAGGGACAAGGACTTAGACACGCCGTGCAAGGAGAGCGTGCCGGTGGCGATGTAGTCGTCGCCGTTGCCGTGCCGGAAGCCGGTGGTCTCGAAGCGCGCCGTGGGAAATTGCGACACGGCGAATCCTTCGGGTCCCTTCAGGCCGTCGTCGTTGTCCGGCGTGTCCGAGGCCTCACTGGCCAGGTCGATCGTGGCCACGACATGGCTGTGCGCCAGGTCCGCCGGATCGAAGGCGATGTCCGCGCGCCAGGATTTGAACGTTGCCGTGAAAGGCTCATTGCTCCACTGCACGGTGAACCCGAGCCGGCTCCTGGCCGCGTCGACCGTCCAATGCGCCGCGCGGACAGGGGTCGCGATGAGCGTCGCGGCCAAAGCTACAGCCGAAATGCCCCTCATGCCGAGAACTTTCCGAGGCGCGTTCCAGGCAGCATCCGCTTCAACACGTCGTCGCGGCGAATGAATTGGTGCCAGAGCGCGGCGCCGACGTGAAGGACAACCAGCGCCAACGCAAAGTAGGCCAGGTAGACGTGGACGGACGCGAACTCGAAGCGCAGCGGCGTCTTCTGCGCGCGCGGCAACGCGGCCAGGACCCCGATCTGCGGCCACGCGAAGAGGCCAAAATACATCGTCGGCAATCCAGTCGGCGAAGACGAAACCAGCGCCCAGCCCGCCAGCGGAATCGCGATGATCAGAAAATAGAAGAGGGCGTGCGTTACGCGGGCAAGCGCCCTGAGACCTGCGCTCATGCCGGCTGGAAGCGGCGGAACGGGATTGATGAGCCGCCAAGCCAATCTCACCACGCTCAACACGAGCACGGTCAACCCGATCGATTTGTGGGTCTGGATCAGCGTGAATCGCATCGGATCGCTGTGCGCCTCGATATTGCCGAAATAGAAGCCGAGCGCGATGTTGGCGATGACGAGCGCTGCTATCAGCCAGTGAAATGTCGAGGCGACAGTGCCGTAACGGAGCGGCGTGCTTTGCAATGACATCGATTTACTCTTTCGACTGCTGAAACATCGCTTCGATGGTGAGCTGGACGTCGTCCCCCACGACCGGCGCCCAGACCATGTCCGTCATGTTGAAGTCGCTGCGTTTGATCGTGGTCGTGCCGTGGAAGCCGATGTCGTAGGCGCCGCCCATCGGACTCTGCAGGCCGCCATTAAAGGTCACGGCGAACGTTACAGGCTTGGTGATCCCCTTGATGGTCAAATCGCCGGTCACGGTTCCCGTGTTCGGTCCCGTGCGCGTGGCCGAGGTTGATTTGAACGTCGCCTGCGGAAAATGCGCGGAATCGAAAACGGCCTGGCCCTGAAGCTCGCCGATCAGTTCCTGGCTCATCGTGTCGACGCTGGTCGTATCGATGGCGACCGACACGGCGCTCGCGGCGGGATCGTTGGGATTGAAGTTGAGCGAACCGGAGACCTTGTCGAAACGTCCATAGTAGTTGGTGATGCCGCCGAAATGCGGAATCGCGAAAAGGACCTGGGTGTGACGCTGCTCGAGCTGATAGGCGCCTGCGGGTGCGTTTTTCGGATCCGTCGAGACCGACAGGGCATTGGCGTTCTGGGCAGCGAGCGCAAGAGTGGCGGCTGCAACGGCGGCAAGTCGGCGCATGGGAACTCCAGGGTGATTTGGAAAAGCCGAGCTTACCGCTTTGCCGACCCGCCGCCACTGCGGTAACGACGGAAGGGGCGACTCGGCCGCGCGCAGGTGCGGCGCTTGACGCCGGCCGATACCCCTACCCATAGTCGATGCAACCGCTATTCATGGAAGGCATTGCGTGACCATGACCGAAGCGCCCACGCGTCCGGGGCGCAATCTGGACTATCCATTCGAGCAGCGCCCGGAACTTGGCCAGGCGATCGAGGTATGCCCGGGCGTCCATTGGGTGCGCATGCGCCTTCCAATGCAACTCAACCACATCAATCTCTGGCTGCTCGAGGATGGGGACGGTTGGACGGTGGTCGATTGCGGCATCCGTAACGACGACACCACCCAGGCGTGGGAACAGCTCTTCGCGGGCGTCATGCGCGGCCGTTCAATCAAGCGCGTCATCGTCACCCATATGCATCCCGACCATATCGGGCTGGCGGGTTGGCTCGTGCGCCGTTTCGATGCCGAACTCTGGATCTCGCGCACGGAGTTCCTGATGTGCCGCAACCTCGTGGCGGATACCGGCGAGGAAGCGCCGCAGGAAGGCCTGAGATTCTATCGCGCCGCAGGGTTTCCCGCCGAGCTTCTCGAAAACTACAAGGCGCGCTTCGGCGGCTTCGGGCACGGCGTCTACAAGCTGCCCAGCGCCTACAAGCGGATCGTCGAAGGCGACGAGATCGAGATCGGCGGCCGCATCTGGCGCATCGTTGGCGGCAATGGTCATTCGCCGGAGCATTCCTGTCTTTGGTGTCCCGCAGAGAATCTCTTCATCTCCGGCGATCAGATCCTTCCGCGTATTTCCTCCAACGTCTCCGTGCATCCGACCGAGCCCGAGGCGAACTCGCTTCAGGATTGGATCGATTCCTGCGCCAAGCTCAAAGGCGTCGTGCCCAACGATGCGCTTGTGCTGCCCTCGCACAATGAACCGTTCCGCGGCGCGGGCCTGCGCCTGCAGGAACTGATCGACATGCACGAAGCGAACATGGAAAAGCTGGTCGTGCTTTGCGCAGAACCGAAGCGGGCGGTCGATTGCTTTCCCGCCTTGTTCCGCAGCCGCATCACGCATGGCGTCTACGGCATGGCGACGGGCGAGAGCCTCGCGCATCTCAACTGCTTGCGCGCCCGGGGCCGGATGGCGCGGACGACCGATGCCGACGGCATCGACTGGTACCAGAGCATCTGAGCTGGCTTCAATGCGACTTCCGCGACGCAAGCGCCGCCGGCGTACGCAGGGTCGGTGCCGGCGCGACATTCCAGTTCTGCGCCGGTTGTGCGCCAAGCTTGCGCAGCGTGTCGCGGACGGACTTCTTCAGGTCCGATTGAACGGCGCCGAAGATGCCGGTCGGGACCCAGGCCGCAATGGACAGGGTGAGGCAGATGTCGCCGATGTCTCCGATCGTCACCGACGGCGCCGGACGCTTCAATATTCTCTGATCGGCATTTATTTGCGCGAGCAGGGCGCCTTGAACGGCGCCGATGTCGGCGCCCGGATCGATCGGGACAGACAGGGCGATCTGACGCAGCGGCTCGCGCGAATTGTTCACGATCGGCGCGGAAAAGATCGTGGCGTTCGGGATGGATGCATACAAGCCATCACCGGTGACGATGATGGTGCGGAACAGGCCGACTTCGCGCACCGTCCCCGTATAGCCCGACGTCGTCACTTCCTCGCCGGCGCGCAGCGGACGCAGAATCAACAGCATTACTCCAGATGCAACATTGGACAGCGTGCCCTGCAGTGCCAGTCCGATGGCCAATCCGGCGGCGCCGAGCATCGCGATGAGGCTCGTCGTCTGCACGCCGAAGCGTTCGAGAACAGCCATGACGGTCACGATCACGATCGTGTAGCGGACGACGGAGACGATCAGCGGCTTCAATGTCGGGTCGACGGTGCCGAGCCGGCTCAGCCCGGCGCGCGTCCACTGGGACGCGCGATTGGCGAGCGTCCAGCCGGCGGCCAGGATGAGGACGGCAGCGATGAAATTCAGCGACCCGTCCAGCACCAGCGGCCAGAGGTCGTATGCAGCCTTCGAAAGCGTCAATAAGGGGGCCCTTTCCGGCATGGGACCTGTTGCAAACGCGCAAGCCCCGGATTTGGCCGCTGATCGGGGGCGGCGCCGGTTACCTTTCGGAGCAAAGAGGGGTGCGCCGGTCCCGTACTCATGCAATTCTGGGTGCGCGAAAGAGGGACGTGGAATGCGGAAACTCGTTGCAGTTGTGTTCCTGGGACTTTTTCCGCTGACGTCGGCGGCATTTGCCGCCGATGTCCCCGATTGCGCTGGCGACGTGGAAGTTGCCGACGCCCATATCGTCCGTACAGAGAGAAATGCTGCGCTGATCCTGTCGGACGGACGCGCAGTTCATCTCGAAGGCATCCGCCTGCCGCTAGGACGCATCGACCATGCGCCGCAGTTCCTGGCCGACCAGGCCCTGGCCGTCCTCGGCGCGATGGCGAACGACCGGCAGCTCACTCTGACCGCGGTTCCCCCAAAGGAGGACCGCTATGACCGCATCCGCGCACAGGCGTTCGACGGCTCGCAATGGCTTCAGGTCGCTCTGCTGAAGCGCGGCCTCGCGCGCGTTGCAATCGCGCCCGACCGCATCGAATGCGCAGCCGAGCTCTACGATGCCGAAGCGCAGGCGCGTGCCGCGCACGCGGGAATATGGGCGCTGTCGGCTTATGCCGTGCGCGCCCCGCAAGGTCTCGGCGGCGACGTCGGCACGTTTCAGATCGTTCAGGGCACGATCCAGGGCGCGAACGAGCACAACGGACAGACCGTGCTCGACTTCGGTGGCGACCAGAGAACGACGCTCAGCGTGCTGCTCTCCGCCGACGACATGGCCAATTTCCGTGCCATCGGCGTCGACCCGCGCGGCTACGCCGGCAAGACCGTGCGGGTGCGCGGTGTCGTGCAGAATCGCAACGGGCCGTTGATCGACATCGCCAACCCGCTGCAGATCGAGGTCGTGCAATAGAGCAGGCCCCAAAGAAAAAGGCCCGGACGCCGTCCGGGCCTTCTTGTTTCGATTTCGCGCGTTAGGTTCAGGCAGCCTTCTTCGTCAGCACGCCTTCGACGCGTTTCACCGCGGCCTGCTCATCGATGCGCTCGACGGCAGCGACTTCGCGCGCCATGCGCGCCAAGGCCGCTTCGTAGAGCTGGCGTTCGGAATAGGACTGCTCGGGCTGGCCGCTCGCGCGGTGGAGATCGCGCACGACCTCCGCGATCGAGACGAGGTCGCCCGAGTTTATCTTCGCTTCGTATTCCTGTGCCCGGCGTGACCACATGGTGCGCTTGATGCGTGCGCGTCCCTTGAGCGTGTTGAGCGCCGTGGCCACGATGTCGGGCGAGGACAGCTTGCGCATGCCCACGGCCTTCGCTTTGGCCGTCGGAACCCGAAGCGTCATCTTGTCCTTCTCGAAGGTGATCACGAAGAGTTCCATCTTCGTGCCCGCCACTTCCTGGTCTTCGATGCGCATGATCCTGCCCACGCCATGCGTCGGGTAGACGACATGGTCGTTAGCCTTGAATTCGAGCTTGCGATTGGTGTTGGCGGGGACTTTTTTGGGTGCCGCCGCCGGCAATTTTGTCGCTGTGGTCATTTCCGTTTCCGTTCCGGCATGCTTGACGCTGCGTCAAGCGGGACGCGCCGCTGCTTCTTGCCAAAGTTCAGAAGTGCGGCAAGGCGGCCGGATTGCCTGGTAACCCGGAGGGGCGCGCCTTCGTGCCATTTCTGATGGGATTTATATAACACAGTATACGGAGGAATGAAAGGTCTTTGCCGGCAAGTATTTGAATTTACGGACTTTATTGCATTCCCGGTGAGAAACTATCACAAAATCAAAAGCTTCCGGCCGGACTCGGTTACTTTTGTTTCCCCGGCCGCGGCACGACACGGAGGCATTTCACGCTCCACTACCGGGTTTTTCGCTGAAGTACTTGTCAAATTTGTCCTTCTCGCTCTCGAATTCTTTGGCGTCGGGAGGGGCCTCGCCCTTCTGGGTGATATTCGGCCATTTCTTGGCGTAGTCGGCGTTGAGCGTCAGCCAGCGCTCTAAACCTGACTCGGTGTCAGCTTTGATGGCCTCGGGCGGGCATTCCGGCTCACAAACCCCGCAATCGATGCACTCGTCGGGATGGATGACGAGCATGTTCTCGCCTTCGTAGAAGCAATCGACCGGGCACACCTCCACGCAGTCCATAAACTTGCACTTGATACAGGCCTCGGTGACGACGTAGGTCATGCGAAATCTCCGGTGGGCGAAAAAAACGGCCTGAGGCGTCATTAAGGCGCTGTGGCCCGGGGATCAAGGCCACTATCCGCGACGATTTCGTAGAGGGCTTGCGCCTCGCGCGCAGGGCCGCGCCGCGCCGCAACCGCAATCACCTTGACGGCCACGACATGGCCACCCTTGGGGAGGGTTACAAGGTCGCCTGGTTTGACCCCGTGCCCGGCCTTTTCCACCCTCGCGCCGTTGAGGCGTACCAGGCCCGAGGATGCGGCCTGCTGGGCCAGGCTGCGCGATTTGAAAAAGCGCGCGTGCCAAAGCCACTTGTCGATGCGGGTCCTTTCGCTCATCGCGCGGCGATCAGGCTCGCGAGCTCGGCAAAGGGAGAATCCGGCCGCAACGGTGCCGCGTCGTTGCGGTGGTGACGGGGCGACGCGCGGCGTACAGGTTTTCGCCGCCAGACATTGATCGGCGTCTTCTCGGCGCCAGTCATCGCAACAATATGCCAGCCCAGGGCGTCCAGGACAGTCTGCAGGCTCTCATTGCTGCAGCCGAGCAGCGAAACAAGTCTCGGCGCCAGCGTCTCTGCGGTCGCGCCCTGTGTCGCGGCTTTCTCGAGTTCGTCTTCGAGGCGTTCGAGCATGTCGAGCCGGATCGCCCGACCCGCCACAACCCGAAACCCGGCCGCCGCGAGGAAGCGCTCGGGTGTTGTCGCATCCCATTCGAACGAGGTAATGCCGGGCGGGGGCGGCACCGGCAGCAATTCCTGCTTCGCCCATACCCCCCAAAGCAGCGCCAGCAACGGTGCCGCGTCCGGGCGCAGCAGGCGCGGCAGATAGATCGAGCGTCGGCCGAACCAGACGCCGTAGGGACGCAGCGCGCTGCGCGCGAGCTTCGGCTCGTCGGGCAAGGCTATGCGTGCCGTGTCGCATGAGCCGAAATTTTCGCACAGCTGGTGGGCAATCCCACGCGCCTGCGCGGGCAATGCGTTCATCGTGCCGGCTTTCACGTCGATGACCTCGCGCAGCGCCAGCAACGGTTGCAGCCGTGCAGCAAGACGGGCCTTTACCCACGCATCCATGCGCCGGGCGACCGTCTCGCGCCATTCGGGCTTGAGATTGTCGTCGGCGAGAATGGTGACGGCCGGTTGCAACGGCTGCGCTCCGGCGGCAAGGCGACCGACTATGGCGCCATCCCACCAGAGCTTGCCGTGCTCGCTCAGCGTGATCTCGGAATCGTCCGCTTTGGCGATACGGTTGGCACGCGCGAAGAATTCACCCTCAAGCCCGCGCAAAGCCGCGGCGCGCAGCGTGCGGCCGTGGATTCCGTCTGCGCGCGGATCGGGCGCAAAGCAGAAGCCTTCGAGCTTGCCGACGGCCTCGCCTCCGATCGCGACGCCGCCGGAATCGTCCAGCGACAGATCGAGCGCGTCGTCCTCGCGCAACCGGCGCAGCAACACCGATGTGCGCCGATCGATAAAACGTTGCGTCAGCTGCTCGTGCAGCGCGTCGGACAACCGGTCTTCGATCGCGCGCGTGACGCCCTGCCAATGCGCGCTGTCCTTGACCCAGCTCGCGCGGTGCGTGGCATAGGTCCAGGTACGGATCTGTGCAAGCCGGCCCGAAAGCGTAGAGACGTCGCCTTCGGTCTGGTCGAGGCGCGCGATCTGGCGCGACAGCCAGTCGTCCGGAAGCACGCCTTCGTCGCACATCAAATGCAGGTAGATCGTGCGGACAAGTCGCACATGTTCGTCCATGCTGAGCTTGCGGAAATCGGGCAGCTGGCACGTCTCCCACAGGCGCCGCACGGCGCCGGGCGTGGTCGCCAGTGCCGTCACGTCGTCGTCCGCCGCGAGCAGGCGCAGCGCGGTGACGTCGGTGGCGTGACGCGCCTTGACCAGTCCGCGCGCCGGCGGCGATTCCTCGAGACTGTCGATGAGCGCCGCGAGCGAGTGGAACGTGAGCGCCGAATTGCGCCACTGCAGAACGCGGACGGGATCGTAGCGATGGCCTTCGACGCGCGCGACGATCTCTTCGCCCAGCGTGTCCGCTTCGGCCGTGGTCCCGAACGTTCCGTCGTTCATATGCCGCCCGGCGCGACCGGCGATCTGGCCGATTTCGTCGGGGCGCAACGGGCGCACGCCGACGCCGTCGAACTTGTCGAGTGCCGAGAACGCGACGTGATCGACGTCCATGTTTAGGCCCATGCCGATCGCGTCGGTCGCAACCAGGAAATCGACGTCGCCGGACTGGTAGAGCGCGACCTGGGCGTTGCGCGTGCGCGGCGACAACGCGCCCAGCACGACGGCCGCGCCGCCGCGCTGCCGCCGCACCAGCTCGGCGATTCCGTACACGTCGTCGGCCGAGAAACCGACGATGGCCGAGCGCCGCGGCAGGCGCGTGAGCTTCTTCGTGCCGGTATAGGCGAGGTCCGAGAAGCGCGCGCGCGAAATGAAATAGGTGCGCGGCACGAAACGCTGGATGGCGCCGCGCATAGTATCCGAGCCGAGGAAGACGGTCTCTTCCTCGCCGCGTGCGTTCAGAAGCCGATCGGTGAAGACGTGGCCGCGCTCGGGGTCGGCGCAGAGCTGGATTTCGTCGATTGCTAGAAACGCCACCGGAATGTCGAGCGGCATGGCCTCGACCGTGCAGACGAAATAGCGCGCATCGGGCGGGACGATCTTCTCTTCGCCGGTGATGAGCGCCGCCAGATTGGCGCCCTTGCGCCGCGCGACCGCGTCATAGACCTCGCGCGCGAGCAGTCGGAGCGGCAGCCCGATCATGCCGGATTTGTGCGCCAGCATGCGCTCGATGGCGAAATGGGTCTTGCCGGTATTGGTGGGGCCGAGCACCGCCGTCACGCGCGCGCTGGCAAAGGCAGTTTTGGGACTCGCACGCTGCGCGTACATCACTGAAGAAGATGGGAATTTTCAGTGCCGGGCGCAACCGCGCGGGTGGTCGCTGCCCTGTGGATGCCGCGTTAATTATGGGAATCTAAAGGGAACGAACCGCGCCCGAATCGCTAACCGAATCAATATCGCCCTTTGTTCTCATACAATAGAGAGAATGTCAACATTCTTTATGCCCCACATCTTGTGCACGAATTCGAGCCATAGAAGTCGGCCGTCCCTTGGCTCGCCGATCTTCCGTGTACGGCACAAACAAGAGGGCGTTGCGGCCCGATGGCGCAAGAAACCGTGCCCGGGCGGAACCTTGCCCCTCATTTCGCGCCTGCGATACTGGTCGCCCTTCGGAGAGTGACATGATGAAAACAACGCTGGCGGATTGGGCGACACTGGCAGCCAAAGAACTCAAGGACCGGCCGCTCGAAAGCCTGACATGGCAGACCCCCGAGGGCTTCGCCGTGAACCCGCTCTACACGGCCGCCGACCTTGTGGGGATTGAAGCGATCAACTCGCTGCCCGGCCTGGCGCCCTACATGCGCGGCGTGCGCGCAACCATGTATGCTGGCCGGCCCTGGACTGTGCGCCAATACGCAGGCTTCTCGACGGCGGAAAAGTCCAACGCGTTCTACCGCCGGAACCTGGCGGCAGGGCAGATGGGCCTTTCCATAGCCTTCGACCTCGCGACCCATCGTGGCTACGACAGCGACCATCCGCGCGTTTCGGGCGACGTCGGCAAGGCCGGTGTCGCGATCGATTCCGTGGAGGACATGAAGATCCTCTTCGCCGGCATTCCGCTCGACAAGATGAGCGTATCGATGACCATGAACGGCGCCGTCATTCCGACCATGGCGAACTTCATCGTCGCCGGCGAGGAGCAGGGTACGCCGACAGAGAAGCTCTCAGGGACGATTCAAAACGACATCCTGAAAGAGTTCATGGTGCGCAACACTTACATCTATCCGCCGGCGCCATCGATGCGCATCGTCGCCGATATCATCGAGTACACGGCGAAGAAGATGCCGAAGTTCAACTCGATCTCGATCTCCGGCTATCACATGCACGAAGCCGGCGCGACGGCGGTGCAGGAACTCGCCTTTACGCTGGCCGACGGCATCGAGTATGTGCGCGCGGCTCTCGGCAAGGGGCTGGCGGTCGACGCTTTTGCGCCGCGGCTGTCGTTTTTCTTCGGCATTGGCATGAATTTTTTCATGGAGGTGGCGAAGCTTCGCGCTGCGCGCCTCCTGTGGTCGCAGATCATGGCGGGCTATGGTGCCAAGAATCCGGAAAGCCTGATGCTGCGCACCCATTGCCAGACGTCCGGCGTCTCGCTGACGGAACAGGACCCCTACAACAACGTCGTGCGCACGACGATCGAAGCGCTCGCGGCGGTGCTCGGCGGCACGCAATCGCTGCATACGAACTCCTTCGACGAGGCGATCGCCCTGCCGACGGAATTCTCGGCGCGCATCGCCCGCAACACCCAGCTCATTCTTCAGAACGAGAGCCAGGTGACTAAGGTCGTCGACCCCCTCGGCGGCTCTTATTACGTGGAGGCGCTGACGCACGCGCTCGCGACCCACGCCAAAGCCATCATCGATGACGTCGAGGCCATGGGCGGCATGACCAAGGCGGTCGAAGCCGGCATCCCCAAGCTCCGGATCGAGGAAGCCGCGGCCAAGCGACAGGCGCGCGTCGATCGCGGCGAGGACGTCATCGTCGGTGTCAACAAGTTCCAGGCCGAAAGCGAGACCGAGATCGACGTGCGCGACATCGACAATGCGTCGGTGAGGACACAGCAGATCGCGCGGCTCAAGGACGTGAAGGCCTCGCGCGATCCCAGACGGACGCAAGCGGCGTTGGAGGCGCTGACCAAAGGCGCGGCCGGGACAGGCAACCTCCTGGAGCTCGCTGTCGAAGCGGCGCGGGCGCGCGCGACCGTCGGCGAGATTTCCGACGCGATGGAGAAAGTCTTCGGCCGCCACCGCGCCGAGATTCGTTCGATCGCGGGCGTCTATGGCGGCGCCTATGAAGGCGACAACGAATTCGCGGCGATCCGCGGCGAGATCGAGGACTTCGCGAAAGAGGAAGGCCGTCGCCCGCGCATGCTGGTTGCGAAGATGGGCCAGGACGGCCACGACCGCGGCGCGAAGGTCATCGCAACCGCCTTCGCCGATCTTGGCTTCGACGTCGATATCGGAGCGCTGTTCCAGACACCGGACGAGGTCGCCAAGGACGCGATCGATGCCGATGTCCACGTTGTCGGCGTGTCGAGCCAGGCGGCCGGCCATAAGACGCTGGTGCCGGAACTGATCGACGCGCTCAAGACGCACAAGGCGTCCGACATCGTCGTCGTCGTCGGCGGCGTGATCCCGCCGCAGGATTATCCGTTCCTCAAGAAGGCCGGCGTCGCTGCGATCTTCGGGCCGGGGACGAATATCCCGGAGGCCGCGCGGCAAGTCCTGAAACTGATACGCGCCCGTCATAGCGAGCCCGCCTGAACCTCTGCGCCTTCTCAAGCTTGACCGTGAGGCGCATGCATTGCCCGCCGCAGTTCGGCAGAGTTCAGCTCGCCTGGCTCTTTGGCGCGGCGCCGTCGATCTTCAGTTGCGTCGTCACGACGGCGACAAGGCCGTATTGCGTGTTCGCCCAGACCTTCAGCGGCACGACGTAGCTGCGACCGGCGATCGTGCTCGGGAACGTCGCCACCCAGGCCTCGATCGGCGGGAAGCTGCCGGCCTGCTTGAGGATGTTCGGCTTGAAGCCGGCGAGCTGTTTGTACCTCACCGAGCACAACACGGCGCGGCCCTTGTAGAGGCCATTGTCCATGTCGATCGTCGTGTCCTTCAGCTTGGCGAGCTCGATGTCGTAGCGCCGCCGCCCGTCGAAGACGGGCGCAGTGACGGCGCAGGGATTGTCGCCGGCGACTGCAACGCCGGACGTCAGGTAGACGACGGCACTCAGGGGATCGAACGTCGATTTCTGCTGCTCCGGCGCCACTTCGTAACCGGTCACGCTGTAGGGCGGATCGGCGTAGAGATGCGGAGGCGTGTTGCCGTCCGCGTAAGTCAACGACACTTCCTGCTTCTTGTCGCTGCGGCCGGTGTAGAAAGAATCATAGAGCGACGGCGCGAAGGTCTTGGTGCCGAGCTTCCCGGACGAGGTGGCCTGAATCTGCGATTGCCAGAATGCATTGACAACTCCGCTTGTCTCCAGGTTCGACACGACGTGGTAGTCGCCGCCGCGGATCGTCGCATCCATGTCGACTTTGCCGATGGTGATGCCGGCCGCGTAGATCGTCATTGCGACCTGAAGCTTCGAGCCCGGCACGTCCGGCATGTCCGCGCCGGCCCCGCCCGCGGCAAAAGCCGGGCCCGTGAATACGAGGGCTGCGAGCGCCGCAGTCACGGAAAATCGGGCGGGCAGATTCATCGCGACAGCTCCGGGTTTGCGTGTGTATCCATGATAATCGGGTCGAACTTGGTAAGCCACTGTGGCCCGATTGTGACGAGACCTATGCGGAGACAAGAGCCAGCAGATGATTAACCCTTCCGGCGAGCTCGAGACGGCGCTTGTTCGCGGCGATCGCCGTGGGCTCGCCCGCGCCGTGACGCTGGTCGAGTCGACCAGGCCGGCGGATCAGGTCGCTGCCGAAGCGCTGTTGACCGCGCTGCTGCCGCGGACCGGGAAGAGCATCCGCGTCGGCATATCGGGCGCGCCCGGCGCCGGCAAATCGACCTTCATCGAAGCATTCGGCCAGCATCTGACGGGGGAGGGTCATCGCGTCGCGGTGTTCGCGGTGGATCCATCCTCGCGGCGTTCCGGCGGTTCAATACTCGGCGACAAGACGCGCATGGAAAAGCTCGCGCGCGATCCCAATGCCTATATCCGTCCATCGCCGGCGGGCATGACATTGGGCGGCGTTGCACGGCGGACGCGCGAATCGGTGTTGCTTGCGGAGGCCGCCGGCTTCGACGTCGTTCTGGTCGAGACCGTCGGCGTCGGACAATCGGAGACGACGGTCGCGGACATGACGGATCTTTTCGTCGTGCTCGTTTCGCCGGGCGGGGGAGACGACCTGCAGGGCATCAAGCGTGGCGTGATGGAACTCGCCGACCTCCTGATCGTGACCAAGGCCGATGGCGACCTGCTTGCCGCCTCGCGCCGCACGGTCGCGGACTACCAAGCCGCGTTGCATCTCATGCGACCCAAACACGAGGGTCTCGCGCCGATGGTCGTGGCGGTGTCCTCGGTCCAAGGCACCAATGTGGCGGAGACCTGGACGGAGATGCGGGCAATCCATGCGGCCCTCGCCAACACCGAGCGGCTCGCGCATATGCGCGCCGAACAAGGCCGTCGCTGGTTCTGGAGCGAAGTCCAGACGGTCATCAGCGAGGCCATAATGGCCAATGCCAAGCTCGCCGCGGAGGCCCAGACCCTCGAAGACGCCGTGGCGAAAGGCAACGCCTTGCCCCATGACCGCGGCCCGCCGGCTGATCCAGGCGTTCCGCTAAGCAACCTTGACCGGCGCAAACGCTGCCCTTATGAGAGCCGCTCTTCGAACCTGACCAGCGAGAATGCCATGGCGCGCCGTTGCGAATTGACCGGAAAAGGCCTGTTGGTCGGCAATAATGTGAGCCACGCCAACAATAAGACCAAGCGGGTATATCGCCCCAACCTTCAGCACATCTCCCTGGCCAGCGAGGCGCTCGGCAATTCCTACAGCCTGAAGATCTGCATGAACGCGCTTCGCACCGTGGACAAGTCCGGGGGCCTCGACCCGTTCCTGCTGAAGGCCAAGGACGCGGTCCTATCGCCGAAGGCGCTCCGCTTGAAACGCGCCATTGCCAAAAAACTGTCTGAGACGGCCGCTTAAGACCGCCGACTAAGTTACTGCAAAATTTACCATGTTTGTCCGCCTTGCGGGCATGGCGCCTGCATCTCCTTCCCTGTAGTGTTTCAAAATGCGTCAGTTCGCTCAAGCAAGCGGCGACGCTGGGTAGGGGTGTCGTGCGGGCTTTCGAAGCAGGAGTACCGGCCAACGGCCGGGTTGCATCCGTTTCGCGGATGGCGTCTGGCGCGGATGAGGCGGGGCTCTACAGGCTCCGCAGCGCGTCTGATGCGGCGCTGCATGGGCAATCGGCCTATGGCCGGCGCGAGACCTTCTGGAATCGCGTGGCCGGGGTCTTCGTCGTTGCCGGCCGTCTGATTCTCCCTGTGCTGCTGCTCATGAGCGCAGTGGCCGCGATGTACCTCTACAAGGACACCAAGGCCCCCGCTGTGCCGGGATTGGACGCCCTTAATGGCGGGTGGCTCACTGTGAGCCATCTGGTCCTGCCGCTCAGCTTCTTCATCGTGGCGCTGACCAACCGCCGCTACGGGCCCGCCTACGCTTTTGCCCAGGTGGCAATCGGTTGCGCGGCGACAACCCTGGTCGCCCTCTTCGCCGGCGACTCGCTGGCGACGATCATGCAGGCTCCAAGCGCGCCGCTTTCGCGTGTCGTGGCGGCCTTCGCAATCGCTTTCCTTGCTGCGAACTTCATCGCCATCGTCGTCTTCGACGGTGCCAGGGGCCCGCGTTGGTGGACGGCGCCGCTGCTGGGCTCGCTCGCGGCCGCCGTCACCTTCAGCACGATCTTCTATCCCGTGGCTTACGCCGGAACCGCAGACCTTTCGCTCTATCAGGCGAGCGCCTATTGCGGGGTCCTGGTTGCCGCGGGCGTCGTGCTGCTGGTCCCATACTGGATGCTGCGCGGTCTCGTGCCGCCGCTTTCGGGCTTCGGAGGCTACTAGCTAGCGCGCTCTCGCCAGCACGCGTTTGGGGGCGGCATGACGCGAGGCGCGATGGCCGCGTCCGCGTTCCTTCTCCTCGACGAAGAGCGAGATTAGCTGCTCCGTCATCGCACCGCCCAGCTGCTCGGCGTCGACGATGGTGACGGCGCGGCGGTAATAGCGCGTGACATCGTGGCCGATGCCGATCGCGGCGAGCTCGACGCTCGACTTGTCCTCGATCTCCTCGATGACGTGGCGCAGGTGTCGCTCGAGATAGTTTCCGGCGTTGACCGATAGCGTCGAGTTGTCGACGGGCGCGCCGTCCGAAATCACCATGAGAATTTTGCGCTGCTCGGGACGGGCGACGATCCGGTTGTGCGCCCACATCAGCGCTTCGCCGTCGATGTTCTCCTTGAGCAGCCCTTCGCGCATCATCAGGCCCAGATTGCGCCGCGCCCGCCGCAAGGGCTCGTCTGCCGCCTTGTAGATGATGTGGCGAAGATCGTTCAGGCGCCCGGGGTGGGGCGGCTTGCCGTCCGCGATCCATTTTTCGCGCGATTGTCCGCCCTTCCAGGCGCGGGTCGTGAACCCCAGAACCTCGACCTTGACGGCGCAGCGCTCCAGGGTGCGCGAGAGGATGTCGGCGCACATGGCCGCGACCATGATCGGCCGTCCGCGCATCGAGCCGGAATTGTCGAGCAGCAGGGTTACGACCGTATCGCGGAAGGTCATGTCCTTCTCGCGCTTGTAGGAAAGCGGATACATCGGATCGATGATGATGCGCGGCAGGCGGGAGGCATCGAGGAATCCTTCCTCGAGGTCGAACTCCCAGGACCGGTTTTGTTGCGCCATCAGAAGCCGCTGCAGCTTGTTGGCGAGGCGCGAGACGACACCCTGCATCGCCTGCAATTGCTGGTCGAGGAAGTTGCGCAGGCGCGCCAGCTCTTCGGCGTCGCAGAGATCGGCCGCGCCGATCTCCTCGTCGAACTGCGTCGTGTGGATCTTGTACCCCCACTCGTCGGCGTGCGCGAAAGGCGTCTCCGGCCGCGCAGGCTTCATGCCGTCTTCCGGCTCTGCGTGTCGGCAGCTGTCGGTCTGCTCGGCGCGCATCCGGCGTCGGCTTCCTCGCCTTCCTCGCCTTCGGCTTCGGAAAGATCGGCTTCGCTCGACTCGCCTTGCGAGTCGGCGTCTTCCTGTTCGCCGTCCTGCTGCTCCTGGTCGGCGTTCTCGCCCTCGCTCGCTTCGTCCTCGACTCTTCGCCGTCGAAGTCTTCGCCTAGTTGAGGTCCTTGAGGAGGTACGGGTGACCCTCGCAAAGGATTTCTGGTCGCGCAGCGCGTCGCCAAGCCTGGTCAGATCCTTGCCCGCGCGCTCCTCGATCCAGGGTCGCCAGAGATCGACGGCATGCCGACCGATTCCGGCGGGGCCTCGCCCGTCAGCTTCTCGCGAACGATAAGGCCGAGTACGTCGGCGAGCGGCGCTTCCGATTTCATCCGCGCCTTGGTCAGGCCGCGCTGTGTGCAGCGCGCCTCCAGCCCCGCCGCGAGATTGGCCGCGACACCCTTCATCGCGAGCGTGCCGATGGCCTCGACGCGCGCCTGTTCCGCGGCCTCGAATACCGCCGCGGCCTCCGCCGATTGGGGGCGGAATTGATCGTGCACCGAGTTTTCGTGATAGGCCTTGCGCAGCGCATAGGCGTCGCCCGCGCCCCGCACGATGGCGACCTCGTTCGGCGGCAGGTTGCGTGACGGCAGCGGCAGGCGGGCCTTGAGCCCGTGAAGGGCCGGCGGCTCGGCGCTGAAGGTCACCTCAAGCTCCGGCTCGCCAGCCAGCGAGCGCACGGCGGTCGCGACCGCGCGCTTGAAGGGTTCGGCCGGATTTTCCTGCTTCATGCCACCAGAACTTTGGCCGCCGATTCCGGCAGGTCCTCGCCGAAGCAGCGTTGGTAGAACTCGGCGACGCTCGCGCGCTCGAGCTCGTCGCATTTGTTGAGGAAGGTCAGCCGGAAGGCGAAGCCCACATCGTTGAAGATCTCCGCGTTCTCCGCCCAGGTGATGACGGTGCGCGGGCTCATCACGGTCGAAAGGTCGCCGTTGATGAAGGCGTTGCGCGTCATGTCGGCGACGCGGACCATGGCCGAAATCTGCTTCTTGCTTCTCCGCGGTCGCCGATAGGGCGGCACCTTGGCGAGCACGATATTCACTTCGGCATCGTGCGGCAGGTAGTTCAGCGTCGCGACGATGCTCCAGCGGTCCATCTGGCCCTGGTTGATCTGCTGCGTGCCGTGATAGAGCCCCGTCGTGTCGCCAAGGCCGATCGTGTTGGTCGTCGAGAACAGCCGGAAGGCCGGGTGGGGCTGGATCACGCGGTTCTGGTCGAGGAGGGTGAGCTTGCCCTGCACCTCGAGCACGCGCTGGATCACGAACATCACATCGGGGCGGCCGGCATCGTATTCGTCGAACACGAGCGCCACCGGATGCTGAAGCGCCCAGGGCAGAAGCCCTTCGCGGAACTCCGTCACCTGCTGGCCTTCGCTGAGAACGATCGCGTCCTTGCCGACCAAGTCGATGCGGCTGATGTGGCTGTCGAGATTGATTCGGATGCACGGCCAGTTCAGCCGCGACGCGACCTGTTCGATATGGGTCGACTTGCCGGTGCCGTGATAGCCCTGGATCATCACCCGGCGGTTGAAGGCGAAGCCCGCGAGGATCGCGAGCGTCGTTTCGCGGTCGAATCGGTAGGCGGGATCGCGATCCGGAACATATTCGTTGCGTTGCGAGAAGGCCGGGAACCTTCATTCCGCGTCGATGCCGAACATCGTTCCTGCGTCCACGGTCGTGTCGGGCACGAGCGTGGCATCGAGGCCCTTTTGCTCAATCGTCATTTTTCTTGATCCGGCTGCAAGCTACGGGCGGATGCTCCGCCGCATGAGGGAAGGGCGCTGGCGCGCCTTCTAGGTCAGCCCAGAAGCGCGCAATACGCCATAGGCTTTAATAACCTGCTTCAGACGTTCCTCGGCGCCCCGATCGCCGCCGTTCGCGTCGGGATGAAACCGCTTCACAAGTTCCTTATACCGCGCCTTAATCGCGTTCAAGGTGGCGGATGGTTCCAGGCCCAGCGCGTCGAACGCCTGCATCTGCAGCCGCGATATCTGGCGCTCCGGGCGGCGAGGCTGTGGCGACGCGTCATGGCGGCCTGCGGAGCCGTGCGGATCGTCGACGTGAAAATTGCCAAAGGGATTGTGCATACGTGCCGAGCGCTTCCCGAGCGGCCAGGTCGGCCGGTGCCCGGTCACGGCATCGTTACGGAAGCTCTCAATGTCGCGCTCGTTCATGCCCTTGAAGTAGTCCCAGGACTCGTTGTGCTCGCGGGCATGGGCGAGGCAGAGAAAAATATGGCTCGAGAGATCGTCGCGCGATTTGGGAACGCGGAAGGCGCCTTCGTCCTCACAGCCGGCGCGTGCGCACGGGCGCAGCCTTTCGGTCGTCGGCGCTTGCGGCTGATCCGGCTTGATCCGGATGTCGGCCTTGAAGCGCGCGCGCGTGCCTTCTTTCGCCATGGCGCGATTATGGTACCGGAAGGTGAAAAAACAAGAAAACGAATTGCTTGACAGGCCTTCGGGAACACCGGAGAAACATTTATGTCCGTTGCCGACACGATCCGGCGGAAACTCAGCGGCAGCTTCGCGCCGGTCGAGCTCATCGTAAGCGACGAGAGCGCTCGCCATGCCGGCCATTCCGGCGCGCGACCGGGCGGCGAAACCCATTTCGACGTCCGCATCGTCTCGGCCGCCTTCGAGGGTATCTCCCGCATCGAGCGCCAGCGCCGCGTCTATGCCGTTCTGGCCGACGAGATGAAATCGACCGTGCACGCGCCTGTCGCTGCCACGCTGACGCCGGCTGAGCGCCTGCCGAAGCGATCCGCCTTCGCAGCCGGGGGAAACCGCTTCGCGCTTTCCGGTTTACGGTTTCCCCGCCACGGAGCGTTGGCGCGGCGGCGTCACCCGCACGGCCGTGATCTGGTTGCGCTGGCGGCGCAGGATCTCGAACTTGTAGCCGAAGAACGCGAAACGCTGGCCTACCTCCGGAATCGTGTGAGCTTCGTAAATCACGAGTCCAGCGATGGTGGTCGCTTCCTCTTCGGGCAAGCTCCAGGCGAGTTCGCGGTTGATGTCGCGACCGGCGACGTCGCCGTCGATCGAAGGATCCGTCGGGCTGGCGGCGAAAGCCGGGCGCCTCGGGGCTTCGTGTTCGTCGGGGATGTCGCCGAAGATTTCATCGAGAATGTCCTCGAGCGTGACCAGCCCCTGCAGAGCGCCATACTCGTCGACCACGAGGGCGAAATGCGTGCGCCGCTCGCGAAAAGCGGCGAGTTGTTCTTCAAGTGTCGTGGTTTCCGGCACAAACCAGGGCTGGGTCTGCGAGCGCCGCGATGTTGAGGCCCTCGATGGAGCCGCTGCGGCGCACGAGAAGCGCTCACCAGGTCCTTGGTGTGCGAGTATGCCGATAATGTTCTCCTGTTCGCCCCGCCACAGCGGCACGCGCGTGTGGTTGCTGGCGAGCACCGCATCGACGATCTCCTGCGGCGGCGTGTCGATATCGATCGCGACCATGTTGGTGCGATGGATCATGACATCGGTGACCGAGAGCTCGCGCAGGTCGAGCACGCCGCTCAGCATGTCGCGGTGTTCGCGTTCGACGCCGCCTTCCTTGAGATGGAGCTCGACCGTGCCGCGAATTTCCTCGTGCGGAGGAACGATCTCATCCGGCTCGTGCTGCCTCACACCGAACACGTAAAGCACCTGCCAGACGAAGAACTGGACGGACGAGACGATGGGCGCGAGAAGGGGCACGATCAGGCGAATGGGCTGTGCAACGGCAAGCGCGAAGCGGTCCGTACGCGCGATGGCGAGCGTCTTGGGCAGGACTTCCGCGAAGACCAGCACGATCGCCGTCATGACGATGGTGGTGATCACGACGGCGCGCCGCCCATACTCGGCTTCCAGCACCGTCGTCGCGAGCGACGAGGCGAGAATATTGACGAACGTGTTGCCCAGCAGCAGGGCGCCGATCAGGCGCTGACGGTCGGCGATCAGCGCGGTTCACGCTGGCGGCCGCGCGTGAGCCGTCCTTTTTCGAGCTGATGCATCCGGCCGCGCGAGACCGCGGTCAGCGCCGTCTCCGAGCCGGAGAAGAATGCCGAGATGGTCAACAGCACGACGATGGCGCCGAAGGAAAACAAAAGAGTGCTCATTTGGCCGATCCTGGCTGGAAACACGGGAGTGTAGCGCGACTTGAGCACGATACGATTTGTTCATGCTCCAGATTTGTTGATTGTCGCGCGATCTGGGCCGAACCGGTCGCGTGCTCCGCACGCGCGTCAAATAGTAGCGCGCAACGCGCGCGGGCACTTCGGCCGATCGCGCTCTAAGCGAAACGGCTCAGCCGGTCAGGACCTGGCTCACCGCTTCGAGCGGCACGTCGCGCGACGTGAAGGCCTGCCCGATGCCGCGCAGGAGCACGAAGGTCAGCTTGCCGTCCTTGGCCTTCTTGTCGTGTGCCATGTGGGCGAGAAGCTCCTCCGTCGTCGGGGCGGGGCCTGAGATATCGGTGATGTTCGTGGGCAGGCCTATGCCCGCGAGATGGCGCACGAAACGGTCGGCATCCTGGCCCCCCGCCAAGCCAAGCTGCACCGAAAGCCGGAACGCGAGTGCCATGCCGATGGCGACGCCTTCGCCGTGCAGCAGGCGGTCGGAGTAGCCGGTAGCGGCTTCCAACGCGTGACCGAACGTGTGGCCCAGATTGAGGAGCGCGCGATCGCCTGTCTCGCGCTCGTCGCGCGCCACGATCGCGGCCTTCATCCGGCAGGAATGGGCGACCGCCTCGACCATGGCGGCACTGTCGCCGGCAAGCGCGGCGGCGCCGTTCGCCTCGAGCCACTCGAAAAAGGTGGCGTCGCCGAGTGCGCCATATTTCGCAACCTCGGCATAGCCGGCGAGCAGCTCGCGGCGCGGCAACGATGCCAGCATGGACGTATCGGCGATCACGATCTTAGGCTGGTGGAACAGTCCGACGAGGTTCTTGCCCTCGGCTGTATTGATGGCCGTCTTTCCGCCGACGGAGGAATCGACCTGGGAAAGCAGCGTCGTGGGAAGTTGCGCAAAATCCACGCCGCGCTTCAGCACGCCCGCGGCGAATCCCGTCAGGTCTCCGATGACGCCCCCGCCCAGCGCAACGATCAGCCCGCCGCGATCGACGCCACTTTCCAGCAAGGCACCGGTCAGCTTTTCGAGGCCAGTGAAGCTTTTCGTGCCCTCTCCGGACTCCATCACGATGGGTCTTCCGTCCAATCCGCGTTCGCGCAGCGCCAAGAGCAACGGTTCGAGGTGGAGCGCGGCGACGGTCCTGTCCGTCACCACCGGGACTGGACCGCGCGCGAGCGGCGCCAGCAATTCGCCAGCCTGAGCCAACAGCCCCGGACCGATATGGATATCGTAACTGCGCTCGCCGAGCGAAACAGAGACGCGTTCGGTCACGGCTCGCATATTCCGCGGTCCCTCAATTCCTCGACTATGCGCTCGACGGCCAGATGATGCGGGCCGTCCTCGCTTTCGAACGTATAGTCCGCCTCGCCGTAAATCGGCGTGCGCTGCTCCAAAAGCCGTTCGAGCGTCTCGCGCGGATCGCCGTCCTTCAGCAGCGGGCGATTGTCGCGACGTTGCACACGCGCGAGCAGCAGGTCGACCGGGGCCTTTATCCAGATGGAAATAGCGCTTTGCTTCAGCCGGGCCCTGGTTTCCGGGTCTATGAAGGCGCCGCCTCCCGTGGCCAGGATATGCGGCGACTCGGCCAGCAGGCGTGCGATCACCCGCCGCTCGCCGTCTCGAAACGCCGGTTCGCCATAGCGTTCGAAAATCTCGGAAATGGAGCATCCGGCGGCCGAACTCAATCTCGGAGTCCGCGTCGCGGAACGGCACGTTGAGGCGCGCTGCGAGCCGCCTGCCGACCGAGCTTTTGCCGGCCCCCATCATGCCTACGAGAGCCACCGTGCGATTGAGCGCCACCATAGTGACGCTTATAGAGCGAGCCGCATTTTTCCCGCAATCAGCGGGCCACCGGACTGGGCGGCTCGAAACGGAGTTGCCATCATCGAGCCCGTGATTCTGGGTCGGGGCGGATTGGTCGTTTACGCCGGCTAAACTGAAGCCTCGCTAGAACAGGTCGAGCAGGTCCCGCTGAATGAGCGTTTCGCGACAAGAATTGGCCGGCGCTTTTGCCGCGTTGGTTGTGCTTTGCACGATCTCAGGAGTCGCAAAAGCACAATCCGGTGCTGCTGCGTCGTCGTCACCGCAGCCGCTGTCGAACCCGGCGTCGGCCCCGCCTACGGCCGCTGCTGTGCCCGATCAATCGCCACCTGTGCCGATGGTGCCGACAAATGGCGTGCCGCCGCCGCCCGCGGTCGCGGTCACTCCGCTGGGCGGCGTCGACGGACCTCCTGTCGGCCTTCTCGATGACGCGGCCGGCGGCCTCGGCTCGCAGATGTGGTCCGGATCGGATCGCGGGCAACTCGAGGACGCACTCAGCCGAATTCCCGTTGCGACGACGGACCCTGCCGTGCGCGGGCTGCGCGCCGGCTGCTTCTGACCGCGGCCGAGACGCCTACGGGGCCCGGACAACATGCCCTGATCACCATCAGGCTCGAACGGCTTCTCGACGCCGGCTTGATCGACGATGCCGGCGCCCTCGCCGCAAAGGCGACCCTCCCCAAGGATCCCGAATTCGCGCATGTGCAGGCCGACGCCCTGCTTTACGCAAATCTTTCGGCGGATATCTGCACGGATCGCACGGCGACGCGTCTTTCCAATGCCGATCCCTATTGGCTTCAGCTTCGCACCTATTGCTACGAAGCGGCCGGCGATGCCGCGGCGGCGGATCTCACGCGCGCGGTCCTGGCTGCGAAGGGTAACGACGACGCGGCATTCGATGTCCTGCTCGACGATGCATTCGGCGGTTCGGCGAAGAAGGCTCCGCCCGACCAAGCGCATCCGACCGCTCTCGACGTCTATCTGCTTCGCAGAGCGGGACTGCCGGTCACGAACGGCGAAGCAGCACCGCTCGGAACGGCGGCCAATCTCCTGGCCGTGCGGGATGCGCGAAATTCACCCGACGATCGTCTCGCCGCAGCCGAGCGCATCGTTTCGACCGGCGCGCTGGACGACGGTGAGTTGAAGAAACTCGCCGACGCGCAGGTCTTCACGACGGCGCAGAAGGCCGATGCGTCCGACGCCGCGGCGAAGCTCTCGTTTCTGACGCGCGAGGCGTTGCTGCGGCAGGCCGCGGCCACGGAGACGCGGACCGCGGCGCGCCTCGCACTCGTCAAGCGCGCCGATCCGATCCTGAATGAGCCGGGGCCATTCCATGTCTTTGCGGCTCTCGAGGCTGGGAACGTCGCATCGCTTGTTCCCGATCCGGCGCTCGGCGAACTCTCCTGGATCGCTGCGCGCACGACGATGCTGGGCGGAAAGCTGGAATCCGTTCCAGGTTGGATTGGGCCGCCTTCCGATCCGCTGACGGCGCAGGCGGGGCTGGCGCTCGATATCGCCGCGCCGGACGCCGACCACGATGCACGTGCGGCCGCGAACATCGAATGGCTGGCCGCGCATGCCGCGAGTGACGGCTGGCCCGCTTCGTCGGCGCTTGCGCTGGGGCTGTGGCAGGCGCTCGGTCATGCGTTGCCGGCCGATGCAATTCCTGCAGCAGCCGCGCTCGCGACCCAGCCATTCGACGGTGACACGCTGAATGGCGACCAGGCGCAGGCGCTCGACGCAGCGGCAGCGCAGCCGGACAGGCTCGGCGAGGCCGTCCTTTTGATCCTCGACACAATTGGCATGCGCGGCCCGGCGCATCTTTCGCCATCGACCACCGTGCATGTCGTAAGCGTGCTGCAGAAGATCGGGCTGGCGGACAGTGCGCGAGCGTTCGCGGAGGAAGCGCTGCTGCTCGGCCCGCCCGCGCCGGCCGCGATTCCGGCGGGGCCAGCCCCCCGGGCCGCTCAGTGAGCACACCAAAAGCAAAGGGACGCGGTGACGCCCTGCTGCTGGAGTCGTTTCTCGATATGATGGGGGCCGAGCGCGGCGCCAGCGCGAATACGCTTGCGGCCTACCGGCGCGACCTTGTCGACTTTTTGGGCACGTTGGCGGCGCGTGGGCTCGGCGCAAAAAAAGCGTCGCGCGACGATATCAAGCGCTACCTCGCCCATATTTCAGCGGAAGGAGTCGCGGCATCGACCCAGGCACGGCGGCTTTCGGCGCTGCGCCAGTTCTTCGGCTTTCTCTATTCGGAGGGGATCAGAGCGGACGATCCGACCGATGCCGTCGACGCCCCGCGCCGCGACCGCACCTTGCCCAAGGTCTTGTCGCGCGACGACCTTGAAAAGCTTCTTGCGGCCGCCGCGCCCGAAGGCGCCGACGATCCCGAAGGCGTCCGTCTTCTCTGCATGGTTGAAGTTCTCTACGCCTCGGGTTTGCGCGTGTCGGAGCTCGTCACGCTGCCGCTCGCGGCGGTGCGCAGCCGCGAGGGGTTTCTGTTCATCCGAGGCAAGGGACAGAAGGAACGCTTCGCGCCGATCAATCCCGGCGCCCGCGAGGCGATACGCGCCTATGTGCGCGTGCGCGACGAATTCATGCCCAGGGGTTCGTCGCGAGGCCGCGCGGAGCGCTATCTCTTCTGCTCGCGTGCCGCCGAAGGCCATCTCACGCGCCGACGCTGCCATCAGATGCTGAAGGACCTCGCGGTCAAAGCCGGCATAGATCCCGCGAAGCTTTCGCCGCATGTGTTGCGGCACGCGTTTGCGACCCACCTCGTCGAGGGCGGCGCGGACCTGCGCAGCGTGCAGGCCTTCCTCGGCCACGCCGATATCGCGACCACGCAAATCTACACGCATGTCGCGAAGGACAGGCTCGCCCGGCTGGTCGAATCCGCCCATCCTCTCGGCCGGACGGCACGATCGAAGAAGTAGCCTCCGCGACGGCAAATTGCGCATTGACGGCGCGGGAGGCCCGCGCCACGGTCGCGATCCGTCCCCGGAGTGTTCTTTCGTGAGCTTCACCGCCATCGAGCGCATCGCGCCCGTCCGCATCTACCGGTCCAAGCTGTTCGTGCCGGGCTCGCGCACGAATTTCTTCGAGAAGGCGGCGAACGGTCCTGCCGACGTGATCTGCCTCGATCTCGAGGATGCGGTCGCGCCCGGGGACAAGGACAAGGCGCGTGACAATGTCGTGCAGGCGCTTAACGACATAGACTGGAAGGGCAAGATCGTCACCTGCCGCATCAACGGCCTCGACACCAACTGGTGCTACAAGGACGTGATCGCGCTCGTCGAAAAGGGCGGCGAAACGCTCGACGCGATCATGGTGCCGAAGGTCGGCAACGGCAAAGATATCTACGCCATCGACTGGCTGGTCACCCAGGCCTCTGCCAATGCGGGACGCAAGAAGGCGATCGGCCTAGAAGTCATTATCGAGACCGTTCTCGGCCTCACGAACATCGACGAGATCGCCGGCGCCTCGCGCAGGCTCGAGACGCTGCATTTCGGCGCCGCGGATTACGCCGCCTCGCAGGGCATGCGCACGACCAATATCGGCGGCGGCAATGCCGACTACATCATGCTGACCGACAAGGACGAGAAGGGCGCGCGCGAGCGACACTGGAACGATCTCTGGCACTATCCGATCTTCCGCATGGTGCAGGCCGCGCGTGCGCATGGGCTGGTGCCTATCGACGGCCCCTTTGGCGACTACCAGGATCCGGACGGATTTCGCGTCCAGTCGAATCGCACCGCGGTCCTCGGCTGCGAAGGAAAATGGGCCATCCATCCGAGCCAGGTCGAGCTCGCCAACGAGATCTACACGCCCCCGAAGAAGGAATTCGAGCGCGCCGAGGCGATCCTGGCGGCGATGAAAGAGGCGCACGGATCCGGCTCCGGCGCTGTGTCGCTCAACGGCGTCTTGATCGATGCGGCGTCGATCCGCCAGGCCCAGGTCATCGTCAAGCAGATGCAGATGATTCGGGAGAGGACGGAGCGCTGAGCACACCCGTGAAGCGCGCCAATTTGTCGGGGTTGCGGATCATGTAGATCGCGGTAATGCGATCGCCTTCGACATCGGCGGTGGCGGCGGAGTTGAGTCACGTCGCCGAACGTGGCAACGAAACCGAACTGGCCGTTCAGTTCCACCGGCTGCAATGTCGGCGTTCCGCTATCCGCGAGTTTCCCGACGAGGCCGACGATCAGCCGCGCCACGCGATCCGCGCCGTGGACGGGATTGAGCGCAGCCGGGACGCGGCCCCCGCCGTCGGAATAAAAGACGACATCGTCGGCGAACAGCGCCATGAGCTGATCCGTGTCGCGCACCGCGGCCGCCGCGGCGAAGCGCTCGATGAGGGCGCGATGCTGACCCGCGGTCGCGGCATGGCGCGGACGATCGGCCTTGACGCGCTCGCGCGCACGCGAGACGAGCTTGCGGCAAGCCTCCTCGCTCTTGCGCAGGGTGGCGGCGATATCGCGATAATCGGCATCGAACGCGTCGTGAAGGATGAATGCCGCCCGCTCTTCCGGCGACAGGCGTTCGAGCACGTGCAAAAGAGCGAGCGAAAGATCGGACGCAAGCTCGGCGCGAGCTGCCGGTCCGTCCGCGGCCAGCGCGCGCATGTCGTCCGGCAGCAGCGGTTCCGGCAGCCAGGGGCCGACATAGGTCTCGCGCCGCGCCCGCGCGCTCTTGAGCGCATCGAGCGCGAGGCGGACGGTCACCGCGGACAGCCATGCGCGCGGGTCGCGTATGTCGGTCTCGGCGGCACGCGACCAGCGCAACCATGCCTCCTGCACGATGTCCTCGGCCGCGCTCATCTCGCCCAGCATGCGATAGGCGATGCCGAGCAGGCGGGCGCGGCTCTCGGCGAAGGCGCGCGTGCGCGGATCGGTCACCCGACCCCGCGCATTCGAAATGGTCCGCCTATGCCTCCATCTATTGGTCGGATTC
>CAWDKN010000048.1:0-33163 GCA_963802815.1 uncultured Alphaproteobacteria bacterium
ACCCATCCTGCTTTCAAAGAATTTGACAATAGAGGGGTGCAGCGTCGTCACAGCAGTCCTCCTGAAAAGCCGCTCATGGCGTCTCAGAACACAACGGCGCGTTGGGGAAATCGCGGACGGAGGCCGAGACGTGGCCGAGCATGGCGAGTTTAGCCCGGTAGCCATCTCACGCCCGCGATACTGAGTACCAATTGCGCTCAGCGTGAAATGCCAAATCATGTCTTAGCCTTTAGGCCGTAGAGATCCAAAAACCATCTTACGAATGGCGTCGCAGACTTAGAATGCAGGGGTCCAACGTCAATGATGTGATGGCACGACCTAGCGCTTGTCCCGGAGGGTCTTGCCAAGCGAGCCATGAATGAATTTCCGATTTGTCGGTGTGGCAATCCTTGCAAGGCGCACCCTTCTGTTTGGCTTGGACGACAACGGTCTCTGCATAGGCAAACAATGGCGCGCTACGCTCGTGTATGAGCGTCTGAAGAGAATGTTTCGGAGCATCCCGTGATTTTCTTGTCGTCTGGCATCAACGAAATGCCAAGGCGCTTGCCGTCACCGTTGTCGAGAATTAGACCGGTAGCTGGCAATTCGTCCGGCACTGCCGAAAATATTTCGGCAAAATCCGCTTAGTGCGTTTCCATCGCGAGTTGAATTCTTCGTCGGCATCTAACACTACTCCGAGAACTTCAGTCCCGGTTTCATTCAGTTTAGCAGCGATGTATCCCTCCGCCAAAATCTGCGCCGGCTACCTATAGCTTCCAGCCAGACCGGCGCCTTAGCTTTGTCGTCTGGCCAGTCCGTAAATCATGCCCCAACAGCTCGACTATCGCATGCTTGTCGTCTTCACCTTCAACAACCATTCGTTTCGGATGCTGCCTCATTCGCAGCTACCGCACTTCAATGTCGCGCTCGGCAACCATGCGAATTTGAGATTTCGTGAATGCAGTCGCCTTCCTTTTATTCTCTTCAATCCGCTGGATTGTGATCGTGTTTTCAGGGTGGCAGTGGCCTCGCTGCAAAGCGCGGCCAAGCTGTGCACGCAATCGTAGCTGTGTGTAGTAGCAAATACCTGCACGTCGAATAGCTTCGAGGCCTCATTATATGAAGCCGTGACATATCGGTCATGACAGTGTAGTGGAGACCAGTGTCAATTTCATCGACCAATAAGAAAGATCGCCCTTCGCGCGACTAAGCGCCATTGCAAGAGAAAGCATTGGGCCATGTTCCGTCGCCTGAAAGTTTCCGATTGGAAACGATGCTTCGGACAAAGTCGTTAGCACAGCGAAGCCGCCCATTGATGAGTTGGGTACGGATAGATCTGGCCTGGGATAAAATACTGCTCCTACCGAAACTTGCGCAATTCGCTGAATGGTTCCGTCCAAAGTCCGGAGCGCTTGCGTTACGCGCAGCTCGTCGGGCTGCAGAACGATTTTGTTCCACAGCTGATATAGCTCACCGATAGAAAGCGATTTCAAGTGGCGACATATTGAGCGCCGGTTTCGGTTACCCGTCTCGACGCTTGAGTACTTGCAAGTCCGTGCAATATCTCGGGCCGAATTGCCCCCTCATTCGTGAGAGGGATTGGTGTCCACGCAAAAGATGGTTCGCCAACTACACGCAGCGCGTAGCGCGGTGCCAAGAGCGCCATATTCGCAAACGGCGCGAAGAGTGTCGCTTGCTCCTCTGTTTTTATCTCGTCGACCTTGAAATAAATTTCGCGGCCGGGATTGTCGTTTGTCGTGGCGATGCCAAACGATATTCCAGGTTGGATACTGGTGGCCGGAAAACAAATGAGAGACATCTATGTCCGCCTGCCCGGGCACGACCCGTTGCCGGATCGGCAGCAACCTGTTCGCCGCGCCTCGAAAGAATGCGCCAAAGCGCCGACGGATCGCTGCCGGCAGCAAGCAGTTGGAGCGCTTCCAAAATGGACGTCTTACCGGTGTTGTTTTTTCCGACGAGCAGATTTACCCGGCCTGAGCCTTCCATCTCAAAAGTCTGGAAAACCTCGGTAACCACCTAGTCTAATTGAGCGGATTCATGACGCGGGCGGCCTTCCGCGCGGGGGTGCGTCGCCCAATGTATCGCGACAGGGTTAACGAGTTATCCCGAGTGGTCAGGACCTTGGGATAGGGACACTTACCCTACCGAGGTGACCCATGCCCACTGATTGAGTACCGAGTGACCCAAATATAGCCTCCCCCAGGGCACCCATCACCAACCACTCACCCCATGGGGACTCCACATGCGTCGCAAAAATTGGAGGGTCGTCCTTGCCGGCGGCCTGCTCGTCGTTCTCGCGCTCGGCTTTTTCCTGTTCATGATGACGATGGCGTCGACGAAGTCGAACGATCCGGCGCAGATGATGCACATCGTCGGCCAGGCGTCGGGCGGGGCCGGCGGCCTCGGGGTCGTCATGATCCTGTTCGGCCTCGTCGGCACGAAGCAGAAGGCCTGACCGCCATGATCCGATCGTCATCGGCGGCGGCGAAGGCCGCCGGCGTGGCCGCGCTCGCACTGTCGGCAGCATGGCTGCCGCAGGCCGCTTCGGCCGCTCCGTTTCGGCGCGGCCATCGTCGGCAAGCACGGCTTCACCCATGCGAGCCAGGTCCTGCAGGACGATGTCAACGCCATGATGCACAACGCCGTGCCGGTCCTGGTACGGCGCGCGACTGGGCCGCGACTACTTCATCGCCTGCGGGAAGATGCTGCGCACCGACACCGTCGTCACGCACATGGACAGTCCGGTCCCAGTGGTCGGAGACCTGGACCGACCACGGCCTGCGCCACCCAGATCGCGATCCCGATCGACTTCACGCCCGACGGCAGGGGGCGGCGCGTATTTCGCGCTGCGCACGCACGCGCTGAAGGTCGTGCCCGTGCCGACGCCGCTCTAGGGGCTCTCCGCACGCACTTCGGCTTACACCCAGGTGTTAGTGGTCGGCACATGCCCTGCATAAAGAAGTACATGACCGCTAAGCCTGCACACACGCCAACTCGCTTCGCGACCGGGTGAGCACCTGCGAAGCTGACCCGGAAGCTTGCACGAGGCTGAATTGGCCGAACCGATCTGGTCCCGCCTCCGTCTCGATCCCAACATTGAGCCGAGACTTCCGAATCCTCGTCGACCGAGGTCGCGTATATGACCGCGAAGTATACCCCAGCGACTACGTCGACCTGAAACGTTGCCACAACCGATTTTCCCGAATTCTGGTCGACCGTGAACGATGCATTTCCTTGGTGTTCCAATCCTTCGATTGTCAGAGTTGTGGGATCCAAAAGAGGGTTATGCCATCGCCGAGCACGGTCATCTGCCAGTGCCCATTTACGTCGCCGCTTACTGCCTTAAATGCTCGCGGATCGCCAAGATATTTCTGAGCAGAAACGTCGCCCGCTTTGAAGAGGCCTACTCCATCAATCGAAGCCGGAAGTCTGCCTTCATTCAAAAAGTGAAAACTAACTCTGATCGTACTGCTCGGGTCTCCTTCCTCCGGAACCGAGATTGATACTAGTAGCCGCTCATCGGGAATCGCATTGGCGTGCTTGCTATGCGCGTGTTGCGGAGGCGGGTTGTAGTAATTGTTATTTTGCGTGCCGATGTTCGTGCCGTTGTTCGCGGCTATTAACAACTGCTGTTGCCATTGCCCGATACCGTGCCCGGCGGCTTGGCGGCTTCGGCGCTTGCGCCGTTTGGCGTTGCGAGCGTGTACACCAGAGGAAATAGAATGGTGGCCGCGATAGCGACTACAGCGCAGAGAACTGCGCGACGTAACGTCCACATGCGATCCCAACCCCCAACAAGCGCCCGCGGCAGTGGGCGATTCTTAAGCGTATCGACAACCGGCAATCGCCGTGAACAGCACGGCGGCAGAATTACCAAAAGAGACGTTGCGAGCAAAACATCGATCAAGTAGCGCGGCATCAATGGATCAAGAAGAAGCGGCCAAGCCAGTAGCGTGCTACCGATTAGGCCAAGCGCCGCAGCAGCCGCTAGTTCGATCTCTGGCGATCCTGATACCTGTTCGGACGCCACGGGATTCCCGCAACACATTGCTGCAGGAACTTTACCCCGCCTGCCCGCCACGTGAAAAACACTGATCTATAGATCGCTAAGTAACTGATTTGGAAAAAGGTCTTTTTAAACCGGCTAGCTGTCGGCGAGACGCGGCGGTGTCGCGGTCGCGGTCGACGGACCGGCGGTCGGCTATCCGACGACGTACTACGTCGCGTTGCAGTGGACGACGTAAGTCAGGCCGACACCATCCGCACGCGCGCGCCTTCCCAGCGTCCGCGCGCGATCGCAATCGCGATGAACACCAGCGCCGCCACGAGGCAGACCGCGACCGCGACGACAGAGGCTTCCGGCCCGAAGCGGCCGCCGGTGAGAAGCGGCGCGCCGGTGAAGGTGCTGGCGATCACGCCATGGCCCGCGGCGCCGGATATGGTGGCGCCGAAGAGCCCGCCCTCGGTGAAGTTCCAGCCGAAATGCAGCCCGATGGGAAGCCACAGCGTGCGGCTCGCGGCATAGGCTGAGGCGAGCAGCACGCCCGCTTCCAGCGCGATGGCCGCCGTGCTCACCAGCGAGGCGCCGGTATTGACGACGTGCATCAGTCCGAACAGGGCCGCCGAGGCGAGAAGGGCCGCGAGCGTGCCGAAGCTTTCCTCGAGAAGCCGGAAGACGGCACCGCGCAGGATGATCTCCTCGCTCACGGAGGCGGCGAGCGCGGCGGCCGCTTCGGTCCCGAGCGACCCCAGGCCGATATACCCGGCATCGTGCGCGACGCTCATGTAGGCGAGCACGGCGAAGACAGTGGCGAATAGCACCATGCCGAGGATGACGCCGATCGCCACGTATGGCGGTGCATCGGGAAGCGCGAGCTCCTTCGCCGGTCGCCGCTCGGTCCAGCGGATGAGCACGCGATAGGCGATGAACATCGCGAGTGCTATGCCGAGCGGCTGGGTGAAGGCGAAGGCGTTGCCCTCGGGCAGAAGCGGCAGGTGCAGGAGCCGGGGACCGATCTGGCAGCCGACGTCGATAGCGAGGAGCGCCACGAACATAACGGCCAGCCTGACAAGCGTGAATTTCAGCATGAATGCGCGCGCCCAGCGAAGCGCGGGGTTCTAGCATCTCCGCCGCACGAATTCGACAGGCTGGATCGTTCCCCTTTCCCGACGACTGAGGAGTATGGGCAGCTGCCGCGATTGCGGTCACACCAGCGCGATGTCCTTGGGCGCCGTTTGCGGAAACACCGTCTGAAGCTGCGCCGGCGATAGTCCGTAGATCCGGCGGAACAGGCCGGCCAGCATCGCGCGGTATTCGGTCAGCACCGGAAAGTCGCGGTTCTGGAACAGCGTCGCGGGCGTACCTCGACCTGGTCGCCGGCGATGCGGCCGCCTTTCACGCCGCCGCCCATAACCCAATAGACGCTGCCATGGCCATGGTCGGTGCCCTGGTCGCCGTTCTCGCGGAAGGTACGGCCGAACTCGGAGATCACCACGACGACCGTGTCGTTCCAGGCTGCGGGCCCGATCTCCTCGGCGAAGCCGGCCAGCCCCCGGCCCAGCTCGCCCAGGCGGCCGGCGAGATAGCCGGTCGCCGCGCCCTGGCCGACATGGGTGTCCCAGCCGCCGACATCGACGAAGGCGAGGTTGAACTGGTCGCGCATCAGCAGGCCGATGCGCCGCGCCGACAGCTCGAAGCCCTTCGGCGACACCGCGCCGCGGTTGGCCGCCACCATCTCGCCGAGATCGAGCGGTAGACCTCGTCGCGCACCTGGAAGCCTTCGCCGACCGCGGCGCCAGCGGATCGCGGCCGCTGTACATGCCTGGATCAGCTTTCGCCTGGCGGTCGTCGATGCCGGGCTTGCCGACCGGCGAGCCGACGTTCGGAATCGACGCGCCGCCGCGGAAGATCAGCGGCAATTGGTCGGTGAAGGCGATCGGCCGGGCGCCGGCAGCACGCCGACCAGCCGGCTCATGAAGCCGGAGTTGTAGTTGCGCGTGGCCTGCGAGGGGCTGGCCGAGCTCGATGGTGTCCTGGGTCTCGAAATGGCTGCGGCTGAGATCGTCGGTGCCGGCGAACGGCACGAAGGCGATCTGCTTTTTCTGCCACAGGGGATAGAGGGAGTCCTTCAGCGCCGGATGCAGGCCCCAGTCGGCGTCGAGCGGGAGCGCGGCGTCGCGCCATGCCGGGATCGGGCCTGGCGATCGCAAGCGTCGGCCGGGACTGGTAGTAGAAGTCGCTGGATACCGGGATGACCACATTGGCCGCGTCATAGGCGCCGCGCAGGAACACGACGAGCAGCCGCTGTCGGTCACTGCGGGCGCGGCCCAGGCACGGCCGGCGACAGGTCGCGGCGCCGCCAGAGGCGATCGGCCTTCAGCAGGTCTCGGCGTTTCATCGGTTCTCCTAGCGGGCATGAACTGGGCGAAGACAGGAACAGGAAATTGCAATCCTGGGGCGACTTCGCGCGGGCAGGGCGGTGCGCGTCGGCGGATCGAGCGAGAGGCTGATTGCGGCGAAGTAAGGTGTCGCCTCGATCTGTGGAAGGCTGGACGGCTCGACCCGGCCGCATCCTTCGGCTTGAACAGGCCGGCATGGCCCGAGCCGATTGATGCGCGCGATCTCGAACCGCGCCGCCATGTCGCCCGGGCCGACCACGGCGCCTCGACCAGCGGATAGCCGTCGGGCGTCTCGTGGCGATAGAGCGGTTCGCCGAGGCGGCCGAGCCAGGCTTCGAGCGGCTGTGTGTTGACTACCGCGTCATTACCATAGGTGGCGCGCACGGCAGAGACGACAAAATGCATCGGGTCCTTGAACCGCGTGCCGAGCGAGGCCGCGAATTCCGGCGAAGCGAACAGCGTGCGCAGCACCTCGGCGACGTTGCCGTCGCTGCGCTGGAACGTCGCCGCCATCTCCGTCACCAGCGCGTCGGACGGATTGTCGGAGACGAAATAGACGGCGAGCTTGCGGCTGATGAGGCGCGCAGTAGCCGGTGCGCGGCTCAGGAGATCGAGCGCCTGGTCGACTTCGGCCAAGCCGCTGCCCTTGATGGCGTGGCCAAGGAAGACCTTGTCGCCGTAGTCGTGGCGCTTCGGATTGAACTCGAACAGCCCGGCGCGGACATATTGCGAGCGCAGCGGCTTGGGCACGCCGGCATCCTTGCCGCTCTGGTTGACCCCGAGGCCAGTCAGGATGCGCGCCAGCTCCTGCACGTCCTTCTGGGTATAGCCCCCGCTCACGCCCAGCGTATGCAGCTCCATGATCTCGCGCGCGTAGTTCTCGTTGATGTGGCCGGCGGAGTTCTGCGCATTGTCGAGATAGAGGAGCATCGCCGGATGGCGCACGGTCGCAGCCAGCAGGTCGCGAAAACGGCCGAGCGCGTGCGGGCGGATCGCGCGGTCCTCGTAGTCGCCGACGAAAGCCCGGATGTCGCCCTTCGTCTCGCTGACGTTGAAATGGTTCATCCAGAACCAGGTCAGCTGTTCCTTGAGCTGGTTCTGCGAATAGAGGTCGCGCAGGAGCGTGCGCGTCGCGGCCTGGCGCGACAGATCCTCGAGCGTCTTCTGAAAGGCCTGCTTCGCCGCAATGTCCGCATCGGGCTGTTTCGCGTCCTTGATCGCCTGGCGCTCGGCGCGGAGCGTGGCGGCGATGGCATCGAGCGACTCATGCGCGAGGGGTAGGCCCGCGATCTCGTCGCGCACGACGGGAGGAAGTGCGTCGTCGCCGGGCGGCGCGAGCTGGGTGCTGAGGAGCCTCGCCGCGCCGATGCGCGCCAGCGTCTGCGCCGACGCCGTGTTGCCGCCCCAGGTGATGCGATTGAGGAGCGCCAGATCGTGCGGGTCGGTATCGACCGGCGCGGGCGTCTCAGGCAGTCGGACGGAAGGCGGCGGGGGCGGCGGCTTGGCCGCACAAGCCGCAAGACTTGCGGCGGCAAGAAGCAAGCAGAAGGTGGATAGCGGGCTGGGGCGCATCGGTTGCTTTCGTCACTCGCGCCCCCCGGCATTCTCGCATTCTGTCAGCCGCACGTTATCGAGTTATGACCATGGTGGATAAAGCCGGCGCTGTCTGGATAAACGGACGAACCCCGCCGATCCGGCGGGCATACATACGGCAACGGCCGCGACACACGCGACCGTTGCCGCCAATTCCCCGACATCAGCGATTAGTGATGCCAGTGGCCGCCACCGCCGCCGTGCCAGCCGCCATGGTCGCCGCCGTGCCATCCGCCGTGGCCCCAGCCATGACCGCCGCCGCCGAACCAGACGCCGCCGACATAGGGCCCGCCGTAGTAACCGGGGTAGTAGCCGCCGCGGCAATAGTAGGGATCGTAGCCGTAGGGACCGTAGCAGGACCGGTAGTAGGCCGGACCGTAACCGTAGTACCCCGGGCCGCCGAGGCCGATACCGATGCGAACACCGGCATCCGCCGGCGCCGCCATTGCGATCGCAGCCGTTCCGGCCAGGACCGCGCCGATTGCAAGTTTGCCGATGAGCTTCATATCCGAACTCCTCTTGTTACCTTCGATAACGAGGAGAGTGAGCCAAGGCTCCGCAACGCGTGCTGAAGGGTCCGTTCATCGTGCGTTCAGGTTGAAACTCCGAGCGCAGAAACGCCTGTATTTCCGCCTGTTTCCGGCTGTCACGCGAAGTCACCGTGCCTTGGTTTCGCCACAAGCGGGCGAAAATTTTTTCGGCCGCAAGATCGACGTGTTTGAATTGCCCCTTCCTCCACTCACGCTGTGCGCGAGCGGTGCCCCTCCCTTATCGGTTCGCGACGGGGGAGGAAAGCGAAGGTGCGCCCGACGTTTTTCCTCCACCGTGCCGAAGAAGCATCGTGACGGAGGGCTAACGCCAGAATAAAAAGCACAGTCTTGCGACGGGGCGAGTCCGTGATTGGCGCAGCCGCTATGTCGTGTCGGCCGGCTCGAACTGGCGCGTGTCGATGTCGCGGCGGATCTGTTCGCCCCAGCTGCCCGGTGTGGCCGGCGCGCCTTCGGCCTTCGCGCGTTCGGCGATCTGGCGGCCCAGCGCCACGACGGGCGGGATATCGCTGTCAGCGAGCGGCTTCATGTATTGCTTGCGCTTCATCGCCTCTTCAATAAAGGGCGCGAGCTCTTCCGTCCTTCTTCTTCTGGCGGCTCGGCCTCCTCGGCCTTGAACTCCGGCATCACCTCGGCCGCGAACAGCTCCAGCGCCTCGCAGATGTGCTCGTGCTTGTTGCGGCCGCCCTGCTGGATGAAGGAGACTTGGTCGACGCCGACGTCGGCGAATTTGCGCAAATGCGCGCGCAGCTGGTCCGGCGTGCCGATGCCGCCCTCGGCCGCCCCCCTGGTCCGGCATCGACGGCAGTGCCTTCTCGAAGGCTTCCCAGATATTGGAGCGGCCCGGCGTGTGGATGCCCGATCACGTAATGATGTGCGAGCGCGAAGGTGAAGAAGCGGAAACCGTCGCGGCCGCGCCTTCGCGCCTCAGCGGCGTCGCGATGAACGGAGAAGCTCGACACCATGGCGATGTTCGGGTTCACCGCATGGCCGATCGGGACGCATTCTTCCTTGAAGATCCGGTAATAGTCGTCGACCCATTGCTTGGCCTCGCCGGGATCGACAAAGGCAAAGGTGAGCGCGCCGATGCCCAGCCGCGCGGCGAGCTTGATCGTCTCGCGGTTCGAGCACGCGACCCAAAGCGGCGGGTGCGGCCGCTGCACGGGCTTGGGCACGATGTTGCGGCACGGCATCGAGAAATACTTCCCGTCGAAGCCGGGGTACGGATCCATCGCCATCATGTTCGCGCATTGCTCGACGGCTTCGCGCCACTGGTCGCGCTTCTGGTCGACGGGCACGCGATAGCCGCCGAACTCAAGCAGCGCGGAGGATTTGCCCGTGCCCCATTCGACCCGACCCTTGGATACGAGATCGAGCGTGGCGATGCGCTCGGCGACACGCGCGGGATGGTTGTAGTTCGGCGGCATCAGCGTGATGCCGTGGCCGAGGCGGATGTTTTTCGTCCGCTGCGAGCAAGCCGCGAGGAAAACTTCCGGTGCGGAGGAGTGCGAATACTCCTCGAGGAAGTGGTGCTCCACTTCCCAAGCATGGTCGATGCCGAGGCGGTCGGCGAGCTCGACCTGGTCGAGCGCATCCTGGAACAGCTTCAGCTCGTCGCCCTCATGCCAGGGACGGGGCAGCTGATGCTCGTAGAAAATGCCGAATTTCATTCGGGGTCCCTCCGGGGCTTCTGACGGCCACTGACTATCTGTCATTTCTAACAGCGGGCCGGGCGAAAAACAAACCGGATCTTCGAAAATCTCTGTTCCGACGGACAAGGTCCGGGATCATCCCGGCAAACCCCGGCGACAAGCCTTGCCTAGCGTTGGCACCTGGGTGGCGGCGAGACCGGGACCCTTAACCGCAGAGGACGCAAAGGTTTCGCAGAGGTGCGCGGGGTGACGGAGAACGAGATCGGCAGCGCGATTATCGCCGGCGCCATGAGAGTTCACACGGCACTCGGACCTGGATTGCTGGAAAGCGCGTACGAAATGTGCCTGACGCGCGAGCTGGAACTGAAGCAACTCTCGGTTCGAAGGCAAGTCCCTGTTGCGGTCCGCTATGCGGACCGCGAGATCATCAACGCTTACCGCATGGACCTGCTTGTGAACGAGCGAGTCGTGATCGAGCTGAAAGCCGTGGAAAGCCTGACGGATGTTCATCGCGCGCAAATCTTGAGCTACCTCAAGCTGGGCAAATACAAGCTCGGCTATCTGCTGAACTTCCACGTTGCCCATATGCGCAACGGAATATCGCGCTACGTCAACGGACTCTGACCTCCAGCGTCCTCCGCGCAACCCCCGCGGCCTCTGCGGTTAGAATACACCGTCACCTCGTTCCATCGGGCCGTGCCTCGACGCCGAAACTCACTTCGTGAACACCCCCATCAGCATCGGCTTCGCATACAGCTCCACCAGATCCGCCGGGACCAGGTCCCGGATCACGTACACGAAATCCGCCGCCCCGTTGAGTGTCGCATTCAGCGTCTGGGCGGCGATGTAGGGATCGACCGCCCGCACCGAGCCTTGCGCGATGCCGTCGGAGATCATCGCCGCGAACCGTTCCGAAACGCGGTTGGACTTGTCGACCATCGCGAGGCGCATGTCCTCCGGCAGCGCGCTCAGCGCCGAGCTGCGCAACAGCGGGCCGTGCTCGGAGAGCTGGTATTCGGCGAGCGCCGCGGCGGCCGAGGCGATCTTCGGCCAGAGATCGCCCGGCATCGCCAGCGACGCGCTCTGCGCGCGGCGCATGACGTCGAACGTCCTCTCGAAGCAGGCGACGACCAGATCGTCCTTGGCATCGTTGTGATGATAGAACGAGCCCTTGGTGACGTTTAGCTGGGCCGCGATCTTCTCGACCGAAGCGCCGCGATAGCCGCGCTGGTTGATGAGCCGTGTCGCGGCCCTGAGGAAGGTCTCGCCGAAATCGTCATGCGCGCCATCCGGGGCGACGGCGACGCCGGCGAGCTTCACCGGCGCCCAGGCGACGCCGTCCGGCGCTAGGCCGTTGGCGAGAATGTCGAACATGCGGTCGCGCACACGGCCGTAATCCTCGATGTCGTAGCGCGGCAGCCACGCAGTCGACCAGTAGATCTGCTCGAGCAGCATATGCGTACGCGCGGTGGCCGTTCGGCCGTCTATCCAGCCATAGGCGGGCGAGCGGAACAGCGAGCGCATCTTGCGGAAGAACGGGCGATAGGCCTCGCCTACGGTCTGGCCGTAAGGCTCCTTCAGGGCTCGGATGTCGCTGAAGATCGCGATCGGCGCCTCGTCGCCCTCGCGCACGCGGCGATGCAGGGCCAGATAGGCGTCGAGGAAGCGCAGCAGCCGTGCGCGCGGATCGTCCTCCGTCAGCGCCTCGGAGACCAGCGCATCGAATCGCGCGATGCCGCGCAGGAAGCAGGCGACCGCGAGGTCTTCCTTCTTCTTGAAGTAATAGGTCACGCTGGTGGTGATGAGATCGACGCTGGCCGCGACGGCGGCGAGCGTCATGCCGCGCACGCCGCGGCGATTGAGGATGCCGACCGCGGCGGCGATGATCGCCTCTTTCTTCTTGTTGTAGCGTTCGGTCGAAGAGACCGCTGACAAATCCATCTAGCGTAACGGCGTCTCCGAAGCCGCTGCGTCTGCGGCAAGCTTGCGGAGGTTCTCCTCATGCGTGGCTCTGTCGATTTTATAGAACCCAATGCAGACGAGCGCCATGGCGTAGAGGACGAATACGGTGGGGAAGTAGACGAGCGCCAGCGCGCGCGGCACGGCGGGATCGAGCGTCGCCGGGTCGGCATGAGCCGGGAAATGCACGATCGCGAGCAGCGCGCCGGCGACGAGTTCGCCCGCGCCGGTGACCGATTTCTGCACAAGGCTGTTGGCGGCGAAGAACAACCCTTCCGAACGTCGCCCGGTGCGCAGCTGGCTGTCCTCCACCACGTCGGCCAGCATCGAGGCGATGATGATCGTGGAGACGATGCTGAACATGGTGCCGATCGTTCCGAAGAACATCAGCAGCGGCAGCAGCAGCGGGCTGCCGTTCGCCGGGAACAGGTTCACGATCCGGAGCGCCATCGGCGTCCAGTAGAAAAACGTGGCCAGGATCCACAACACGATCGCGGCGTTGCGCTTGCCGAGCCGGCGCGCGATGGGTGTCGCGATCACGAGCGCGAGAAACGATCCCGGCACCAGCACGGCGGTGAGCAGCAGGATCTGGTTCGCGCCCAGCCGCCAGAAGTAGGTCTGGAAATAGATATTCAGAGCGGTGAGCGTTCCGGCGGCGATGTAGGAAAACAGAGCGGAGACGGCGAGCACGGCGAAGGATTTGTGCGAGAGCGTCTCGGCCATTTCGCGCAGGGTCGACAGCACGGTCATGCGGCGCCGGACGGGCACGGTGAAGCGCGGGATGAAGCGGTGCGTGCCGAGGCTGGAAATGAGGATCACCGCGGCGATGACGAGCGCGCCGGTGATCGAGTAGCGCACATAGCCCTCGGGATTGAGCTGGCCGACGGGGTGCGCCTTGGTCGCGACAAGGAAGACGCCGAAGGCCAGCAGCGCCATCGTCACCCCGCCCTCCCAGGCGAAGAAGCTGCGGAACGCAAGGAAGGACGTGCGCTGGTCGTAGTCTGGCGTCAGCTCGGCGGCGAGCGCGAGGCTCGGGATCTCGTAGAAGGACAGGAGCACGCGGACGCAGATCGCTGTGATCACGAGGTAGTAGAACAGCGCGCCCTGCGACCAGTGCGGCGGATTCCACAGGAAGTAATAGGCGATCGCGACGGGAATCGCCGACGCGTACATGAAGGGATGCCGCCTGCCCCAGCGCGTGCGCAGATTGTCGGAGATCTGTCCGATGATCGGATCGGCGAAGGCGTCGACGAGAAGCGCCACGAAGATCGCGCTGCCGACCCAGAGCGAGGGAAGGCCGATCACCTGATTGTAGAAGATCAGGAGGAAATAGGCGAAGCTCTGGTCGTTGACGCCGAAGGCGATGGAACCCGAGCCGTAAAAGAGCTTGGTACGCAGGCTGCCGACGGCGTTGCCCGCCGCCGCTGCGCTTGCGGCCAGGTCGCGATCCATCAGGCGCCCGGTCCGGAAGCCGCGCGCGCGGCGATGTAGTCGATCTGCTTCTCCGCGCCGGCCGTGTCGACGCCGGGCGCGTCGCTGGACATCGCTGCGCTCTCGGCGAGCTGGCGGAGGTTGCTCTCATGCTTCTCGCGGGAGATGCGATAGAACGACAGCGCGACCATTGCCGCGATGTAGAAACCAACGAGAACAGGAAGATAGAGAAGCGCCAAGTTGCGCACGACGACCGGATCGATCGGGCCGCGCGGCTTGTCGGGAAATCCCACAACCGTGAGCATGATGCCCGCCATCAGGTTCCCCGCGCCGGAAAGCATCTTGGCGACGAAGCCCGAGGCGGCGAAGAAGAGCCCTTCCGAACGCCGGCCGGTGCGCAGCTCGTTGTCGTCCACCACGTCGGCCATCATCGACGAGAACAGCACGAGACAGGAGATCCCCAGCGTGAAGGAGATCGAGCGCTCCGCGAACAGGATCGGCACGATCAGCTTCGAGCCGTTGGGCGGGAAAAGACCCATGAGGCGCAGCGCGATCGGCGCGGAGCTGACGATGATGCTGGCGAGGAAGAACGAGATCGCCGCCCACTTCTTGTCGAGGTATCGCGATGCCGGGCCGGCAAACATCGGCCCGAGAATTCCCGCGGGGATCCCGGCCAGGCTGAACAGCGCGATCTTCTGCGCCGGCAGGTCCCAGAAATAGGTGGTGAGGTAGAAGAGCAGCGCGGCGCCGAGGCTGATCGCCATGGTGCCGAACAAGGCTGCGCCCATCAGCAAGCCGAACTGAGGATGGGAGAGGCTCGAGGCCATCTCCTTCAGCGTCACCAGCAGCGTGGTCCGGCGCACGACCGGGACACGGAAATGCTTGATGTAGCGATGCGTGCCGCCGGCGGAGATGAGGATCGTCGCGACCATGATGATGGCCGACGCCAGGCCGAAGCTGGCATAGCCCGCGGGATTGAGCTGGCCCTTCGGATGCAGCGCGTCCGGCGTAAGGAGATAGCGGCTGGTGATGTATCCGATCGCAACGGCCCCCGCGACGCCGAAGAAATAACGGTAGGCGATGAAGCTGGTGCGCTTGTCGTAGTCGTCGGTCAGCTCGGGAACCAGGGCCGAGCTCGGAATCTCGTACATGGTGATGAAGGTGCGTACCACGACCGCGACGACGATCAGGTAGTAGAACAATGCCTGGTGCGACCAGTGCGGCGGATTCCACAGGAAGAAATACGAGACGGCGACGGGCAGCGCGGACGCATACATGAAGGGATGCCGGCGTCCCCATCGGGTGCGCAGATTGTCGGAGATCTGGCCCACGATCGGATCGGCGAAGGCGTCGAATACGAGCACGGCCGCAATCGCCGCTGAGACGAGAAGGGCCGGAAGGCCTATGACCTGGTTGTAATAGAACAGGAGCAGCGTCCCGAAGCCGTAATCCTTCACCCCGTAGGCGACGGAGCCCAGGCCGTAGAAGACCTTGGTCCGGAAACTGCCGAGATCGCGGCGCGCTTGCTCGTCGCTCATTCCTGGCCCATATCCATGCACCCTCCGTCGTCCGCGTCTGCCGCGCGATTTTTTAGAACGTGCGGTACGGGGTGAGAGAAAGTCAACTCGCGAAGTCGCGAGGTCGCAAAGTCTTTCGCCTTGACAGGTGCGGTTCTAGCTCTTGACGGCCGCGCATTGATTTCTGGCGAAGGTCTTCGCCGGCGCCTTCTCGGATTGCGGCACGTCGCGCTTGAACATAAACGTCGCCAGGACCGGCGTCGGCGCATCGCTGAAGACGTCGGCCGGCATCTTGCTCAGGATGACCGTCTCGTCGATCTTCGCCGGCGCGTCGAGCGTGAGGGAAAGGGTGACGATGCCGCGTCACGCCAGACTTCTTGCTGTTCTACGGTCTTTCATCCCTGGTGAAGCGGCTCCGGAACCGCGAGCCCGCCTGCGGCCCCGGCGGTTGATCGAGGCCCGGGCAGATCGGTGAAAAACCAATTGCGCGAATTGCGCGTCGCAAAGGGATGGAGCCAGAGCGACCTTGCCGAGGCGCTCGGCGCCTCGCGCCAATCCGTCAATGCTCTCGAGACCGGAAAATACGATCCGTCCTTGCCGCTCGCGTTCAAGATCGCGCCATTGTTCGCGAGGAAGATCGAGGACGTGTTCAAGGGTTGACGCACGCTTTGCGTCGCGCCGGCAGGCCTAGCTGCGGCGGCGTGGCCATAGCCGCAGGATTGCCGACTTCTGGAATCCGGTATCCCGAGAATCCCTGATCGTCGTCGTGTTCAGGACGAATTGCTTGCCCTCGGAAACACGATGATCCATTGCTTCGTCGGCCGCGTTCGAGATTGCCTGACGTTCGCTAATGCAGCTCGATACGGCCACAATCAGTATCGGCGACAATAACCGGCAAATTTCATCGCGCCCCACGATACGTTGCGTGACCAATGTTCACTTGAACTTTGTGCATCCAATTTTAACCGGCTCATTGCGGTTCTGCGAAAATCTTCTTCAGCTCGGTCTTCAGAATCTTCCCATTCGCGTTGCGCGGCAGGGTCTCGGGCCAGAACACGACCTTAACCGGGACCTTGAACGCGGCGAGCTTGCCGGCGACGAACGCGCGCAGCTCGTCTTCGGTTGCGCGCATGCCGGGCTTCAGGTGCACGACCGCGCCCGGCTCCTCTCCGAGCGTGTGGTGCGGCACGGCGACGAGCGCCGCGTCCATCACCGCGGGATGCTCGTAGAGGACATTCTCGACCTCGACGCAGTAGATGTTCTCGCCGCCGCGGATCAGCATGTCCTTGGCGCGGTCGACGATGTAGCAGAAGCCTTCCTCGTCGAGGCGCGCGAGATCGCCCGTCCGCACCCAGCCGTCGATGAAGGTCGTCGCCGTCGCCTCGGGCTTGTTCCAATAGCCCTTGACGATGTTGGGACCGCGCGCCCACAATTCGCCCACCTCACCCACGGGCAGGTCGCGCGACGCATCGGGCGCCATGATCTTGAGATCGCAGACCGCGACGGCCGGTCCGCACGATGTCGGCCGGTTCTCGTAATCCTCGCCCGAATGCGTGGTGCAGGTGGCCGAGGTTTCCGTCATGCCCCAGCCGTTGCCGGCCGCGGATTTCGGCCACTTCTCCTTGATCTGCTTCACCAGCTCGGGCGCCGACGGCGCGCCGCCATAGGCGACGGCCTCGAGCGAGGAAAGATCGTATTTGTGGCGGTTGGGATGCTCGAGCAGCTGCCAGGCGATGGTCGGCACGCCGCCCGCGCTGTTGATCTTCTCGCGCTCGATCAACTGCATCGCGCGCTCGGCCTCGAATTTGCGCATCAGCACGATCTTGCCGCCGCTCGCCACCGTCGGGCCCATCACCGCGAAGCATCCCGTCGCATGGAAGAACGGCACGGAGAGCAGCGTCGAACGCTGCGGCGCCAGCAGGGGATCGGACACGACAGGAACAGGCTCGCCGCGACGGAGGAAGTTGCGCGCGGCGGCGAATCCTGACGCCATGATGTTCGACAGCATGTTGCGATGGGTGCCGAGCGCGCCCTTGGGGCGGCCCGTCGTGCCGGAGGTGTAGAGGATGGACGCGTCGTCGTCGGGCGCGAGCGGCACATCCGGCATCTCGCCCGCGGGAAGCTTTCCCCAGTCATTGACGCGCCCGGTGACGTCCTCGAGACGGCGCACGATGGGATGGGGCAGCTCATCGGCGTAACGGCTGACATAGATGCAGGCGAGATCGGGGCAGTTGATCAGATGCTCGGCGACGCGCTCGAGCCGCTCGGGATCGACGAATGCGACCTTGGTGCCGGAGTCGACAAGGCCGTATTCGAGCTCCGGGCCCGTCCACCACGCATTGAGCGGCGTGACAATCGCGCCGACCAGGGATGCGGCATAGAAGGCGACGGGCCATTCCGGCAGGTTGCGCATGATGATGGCGACGCGGTCGCCCTTCTTCACGCCCTGCTTCTGCAACGCCGCCGCGACGGCCAGCGTCGCACGCGCGAAGGTTTCATACGTGCAGCGGTCGTCCTCGTAGACGAGGAATTCCCTGTCGCCAAAGGAGCGCCCGCGCAGGAACACCTCGCGATTGGTCGGCGGCGCGTTCTTCCACACGCGCGTGGGGACTCCGCGAATGACGACCTCGTCCATCTCGAATGGCGATCCCGGCCGGGTGAGCAAACGGTGGGCTTCGGCCAGAGAAATGGCGGGCCAGTGGGGAAGCGTCTGGGCGGGCTGGGACATGGGTTCTCGTCGCGGATAAAATGTCGGTCGGTGCGGAAATTACCGGAAATCGATGCGGCGTGCAGGGGCTTTCGCTGGCAGGGGCTTTTTTAGCGCAGAGGGCGCGGTGAAAGCGCGGGGGACGTCGAACACCGGAGCCGTAGAAAGACCGCGCTCAATATTTCCCCGGGAACAGGCGCGCAAAGCGCACCAATCTTCGTCACTGTTCGGGGACGGGGCCCGTAAACTCCGTTTGTCGTGCGCCCGTTGCGATACCTCGACGACCTCCGCGCGAAAACACCACCGCCCTCGCCTTACGACCTCTCCCGGCGCAACAGGGCAACGCCTTCCCGGGTGATATGCGACGGCTTCGACCCGAAACGCGCCGTCACGTAGTTCGCGATCGCAGCAATCTCGACGTCGGAATAGGCATCGCCGAAGGCCGGCATGAACACCGTGGCCGGAGCGGTCTTGGGCCGCGTCCCGGACAGAATGATCTGCGCGACATTCGTCGCCGTCGGATCGTTCACCGCACGCGCGCCGGTCAGCGTCGCCCATGGCGTGAGCTGGCCCGCCCCCGTCCAGTTGTGGCAGCCGATGCAGGCGCCTGCGAACAGCGCCTTGCCGTGCGGATCGACATCGGCCGAGACGCCTTCGCGATGTGACGCGGGTGCCGGACCGGCCGGAGGCGGCAGATCGAACGTCGTCACCGCCGGCACCGTGCGCAGATAGGTGACGATGGCGCGGATGTCACCCGGCGCCAGGTAGCGGAAGCTCAGATCGACGGCTTCCGCCATCGGTCCGGACGCCGTGCCGCGGCCGTTCGCGTGGCCTTTCGAGATGTATTGGACAAGCTCCGCATCGCTCCAGCCGCCGACGCCGGTCGCCGTGTCGCCGGTGATGTTGTAGGCGCGCCAGCCGGCCTGTATCGCGCCCGCGAATTTGCTGCGGTTGTCGAGGCCCTGCATCAGATTGCGCGGCGTGTGGCACTCGCCGCAATGAGCCAGGCCCTCGGCGAGATAGGCGCCGCGATTCCATTCGGGGCTGCGTTCGGCTACTGGCTCGAAGCGGTGATCCGGTACGAAAAACGCCGACCAAAACGCCATCAGCCAACGCTGATTGTAGGGGAAGCTGAGCGCGTCGTCGGGCACGTCGTTGTGCACCGGCTTCAGGCTGAAGAGATAGGCCTTGATCGCGAGCACATCGGCATCGCTCAACAGGGCGTACGACGCATACGGCATTGCCGGATAAAGCCGCTGGCCCTGATCATCGATGCCCTGATGCACGGCGCGAACGAACTGCGCATCGGTCCAGTCGCCGATGCCGGTGTCCTTGTCCGATGTGATGTTGGCGGAATAGATCGTGCCGAACGGCAAATGGAAGGCGAGACCGCCGGCGAAGGGCGTGCCGCCCCGCGCCGTATGACACGCTTCGCAGTCCGCCGCGCGAGTCAGATAGTGGCCGCGCGCGACGAGGCTTTGTCCGGCGAGCTCTTTCGGAACGCCGGTCGGATTGGGGCCATTGTAGGACGCAAGCGGCGTCGGCGTGCCGCCGGCGAAGGCGAGCGCACCGGGGCCGAGCACGATCCAGCCGAAGCCGATCAACACGACGACGATCACCGCAGCGATGCCGGAGAGAATCTTATGCCGGGAGAGCCAGCTCATGCCGATTTCCTCCCCGCCAGGACGTCACGGTCGATCGGAAGTTTGCGCAGGGCGATGCCGGTGGCGGCAAAGATCGCATTGCGCAGCGCCGGCGGTCCCGCCGTCGTGCCGGTCTCGCCGATGCCGCCGGGCGGCTCGCCGCTCTTGATCAGGTGTACGGCAATGTTCGGCACCTGGTTGATCCGCAGCATGCGGTAGTTTTGGAAATTGCTCTGCTGCACGCGTCCCTTGTCGATGGTGATCTCGCCATAGAGCGCCGCCGTCAGCCCGAAGATAAGGCCGCCCTGCAATTGCGCGACGATCGTGTCGGGATTGACGGCGATGCCGGTATCGACGGCGCAATTGACGTGACGCAGATAAACCTCGCCGTTCTCGTCCACCTCGGCCTCGACGACGGTGGCGATGAAGCTCGCGAAGGAAACCTGCACCGACACTCCGCGGCCGCAGCGCGAAGGCAGGCCCTGGCCCCAACCCGATTTCTCGGCAACAAGATCGAGCGCCGCTTTCAGCCGCGGAGTCTTGTCGAGCAGATCGCGGCGGAAGGCGACGGGATCCTTGCTCGCGTGCCTCGCGAGCTCATCGATGAAGCTTTCGATGGCGAAGACGTTGTTGTTCGGCCCCACGCCGCGCCAGAACCCGGTCGGCACGGCCAGCGGCTCCTGCCGCAGGAACTCGATGCGCTTGTTGGGAACGTCGTAGGGCATGTCGATGGCGCTATCGACCCCGTCGATATCGACTCCGTGCGAATAACCGAGCGGAAACCACCGCGCCATGACCGAGGAACCGGTGATGCGATGATGCCAGCCGACGATCTTGTCGCCGTCCAGCGTCGCGGTGAGACGGTCGTAGTAGACCGGGCGGTAAACGTCGTGGCGGACGTCTTCCTCGCGGGTATACACGAGCTTGAGCGGTCCGCTGACCTGCTTGGCGATGCGCGCGGCTTTCTCGATGCCGTCAACTTCGAGCCTGCGGCCGAAGCCGCCGCCGAGAAGCTGGTTGTGGACGGCGACCTTGTCGAGCGGAAGGCCGGTGACCTTCGCCACGATCGCCTGCGTGCGCGCGACGACCTGCGTGCCCACCCAGACGTCGCAGCCATCGGTGCGGACCTCGATGGTGCAGTTGATCGGCTCCATCGGCGCGTGCGCGAGGAACGGAAGCTGGTAGCGCGCTTCCAGCTTGTCGCCGGTGGCGAGTCCCTTGGCGATGTCGCCGACATTCTTGGCGATGGCGCCTTCGTGCTCGCTTGCGTCGGCCGCCTGTTTCCAGATCGCGGCGCTGTCGACGCCGGCGTTGGGGCCTTCGTTCCAGGTGATGTTGAGCGCCTTCAGCCCCTGCTGCGCGGCCCACATGTGATCGCCGATGACGGCGACGAGATCGTCGAGCACGACGACCTGGCGCACGCCGGGAACGGCCTTCGCCGCCGTGTCGTCGACGTGACCGACCGTGCCGCCGAATACGGGACAGGCCGCAAGCGTCGCGAACTTGACGCCCGGCGGCATCATGTCGATGCCGTACATCGCCTTGCCGTTGACCTTGTCGGGCGTGTCGACGCGCTTCAGCGGCTTGCCGATGAGCGTGAACGTGTCCACCGGCTTGAGCGGCGGATCGGCCGGCGGCGTCAGATGCGCGGCCGCGCCGGCGAGGGCGCCGTAATCGAGCCTGCGCCCCGTTGCGTCGTGAATGACTTCACTTCTTTCGGTGCGGCAGGTGGCCGGATCGACTTTCCACTGGGCGGCGGCGGCCTGCACCAGCACGGCGCGCGCACTCGCGCCCGCCTTGCGCAGCGAAGGCCAGAAGGCACGGACCGAATTTGAATTGCCGGTCGCCTGGATGCCGAAGATCGGATTGCCGTAAAGCTTGTCGCTGGGCGGCGCCGCCTCCACCGCAACCTTGGCGAAATCCGCATCGAGCTCTTCGGCGATGATCATGGAAAGCGAGGTGTAGACACCCTGCCCCATCTCGACCTGCGGCATGACCAGCGTGATCTTGCCCTGGGGATCAATGCGTATGAACGCGTTGGGCGCGAAGGGTCCGTTCTGCTGCACGGATTCCGCGACCTGCGGCGTGCTCTCCGCCGGATCGGCAAATGCGAGCGGCACCCGAAAACCCAGCAGCAGGCCGCCGCCCGCAGCCGCCTTCAAAAGCGTGCGCCGCGACGGCGCGATCGCATCTTCGGGTTGGCGCGACGGAGAGATCGTCTCGAGCATGTCCATCTCCTCAGGCCGACCGCGCGGCGCGCTTGATCGCGGCGCGGATGCGGACATAGGTCCCGCAACGGCAGATGTTGCCGGCCATCGCGGCGTCGATGTCGGAATCATCGGGGGTCGGCGTGGAGGCAAGCAGCGCCGCCGCCGACATGATCTGGCCCGACTGGCAATAGCCGCACTGCACGACTTCCAGATCGAGCCAGGCCTTCTGCGCCTTCTGCCCCGCAGGCGTGGCGCCGATGCCTTCGATGGTGGTGATGGCGCGATTGCCGATCGTTCCCACCGACAGCAGGCACGAGCGCAGCGGCTTGCCGTCGACATGCACGGTGCAGGCGCCGCATTGCGCGATGCCGCAGCCGAATTTCGTGCCGGTCATGCCGAGCAGATCGCGCAACACCCAGAGAAGCGGCATGTCGTCCGGCGCGTCGACGATTTTGTCCTCGCCGTTGACCTTAAGCGTGATCATCCCCGCACCCCCATTCCCATTCCCGCAGAGGAACTCTAAACCGAAAATCGGCGCGCCAACCGACTCTTTCGTGTTGGGTACGGTCGGAATTTTTGCAGAACGGCACGGACCGCTCGTGCCGCAGCGCACCAGAACACGTGAGACTCGCAGGACGCTTGGCCGGCGCAGGACTCGGCTTTTCGAAAGAAGAGCAAGTGGTTGCATGGCCGGCTACTGCGAGCCATTCCGCCAGCCATGATACTATCGAGGTAGCAATGGCGGAGGGTCCGGCATGCGGCCGAAACTGGGAATTGCCCTTGGCAGCGGCGCGGCACGCGGCTGGGCGCATATCGGCGTGCTCGAAGCGCTGAACGGGCTCGGCATTGTTCCCGAGATCGTCTGCGGGACGTCGATCGGCGCCCTCGTCGGCGCCGCTTTCGTGACGGGAAAGCTGGCGGCGCTGAAGGCGCGAATGGAAGCATTCAGCCGACGCGATGTCGCGAGCCTCCTCGATTTGCGGTTGATGACGGGCGGCCTCATCGAAGGCAAGCGCATCGAGATCTTTCTCGAAGGGCTCGGCATAAAAGGAAAGATCGAAGACCTTCCGGTCCGCTATGGCGCCGTATCCACGGATCTCGCGACGGGACGCGAGGTGTGGTTGCAGAGCGGGTTGATCGGGCGAGCCGTGCGGGCCTCCATCGGCATGCCGGGCGTATTCAGCCCGATGCCGTTCGAGGGCGGCTGGCTGGTCGACGGAGGCCTCGTCAATCCGACGCCGGTCGCGCTTGCCCGAGCGTTGGGCGCGGACATCGTCATCGCCGTGGACCTCAATGCGGGTCTGCTGGGACGGCGGTTCGGCGAAGCCGATGACGATGCGGCGGCGCCGCAGCCACGGCCCGCGATTCCCGAATTTCCGCAATGGCTGAAGGACGCAGCCACGCCGCTTCTGGCGCGAATGTTCGAAGCCGGACCGGAATATCCCAGTTATTTCGAAGTCCTGGCGAACTCGCTCAACATCATGCAGGACCGGATCACGCGCGCGCGACTGGCCGGCGATCCTCCCGATGTTCTGCTGCGCCCGTCGCTGCAGGATTTGAGCTGGATGGACTTCCACCGCGCGACGGATGCCATTGCGGCGGGCAGCGCTTCTGTCGATATGGCGAAGATCGCCATTCAATATGCCTGCCGGAAGGCCGGGACCGCGCGTCACACGTGACGGCGGTCTACGCACCCATTTTCGTTTGATCGTTTCAACGAGGCTCGCCGCGCCCCGGCGGCCGGTGCGCCGGATTGTCGATCCGGGGGTCAGCCCGCTTGACTATTGAACAAAATTGTTCAAAATAGATCAATGATGACTAGCCAGCCCATTCCTACGACCGGCAGGGGAGGAGCCCGCGTCAGGATCTACAAGGCCGCGCTTCGCCTGTTCGGCGAGAACCGCGCAAGCGGGATCAGCGTGAGCGATCTCGCCGACGCCGCCGGCATCGCGCGCGGCACGATCTACAACAACATCGCCGATCCCGAGAACCTGTTCGTCGAGGTCGCATCCGCGCTCTCCAGGGAGATGCTCGCAAGGACCGAAGCCACGATGCAGGTGGTGAACGATCCGGCCGAACGGATCGCAACGGGCATCAGGCTCTTCGTGCGGCGCGCCCATGAGGAGCAGGACTGGGGACGCTTCCTCGTCCGGTTCGGGCTCGACAGCGCGCCTCTGCAGGACGCGATGCGCGCGCCGCCCGCGCGCGACATCGCCCGCGCGATCGAAGCGGGCCGCTTCCGGATCGGCGCCGGCAGGGTCCCCGCGCTTCTGACGATGCTGTCGGGTGCAACGCTCTCGGCGATGAACACGGTCATCAAAGGCGATGAGACCTGGCGCGAGGCGGGGAGCAACGCAGCCGAGCTTTTCCTGCGTGCCGCGGGGCTTTCCGCCGCCGAAGCGCGCCGGGTCGCGCAGACTGAACTTCCCCAACTCGCCTTGGACCAACCTGCGTCACGCACAAGAAAGCGGAGAACCGTATGAGCACGATCCGAATCGAAGACATCGCCCATGTGCGCTTCCGCGCTCCCGATCTCGGTGCGATGAAGGCCTTCCTCGCCGAATTCGGCCTCACGGCGGTGCCGTCGCAAGACGGCGTTCTCTACGCGCGTGGCACCGGCCCCCAGCCCTTCCTGCACGCGACGGAAGAAGGCGCGCCGGGATTTGCAGGCCTCGGCTTTCGCGCGGAGAGCATCAGCGACCTTGAGAAGCTCGCGGCGGCGCAACACGCATCCGTCGAATCCCTGAAGGCGCCGGGCGGCGGCTTTGTCGTCGCGCTGAAAGACCCCGACGGCTTCCGCGTCGAGGTCGTCGCGGGACAGAAGCGTCCGGAAGCGGCTTCGCTTCCGGACGCCGCGATCCGCAACGATGCCCGCGCGAAGGCGCGGTTGCGCACGCCGACCCGCCTCGCGCAGGGTCCGGCCAGCGTCGTGCGTCTGGGCCACGCCGTGCTCGAAGTGAAGGACTTCCGCGCCGCGGAAGCCTGGTACAAGCAGCATTTCGGCTTCATCACCTCCGACGAGATCGAGGTCGCGCCGGGATTTGCGATCGGTGCGTTCATGCGCTGCGACCGGGGCGACGCGCCGACCGATCATCACACGCTGTTCCTGCTGCAATCGCCCAATGCGCCACGATTCAACCATGCCGCATTCGAGGTCGCCGATTTCGACGATCTGATGCGCGGCCACGATCACCTGAAAAGGGCGAAACGCACGCATGCCTGGGGCATCGGGCGCCATATTCTCGGCAGCCAGATCTTCGATTACTGGAACGACCCTTGGGGTCACGAGCTCGAACACTGGACGGACGGCGATCTTTTCGCCGCCGGCGACGGCTCGCACAAGGCCACGCTCGGCGACCTCCTGGGCACGCAATGGGGCCCGCGTCATCCGATGGCGGGGGCCGAGCCGTGAAGCTCGCGCGCTTCGACACGGGCAGCGGCCCGCGCATTGGCGTCGTCAGCGGCGAGACGATCGCGGCGACCACGTTCGGGGGCTCGATGATCGACCTCATCGCGAGCTGGGACGAAACGAAGAATCAGATCGATACGGCCGCGAGCGCGGGCGAGCGGTGCAAGCTGTCCGAGGTCCGCTTGCTCGCGCCCGTCGCGCGTCCGGGCAAGATCTTCGCGATCGGCCTCAACTATGCGGACCACATCGCCGAAAGCAAAATGCAAACGCCGGAAAACCAGGTCTGGTTCACCAAGGCCGCAACCGCCGTCAACGGTCCCTATGATCCCATCCTGATCGTCAAGGCGGGTCCCTTCGTCGACTACGAAGTCGAGCTCGTCGTAGTGATCGGCAGGCGCGGACGCAATATCGCGAGAGCCGATGCGCCGTCGCATGTGTTCGGCTACTGCGTCGGCAACGACGTGACCGAGCGCGCGTGGCAGCACCGCACGCCGCAATGGAGCCTCGGCAAATCCTTCGACACGCACGCACCCATCGGACCGTGGATCACCACCTCCGACGAAGTCGGCGACCCGCACGCGCTGGCGCTGCGCTGCTTCGTCAACGGCCAGAACCGCCAGGACTCGAACACCAGACATCTCGTCTTCAACGTGTGGGACCAGATCGCGCATCTCTCGCAGGCGATGACGCTCGAGCCCGGCGATCTCATCTTCACCGGCACGCCGGGAGGCGTCGGCGCCGCCATGGAGCCGCGGCAATTCCTCAAGCCGGGCGACGTCGTGCGCTGCGAGATCGACGGCCTTGGTGCGATCGAGGGCCAGATGGTTGCGGAGGAATGAGATGACCGAGCCGTTCGATTGCGACGTCCTCGTCGTCGGCGCAGGACCGACCGGCGTCACGCTTGGCCTGCTGCTCGCGCGCGGCGGCGTCGATACGCTCGTCATCGACAGATCGCCCGACATCTATCCCTTGCCGCGCGCCGCGCATATCGACCACGAGGCCGTGCGCATCTTTCAGGATTTGGGCGTGGCGGACGAAATCCTCGCGTGCTGTCGTTCGACGAACCGCTACGACTTCCTGACCGCGACAGGCGAAGTGCTGCTGCGCTTCGAGGGCCTCGACCGCTTGGGCCCCGGCGGCTGGCCTGCCAGCAACATGGTGCACCAGCCTTCCATCGAAGCCGTGCTGCGCCATGCCGCGCGCGACCAGAAGAGGATCATGCTTCGCACCGGCTGGAACTGGATCTCCTTCCGCGACGAAGACGGCGCGGTCCTGAGCAGGATCGATACCGCCGAGGGCGCCAGGACCGTCCGCTCGCGCTTTCTCGTCGGCTGCGATGGCGCGCGCAGCGCCGTCCGCACGGCGGCGGGAATCGCGCTCGATGACCTTCAGTTCGACGAATCGTGGCTCGTGATCGATGCCATCGTCCACGACTTTGAGCGCCTGCCGAAGGTGAACCTGCAGATCTGCGACCCCGCGCGGCCGACGACCTGCGTCCTGATGGGCTCGGGCCGTCACCGCTGGGAATTCATGCTGAAGCCGGAGGAGACGCCGGAACAAGTGCTAGATGACGGATTTATCGCTCGCCTGCTCGAGCCGTGGCAGGTCGAAGGTGCGGTCAGCCTCGAGCGCAAGGCCGTCTATCGTTTCAACGCCAAGGTGGCGAAGTGCTGGCGTCGTGGTTCCGTGATGCTCGCCGGCGACGCCGCCCATCTGACGCCGCCCTTCGCAGGCCAGGGCCTCTGCTCCGGCCTTCGCGACGCAGCCAATCTCGCCTGGAAGCTCGTCGCCGTCCAAAATGGCGCGCGCGATGATCTCCTCGACACCTATCAGTCCGAACGCGATCCGCATGTGCGGCCGATCATCCAGCTGGCGATGATGATGGGCCGCACGGTCTGCATCACCGATCCCGCCGCCGCGCGCCTGCGCGACGAGCAGATGCTCGCGGCGCGCAAGGCGGGTACCTCGCCGGACGGGTCCGTGCCGCAACCCCCGCTCGCGAACGGCTGCCTGATGGAAGGCACGCCCGCCTGTGGCACCTATTTCCCGCAGCCGACGGCGGACGGAGCGAGGCTCGACGACATTCTCGGCCGGGGCGCATGGCTGATCGGCCGTTCTGCGAGTGGACCAGGCGTCGCCGAAAACCTGCGCTGCGTAACGCTGGACCATGCGGCACTTGCGCCCTTCAGGGACCAGCTTGGCGCCTGGCTCGCGAAACACGGCGCCGACGCCGTGCTCGTCCGTCCTGACCGCTATGTGTTCGGCACGGGCACGCCCGAACGACTTCGAGACGCATGGGCCAAGTGGGGCGCATGAGCCCCCCTCCACTTGCTGGAGGGTGACTCTCTGGTTAAAGCGCCTCGATCGACTGCGCCCGCCCTGCCCATTCGGCCCGCAGCTCATCGACGAGATCGGCGTGCTTCGCGCGCGCGTTCTCGCGGACCTTCGGCAGGTGGTAGGACGGAAAAAGATCGTTGTCGGGACGGAAGTCCTTCAGGATCTGTTTTGCCACCGTCACCTTGTGCACTTCCGTCGGGCCGTCGGCGATGCCCATCACCATTGACGAGATCACCATGCCGGTGAACGGCATCTCGTTGGAGACGCCGAGCGCGCCGTGGATATGCAGGGCCTTGGTGGCGATGTCGTGATAGACCTTGGGCATCGCGACCTTTACCGCGGCGATGTCCTTGCGCACCTTCTTGTAGTCCTTGTGCTTGTCGATCAGCCAAGCCGTGTAAAGCACCTGCAGGCGGAACTGCGTGAGCTGGATGTAGGAATCCGCGATCTGCTCCTGCACCATCTGGTAGTCGCCGATGCGGCCGTCGCGCGTCGTGCGCGACACCGCGCGCTGGCACATCAGGTCCAGCGCCTTCTTGCACTGGCCGACCGTGCGCATGGCGTGATGCACGCGCCCGCCGCCGAGCGCACCTGGCCGAGCTCGAAGGCCGCGCCACGCGGACCCAGCAGCGCGTCATAGGGCACCTTCACATTGTTGTAGCGGATATAGCCTTCCGAACCGCGCCCGCCGCCGACGCCGACATAGCGGAGCACTTCCACGCCCGGCGTCTTGCGCGGGACGAGGAACATGCTCATGCGCTTGTAAGGGTCCTTGTGATCGGGATCGGTGACGGCGTAGACAACGAAGACTTCCGCATTGCGCGCGCCGGAGGTGAACCATTTCTCGCCGTTGATCACCCACTCGTCGCCGTGCAATTCGGCGCGCGTGGTGAACGCGAGCGGATCGGAGCCCCCCTGCGGCTCGGTCATCGAGTAGCCCGAGGTGATCTCGTTGTTGAGCAGCGGCCAGAGATATCGGTCCTTCTGCTCCTTGGTGCCGTAATGCGAGATGATCTCGGCGTTGCCGGTGTCGGGCGCCTGGCACCCGAAGACGACGGGGGCGAGGCCGACGCGGCCGAGGCGTTCGTTGAGCAGCGCGAGCTTGACCTGGCCATAGCCCTGGCCGCCCAGCTCGGGCGTCAGATGACAGGCCCACAGGCCCATCTCCTTCACCTTCGTCTGCAGCGGGCGCACGGCCTTCTGGTAGACCTTTGACGTCACGCCGCCGAGGCCGACGCCGATCTGCGTCAGCGGCTCGACCTCCTTGTCGATGAACGCGTCGACCCAATCGAGCTTCGTCTGATATTCCGGCTCGGTCTCGAAATCCCAGGCCATCTGCGTTCTCCCTGATTTTCTGGGGGCGATTATCGGCAGGGGGTGTGGCTCTCGCAACCGGGTTTTCCGAAAATGGGTATGGTGCGGTGAGCGTCGCGTTTGCGGGGGCAATTTTAACGCGGGAGGCCGCTGAGGCAATTTCGCGAAGGACGCGGGGTCAGAAACTCACCGGGGTGCGGCATCTCGCGCTTCATGGGAGGCATAACCGGCGCGCTTCGCGCCAACAAAATCTTCTGATTTGCTTCGCCCTCAACCCATTTGCACCAGCGCCCCTGCGGCCTCCGCGTCCCCTCTGCGGCCTCCGCGTTAAAAAGGGCACCCGACCCAGTGGAAACCTCGAAACTTGATTTCCGGGATGCCCGCCGCCGCATCATCCCCGCCTGGTGCAGGAACAGGAAGGACACGCCCATGTCGACCACCGGAAAAGCCGGGTTTTCGAAGCAGCGCCTGGAGCGCATCGATCAGCTCCTGAAAAGCCGGTACGTCGATACGGGCCTCCTTCCCCGGCGTTTATCCAACTATTTATTTAGTATTATTTGTTTGTATATTTACTTGTATCACTTTAAGTGACGGGTATAAAATGAACTAATGCATATGGGCAGGGCCAATTCACTTGCCTGATCATTTTTATAGCATGCCACATTGCTGACCACTACTACTAATTTGGTTTTGTATCATATTCTAATTTACAAGAAGTAATTTGTTCGTTTTTCTTGCAATGAAAATCATCAAATAAAATATTACATAACTGCGTAATTATATTTTATGGATAAACCTGAATTCATCATTCACCCAATTACTGAATCAGAAAAGGAAACATCAATTTATTTACTGCATGACCTAAGCATAAAGGAAATCCAGGAATTAAAGCATCTGTCGGTTTCCGGATTGGAAAGTCAGGCAAAACGTATCCGGTTTAAAATGCACGCTTCAACTATATATGGCGCCATAGGAAGAATGATTGCTCTGGGAATTCTTTCCAGGGAAGAAGTATTGCATGCCTGCCGGCAAACATGAAGAAATTCATGCAATAAACATAAATTTAATTTAACACTGAATTCGGGGTTGCAATTTTTATTGCGGCTAGTGACCTTTACGCCTGATATTAACAACGATAATTTTAAAATCACCCTATGCAATTGAGACCTTTACCCTTCACCCAATGCACTTTTTTGTTTAAGTCTTCAGTGCCGTATTCGTTCAAAATGCCCTGTTCAGGGATCACAACCACTAAAAAAGATACTCCAAACTAACACTAACCAAAAACTATATCGTATGAGCATGAAATTTACAAAATTGTTGGTTACCGGTTTAATGATTCTTGTTTTAAGTATCCGCGCCCAGGCGCAGTGCACGGGTACCTTATCCACAAACATTACTTACCTGGATTGTGATGGTACCGTTATTTATAATAACGACGACCACATTCCCACAACACCCAAAACAAAGTGGCACCGCATGAGCGCGGGCAATATTACTGCTTGCTCTAATACTCCATTGATAGGCTCCATTACCGCTACGGTTCCACCATCGGCCACCTTGTATTTCCAAATACCAGAAGGCGCAACAGCCAGCGGCTTTGCATATACAGGAGCCAACACTTTAACCATGACCCTGCAAAGCGGGTCCGACAAAATGTACATATATACTAATCCCAGTTCCACCGCTTGTGCAACCGGAACAATCACCTGTAACATTAGCCTTACTAATTGCTCTAAGTTCGTTCTGCCGCAAACCCTGGCAATGCCGGGTCAACCGCAGACTGTTGATATATATTTCTCATCCTACATCTCGTCGAATGGTGGTACTACACGAACCGTGCCCAGTGGTTCCAACGATGAATTAGAGACAGACCCCGATAATCCTCTCTCCCCAGGATGCCATAGGCTTTACCGTTGCCTCCCCCATTGTTGAGATAACTAACCCGCCTACTGCCTTACCCGACCAGGTTGTTGGGGACCCATCCTTTACCGAAACCTTTAATATTAATGCTATAGATGGCGACCTTGATCATTTTGACCTGGATATATACAATGAAGATAATGTTACCATTACGTCTATAGCGTGTACAGGGTATATTTATAATGCGGGCGTATATACTGCAGAAGGAACGATTCCGGATATAACGCTAGGCGTTAACATACCTCCCTATAATACCGTTACCCAGGTGCATCGCATTACAATTACGGCTTTTCCTCCACTGATTTTAATACATTATTCCCTGCAAGCGCCTTTACCGATGGCGAACCCTCAGGCAGTTGCATTATGCCCTCCGGTTATTATGACGGAACCGGCGCATATGTAATTCCACAGGTGGCGCTTCCTATATTACCGTAACCATTACCGGCGTTTACTCGAATATGCAATGCGCTAGTGGTGAAGAATGCGGAAGGCTTGATGACTGCCAATATCCACGCGATAATCACTTCTATTACCGTTACAGTTCCATGCAACGCGGCTGCACTGCCGCTTGCATGTGCCATTCGGGACATGTCCACCCGGTACTAACCCTACTGTGGGAGGATGCTCAGCACCTAATTTAACAATACAACACGCTTACCTCGTACTATGCCGGCACGCCAGCCTTAAGAACCGGTAGCAACGATATACAGGGAAACATAACCATACCTTCCGATATTATGGATTGTTCAAGTGGGTCTACTAAGGATATTTGGATACAAATAGTGAATCCCGCGGTTACCGGCGCTTACGATCCACAAGCGGCAACGGTGTTATTTAGTAAATTGACGCTGCCCATTAATTCAAGTTTGTTTAATGTACAATATGTAAATCTTTCTGCTACAATGGGCGGTACGAGTGTTACATTGGCTTCTTCTGGTCCATCACAGGCATACACATTTGGTTCTAATTCGCTTGTAATTAATACGAATTAATCTTACTGCAGCTAATTATCCTACCCTTGCTTCACTGTAGGTTTTACTGATGAGTTTTTAACTCACGATCCGGGTGCATTTCCTCAGTACGGCCCTGCTTCAACCCCCGTTTACGAATACATGACCGCTAATACAAGTTTTTGGGTAGATATTGGTGTTCAATATAGTTGCACAAGTGGCGATTTGCAGACCTGTGGCAACAGTGACTATTTCTTTATGAACGGATATGCCAATTGGACGTATAATATGTGCGCCGGGGTAAATAGTGGTAATAAGGGATATACTTACGGCAATTCTTTTGAGGCACAAGTTACGGCATCCATTGTGCCCGGAGATGTACAGGCCCCCTTTACGGTGCCCAGCAACGAGCGTCATGCTACGGTAATTTACAACCAGATCGAAGAACCCGCTATTACACCTGTATACGAAGATCCACTTACACTGTACAAAAACTACCAGGGAACACCCTTTGAATCGTGCAGCACCATAAATAATTATGCACTGCTTAAAATAACCGGTGGCATGGCTGAGGCACAGAACCTCAACCTTTTATTTACCAATCCTATTACGCTTGTTTCCACCCTTGTAAGTGTAACGTATGGTAGCGCCCTTACGGTAGCTATATAACCCATGTATGGAAGTGCAACAGCCTATGGCCTTATAACAACGGGTGAATATAACCCCGATGGAACGGGTTCCGGTAGTTGCGACCCCATCACGGGAAATCCTATTGATAATGACATTTACATAGATTTAACGGATTTGGCGGCTGCATACGATGTTACCAATGGTAGTACCGCATTAAGCGGCTTTAACGCCAGTTGGACGGTACAGATTGACTTTCAAGCAGAAATTTTAGGTTGCTGTAGTACCAACCATTTTGGTAACAATGTTTATAGTGTTGAATTCCAGGGAGCAATGCGGCACGTGTCAGAGTTGTTATCGAACCCTTGCTTGCAGCCAGGATTTATATGTATTCAAACATTGTGGCGGCGATTGCCCTAATGCTCCAATAGGTTTGGGAGGCGATTTTGGCATTAACCGAAGCACGATGGGATGGAGTAGCAGAACTGTATACGAACAGGGAGATGGCACCAGACATAACAGAGGCAATGGCCTTAGCTGACCCAACAACATACCACAAGCAGAAAGGATATACCCTTGCGATTTGGTTCATGTACATAGCGGTAATTCAAATTCAATAGACGGGGGATTAATTTGTAGTAACAGCACGTCACTCAGTGATTTTGACTACCAAATAGGTTATATTCCCCCAACCGGCACGCTCGATGCGGCGCACCAGCTTTTGAATTTTGATTATGGCTCCTTCCACTTTTTACAATTCTGCCCTTAGTCCTTCGTCCATTACCGTTCAGTTAGGCAATACCCTTAATACAACACCTGGTAACTATGTAAATGTAGCGCCCGTAAACTATTCCACTTCCGGTACCATACCGATACATATACTTGGGTTTAACCGTAGATGTCCATATGCCTTATTCAATGGGCACGCCGGTAATGGATATTTC
>CAWDKN010000049.1:0-188496 GCA_963802815.1 uncultured Alphaproteobacteria bacterium
GTCCCAGCCGCCTTCGGTCGCGACGTGGAAACGCAGCGTGCACGCCGAGCGCTTGGCGCGGTTGTAGACCGCCGTCATCATCACGGGGATGTAGAGACATCCCGCCGAGCGCGCCCAGCGCATTGGCCGCGACCGCAATCGTAGCGTTGCCGGCCGCCAGCGTGCGCAACACGACGATGACGGCGATCATGGTGAAAGCGAGCCAGACCGCGCGCGCGCCGTGGCCCGCATCGATGGTGCGGCCGAGCAACATGCCGCCGACCGCGCCCACGAGCGCCGCAACCGCCAGCGCGCCGCCATAGCCGAGGTAGCTCTCGCCCAGCGACAGGAACAGCGCGATCTGCCAGACGATGACGTAGCCCGCCGATATCCATCCGTCCGCGACGAACAGGAGGACGCCCGGCAGCGCCGCGCGGAACGCCCCCGGCGCCTTCGCCGGCACGGCCACAGGCGGCGTCCAGCCCAGGGGCAGCGCGCTCAGCATCATGATGAGCGAAGTCGTATAGAACGCGACGCGCGGTCCGAAGCTGACGAGCAGCCATCCCGCCAGCAGCGGGCTCACGATGCCGACCATTCCGGCGATCGCTTCGCGCACGCCGATCTGGTGGCCGCGGTGCTCGTCGTCGCCGAGCGCTGCGAAATAGGCGTGATAGGTCGACCAATAAAGCGTCTCGCCGAGCGACGAAATGATGCATACGGCGACAAGCGTCGCGCCGACGCCGTTCACTCGGGCGAGCAGCGGATATTGCACGCGCTCAGGACCGTCCCGGCGATGACGAGGTTGCGGATGCCGACACGCACGGCGATGGGCACGATGAAGGGGCGGATGATGAAGCGGCCCATCAGGATGAGCGCGAATGCGGTGAACACGCCGGGCACGGAGACGCCGGCCTTCAGAAGATAGGCCGCGAAGAAGGCACCGCCGCCGCTCAGCGCGACCGCATAGATGCCGTAGTGGAGATTAAGAAGATTGACGGTGCTGTTGCGAAAGAACGCCATGGGGCTTCCCGGAATTGGATGGATGGATCGGGCGGAATCGGATTTCGAAACGCCTGCGCAACCGCATCGCGGCCGCGGCGCCGGAATTCAGACTTCCACATCCTCCACCCAAACGGGGACAAGCCTCACGAGACACGCGATGACATTAGCCAAGCGCGCAATCCGGCACAATACGTGGAGCGCGGGCGGGCGCTATTCGCCCGCGGCCCGTGCGTTAGCCGTCAATCCGGACGTGAAACGATTATGATCTCCGGGCTAGCATTCGTGAACGGCTGCCGGTCCCAGTCGCCGAACTGCTCTTCGATGATGAGACCGGCCTCTCGCAGGAAGACTGAGAGCGCCTTCATGTCCAGGAACCGCAAGGTGCTTTGGCTCACGCGTTCCTTATCCCAGGCATCGCTCGTGAATGTGTGCGTGAAAGTCACGGTGTCACCGTCGAAGGGGATCCGGATTTCGCGCGCCATCCGAACCCTTGCGCCGTGAGCGTCGGAGATCTCGACCGCGTTTTCGAGATGTCCATTCCTGCCACGCCCGCTCCAGCGGATTTCGAAGTCTCGAACGCGAAGCGACCCCTGGGCGTGAGCGCCGCACGGACGGCGGCGAGCGCAACGCGCAGCTCGGCGTCTCCAACCAGCGTCTGAAAGGCGTGGCCGGTCATGACGATCAGATCGAACTCTTGCGCCCACGCGACCGAGCCCAGGTCGCCCTGGACCCATTCGATGTCCGGATATTTTCGCGCCTGTTCCAGCATGCCCGCGGCAGGATCGAGTCCGCACAATCGCCCCGCGTGACCGGCGTCGCGAACCTCGCGCAGAAACGAACCTGTTCCGCAGCCGGCATCGAGAACAGACTGCGCCGACATCGCCATCGGCAGATAGAAATCGAAGTCCTTTCGTTGCGCGCGTGGACAAAGCGCGTCGTAAAGCGCGGCGAGCCCCGAATCGGAAAAGAAGCGATCGACCATCTTAACAAGCCATAACGACAGGCCGTGGCGCAGCGACGCAACAAAGGACCCGCTTGAGACCGTTATACGCGATGGCCCCTACGAATAAGACCCGATTTTCAGCGACTCCGATTGCGCGCAGGCTCCCATGGCTCAACAAGGAGAACACGCCATGTGGAGAACCAAGGACTTCGAGATAGTCACGCAGAAATCTCCGCCGACTTCGCGGCACCGTTCCGAGCGGCAACCTGTTCGAACGAGACGAGGCGGGACGGGTGAAGCAGATCGCGCATGCGGGCGACGACAGCCCGCGCACGCCGCCGCATTGGTGTCCATGCCCCAGGACTTTCGAGCTGTTCTGATCGTCCGTTACGCGTCGCGCGGTTTGGACATCCGCTCGAACATGGCGCGGTTCTTGTTGTCTTCCATCAGCATCGAAAAACCGGAAATCGTGTCGAGGCCGAGCCCGCGCGGACGGCCGGTCTCCTCGTCAGGAGTGATCTTCGCATAGCTCTCGCCCAAGATCTTTTCCCACTTGCCCGCCGGCTTCTTCACCTCGATATTCACGACGGTGCCTTTCAGCACCATGCGGACGATCGCTTCCTTCGGCGCCCGCGGCTTGGTCAGGCTCAAATGGCCGCCGATTTCCTGCCAGCCATTCGACAGCGCCCAGGATGTGAGCTCTTCCTTGGTCATGACGGCATCCTTTCCGGTTCTAGCCCGTTCGCGCGTGCTTTCGCGCGCCGGCGACGGGGTGCATCACGCCGGCGCCCGCGGGCCATACGCCGGGTTCCGTCTTGACGATACGCGAAATCGCCCTGGCATGCGGCGACAACGTTTCCCAGATCTCGTGCGGCATCGATTTCCAGAAGCGATCCTCCGGCACCCACGAGCCATGATACTCCACATTCGGCATGGCGCGGATCTCGCGGCTGAGATTGGGCGTGGCGCCGTGCCAGGCGCGGTTGTCGCGGATCACGCCGTCGCCGGCCGTGGCGCCGACGAGCGTCGACAGACGCATCCATTCGGGCTCGTCCTGCGGCGTCGGCGGACTGGCGACGTTGGCCTGCGTGCCCGGGATCTGGCGGATCGGCCCGTTCTCCCAGGTGAGATCGCTCATGAAAAAGTTGATCGTCACGTGCGGCGGCGTGCGCTGCATGATCAGCTGTTGCGTCTGGAAGGTGAGCGAAGCGGTCTCCGCGTCGCGCCTGAGCTGGAGGCCGACGCCCTCGGCGGCGCGCAGCCGCGCCGGCGTCAGCTCGAAGGTCTCGTGCACATCGGCGTGCAGCGCCTGGTACTCGATCGCGCCCGGCAGGCAGAGATCGCCGCCCGCGCCGCGCAGATGGTAACCCGTCGCGCCGAAGATGCTTTCAGGATAGGCGTCGTCGTCGGCAAGTCGATTTTCGACGCCCACGCCGGATCGTGCAGGAGCTCGCGCGAGGCCGACGCCGTGCCGTAGGAATAGCGATGCGGCAGCCGTCCGGTCTCCGTCACGTATTTGCGGCCCCCCACGCCTGGAATATCCAGGATCGTCTTCAGGATGCGGGCGCAGCCCTCGCGCCACTCCTGCAGCGCGTCGCTTGTCAGAAGATTGCGGACGACGACAAACCCGTCGCGATAGAAGATCCGCGTCGCGCGCTCGATTTCGTGGGGCTCGACGATCTCGAGGCCGCGCAATCCGTTGTTCCGGCACAGATGCTCGCGCAGCCGCTGGACGCCGGGATCGTCGGGCGTCCTGCGCCCGGGTGCGCGAGGATCGACCTTGCGGCCGTTCGGGTCGGGAAGGTAAGGCCGCCCCTCGTCGTCGGTCGTTTCGTTGGGCGGCGTCGCCGCGCACCAGCCGACATCGGTCTCGCCGAGACTCTTAGTCCGTCACGCGCGCTCATCGCCCGCCCTGTCCGATTCCTGCCCCGCGTCCATTTCGGAACATATCGGACGCTTTGAGAATGTCTGCGGCAGCCGACATAATCGCCGCAAAGGCCGGTTTGGGCGGGCGGGGCTCAAGATTTAACGATTGGAAAGACAATGGGTTTGGACCAGCAGCAACGATTCACCAGTGAAGACGTCGAAGCTTGGCGTCGCGATGGCATCACGCTCATCCCGGATTTCTTCACGCCGGACGAAGTCGCCGCCGTCCGGGCGGATTTCGAGGCGGTCTTCGAGAGAACACCGGCGCCGACGAGCCGATGAACCGGAAGAAGGAAGGCGAGATCGGCCGCTTCAACGACGCCCAGTTCAAGGCACTAGTGCCATCCCCTTCGACTGCTCGCCGGCGCTGAACCTGATCGGCGTGCATCCGGCGCTGATCGCGTTCGCCAAGCAGGCGCTGCACGCCGACGCCGTGCACCTCTATCAGTGCCAGGCCTGGGCCAAGTTCACGGGCGATGCGGATTACGATCAGCCGTTCCACTGCGACTACGTCAACCACACCCTGACCGCGCCGTCGGAGGATGCGGCAGAAGAACTCGCGTCACGGTGTTCTGCTATTTCAGCGACGTGACCGAAGAGCACGGCCCCACGCACTATGTGACCCGCCGGACAGCGCCAGGGTTGCCGGGCCGGAAGCGACGCTAGGGCGGACCCGGACGCGCAGGCGACGCTGCAGCGGGAGCTGAGGAAGCTCGAACGCTCCAGCGCCTCGCCGGCCGGCACGCTGTTCGCCTACGCCATCGACATCTATCATCGCGGCGACCAACCTGACCGCGCCGGGCGGCGCCGCTATGCGGTGATGGCCTGCTACAAGAAGGCGGGCGACGAGAGCATCGGCTTCCACGCCTGGCAGTTCCACCACACCCAGCCCTGGCGCCGCATTTCGATCACGCCGAGTCCGGAGCAGCTGGCCTGCTTCGGCGTGCAGCCGCCCGGCGATCCTTTCTGGACGGCCACTACGCTCGCGCGGGCCCAGGCCCGCTATCCGGGCTGGGACCTCTCGCCGTACCGCGCCGCCTTGCCGAGGCCTGACGTCGATGGATTTCGCCGGAGGCGATTTCGTGATCGGACCCGACTATGCGCCGGCGCCGGAGGGCTCAGCGCGCGCGGGCGCGCCGGCCGGCGACCTGCACGCCTGCATCATGGAATCCCGCGACAGCCGTCTCTATCCGGGCATACGGCGGCTTGAGAACGAGATCACCCGGCGTCGCGACGCGTTCGGCAATCGCCTGGCCGCGGAGGCGCACGAGCAGTCGGAGGCGGCGCCCTACACGCGCACAGTCTGGGTCTATGTCCCGAAGCAATATGTACCGGGAACGGCGGCGCCCTTCATCGTCGCCCAGGACGGTTATCTCTATGTGAACCGGCTGCCTCGCGTGCTCGATAATCTGATCGATCAAGGCCGAGTTCCGCCGCTAATTGCAATTCTCGTCGATAGCGGCGGCGGCGACGCCCAAGGCTCCCAGCGTGGTCTGGAATACGACACGCTTTCCGGCCGCTACAGCGAGTTCATCGAGGCTGAGGTGCTGCCGCGCGTGGAGGCCGAGACCGGCGCGCGGCTGACCACTGACCCGAATGGCCGCGCGGCAATGGGCGTGAGCTCCGGTGCAGCCTGCGCCTTCACCATGGCCTGGTTTCATCCCGACGGTATCGCCGCGTGCTGTCCTACTCCGGCACCTATCGTGAACCAGCAGTCGCCGCCCGAGCGCCGAGCACTCCGCGGGGCGCGTGGGAGTATCATGCGACGCTGATCCCGAGCTCGGACCGCAAGCCGCTTCGGATCTGGCTCGAAGTCGGGAGAGCGGGATCTTCATGCCGACGATCCGGAAGAGACCTGGCACAACTGGCCGCTCGCCAACCGGCGCATGGCCGACGTCCTGGCGGCCAAGGGGTATCCCTATCGCTTCACGCTGTCGCTCGGCGGGCGGCACGACGATCCGCGGGTGCTGGAACAGACCCTGCCGGCGAGCGTTGGAGTGGCTCTGGCAGGGTTTTCGAGGCTAACGGCGATGCCTCACCCCCGCAGCGCCGCAAGAGCCGCCGACAGCGTCCGCTTGAGGCTTTCCGGCGTGTACGGCTTGCTCAGGCACGGCGTGGGCACGCCGTTGAGCAGCGGCGGGTCGCGGAAATCGTAGCCGCTGGCGAACGCCGCGGCCGTCGCGGGCAGCATATTGCTCGGCGACGGGAAAGCTCATCTCACCGTTGACGTTGACGTCGAGCAACGCGAGGTCGAAGCCCTCGCCGTCCAGCGCTGCACGCGCCGCAGCCAGCGTGTTGACGACTTCGACCCGTTCGGCGCCGAGCGCAATCAACAGACCCTCGGCATCGAGGGCGATCAGGAATTCGTCTTCCAGCAGCAGGACGGACAGACCCCGGAGCGGGGTGAGGGGCGACGCGGCGGTCATGACAACGGCACCGAGATGATGCAGCGCAGTCCGTCGTCCGTGAGGTGGTGATCCGCGACACCCCTGAGGTCGTGCACCACGGAGTTCCTGATCAGCCGCGTGCCGAAGCTCTCCTTGACCTTCGGCCGGCCCTTGAGCGGCACGCCGCTCTCGCTCCACTTGATCGCAAGGCGCTTCTCGACATCGTCCTCGCTCACCACCCAGCTCACCTTCAGCAGCCCGTCGGGCGCCGCAATCGCACCGTATTTGGCGGCATTGGTGGCGAGCTCGTGCAGGGTCAGCGTAAGCGTCAGCGCATGCTTCGCCGAAAGCCGCACTTCGGGACCGCTGATCTCAATTCGGTCGCGATGGTCGAACGGGCCGAGCTCGGTGTCCACGATGTCCCTCAGCGAGGCATCGCGCCAATCGTGCTGCGTCAGGAGCGTATGCGTAGCGGCGAGCGCGCTGATGCGGTGCTTGAGCGCATCGACCATCTCCACGCGGTCTTCCTTCGAGGCCGCCGTCTGATTGACGATCGACGCGACCGTCGCCAGCGTGTTCTTCACGCGATGTTGCAGCTCGTCCATCAGGCGCCGCAGCTCGCGCTCGAGCCGGCGCAGCTCCGTGATGTCCTTCAGCACGATGCCGACGGCGACGATCCGGTCGTCCTCCCGATAGGGATAGAAGTCGATGAGGAAGTCGTGCGCTGGCAGGCCATCGGCCGCGACCGTCGCTTCGACATTGGCGATCTCGCATTCCCGCTCGAACACCTCTGCGATGGGCCGCTCCATGCGCTCGGCCAGCCCCGGCGTCATCTCGTGCATGGGCGCCCGAGATGCTCCTCCATGGGGCGGCCGTCGAGGTCGGCGAAATTCTGGTTGATCTTCAGGTAGCGCCTGTTGCGGTCCACCAGGGCCATGCCTACGGGGGCGGTCTTGTAGAGCGTCTCGATTTCGTGGCCGCGCTGGCGGACGATGGAAACGTTGCGCGCGAGATCTGCCTGGGTCTGGCGGATCTTCGTGACGTCCGTGAACACGAGGATGACACCGTCGACGGCGTCCTTGCCGTCGCGATAGGGCAGGACGCGCAGAATGTGGCTTTCCCTTCCGTCGTCGACCGCGAGCTCCTGTTCGACCGGCTCGTTGCGCTCGAGCACGGTCTTCACCATCGCTGCGATGACCTTCTGGTCGACACGCGATACGACGTCGGAGAGGAGCCTGCCTCGATCCTGGTCCAGGAAGCGGAACAGCGATTTCGTGGCGGGCGTGAAGCTGCGGATCCGCATCTTGCCGTCGAGCACGATCGTGGGCACCTGCGTGCCTTCGATGAAATTCTGCAGGTCGCTGTTGGCGCGGCCGAGCTGGTCGACCTTGTTGTTCAGCTCCTCGTTGACGGTGGCGAGCTCTTCGTTCGTCGACTGGAGCTCCTCGTTCATCGACATCATTTCTTCGTTGGAGCTTTTCAACTCCTCGTTCGACGTCTCCAGCTCCTCCACCGTCGTGTGCAGCTTGATGCGCGTCTCGTCGAGCTCGTCCTCGATCTGGCTGATCCGATCCTCGTCGGAATACAGGTCGACCTGCACGTTCTGGTCGTCGTCCGCTTCGCGTCGGAGAGCGGTCGCGTCCTGGAAGACGAGCAGCATATCTTCGTCGTCCAGCGGATCGGCCACCACGTCGACCATCAGGATCGTGTCGTCTTCCGCGTCGACGCGCACGTCGCGCCTGACCGCGCGCCTGCGCGAGCGCCGCGCGGTCTCGAGCACGCCGCGCACAGCCGAACGCAGGCCGCGCCGGGCCAGGTCGGTCACCTTGGTCGAGGGCGCCCCTTCGGCGAGCTCCAGATATTTGCCGGTGCGGCTCGACGAACGGATGATCTGGTTGTCGGATCCAACCGTGACATGAGCCGGCGCATAACGCTCCAGAATCCGCCGCGCCGCCATTTCGACGCGATCCGAGGCGCCCTGGAGCCGTCCATTGCCGCCACGCCGCTCGCCGTTTCCGGCCGCGACCGGATCGACGAAAAGCGGCATCGAGACGGATTGGCGATGGGCGCCGCGCCGGCGATAGATCCGCGAGCCTTGGTCGACGGCGGTGAACAGGTCGCTGCGGCCGCCGATGTTTTCCGCCGAGCCGAGAAACAGCCAGCCATCGGGCCGCAGGGCATAGTGAAAGACGGGGATAAGGCGCTGCTGCAGCTCGGCGTTCAGGTAGATGAGCAGATTGCGGCACACGACCATGTCCACCCGGGAGAACGGCGGATCCTTGATAAGGTTGTGGTTGGAGATGCGCACCATGTCGCGGATCGGCTGCGTCAGGGCGAAGTCGTCGTCCTGGGCGAAGAAGTAGCGGTCGAGGAGCTCGAGCGGTACGTCTTTTACCGAACCGTGCGGGTAGCGGGCGGTGCGGGCCTTGTGGAGCATCGGCTCGTCGATGTCGGTGGCGAAAATCTGCACGCTTGGCCGCGCCCGCGCGCCCGCCAGCGCCTCGGCGAAGAGGATGGCGATGCTGTAGGCCTCCTCACCACTCGAGCAGCCCGGCGTCCAGATCCTGACCGTGTCGGCAGCGCCCTTGTTGGCGATCAGCTGGGGGATGATCTCGCGGCGCAGGATGTCGAACGCTTCTGAGTCGCGGAAGAACGCCGTGACATTGATCAGGAGGTCGCGGAACAGAAGTTCGGTCTCGTTGGGCTTTTCGCGAAGTTGCGCGAGATAATCGGCGCCGTTGGCAGCCCCGACGACCTGCATGCGCCGCTGTACGCGCCTCAGCATCGTGCTGTGCTTGTATTGGCTGAAATCGTGTCCGAGGCGAAGCCGCAGCTCGGCGCAGACCTCGAGCAGGAAATCCGCGATGTCGGGCAGATCGAAAAGGCGCGCTTGGCCGCGCTCGAAATAATCGCGGATCGCGGCGGGCATCGCGGGCACGTCCAGCACCTTGTCGACAAGCCCGGTTGCGACGGCGCTGTTCGGCATGCCGTCATATTTCGCACTCTGGGGTTTTTGCACGACGGTGAGACCGCCGGCTTCCTTCACGGCACGCAGGCCTTCGCTGCCGTCGCCGCCGGTTCCGGACAGCACGACACACGCTGCATTCGAACCCTGGTCGACGGCAAGGCTGCGGAAGAAATCGTCGATAGGCCGGCGAAACCCCCTGGGTTCGGCGAATTGCGTGAGACGGAGCTTTCCGTCCTCTATCGACAGGCTCGCATTGGGCGGAATGAGATAGACGTTGTTCGCCTCGATCGTCATGCCATCGGAGATCTGGCGCACCGGCATCGCAGTGCGGCGGCTGAGCAATTCGGCCAGCATGCTTTCGTGGTTGGGATCGAGATGCTGCACGAGGACATAGGCAAGCCCGCCATCTGCCGGTGCCGATGCGAGAAAGGATTGGAACGCCTCAAGGCCGCCCGCGGATGCGCCCAAGCCCACGACGGGACAATGCGCCGGAGAGCGGCCAAGATGCGGCCTGTCCGGCGTCAGCAGTGGCGGGTGATCGTCCGTATCGGTAAGGCGCTGGTCTGACATCGGCCCCTTCGTTTGCACAGGTGCTGACCAAACGAACCAGAGGAACTTGAAGTTCCTGGCGCCGCATGCACTGCGTCAGGTGCCACGCGAATGGCAACCGTCCGCCGGACACTGCATCGGGAACCAGTCGGACGAGAGCGCGTTAGGACCAATCGCGCCGTTCGGTCGGTCTCCTGAACCGCCTCTGATTGCCGTGCCAACGCGTTGGTCTCGGGGCACGGCGGGAGTGGGCCAATGTTCAATATTGTACAGAAATCGCTGCCCGGCTCGTCTATTGGCGTCGGTTGCGGAGCTGAGGGTGCCCTCCCCTGTCGGCTTCGCCATTCCGGGGGCGCCGGCGTCGCGACGGCGCCCCTTCCCGCCGCCCGGCGACGGGCGGCGCCCGCTCCGCGCAACCGCTCGTTTGGGAGGCGGGCGCTCGATGCTTCGATACTGCCGGCCCCTCGAACCCATGGGCTCAAGGGTTCATACGTGCCGAGCATGAGGTTGCCCGCCCTGCCTTTTGAAATCCCATGACGCCCCTCGCCAGGACATGGATCGGCTTCGTCGCCATGTGCGTCGGCATGTTCATGGCGATCCTCGACATCCAGGTCGTCGCCAGTTCGCTCACCAACATGCAGGCGGCGCTGGCCATTCCGTCGGACAAGCTCAGCTGGATCCAGACCGCCTATCTGATTGCGGAAGTGATCGCGATTCCGCTGACCGGATGGTTGACGCGCGCCTTGTCGCTGCGCTGGATGTTCGTAGCGGCGACGTTGGGCTTTACCCTCGCGAGCATCGGCTGCGCGCTCTGCACGACGCTGGCCCCCTTCATCGCCATCCGCGCCTTGCAGGGATTTTGCGGCGGCATGCTCATTCCGCCGGTGTTCACCTCTGCCTTCACGTTGTTGCCGCAGAAGGACCGGGTGCTGGCCACGGTCATCGCCGGCATGTTCGCGATGATCGCGCCGACGATCGGACCTGCCGTCGGCGGCTATCTGACCGTGACCGGATCATGGCACTGGATCTTCCTGATCAACGTCGCTCCCGGCATCGCCGTCAGCCTGGTGGTCGCGCTCTGCCTCGGCGGAGGCCGACCGCACTGGGCGGAGCTCAGGCGCATCGATCACGCGACGATTGTGCTCGCGGCGCTGTTTCTGGGCACCCTCGAGCTTCTGCTCAAGGAAGCGCCAAAGCGCGATTGGCATGGCCTGCTGGTCATGATCCTGGCCACGGTTTGTGTTGCCTCCGCAGCGCTTGGCATCCGGCGCTGCCTCCGCAGCAACCACCCCTTCGTCGATCTGCGCCGGTTCCGGGATCTGTCCTTCTCGCTCGGCTGCGCCCTCAGCTTCGTCTTCGGCATGGGCATTTACGGGTCGGTTTACCTGATGGCGATCTTCCTCGGCGCGGTGCGGCAACATTCGCCGCTCGAGATCGGCGAGATCATGATGGTTTGCGGCGGGGCGCAGATTCTGGCCGCGCCGCTTGCCGTGGCGCTGGAAACCCGAATCGATCCGCGCTTCCTGACCGGCATCGGCTTCGGGCTCTTCGGCCTGGGCCTGCTCGCCAACGGATTTGCGACGAGCGCGACCGACTTCAACGGCCTGTTCTGGCCGCAGGTGCTGCGCGGCCTCAGCGTCATGCTGTGCCTGCTTCCGGCGACACGTCTGGCGCTCGATGCGCTGCCGCCGTCCGAAATCGCGGAAGCGAGCGGGCTGTTCAATCTCATGCGCAACCTCGGCGGCGCCATCGGCATCGCACTGATCGACACGATCCTGGAGCAGCGGACCGCCGGGCACGTCAAGCATCTGCTCGACCGGCTGCAGGCAGGAGATCCCGACGCGGCGCGCATGGTGGGCCTGCCGGTGGCGATGTTTCACAACCTCCCGATGGGGCCGGTCGACGCGATCACAAAGGCCATGGTGGCGCCGCTGGTCACGCGTGCCGCGCTCACCCAATCGTTCAACGAGGCCTGGCAGGTCATTGCCGTGTTTTTCGCCCTCTCGCTGCTGGCATTGCCGCTGATGAAGCGGGCGCATCTCGCGCCTTCCGCGATGGGACCGGGCGTGGACGATGAAGAGCCTGGCGGTGCCGCGCCCGGATTGTCCCGGCGCGTCGCGTCAAACGCCTCCATTCGCATGGAGAGCAACGATGGTGGCGTAGGGCCATGAAAATCGGCGTCGTTGCAGAGACGTTCATGGGGCAGCTGGGACTGTGGCTGGGTCTGTGCCGGTCCCGCTGCTGGAAACGCATATCAGCACGACCCTCGCGCGCGCGATCATGGCCGGCGTCGAATTGGGCGTCTTCGATGCCCTCGAGCCGGGCCCCCTTACGGCCGCGGACATCGCGCAGCGATGCCGGACAGATGGGCGGGCAACCGTGCTGCTGCTGGATGCGCTGGTCGCGTCGGGCTATCTCGGCCTCGCGCAAGACCGCTACAGCCTCCGGCGTCAGAGTCGCAATTGGCTGCTGCGAAGGAGCACCAGCTCGGTGCGCGACAAGATTTTCCTTCAGGCGATCGAGTGGCATTGGCTGACCCATCTCGAAGAGTTCGTGCGAACGGGCCAGCCGCTGGATTTTCACGCCACGATGTCCGATCGGGAGCGCGATCTCTACCACCGCAGCATGCGGGCGATTGCCGGCATCGCCGGGCGCGAGGTGGCATTGCGGACTCCGGTTCCGCGTCATGCCCGCCGGATGCTCGATCTCGGCGGATCGCACGGCCATTTCGCCGCCTCCATTTGCCGGCGTCATCCCGGCCTCGACGCGCAGGTCCTCGACCTTCCCGAAGCCGTCGACAAGGCGGCGCCTCTGCTCGCCGCGGAAGGTATGGGAGAACGGGTCGTTCATACCGCCGGCGACGTCAACGATGCCGATCTCGGCCGCGCGCAATACGATCTCATCTTCATGTCGAACCTCGCACACCACCTCACGCAGGAACAGAATCGGTCCCTGGTGCGGCGAAGCGCGCGGGCCTTGCGGCCGGATGGGATCCTCGTGATCCAGGAATCCATTCGGCGTCCCCACCCACGGCAGGCCGGTCAGTTGGGAACGCTGCTGGGCCTCTATTTCGCCTTGCAGAGCAAGCCCGAGGTGACGAGCTGGGTGACCGCCGATCTGCGCGCCTGGCAGGTCGAGGCCGGAATGACTCCCTATCGCACGATGCCGCTGCTGACGGCGCCCGGCTGGGTGCAGCAATCGGCGCGGGTCTAGAGGCGGTCACTGTCGATCAATTTAAGGATCGTCATCGCCAGGCGCGCGATAGCGCGTCCTGGCGACCCATTTCCTTCTCGAGCGAAAAATTGGGTCGCCCGGACCGGCTATCCGTCGGCCGGGCGATGACCGCGGTCAAGTTTACTTTCGGCAAGTGCTCAGCGAGCGCTATTCCCTCAATCGCCGACGCAGTCGATCTCCAACCCGTCGCAACCCGGTTGCCGGTCGAAGTTCTGCTCCGCGAAGCGGTTGAAGGTTTCCTTGAACGCGAGGCCGCCATTGGTGTGGTTCATGTTGTGATAGACGACGAAGTAGTGCAGCTGCTGCGGCTGGCCGGCCGCCGGCGTCAGCGGCAGCAGCAGGACTTTGCACAGCCCGAGAAAGTGAAACGGCGCCGGTCCGGGCGTAAGGCACTGATCGTTGGTGTCCATCGCCGTGAACGCGATCGGACAGGACTTGTTCGGCGCCGTGAGAGTCGCCGGCAGCGGCGCGCCCTCGGTGCCGTCGATGCAAGGTTGGCTCGCCGGTGCCGAGACGCCATTGGACCCGACGTAAATGTTGGTCGCGCCGATGTCGGCCGCGATCTCGGCGGGCTGAGCGAGGGGGACCGGATTGGGTGGTGTACCGCCATCGATGTCGCCCTGCAGGATCAGGATCGGCATCGTCTTGAATTTCTGAATGGCCAGGTCGCCGCGCGACGCAAAGTAGTGCGCCGAGCGCCAATTGTAGCCCATTACGCCATTGGCATCAGGCTGGTAGACGCTGACGCCCGGCTGATAGGCTCCCGATCCGATCGCGGCCTGCACGGGCGTGGCTCCTGCCTGCAGCCCGGTCAGATAAGCCAGCCTCATGTCCGTGAAACCCTCGATCACGGAGAACGCAGTCACCGGTGCGCCCTGCTCGACCGCGCGATGGGTGATGCAGCCGCCATGCGAGTAGCCGTACATCAGCAGCTTGCCATTGGTCTTGATCGGAACCTGCTCGCTGGTGCTGCCGACGAGGATGGCGGCCGTGTGATTGACCAGGAGGTCGGTGAGCGCCAGGACATCCGTGACCTCGCCCATGCAGAACTCGACGCTGCCGTCCGATTGCCATGTGCCTGACGAAAATTGCGGGCTGAACGAGGTGATGCTCACGCCCTCGCCGCGATAGGCCGACGTCGCGAAAATCCAGCCGCGTTTGGCCCAGTCGAGACATTGGCCGAGACCGTCGGGCGCCGCAGGCTGGGTGGTCCAGCCAGCCGCGGTCAAGACGCCGGTGATGTTGCCGCCATTGGTGTTGTCGGTGCCGCCGTGATTGTAGACGACTACCGGATACGGGCCGCCCGTCGTCGGCGCGCAGATCAGTCCGTAGATCTTCTTGCCGCCTTCGACGGTGTAGTAGCCGACACTCCACGCGACGGGCGAATAGTACTGGGAATTCGAATTCGAGATCATGCCGGCGACCGTTACCCACGGGCCCTCCGGACCGGAGCCGACGCCGGTCTGGTCGAAGAGCACGGTCGACTTGCCGTCGGAAAATTGATTGCCGGAGGTCGCGGGATCCTTGCCGGACGCCAGCGCCGATTTCGCCGCGGCCTGGCTGAAGGTGTCGAGCGGCTTGCCGCCGGCCGTGGCGATGATTTCGAGATGCCCCTGGCTTGTCGCAAGGTCGGGGACGATCGATTGCGGCGACCAGTACTTGGCCGGCAGCGCGCCGGCCGGGAAGGTCCATGGAAAAAGCGTGTAGGAGGTTCCTGTCGACGTCTTGTAGGGCGTCCCCGACATCGCCGCGGGCACCGAGCCGAGCGTATCGGGATTCCCGGTGTTCTGGTCGATGGCCTGGATCGTGACCACCTGGCCGGCAGAGCCGACATAGCCGTTCAGCGTGACCGCGGCCGACGATTCCGCAGGCGTTCGGCTGAGAGGGCTCGTGACGCAGGCGGCAAGAATCAAACAGGCCGAGAGGACCACTGCGGTTCGAATGTTGAGCATGGCGAGATCCCTCCGACCGGCGGACTCTGCACGCGAATGTCCCTGACGCGGGATTCGGTTTGAACCTCCCCGAACTATACGCGCGTCATGCGGCAACACGGAGTCCAAAGACGCGAGAAGGGCCATTGCGATTCTTCCCGCTGGCTGGCCCGAGCCGATTTCCCGCTTGCAACTGCACAACGCCGCGAAAGCGCGCCGTCGGATTGGGGAACTGGTTTGGTCGATCCTGGCAGCGCTGGCCGGCGGTTTGGCAATCGAAGTGATGATCTGGCGTCTGCTATCGATTGCGCGAAATGGGAATCAGAAATCTCGTTGCGGCGCAGGAACCAGGGCATGAAAGGCGGATCGTAGCGCGCCCAGACCGGTTGGCCGGACGCCTTGATATGCTCTCGCGCCATGCCGGATTGCAGGCGTGCGAGCTGGGACTCATAGCGGCTGCGCGACCAGAATCCGGAATAGCGGATCACGGCGAATCGTGCCGCCGGCACTTTCCTTATGCTCACGTTTTTGTCGTTCGGCTTCGGCAATGTCGAAAGCGTCCATTTTGACGGCATCACGAACTGGACGGCGAAGCCGCCCGGCGAACCGGTTTGGATGACCGGAGCCGTCATCTTGATTTTCTGGCCTTCCTGAATGACCGGCGCGGCCATCGCGATTGCCTGACTCGCCGAGTTCTGTCCTGAGATGTAGTTGAAGAGCCGTTGGAACCCTTGGTTGCCGGCGTCTTCGAAGTCGGGACTCGACTATGGTCTCGGCAACGAGATAGGCGGGGTAATCTCGAATTTCGAAGTCGTCATACCGTTGCACGACGCTGTATTTGGGTTCTTCGACGGCGAACGCGCTGCGGACGGTTGCCATCACGAGTGCGAACGACAGCAATGCGATTCGCCACATAGTGTTCTCCGGTCTGCCGAAGGTCTGAGCATGGCGCGCTCCTGTCGGCTAGCCAACCCGGCGTTTGCGTTCTCGGTCTCCCTCGCCGTTTGACCTGCGCCCGACTGTAGGCCCACCCGGCCGCAACGCGGAGTCCAAATGCGCCGGCGTTCCTGCGGGCGGCTCCGATCTTGGCGGTATCGCGGGACCAGTCCGGAGGCTAAGGTGGCAACTTCAGGGTTGCTAGGGATACGACCTGACCCCGGACAAAGTGCGCTTCATCTCCTACGTCGGCCCGGACGTCGTGGAACCGGGTCTGGCGCACGGAAGCCGGCGTTGACGACCGGATGTATCAAAAGGATCGAGTTCCAGATGGCGGCACGTTCGCGGCAACCTGCTTTGCTACACGAAACAATGCACATTGGTCTCGACTTGGGGAACGACATGGTCCGAATGCTCGCGGCGCTCGTTGTTGTGCTGGCGCTTCCATCCCGTTCTGTTGCACAGGAGGTCGGAGATGCGATGCAGGGCGAAATCGTCGCGAAGACCGTGTGCGCGCAGTGTCACGCCGTTCGCCAGGCACAGTTTCGCTCGCCCAATCCAATGGCGCCGAACTTCACCGCCATCGCGACGACCCTGGGGATGACGGACAGAGCCCTGCGCGTGTGGCTCCAATCGTCTCATCCCACGATGCCGAACTACATTCTCCCCGCCAATGAACGCGACGACGTGGTCGCCTACATTCTGAGCCTGAAGTCCAGCAGGGGTCAGCAGTCGGGCCGGTGACACGGATTGGGCACCGTGAATCACCAAAGTCCGTTTCCCGCCGACGCACTACGCCGTGGCAGGCTCTGCTGCCGCGCGGCGTTGCCTGGTGCCCCTGGCCGGACTTAAACCAGCACGCTGTCGCCAGCAACAGATTTTCAGTTTGCCGCGTTACCATTCCGCCACAGGGGCAAGCCGAAAACTCGAAATGGGACGCGGAGCATAGCCACGGCGAAACCGCCGTCAACGCGGCGCGCGGGCAGCGTTTCCGCGAAGGAAAAGCGTGCCGACAACAGATTTTGAATCCTTTCTGGATCAACTGCTATCTACTTGAAATAAAGCGATTATCCCAAGCCTCAGGTACGCGTGAGTGCGTGAGAATTGAAGCGAGACACGTGCTGCAAGCGCCCCCAAACTCACCCTTTATCCTCTCGGCTCACCGGCTATCCTCCGAAGACGATGCAGCTTCAAGTCTTCCAATTTTCTGCTTTTTGCGTTCGTTGCGATCGCCGCGTCGCGGCTGACACGAGGCGCGCTGCGCGCGGCTGTGCTGACCGCCGCAAACGCGATTTTTCTTCTCTCCTTTGCCGACAGCGCACTCGCTCTCGTTCCGGTTTGCGGCTTTGTCCTGCTCGGTTATGTCGCGATACTGGTCGGCTCCCGCTTCCATCGCGCCGGCGTTCTGGCAGTTCTGGTCGCCGGGCTGACCGCCCTTTTTGTCTGGCTGAAACACTACTCGATCTTCGTGTCTCTGCCCGCTTTGCGGTTCTCTTACGCGACAGTCGGACTGTCTTATGTCTTCTTCCGCGTCCTGCACCTGGTGATCGACACAAGCCAGGGCGCACAGCGCCCACCTGGTATCGTTTCTTACCTGAACTACACATTCTCGTTCCTCACCTTTTCCGCCGGTCCTGTTCAACGTTACCCTGACTTCAGGTCCCAGCTGGACGCGCCACCCCGGCCGTTGGCGGTCAAGGATGCTGGCGCGGCCCTCAATCGAATCGTGCTGGGATATTTCCTCCTGACCGTGGTGGACGTCCCGCTTCTCTGGGCCTTCGGAAGCTGTCCGTTCGCTTCTCCGAGTCGCTCGCCCGGGCGACGTATCGATGCACGCGTTGTTGCTCTTCGTTACGGTGGCACCGGTGTTCATGATGCATGTGTACGTCAATTTCTCTGCATACATGGACATCGTCATCGGTATTGGGACGCTGATGGGGTTCGATTTGCCGGAGAATCTTCCGATATCCGCTGATGGCGAAGAGCTTCCTGGACTTCTGGTCGCGTTGGCACATCACATTGTCGGAGTGGTTTCGCGACTACTTCTTCAATCCCTTGCTCAAGGCGCTCATCAAGCTTCCGCTTTCACCCGGGTGGGTTCCGTATCTTGGGGCGATCGCCTTCTTCGCGACCTTCGGCGCGATCGGTCTCTGGCACGGCACGAGTTGGGCCTTCGTCGTTCTCGGCTTCCTGTTCGGGCTGGGCGCGAGCGCGAACAAGATCTGGCAGATCGCGGCGGCCGGGTATCTTGGGAAGAAGGCGTACCAGTTGCTCTGTCGTCGCGCGTGGTATTTTCAGACGGCGGCGCCCTGACGCTCTCTTACATCGCGGTGTCGCTCACATGCGTGTGGGCCGGAGCCGCCGATATGGCAGTCCTGCTGAGCGGCCGCGGCCAGGCACTTTGGCTCATGGCCTTAGGGCTGTTGACTGCGGTCGGCGTCGCGCTTGGGTTTGTCTGGGACGCGCTCGGGATCGCGCGTCTCCCAAAATTCGATTGGGGCAGAACTCCGGCACTCTCCGCGGCATGGACGGCATTCGCCGCCTTCATCGTCGTGAACCTGGCGCTGGCCATCAGCCTCACCTCCGATATTGTCTACAAGGATTTTTGATTTCGGATGAGCGCGATCCGGTATGTCCAGCTCGTCGGGCTGTTTTTCCTCGGCTACTACGCGATCGCGCTTGTCGCATCGTCGTTCTTGTTTTCCGACGGCCAGGACAAATCGCTGGATACCGAAAATTCGCAGCAGACGATATTCAGCACGCCGGCGGCCTATGCCGTTTACCATCACGAGATGCTCTCCCGGCCAGGACCGAAATACATCATCCTGGGCGGCTCGCCCGCGTTACTCGGTCTCCGCCCTCCGCAGATGTCGAAACTGCTTGGCGGAGCGCCCGTGCATAACCTGTCTCTCAACGCGCCGGACATGTCGGAACTCTTCCAGGAACTGCGCGTGCTCTGTCTCGACATTCCGCCCGAGCGCCTCCGGGAGACGGTTTTCGTCGTCGGAATAGACTACCTGCAATTTGTAGACGGGCGCCGGCGCTGGGAGAATGGGCCCACCGACATCGACAATGAAGTTGCTCGCTATGGCCTTTTTGTGATCGGGAGCGACGGAACGCCTCGTCGGCGCTTCGGGATGCTGCCGACACGCGTCCTGGTGTACCTACTGAGGCCGATCATGATGCTTGGACACGTCTACGATCGCTACGCCGTGCCCGTTCTGGATGAGATTCGGGTGGGCGCACGGCGCGCCGGTGGCGATCCGGTGTTCGAGTTCGAGATCCACGATGGTGGCGGCGGGCAGCGGGCCATGTCGGCCCGGGACCGGCAGACGTCCCTTGCGCTGTGGACGAATTACATGGGACCCGAACCTGCGGTGAGCACAGGCCAATTGGGCACTCTCGAAGACGTCGCCCGCTACGCGAGCCACGTCGGCGCCAGGCTCCTTGTCGTAGATCTGCCTTTGCCTGCGTGGCAAAGACGGAGTCTTCCCTACGATCGCGAATACACACAGCGCAAGATCGCCTATTTGTCGGCCAGTGTTGCCCTTCCCGGCGTGCGTTACGCCGATCTGACGCGCGCAGATTCGGCCGACGATTTCTCTGAACTCTGTTCATCCAACCGCCAGTACCGCACCGAAATGGGCGAAATTCGTCGCGGCAAAGCTGACGTCGCCGTCGCCTGGCGCGGTCATTGCGACGCCGCCGCGCGGGATGGCAGAGTTGCGCGTCGAGCGGCCGAAATGAGCGGCGCACGGGGGAAGAACGCAATGCAGACTCCAAACTTGATATCCCCATCTGGCAAGGCTCGTGCGCGCCCAGCTCGATGTCTGGCCGGAACACGAGAAGTATCTCGAGAAGAGCATCGGACCCCGTACGCCCGACGTCATGCGCGTGTCCGATGAGGGTGCGATGCTGGTGCTGAGACTTGCCGACAGCGACGCGACGAAAGGCGGTCTCATCGCCATCTGCGAAGACTACAAATCGGTCTGCAATTCCATGATCCTCGAAGAGGAGATCCATTTCCGGCGTTACGGCACGTATCGGCTGTCCACTTTCGAGCAGGCCTATCGGGAATACTATTCAAATCACGATCTTATGACGCGCTACATGCACGGCCTGCTGCTTTCGGTGATTTTCTGGGCGAACCACGCGAACGCGCTCGCCTACTACGTCGATTCGTTCCTGCCATCGGGACCTGAGAACTACGCGCATCTCGAAATCGGCCCGGGACACGGGCTGTTGACGTACTTTGCCGCCAGGGATATGCGCGCCGGGACCGTCGAAGGATGGGATATCAGTCCTGGAAGCGTCGAATCGACGCGCCGGGCGCTTACCGCCATGGGTATCGAGCAGCGTGTTCAGGTGTCGTGCCGCGATGCGACGTCGCCTGACGCCGCGCGCGACCGGTACGACAATATCGTGATGAACGAAGTTCTCGAGCACATCGAGGATCCGGCATCGGTCCTCAGGAAGGCGATGCCGCTGCTGAAGCCCGGTGGCCGGATTCTCGTGAACATGCCGGCCAACAGCCCGGCGCCGGATCATCTGTATCTTTTGCGGCAACCCGAGGAGGCGATCGACCTCGTCAGGGATTGCGGATACGAGGTCGTCGAAAGCCGTCTCTTTCCCATGACCGGATATACGGTGGAGAAGGCTCGCAAACGAAACGCGACGATAAATTGCTGCGTCGTCGCGCGCCGTCCAGGTTAGATCGGGCGGCCCCGGCCGGTCGCGCGATAGTCGTCGACGCGCCGCCCCCTATTTGCGATCGAGCTTCCGCGAAATAAGTGCCACGAATTCGCCGACATTCTGCAGGCTGCCCATCTCGGCCGACGTGAAGCGGACGCCGAATTCCTTTTCCGCAGCGACGATGATCTGGATGTTGCTGAGACTGTCCCAGGCGTCAACGTCCTTTGCGCTGAGCTGCGGCGTCGCAACGAGCTGATCTTCGTCCAGAATGTCGCGAAAAATGACCGTCAATTTGTCGTAGATGGCCTGCATTTTATTCTCCGTGATCGCTGTCATCCTTATCGCACGGGTGCAGCCTCAGGAAAAAGGACAGCCAGGATCGTCCCGGTGGCAATCTTCGTTTCGTGAGATTCGATGACGACCTTGATGGTGAGCCCCCCGGTGACAGGGGAAAAATCCTCCATCGTGGCGCAAAGCACGGCTTCCTCACCGACGAGCAGCGGTTTTCGAAAGCGGATGTCGAGACTTGCCCACAGGCCCTTTTCCGCGGGCCAATGCATTCCGACCACGCGGGAAATCTTCGCGACGAGAAGACCGCCATAGACGACCGACCCGTCCAGCCCGCGGGCACGAGCGATGCCGGCATCGAGGTGGATTGCGTTGTGGTCACCGGACAACTTCGCGAAAGCGAGCTGTTCCTCGGCGGACACCAAAAAGGGCAAACGCAGCGCGTCGCCGATCACGAAGCCAGGAGGCCCAGTCATGCCGCATTCTCGCCCGGCGCGGCCGCGGATTGTGCTGCTGGCGAAGCCTCCAGCCGCATCGGAACGTCGATCGGCGAAAAGGCGGCGAGCTCCAGTCGCCACAGCGACGTGCCATTCGCATCTCCGGCCGGCGCAAAACCGAGAGACCTGTAGAGATCCTGCACGACGTCGTTGCGCGGGCTGGGCCGATATTCTCCGACCAGCGCGGCGGCGTGTTGGCTGCGTGCGGCGGCGGCAAGCCGGTTCAGCATGGCGTGTTCGATCCGGCGCTGGAATACGCGACAGCTCATGACCCAGGTATTGATGTTCCAGATCGGGCCGCGCTTGTCGCAGACGAGCGCGCTGATCAACCCGTTGTCGCCGAATTTGTCCCTGACGCGGACCGCCAGCGTGAACACGCCTGCGTCTGCTTCGAGCGCGGCGATTTCGGTTTCGCGGCAGCGCCGCGCCGTCAGGTTGAACTGGTTTGTCTTGTTGATCAATTGCGCGACGCGGGAACGGTTGAGCGGGGCGAAACTCTCGAACGTGATCACCATGTTCAGCGAGCGCAAATATAGCTCGACGTCGGTCGCGTCCGCCAGGAGCTCCGCACGCCGGGCATTATCGGCATAAAAGCGGTTTCGGATCCGGTCGCTCTCGGTCGAGCGGATCGTCTCGAAGTAGCCTGCGGACAGGAGCGCAGTCGAATAGCAGGCGGGATCTTCGGGCAGCTCCGGCACCGCAACCATCGGCAGCACCTGGCGGATCAGCGCGCGCTCCGCCGGATTGTCGTCGACGAATACCAGCGTATCGAGGCCGATGTTCAGGTCGCGCGCGATCGCTTTCAGATTGCGAGCCTTGTCGTCCCAATTGGCCTGAAATGCGCCGATATGGTCTTCTCTGAGAACCATGTCCGGGTGGTGGCGAAAGGGAAGGAGCGCCTGCTCGCGATCGTTCTTCGAGCAGACCGCAAGGACAATGCCCCTGTTGTGAAGGGCGAGCCCTGTCTTCTGGAAATCGACGAAGGCCTCTCCAGTGCCGCTGCCCTGCCCCAGAACGATCCCTTCCAGCCCGTCGTCGCCGATCGCACCGCCCCACAATGTGTCGTCCAGATCGAGAACAAGGCATTTGCGCGAACGGCCATAGACTGCGGCGATCGTGCGCGCGACATGCTCGCCGTAAAGGGCGAGGAAGTCGGGCGAGAATGGGAGCTTGCTCGAATGCCAATGCGTCGGGTCGTGCCATGCTGAGAGGCCCACCGTCGACGCCAGATGCGCGATGTCGAGCAACACATCGTTACCGTTCCCAGCGATGTCCTCGACCAGGCGGCGATTGAATTCGGCTATCGCACTTGCCGCGGTTCCGGGAAGGATCGCATCGGCGCTGCCGGTCAACCGCAGCGGCTGCGGTGCCAGCGTCTGCACGATGACGGTAGTCCGACCGCTCCGACGCGATCCCCGCCGAATTCTGTCGAGAAGGGCGAGCGCGGTCGTCACACTTTCCGGTGTCGCAACATGCTCATCGGCAAAGCCGAACGCGCGATGATCGAGAGCGATCAGGATGATGTCGGGATCCGCCCGCTGTACGTCCGACGACGCGTCGACGGCGTCCTGGTAATACCGGCTCAGCCCGCCGAGCGTCACGTCGACGTGAAATCCATGGCGGGCGCCCGCGGCAATGATGCCCGCCACGGCCATATCCATCGTCGCATTGGACAGGACAGCAATCCGCACGGGCTGCAATCCGGAGAGATCCGCGCCCGCGAGCGCGAGGCGCCTGATCGTCCGGCTAAAGATCTCCGTCGTCCGTCCGTCGTGGGCGTAGTGCGCCAATTCGCGTAGCGTGTCGCCGAGGCGCTGCTGCCCAGCCGTCAATCCTCCGCAGATTGCGCGAAAATCGTCGGAAGGTCTTGGGAGCCACGGCAAACCTGCGGGAGCTTGCATCCCAACCAATTCTCCAGCGATCGAACCAAAACGTACGACACCCGCCGACGACCGTCAAAACGGGACCAACACCAGGCAAGCCTTGCTCGCATTGCCAACAAAAGCACGCCATCGGCCGCTCTTGTGGCGGACGTAGCACCAAGGTCAGCGCCTTGTCGACGAGAACGGTGAAGCTGCTTCGGCCTCTTTGGGCGATTGCCTAGGCGGGTGCGATTCCGGTCAATCGCGGCAGGAAGGGCGAGGAAGTGCGGGCTGGCAGGATCCGATGTTCTCCGAGACGGGGATCACCGGCGACAGCTTCGTCAAGCAGTAGCCGTCGCGTCCATCATCCCGGCCCGAGCGCGCGCAGCTTGCGTTCGATGAAGCGCCGCTCGGGCGCGAGCAACGTCAGGCGCAACGCCTCGGCATAGGCGTCCCTCGCCTCGCCGCTGCGGCCGAGCCGTTCGAGGAAATCCGCGCGCGCCACGTGCAGGAAGCGGTAGCCGGAGAGGTCGCCGCGCTCGGCGAGCGCATCGGCGATGGCCAGGCCTGCAGCGGGTCCGTCGCGCATGCCGATCGCCACGGCGCGGTTGAGCGCAACCACGGGCGACGGCGTGGCCTTCATCAGGAGATCGTAGAGACCCACGATCTGATCCCAATCCGTTGATTTCGAATCGACGGTCGCGTGCGCAAGCGCGATCGCGGCCTCGATCGCGTAGCTGCCGACCTCGCCCGAGGCGAACGCGCGCGTCACCAGCGCGCGGCCTTCGCCGAGGAGAGCCTTGTCCCACAGCGCGATCCTGCTCGCCGAGGGGAACAAGTTCGCCGTCCGCCGCAGTGCGGGCACACCGCCGCGATTTCATGCAGCAGCATCAGCGCCAGAAGGCCGAGCGCCTCGGTGTCGGGAAGAAGCTCGGCCACGAGCCTGCCGAGGCGGATCGCCTCGGCGGTCAGCTCCTGCCGCACGACGGCAAGCCCGGAGCTCGCCGAATAGCCCTCGTTGAAGAGCAGGTAGATCACGCCGAGCACGTCGGCGAGACGATCGGGAAGCTGCGCCTTTTCCGGCACTTCGTAGGGCAGATGCTCGCTCTTGATCTTCGCTTTTGCGCGGACGATGCGCTGGGCGATCGTCGCCGGCGCGGCGAGGAAGGCGCGGGCTATTTCCTCGGTCGTAAGGCCGCACACTTCGCGCAGGGTGAGTGCCGTCTTCGCCTCTGCGGCCAGCGCCGGATGACAGCAGATGAAGATGAGCCTCAGGCCGTCATCGGCGATCGTCCGCTCGTCGAGCGCCGGCGCGCCGCTTTCGGAGTCGAGCAAGGTCACGAGTTCGCCGACGACCTTGTCGTGGCGCGCACGCCGACGCAGGCGGTCGATGGCGCGGAAACGGCCGGCCGAGATCAGCCAGAGATGCGGCGTCCGCGGAATGCCGTCGCGCGGCCATTGCTCGGCCGCGGCAATGAACGCGTCCTGCACGGCCTCCTCGGCCAGCTCGAAGCTGCCCAGCAGGCGGATCAGCGTGGCGCGGATGCGGCGCTGATCGCGGCGGTAGATCGCATCGATCTCAGCCTTGAACCCGCCCTCTTCGTTCAAGGCCTGTTCGTCATCTGCGGCCGGACTTCGATGCAGCCCATCTGCGCCATCGGACATTTCACGGCGATCTCGACGGCCTCGTTGAGGTCGCGTGCCTCGATGAAGAGAAAGCCGCCCAGATGTTCCTTGGTCTCGACATAGGGACCGTCGGTGACGGCGGTCTTGTCGCCGCGAACGCGGACGATCATGGCGGTGCGCGGCGCATCGAGCGCTTCGGCGGCGATGAGGTGGCCGCTGCGCATGAGCTCCTCGGTCGTAAGCCATGCAGGCGCGGCTGAGCTCGCGGTGCTCGACTTCCGAAAGCTTGGAAAAGATCGCGGGATCGATGTGGACGATGCAGAGGTAGCGCATTGGCGTGGCCTTCGTGGATTGCCCCATTGGTCGTCCGGCAGGCCCGGAATTCGACATCATAGCGCGCCTGATATCATGACGGCACTCGCCATTTTGTTGATTTGTTGCCCCCTCCTCGCCGTCATCACCCGGACGCGCTGCAGCGCGCCGGGTGATGACGGTCGGGACGAGAGGTACTAGGCTTTCCCCGGACAAAAAGGGAAACGACGTGAAGCTCTACAACGAGAACAATCCTGCGCCCAATCCGCGCAAGGTCCGCATCTTTCTGGCCGAGAAGGGCATTTCGATCCCGATGGAGCATGTGCGCATGATGAAGCGGGAGCATAAGGCGCCCGACTTCATGAAGAAGAATTCGCTCGGTCAAGTGCCGGTGCTCGAGCTCGACGACGGCACCTGCCTCTCCGAGTCGATCGCGATCTGCCGCTATCTCGAGGAGCTCAACCCGGCGCCCACGCTGTTCGGCGCCGACCCTCTCTCGCGCGCGCAGACCGAAATGTGGATCCGGCGCGCCGAATTCCGCCTTTGGAGTCCGATGGGACAGGTCTGGATCAACGACGACGCGCGCACGGCGCAGGTCAATCCCAACCAGTTCAAGGACTATGGCGCTCACAGTCGCAAGGTCGTCGCCAACGCCATGCGCTGGATCGACCGCGAGCTCGACGACGGGCGCGACTTCCTTGCGGGCAGCGCTTATTCGATGGCCGACATCGTGCTTCTGTGCGGCATCGACTTCGCGAAATTCGTGAGCATGGATATGCCCGAAGAGGCGTCGAACCTGCGCGACTGGCACGCGCGGGTCTCGGCAAGGCCGAGCGCGAATGCGTAGCAAGACGATGGGTTCGAAGGAGACGACATGAGAACGACTTTCGTGCCGGTGCTCGCCTTGGCCGCCATTCTTCTAGCCGGTTGCTCGACGCCGGTGTCGCCGACATCGGCGCTAGAGGGTCCGACCTGGACGCTGAAGGATATCGACGACAGCTCCATCATGGATGGTTCCTATGGCGACCTGACGATTGCCGCCGACGGATCGTTTCACGGCGACGCCGGCTGCAACGGTTATGGCGGGCGGGCGAGGATCGCCGGCGAGAACATCAGCTTCGGACCGGTCATCTCGACCAAGATGGCATGCACGCCCTCCGGCACGATGCAGCAGGAGGCGCACTTTCTGAATGCGCTCGACCGCGTCGCGCACTGGCACGTCGCCGGCAACTCATTGTCTCTGAAGGATTTAGGCGGCAAGGTCGTGCTATATTTCGAAACCCACGGCCGCTACTAAAGCAGCGCCGCCAGCTTCGCGAACGCTTCGCGCGCGCCGACCGGAGCCTTCACCCGCGGGATTTCGGCGATCGCAATGCCGGGCGCGAAGCGCGCTATCGTCGCGCGCGTTTCCGCGAGCGGCACCGCACCGTCGCCGCTGTCGTTCAAAACCAGCACCCGGACCGAGAGTTTCGCCCGTGCGAGAACATCGAGCGCCGTCAGCGTGTGGCTCACCGTGCCGAGATAGGTGCCGGCCACGACGATGACCGGAAGCGCGAGCGCCGTCATCCAGTCGAGAACGGTGTGTGTCGCGTCGAGCGGCACCATTACGCCGCCGACGCCTTCGACGAAGAACGGACCGTCGTGCGCCGCGATCTCCTTGCGGCAGAAATCGACGACGGCGTCGAAATCGACAGGGCGTTTCTCGCGGGCGGCCGCCATGTCGGGCGACAGGGCCGCCGCAAAGCGCCAGGGCGAGATGCGTTCGAACGCCTCTGGCGCAATCGGTTCGTCGAGCGCACCCAGCAGAACGCCAGGATCGCTCAACGCCGCGGTCGCCATGTCGAATCCGCTGACGATGGGCTTTAGCGCGCCGACCTTGGCGCCGGCCTCGCGCAGATGCCGCACGAGGCCGGCCGTGACGAAGGTCTTGCCGATGTCAGTCCCGGTCGCGGTGACGAAATAAGCGCTCATGGAAGGCCAACCCGCCGCACCATCAACCGGTTCCCGCGTCGCCTTGCGCCCATGCCCTCACCGATATATTGCCTTGAGGACAAACGCCAGGAACTCTCCGATGAACGCCCCCGCCGCAGACCCAGCTTTCCGCGACGGCGCCGTCCGCCACGACTGGACCCGCGCGGAGATCGCTGCGCTGTTCGCGCTGCCTTTCGCCGATCTGATGTTCCGCGCCCAAAGCGTGCATCGCATGCATTTCGATCCGCGCGAGGTTCAGATCTCGACGCTGCTGTCGATCAAGACCGGCGGCTGCCCCGAGGATTGCGGCTACTGCTCGCAAAGCGCCTCGCTACGACGACCGGCTGAAGGCCGACGAAGCTGATGGATATCGACGCCGTGCTCGCCGATGCGAAGACGGCGCGCGCCGCCGGCGCGACGCGCTTCTGCATGGGCGCGGCCTGGCGCTCGCCGAAGGACAAGCGATCTCGACGCCGTCTGCGAGATGGTGGCGGGCGTCAAGGCGCTCGGCATGGAGACATGCGTCACGCTCGGCATGCTGACGGCCGATCAGGCCGCGCGACTGAAGGGTGCCGGCCTGGACTACTACAACCACAACATCGACACCTCTCCCGAATATTATCGCGAGATCATCTCGACGCGGACTATTCGAGGATCGCCTCGACACGCTCGCCCATGTGCGCGAGCAGGCATCCATGTCTGCTGCGGCGGCATCGTCGGCATGGGCGAAGACGAGCGGCGACCGTGTCGGCATGATCCACGCGCTCGCAACGCTGCCGCAGCATCCCGAAAGCGTGCCGATAAACTTGCTGATGCGCGTGAAGGGCACGAAGCTGGCGGACGCATCCGACATCGACGCGATCGACTTCGTGCGCACCATCGCGGTCGCGCGCCTCACCATGCCCAAATCGATGGTGCGGCTCTCGGCCGGACGCGATCACATGAGCGACGAGGCGCAGGCGCTGTGCTTTCTCGCCGGCGCCAATTCGATATTCTACGGCACCAAGCTGCTGACCACGCCGAACCCGAAGGAGAGCCACGACGTGCGACTCCTACAACCGGCTGGGCATGACGGCAATGCAGGTTTAGTCGCTACCCTCGCGCAAATCATCGGCCATGACGACCTTGGATAGGTTTGCTTCGTCAATCCCACGGCCGCCTGCCTGTCGGATACGCAATTTGGGAATTCGCCGGCGCCTGTTCCCGCCTTTGGTTCATCCCGTAATCGCGCAGGACAGCCGCCACGCGCAGGCGGTAGTCCTCGAATAAGCCGTTGCGGCCGTCGGTTTGCGTGGCACGGTGGTTCGGCTGGATGCGCCAGCGCGCGACCGCGTCTCCGTCGCGCCAGAACGACAGCGACAGGATCTTGTTCGGTTCGGTCAGGTTCTGGAAGCGCTCGATCGAGATGAATGCTCGTCCATCTTCTCGAGAAACGGGTTCAGCCTCGCCGCGCGGTCGAGATAGGCCAGCGCCTGTCCTTCCGCAGGCGTCACTTCGAAGATCACCGCGATCATGGTTCACGCCCTCGGTTCGACGCGGCGCAGAAACGTGCGCTCTTCGGCGCGAATGAGACGCTGCTCTTCCGCAAAGCGGAAATTGGCCGCACTGCCCGTGTCCGCGCGCAGGCGATTGCGGTAGGTCTCGTAGGACGAGAGGCTGTCGAAGGAAATCAGCCCGTAGGCGATATCGCTCGTGCCCTCGTGCGGCATCCAGTAGCCGACGAGCGCGCCGCCGCATTTGGGAATGAGCGCCAGCCAATTGCGCGCGTACGCCTCGAACTGTTCGCGCTTGAACGGATCGAGCGTGTAGCGAATGAAAACCGTGATCTCCACGAAACTCTCCTTGCGGATTCCGACTGTGCGCAGTATCGCGATTGCGCCACGACGATGCTTCGACTAAGATCGAACTGTGCCGGCGACCATTCCTGAAAGGCTGCGAGACATGAAAAACTCCAACTCGTGAAAGACGGGCCCAACATCGCCCAGGTCGCCGCACTGATGGGCGATCCCGCGCGCGCCAACATGCTGGTCGCGCTGATGGACGGACGCGCGCTTTCGGCCTCCGAGCTTGCGCAGGAAGCCGGCGTCACGCCGCAGACGGCGAGCAGCCGTCTGGGCAAGCTCGAGGGCGGCGGCTTCGTCACGCTCGAGAAACAGGGCCGGCATCGCTATTTCCGGCTCGGCGGCGCTGACGTCGCGCACGCGCTGGAGAGTCTGATGGGGCTCGCGGCGCAAGTCGGCCACATGCGCACGCGCAGCGGGCCGCGCGATCGGCGATGCGGCGCGCGCGCGTCTGTTACGATCATCTTGCGGGCGAGCTCGGCGTCGCGCTGATGAACGGGCTCAAGAGCGGCGCTTCATCCAGGTCTCGCAATCCGACGCGTCGCTGACGCGCGTCGGCGCCAAGCGGCTCTCCGACTTCGGCATCGATATCGGCGCGCTGGAGGCCGGGCGCAGGCCGATGTGCAAGCTGTGTCTCGACTGGAGCGAGCGGCGGCACCACCTCGCAGGCGCACTGGGCGCGGCGCTCCTCCAGCGGTTCATGGAACTCGGCTGGGCGCGCCGCGAAAAGACCAGCCGCACGATCGTTTTTTCACCACCGGGCGCGATAAATTCCAGGCCTTCCTCGGCGAGATGCGATAAGACGCGGGCGCGCGCGGCATCCCAAGGCACGTTCCCAATGACACGAGACAGCGAACCGGAATGGTTCACGCACGGCTTCCCGCATCTGTGGCTTCCCTACACGCAGATGAAGACCGCGGCGCCGCCCCTTCCGGTCGTGAAGACCGAAGGCACGCACATCGTGCTCGCCGACGGGCGCGTCCTGATCGACGGCATCGCGTCGTGGTGGACGGCGTGCCACGGCTACAGCCATCCGCACATCCGCGCGGCCGTGGAACGTCAGCTCGCCGCCCTTCCCCATGTGATGCTGGGCGGCCTCGTCCACGCCCAGGCGCTCGATCTCGCGGCGCGCCTTTCTGCGCTCCTGCCGGGAGACCTGAACCACGTCTTCTTCTCGGATTCCGGATCGGTCGCGGTCGAAGTCGCGATGAAGATGGCGACGCAATACTGGCTCAACCGCAACATCCGTGGGCGGACGAAATTCCTCGCCTTCAAGGGCGGCTATCACGGCGACACGATCGCGACGATGGCGGTCTGCGATCCCGAGGAAGGCATGCACGCCCTCTTCACGGGCTTGCTGCCCGAGCATTCCGTGATCGACCTGCCGCGCGACGAAGAGACGATCGCGGCGTTCGAACGGTTTCTCGAGCGGTATGCCGACACGCTCGCCGGCATCATCGTCGAGCCGCTTGTCCAGGGGGCCGGCGGCATGGTTTTCCACGACGAGCGCGTGCTGCAACGGCTTCGCCGCGCGGCCGACAAGTACGAGTTGCTCCTGATCTTCGACGAGATTTTCACTGGCTTCGGACGCACCGGCACGATGTTCGCCTGCGAGGCGGCGCAGGTGACCCCGGACATCGTCACGCTCGGCAAGGGATTGACGGGCGGAACGCTGCCGCTGGCGGCGACAGTCGCGACCAAGAAGATCTTCGACGCCTTCTGGTCCGACGATCCTGTGCATGCGCTGATGCACGGCCCGACCTTCATGGGCAATGCGCTGGCCTGCGCCGCCGCAAACGCTTCGCTCGATCTCTTCGCGCGCGAGAAGCGACTGCTTCAGGCCGTGGAGATCGCAAGCGAGATGGCGCCCGCGCTCGGCCGCTGCGTCGGCATGAAGGGTGTCAGGGACGTGCGCGTGCGCGGCGCGATCGGCGTCGTGGAGCTCGACCGCATCGACGACATGAACCGGCTGAAGGCCGCGCTGGTGGCGGAGGGCGTGTGGGTCCGGCCATTCCGCAACATCGTGTACCTGACGCCGGCGCTTACGATCAGCGAAGACGAGTTGGAAAAACTGACGAGCGCTATTGTGAAAGTGGTCCGGGCGGGAGCATTTTAACGCGGCGGTCGCGGCGGTTTCGAAGGACGCTGTTGTGGCGAGGTAGCCCGGACGCGCAGCCGAGAAAGCCCTTGGGGAAATCTTTGACAGCGTCGCTTCAAGGCTTTCCCCCGCGTCCTCCGAAGCCTCCGCAACCACCGCGTTCGAATTGCCCGGGCGGCGATGACTGCCCGGACCTTGGGCAAGAATGGATATTCGCCGCTTCCTGATTGTTGCTGGCGTCGGTCTGGTCGCAGCCGGGCTCGCGTGGCCCTGGATCACCCGGCTCGGGTTGGGCCGGCTGCCGGGCGACTTCGTGATCCACAGGGAAAACCTGACGATCCATATCCCGTTGGCGACGTCCCTTCTCGTCAGCGTCGTTCTGACACTTCTATTTTGGGGCTTGCGGAAGTAAGACCTCCCGTAACCTCTGACATCCCCAGAGTCGTGCCATGCCGCTTCGCCTCGTCCGCCGTGCGTTGCTCTCCGTCCATGACAAGTCCGGCCTCGTCGATTTCGCCAAAGGCCTGGTTCGCCACGGCGTCGCGCTGATCTCCACCGGCGGCTCGGCCAAGGCGTTGCGTGACGCAGGCCTCGCCGTCACCGACGTTTCTACGATCACGGGATTTCCGGAGATCATGGATGGCCGCGTGAAGACGCTGCATCCGAAGATCCATGGCGGCTTTCTGGCGCTGCGCGACAAACCGGATCACGCCGAGGCAATGCGCACGCATGCCATCGAAGGCATCGATCTCCTCGTCTCCAATCTCTATCCCTTCGAGGCGACCGTCGCGAAGAGCGCGAGTTTCAACGACGTCATCGAGGAGATCGATATCGGCGGCCCGGCAATGACGCGCGCCGCCGCCAAGAACCACGGCTGGGTGACGGTGGTCGTCGATATCGCCGATTACGATCGCGTCCTGGCCGAGATGGACGCCAACGGTTCGGCCACGACGGGGAAGTTGCGCAAGGAGCTTGCCCAGATCGCCTTTGCTCGCACGGCGGCCTATGACGCCGCGGTGTCGAACTGGTTCGCGGGCGAGCTGGAGAAAGACGGCAACAAGGCGCCGCCGCGCCGGCGGGCTTTCGCGGGACAGCTGCGCCAGCCGCTGCGCTATGGCGAGAATCCGCACCAGGAGGCGGCTTTCTATGCCACCAGCGAAAAGCGATATGGCGTCGCCACGGCGGAACAGGTCCAGGGCAAGGAGCTCTCCTACAACAACATCAACGACACCGACGCCGCCTATGAGCTCGTCGCAGAGTTCGATCCGAAGGACAAGCCCGCCTGCGCCATCATCAAGCACGCCAATCCCTGCGGCGTGGCGCTTGGCGATACGCTCGGCGATGCCTACCGCAAGGCACTCGCCTGCGATCCCGTCAGCGCGTTCGGCGGCATTCTCGCCTTCAACCGTCCGCTCGACGGGGCGACAGCGGAGGAGATCGTCAAGCTCCTGACCGAGGTGATCATCGCGCCGGATGCCGATGCCGATGCGCGCGCCATCATCGCCAAGCGCAACAATCTCCGACTTCTCATTGCCGGCGGCCTGCCCGATCCCCGCGCGCCTGGCCTCACCTTCAAGACCGTTGCGGGCGGCATGCTGGTGCAGACGCGCGACAACGGGCATATCGGCGCGCCCGATCTGAAGATCGTCACCAAGCGCCAGCCGTCCGAGAGCGAGATGGCCGACATGTTGTTCGCCTTCACGATCTGCAAGCACGTGAAGTCGAACACGATCGTATACGCGAAAAATTTCCAGACGGCGGGAATCGGCGCCGGCCAGATGAGCCGCGTCGACGCGGCGCGCATCGCCGCCATCAAGGCGAAGGAAGCGGCAGAAGCCGCCGGGCTGAGCACGCCGCTGACAAAAGGTTCGGCAGCGGCCTCCGACGCTTTCTTTCCGTTTCCTGACGGACTCCTCGCAACGGTCGAAGCTGGCGCCACCGCCGTCATCCAGCCCGGCGGCTCGATTCGCGACGCCAGGGTGATTGAAGCCGCCGACCAGGCAGGGTTAACCATGGCGTTCACAGGAATGCGTCATTTCCGGCATTAAATTGCTGCGAATTCCCGGGTATTCCGGAACCTTCGTGGGAAGTTAATGTTAAGGTGACGCGCGGGCTTCAGGTATTTAATGTCGAAGCGCGCGAAAAAACGCGTTGGGTTTGTCGGTCGGGGGATGACCGCGGTGAGTGGGATTTTCCGGAAGAGTTTGGCGCATGCGCTCGTGGCGCTTGCTGGTTTTGCTTGCCTCTGCCTGGCGAGCCTGGACGCGCGCGCAGACTACACCGACGGCGTGATCGCCGCGAACAAGCTCAGTATCGAAGCCGGACTGCAGGTCTGGCGTCGCGCCGCCTGGCAGGAGGACGATTTCCTGTCGCAGATCCATCTCGGAGACATCTACGGCGACGACCGTGGCAACAACAAATTTTACGATCCCGTCGAGTCCTATGTCTGGTACTACCTCGCGACCAAGAGCGCGCGGATCGACGAATACATCGCCGATGGTTATGCCCGCCGGGTCATCGCCAACAATTTTCACCGCGCGCTCGCGCGCGAGCAGAAGCTGATGCTGCTGATGAATGCCGAGCAGCGCGAGCAGGCGCGCGACCGCATCATTTACATCCTATCCTGTCGCGGCGCCGACGGCTTCATCCGCCTCGGCCAGATCCATACCGCCGACACCGACAATTACGGACCCTATCGCGACGACGCCGGCGGCCTGTGGAACGAGAGCCCCTATACCTACGGCGCCATGACCGACATGGCGCACTCCATCTACGAATTCCGCGACCGCTCCGACCGTGAGTTCGAGTACGGCAATTCCGCCTATGCGCGGCGGATGATGGGAATCTCGTCGAGCTCGGTGATCGTGCCGAACGACGGCGAGGCGCTGATGTATTTTCACATCGCCGACAACATGGGCCATCCGCTGGCTGCGGAATACCTGCGCGGGCTCGACCGCGACGTACGCGATGCCCGCGGTCTTGGCTCGACCATCGCCGACGACGCAGCCGACCGGGCCCGCTACTGGTCTCCGCCCTTCGAATTCTATCCCGTCGGCGACAATGGAAGCGGCGTTCCCTATTCGGACGAATGCGCCATCAGCTTCGACCGTCAGAAAGCGCTTGAACTCGTCGATATCGGCTTGCCGCCCCGCGCGGTGCAGCAGGCGCTCTGGTTCCTGGGCTGGAGCGTGACGCCGGTTACGCTGTGGTCCGGCCCCGGTGCGCCGCGCGACATTGCCCGCTATCAGCAGACGATCGGACATACCGCGACCGGCAGGCTCACCGGACTGAAGCGGTGCGTCTGATCCAGACAGCCGCCATTCGCGGCGACGCCTCCTCGCAGAATTCGCTGGGCGTGATGTACGCCAAGGGCATCGGCGTCGTGCGCAACTATGCGCGCGCCGCGTTCTGGTTCCAGAAGGCGGCCGACCAGCGCTACGGCGCCGCGCTCTATCACCTTGGCGTGCTCTACAAGGTGGGACCCGATGGAATCCACCAGGATCTCGCGAAAGCGAACGACTATTTCACCGCGTCCGCGCTCGCGGGATTCCGTCCGACAATGAACCAGCTCGGCGATCTGCTCGGTCGTGCCGCGGCGCAACCGCCGCGCGACGGCCAGCACTAGGAGGACGCCATGGCGCACAGGCTTTCGACGCGCGGTTTGCGATTAACCCTGGCCGTCCTGGCCGCGATCCTCGTCACGCTTTGGGGCGCGGCACGGCCGGCGCTGGCGCATTGGGTCTCGGACGACTCCGTGGTGCTTGAGCCTTACGATCCGACGCCCCAAATCCAGTTCCGGCACTGGGACGGCGGCTATTGCGATCACGATTGCTGGCTCGACCGCCATTGCGGCTACGACTGCCGCGAAGGGTACGGCTATGGTTACGGCGGCGGCTGGCACCGCGACCACAATTGCGACGACTGGCGCAATCGCGATCATGTCCGCTGGGAGAATGGCTGTTCCGGCGATCTCTTGAGGGGCTATCTCGACCGCGCACGGCGCTCCGACGATCAGTCGGACGAATGGAATCATTCCATGGATCACTGGCACTCGGCGATGGATTGGTACGACCACGACGTGATCGGCCGGCATGACGATGATCGCGATCACTACGATCACGATCATGACGACCACGATCATGAGCACGATTCCGATCATGATCATCGACCATGATCACGATCACGATCACGACCATGACCACGACCATGACCACGACCACGATCACGACGATCATGGTCCCCACTAGGGCGCATCGATGACGAACGCCGTGCGCCGTCTTCTCGTCTGTTCCGCCGGCGTGCTCTGCGGCGCAGTGATGCTTGCCGGCCTTATGGTCTCAAGCCCGGCGCGCGCGGATACCGTCGCCGTCGACAATTCCGTCCTGCTCGATCCCTACAGCCTCGGCCCCAGTCATCACCATGGCTGGCGGGGCGGCCGGGGCTATTTCGGCGATGGCTATGACGGCTATTACGGCGAGCGCCGCGAGAGCTGGGGCCGCGACGTCGCCTATGTCGATTGCGGCGGGCATCGCGGCTTTCATTCCATCAGCGAAGCCGTCGATCATGTGGCGCCCTACGGCGAGGTCCGCGTGCTTTCCGGCTATGACGGCGCGCCGTGCCTTGAGACCGTGCTGATCGGAAAACCGGTTCGCATCGTCGGCGACCGCCGCGGCGCGCCAGTCACCGTCGTCTCGCCGCCGGGACAACCCTGCATGCTGGTGCGTACCGAGGACACGGTTGTTCTGCGCGATATCCGTTTTGCCGGTCACGGCCATGACCAGCCCTGCATCGTGCTCGAGGAGGGCTGGCTGATCGCGCGCGACGTCGACATCAACTCGCACGGATCGGACTGGGCGATCGATCTCGGCCATGGCGGCGGGCTCGCCGGTGCCGGTCTTCACATTGCGACCGACGGCTCGGGCATCAATGCCAACGGTTCGCACCTGCATCTTTCGGATCTGTCGATCGACATGGATCACGGTCCGTCCGTCGGGATGATGCTCGAGCGCACCGACGGTGTTATTCGCGGCCTTGCGATCAAGGGAGGGCATGTGGGTGCCGAGGCATCTCCGGGACCTGACGGCCTCACGCTCGAGAATGTCGACATCTCCGACACCGATCGCGCCTTGCGCTTCCGCGCCAGCGCGGGTGGCGAGATCACCGTTCAGGGCTTTTCGATCCGCCACACGGGCCTGGGCGTTTCAATGGGCCCCGACGTGCGCGTTACCATCGCCGAAGGCGAGATCACGAATACGCAGTGGGCGGCAATCGCGGTTTACCACGGCGCGCCCTTCGTGCACGAAGTTCACATCTCCGACTCGTCTTTCGGCCTGTGGATCGCAGGCGGCGACGAGAACGTCGAGCTCGACGGCAATCGCATCGAAGGCACGCGCGCAGCCCCCATCCACTTCGATTCTCCGGGACCGGCGCGGATCGTTCACAACGTGCTGGAGTGCAACAGCCGCGACCACTGCCTGACGGGCGGCGACGAGAGCGAGATCACCCACGCCGACAACACCTGCATTTTTCAGGGCGAGGCAGCGCCCTGCGAAGCCGGGCCCGATGCACCGGCGGCGCCGCCGCCGCCGCCACACGACCACTGACCCGCGTCAGACCGCGACTGCGCGTTCTTCCCTGACGAAGAACATGCCGATGACTCCGGCCACCAGGAAGGCGATGATCGCCATCATGCCGCCGCGCTGGCTATGCGTGATCACCGTCATCGTGGTCACCGCGGCGTTGGCAATGAAGGCCGTCGAGGTACCCGAAAAAGACATGAGACCGAAGAACTCCGTCATCTTCTCCGGCGGCGACAGCCGCGCCATCATGGTTCGGATATTGGCATAGCCCGCCGTGATGCAAACCGCGACACCGTTCACGATCATCAGGTAGATGATCTCCGGCCAGGTGCGGAAGAACGGCAGCGACCACAGCGGCGGCTGCGACAGATCGTAGGGAATGACCGCGAGGATACGGTCGGGACTCATGGTCAGGCTCGCCACGAAGAAGATCGTCGTGCCCCCGATGCTGATGAACAGCGCCCGCTTGGAGCCCACCGCGTTGTCGAGCCAGCCGCCGAAGAAACCGCCGAGCACGGCGAAAACGCTGAGCTCCAGGCCATAGACGATCATGGTCAGCGCTTCCCAGTGGAACGTGCCCGACGCATAGATCCCGCCGAAGGTCAGTGCCGCCGTCATGCCGTCCTGGAACAGCGTGCGCGCCACGAGATAGGTCGCGACGTTGCGGTAGTGTTTCAGGCTTCTGATCGTGCGGATGACGGATTTCACGCCGCCGATCATCGCGGCGCCGAGCTTCGTCCCGGTGCTCGCCTTGTCGGGCGTGAAGAGGAAGAGCGGCAAGCTCAGCAGCATCAGCCATAGCCCGGAGATCGGCCCCGCGAGACGTTCCGGCTCGTGCGCCGCTTGGCTGATGCCGAAAAGGGGATGCGCGGGCACGAAGCTCCAATCCACGCGGCCGGGCAATGCCAGGAAGATCAGCATGAACAGCATCAGGAAGATGCCGGAGAGATTGCCGAGTGCAAGCGCCATGCCCGAGAGTGGCCCGACTCGCTCATGCGGCGCGATCGTCGGCAACATCGCGTTGTGGAACACGGCTGTGAACTCGAACGAGAAATTCGCGAGCGCGACGAGCAATCCGATCATCATGATGCGCGCCGGTGAGGCATGCGGGACGCCGAGCCACATGAACATCACCGCGATGCACATGGTCACCGTGTAGAACGCGATCCATGGTTTGCGGCGACCGCCGACATCGGCAACGGCTCCGAGGAAAGGCGCCGCAAACGCCGTCGCGAGCGCGCCGAGCGTCGTATAGAAGCCCCAGATCTGTTGTCCGCGGACGGGGTCGGCGACAATTCCGGACGAAAAATAGGGCGCAAACAAATAGATCGTGACGAGCAGGACGTAGGGATCGCGCGCGCCCTCATAGACAGCCCAGGCGACCTGGCCGATCCGGCTCGCCACCGGCCCCCCGGTTGCGGAGACGCCGTGCGGCGATTTCAGCCAACCAACGAGGCCCGCCGCATCGGCGACCGCCATCGAACCCGGCAATCCGCTCGGCTCGCCCAGGGCCGGATCGATCGCGTCGACGCCGACCGCCGCGGGCTGTAACCGTGGGTCCGCCTCATTCGAAAACGTCACCCGCGTCCACTCCCCAGATATTGTCTTTATCTATCCAGCCGTCGATGTCGCCGCTTGCGACCTCGCAGGCCGAAGGTTTGCACGCCTTCAGGCGCGCAACAACGCCGGGATCGGCCAGTGCCACGACCTTGGCGCTGCTGCCTATTCCGGCCTTGATCGGAACCCGCTTTGTTCCCGTGATCAGCACGGTGCGCTCATCCGACAGGAGGGCTTGGTTGATCCAGCCCGTCGTTCCCTCGGAATCCCGAACGCGCCGCCAGCCCTCGTAAGAAGCGACGATCTCGACAGGATAGCCCTTGCGGCGATAGATCCAGAGAATGCGGTGCTGATAGGTGGGCCCTTCGCGAAGGAACACTTTGTCGCTCCTGAGGCTTGCATAGTGGCTGGATGCAGCCGCGTCTGCGGAGGACGCGGCAAGCGCCGTCGCGACAAGGCCCGCCCAAATCCACCCGCCAAATTGCATCCGCCACGCTCCCGATATCGCGGCCTTACTTATGGCGCGAACCGCCCCCGCGCAAAATTGCGCCGGCGGCGGCCCGGCGCGCGGGCGGAAACCGCCGATCCTTGACCCAAGGGCGTCATCTGCTAATACCGGTTGGAACGCCGCAATCCCCCCTTAGAGGCCGAAAAGGCGATGCCTGCAAAGAAGCCGCTCGTCATCGTGACGCGCAAGCTGCCGGATGCGATCGAGACGCGCATGCGGGAGCTGTTCGACGCGCGCCTGAATGTCGACGACAAGCCGATGACGCAGGCCGAGATGATCGAGGCCGTCCAGAAGGCCGATGTGCTGGTGCCGACGGTCACCGACAAGATCGACTCCAAGATCATCGTGCGCGCCGGCCCCAGCCTGAAGCTGATCGCCAATTTCGGGACGGGCGTCGACAATATCGACGTGAAGACAGCGCTCGAGCGCGGCATCGCCGTCACCAATACGCCCGGCGTGCTGACCGAAGACACGGCCGACATGACGATGGCGCTGATCCTGGCCGTGCCGCGCCGCCTCGTCGAAGGCGTGAAGGAGCTCGAGGCCGACCATTTCAAGGGCTGGTCGCCGTCCTGGATGCTGGGCCACCGGATCCTCGGCAAAAGGCTCGGCATCGTCGGCATGGGCCGCATCGGCCAGGCCGTGGCGCGCCGCGCCAAGGCCTTCGGCCTGCAGATCCATTATCACAACCGCAAGCCCGTCCATCCCGACATCGAGCACGAGCTCGAGGCGACCTATTGGGAAAGCCTCGACCAGATGCTCGCGCGCATGGACATCGTCAGCGTCAACTGCCCGCACACGCCGGCGACCTATCATCTTCTGTCGGCGCGGCGGCTCAAGCTGATGAAACCGACGGCCTATATCGTGAATACGGCGCGCGGCGAGGTGATCGACGAGAACACGCTTGCGCGCATGCTCGAGGCGGGACAGTTGGCGGGTGCCGGTCTCGACGTGTTCGAGAACGAGCCTGCGGTGAACCCGAAGCTGCTCAAGGCCAGGAACGTCGTGCTGCTCCCGCATATGGGCTCGGCGACGATCGAAGGCCGCATCGACATGGGCGAGAAGGTCATCATCAACATCAAGACCTTTGCCGACGGCCACAAGCCGCCGGATCGCGTCATCCCCGCGATGTTGTAAGCGCCGCACACGCTTCGAGGCCGTCACGGCATCTCGTAGATCACCGCGTTCCAGAAACGCGCGGCATGAGAGCCCGACTTGCGGAATCCGCGGCGGCGCAATTCGCGCCCGATCATCAGGTTGAAATAGCCATGCGCCACCAGCGCCGTGGTGCCCTCCTTGCGCGCGCGCGCGACCAGGATATCGGCGGCCTGCGCAGCCCGGTGCTTGGCTCTGCGATAGTTCTCGATCTCGGGATGATAGCCCGCATGCCATAGGATGCGCGCAACGACCGCCCATTTGGGCACGCGCATGCGCAGCAGCGGTATCTTGGGCGACGCGAGCGGCGCTTCGACAAACAGCGGGTCGGCGATGAGCTCGGCATGCGGGGCGAGAGCCCTGGCGCTGTCGTGCGCGCGAGGCTTTCCGCTGGTGAACACGGCCTCGAGCTCGCTGACGAGATCCTGCAACTCACCAGGCGGCGCGCTTTCCGGATCGAGCCCGGCCGCTTCGTAATCGTCGATGTAGGTGTGGAATTCGCGATGGGAGGTGCGCGGATTGGTCGGGATGTTGGGCCTGCCGTGGCGGATCAGGATGATGCGCACGCCGGCCACGCCGCCGCGCAACGGACCACCGTCTTCGCGCTGCCGCGCGCTTCGGGCCCGACGGGCGTGTTCGGTTCTAAGGGCGGCTTCTTGGGGCATCGATCCGAGGCTATAAGGAGAGCAGGACTTTACAGGCAAACCGCGACAAATACGGGACGGAGCGCATGGACCAGAAGGACCTCAAGGGCAAGGTTGCGATCGTCACGGGCTCTGCGACCGGCATCGGCGCGGCGGTCGCGATCGCCCTGGCCAGGCGCGGCGCGAACGTCGTGGTCAACTATACCAAAAGCGAGAAGGAAGCACGCGAGACGGCCGCGGAGATCGAGAAGCTGGGGGCCGAGGCGCGCGTGGTCAAAGGCGATGTTTCCCAGGACACCGATTGCCGCAATCTCGCCCAGTCGGCGCTCGACGCCTGGAAGCAAATCGACATCCTCGTCAACAATGCCGGCACGACGAAATTCGTCGCACACCACGATCTCGAAGGATTGAGCGCGGAGGATTTCGCCAACATCTATGCCGTCAACGTCATCGGTGCGTTCCAGATGGTTCGCGCCTGCGCAGCCGCGATGAAAGCACAGGGCGACGGCTCCGTCGTGAACATCTCCTCGATCGCCGGACTGAAAGGCGTGGGATCGTCCGTCGCCTACGCTGCGTCGAAAGGCGCGCTCAACACCATGACGCTTTCCCTGGCGCGCGCGCTTGCGCCCGAAATTCGCGTCAACGCGGTGTGCCCGGGCTATGTGGCGACGGGCTGGTTCAAGAACCGGTTCGGGGACGAGACATTCAAGCGCATCACCGACAAACAGGCCGAGACCTCGCCGCTGAAACGGGCGGCCGATGGGGAGGAGATCGCAAAAACCGTGATGTTCTTCGCTGGTCCCGAGTCGCGCCATATCTCCGGGGAGACCCTTCTGACCGATGGCGGCCTGCATTTGACCTTGGGCGTCCCGGCCCGCTAAACGCGCATTCGCGGGGCGGACTGCCTAAACAAGGGGCAAATGGTTGTTGCAATGCAACAACGGGTTCCCAAAAACCGTTAATTGCGCCCGGAATTCGTCCGGCGAAACACCGTTTCAATATTGAGTTTATGCACCCCGACCCGGAACTTGTTATGACAACAACGTCGCGGCGAGCGCAGCCGAGCTTTCGCGTGCCGCCGCGGTCTAAACAAGGGGAAGTACATCGATGAAAAATCTGAAGGGCCGACTTCTCTCATTGAGCTGCGCTGCAGTCGCGGCCTTGGCCGCCTCATGCGGTGCGGCCAACGCCGACGCCATGGCGTCGCCCGCCATGTCCGGCCCGCTTGTGGCCAACCCCAATCCCTACAGCGTCGATCTGCCTGCTTGGCTCGGCGATGCGGCCGGCAAGGTCTACATCACCGGCGCGGTGACCGGCCTCGCCTATTGGCAAAGCAATCCAACTCATTCGGCGCCAGGCGACGCTGCGTCGCTGGTCGATCTGGATAACGGCCAGGTCATCCTGCAGAAGACCGATGGCTGGCTGCAATTCTACGCCCAGATCGGCGAGTACTCGTTGCCGACGGTGGGCGCGCCCTACACAAGGTCGAGTTTTGCGACGCCGTTCAATTATGGCGTCGTTCCCGTCGCCTATGTGAAGCTCCAGGGCGAAGGCGACTGGTCCGCGTTCTCGCTCGAGGCCGGCAAGCTGCCGACGCTCATCGGTGACGAGTACACCTTCACCTTCGAGAACATGAACGTCGAGCGCGGCCTTCTGTGGAATCTCGAGCCCGCCGTCAGCCGCGGCGTGCAGCTGAACTGGTCGCAAGGACCCTGGAACCTGTCGGTGTCGTGGAACGACGGCATCTACTCGAACAACTTCAATTGGGCATCGGGACTTCTGTCCTACGCCTTCAATGGCGGTGCCGATACGCTTGCCTTCGCCGGCGGCGGCAATCTCGGCGGCCATGACGGCTCGCTGCTGAACCAGGGTTCCGTCTACAACCTGATCTACACCCACACCTCGGGCAACTGGGTCATCAGCCCATACGCCCAGTACATCACCACGCCGAACACGGGCTTCGTGAACAGCTCGAGTGTGTGGGGCGGTGCGCTGTTGGTCAGCTATTCCTTCAACGACAATTGGAAGCTGGCCGGACGCGTGGAATACGAAACATCCTCGAGCAGCGGCGCCTTGATCCAGCCGAACATCCTCGGCTATGGCGCAGGCAGCAATGCTTGGTCGATCACGCTGACGCCGACCTATCAGTGGAAGGTGCTCTTCGCCCGCGCCGACGCGAGCTACGTCAGCGCCGGCAGCGCCACGGCCGGCGACGTCTTCGGCCCGCTCGGCACGTCAAAGGACCAGGCGCGTCTCGTGTTCGAAACCGGCGTTCTGTTCTAAGCGTTTCCTCGCACAGAGCCTGAGGCCCGCGGATCGCGAGATCCGCGGGTCTTTTTTTGTCGGCTTCGCTTTGGCTGCGGAGGGAAAATGGTCGGAGAGAGAGGATTCGAACCTCCGGCCCCCACGTCCCGAACGTGGTGCTCTACCAGGCTGAGCTACTCTCCGGACCCTTACAATCCGCCGTTCGGCGGGCGGAAGGACGGCCCTTATAGCGATGCCCCCCCTGCCCCGCAACCGGCCGCGAACGCCTGTTTTCGCCCTCGTTGAACCGGACAAGCCTAGGCCGTAAGGTCCGCCGCCATTCGCGATCCGGCCCGGTTCGCGTGACACTTCCCGAGCATTGGGGCGTCGCCAAGCGGTAAGGCACCGGATTTTGATTCCGGCATTCGAAGGTTCGATCCCTTCCGCCCCAGCCACCTTCGCAGCTTCGGCGGGCTTACGCCCGCGCTCGGGCGAAAGTGCGAAGCGTGGAAAGTTCGCGCAACTCCGTGTCTGTGTGGTCGCATGGATGGCGGACAGCCGTTGCTTTCTCGTTGGTCGCTAAGAGCCTCCTTTCGAGATCCGCCTTAACTTGATTCGAATAGGCCATGTGAAAGCGCAGATACTGCCTGATTGCGCCGAGACGCACGCTTTCGGACCGGGCGTGCCGCATCAGCCAAGCCAGCAATTCAAATGCGGACTGTTCATCAAACTTGCGCATCGTCTTCGCCCTCGTCCTGCATGAAGGCCTTGCAGAGCTCGACGACCTGCCTCGCATTCGTTCCGGCGCCCAGGATGGCGCAATCGAGAAGCGAGACCATTGCCGCTTCGAGCCGGTCGAGGCCTTCGTCGTTGTTGCCGGTGCGCAGATGCGTCGCGCGCGAGTTGGCAGCTTTCAGGAACGCGGCCCTCGAGTCTGCCGCGTCCGCTCGGCCTGCCGGCGGGATTGCCGCTCTGGCCCTTCTGGAACTGCGTGGCGTTGGGCGGCTTGCCCTTCCCGATCTCGTAGGGCCGGTCGGGAACGGGTTTCACATCGGAATTCGACATCTGGTGATCCTTTCTTGTGGGAACGAAGGCAACGCGCGCTTTCGAAAATTTTCCCTGTTCTTTCCCTGATCATCAGGGAACGGGGCTCGTTCGGTCGGCGGCGGAAAACGATTGAAAAGCTCCTGTAGGCATCGACATACTATAGGAATTGTCCTATATATTGTCAAGCCGAAAATTGGCAACGCAGTATCGAAAGCCACCGGTCGCAATCGCGCGTTGGCGCGCGAAACCCAAAGGCTGGTGCCTTGCACCCGATCCGTGCGAATGCGCGGTTGCGCAAATCGCGCTTACGGTGCAGTTACAGCGCTGCGCTGGGGCCGGGGGGCCAGACCATCATGACCATCACGCTTGTCGAAGAATATCTGCTGCTCGCGCTCGAGGACGAAGGCGGCGAGTTCCGGCGGATACCGGAGACGTCGTTCAGCTGCGGCCTGGCCGGCGCGGCGCTGATGGAGCTCGAGATCCGCGGCAAAATCGGCACCGATGCCGACAGCTTGTGGGTCGTGGACGCGAGCCCGACCGATTTCGAGATGCTCGACCAGATGCTGGCCGTCATCGAGTCCGAGCCGCAGCGGTTGCATCCCCGCGAGTGGATCGCGCGGCTGATGCCCGAAGCGATCCCCCTGCGCCGCGAGGCGCTTAAGCGGCTGTGCGACCGCGGCATTCTCACGCGGGAAGAGCACCTTCACCTATGGGCCCTTGGATCGCGCCGTTACCCCGTGGAACACGGCCAGGAACGTCTGGAATGCAAGCGGCGCATTCTCGCCCACCTGTTCAGCAGCGAGACGCCCGACATGTTCGATGTCGCATTGGTTGCGCTCGCCGATGCGTGCGGCATGTTCGAGCACGTGCTCAACCGGAGAACGCTGACGGAAGCTGCGCCGCGGCTTTCGCAGCTTCGCAGCCTGGATCACATCGGCGCCGAAATCGCGCGCACCGCCGCGCTCATCCACAAACAGATCCGCGCGGCCGAGCGGCGCATCGTCATCGCCGGCCTCGCCGGCAATGTCATGGAATGGTACGACTTCGGCACCTACGGCTTCTTCGCCGCCGTCATCGGTAGGCAGTTCTTTCCCGCGCACAATCCCGCGACATCGCTGCTCGCCTCCTTCGCGGTGTTCGCCGTCGGCTTCCTCGGCCGGCCGTTGGGCGCGCTGATTTTCGGACATATCGGCGACCGCAGCGGACGCAAACGGGCGTTGATGGCATCGGTAATCATGATGGCGCTGCCGACGGCGCTGATGGGCGTGCTGCCGACCTATGCGATGATCGGACTGGCCGCGCCCGCCCTGTTGGTGGCGTTGCGGCTTTGCCAGGGACTGGCGGTGGGCGGCGAGTTCACCACCTCCATGGTCATGCTGGTCGAGGGCTCGCAGCGAAGCCGGCGCGGCATCGTCGGAAGCTACGCGCCGTTCGGCGCGGTCGGCGGAATGCTGATCGGATCTGCCGTCGGCGCGGCGCTTACGGGATTTCTTCCGCACGACGCAATCATGGCCTGGGGCTGGCGCGCCGCGTTTCTGATCGGGCTGCTGATCGGTGTCCTGGTGCTCTATGTCCGCCGCCGCCTGCCGACGGATGCCGCGATCGTAGCGGTCGCGGAGGCGCGCCACTCGCCGGTGGTCACGGCCTTCAAGACGCAGTGGCGCATGATCCTGAAGATCGTCGGCATGATGCTCACGCTGGCGATCGGCTTCTACCTGAACTTCGTCTACCTCAGCACGTGGCTGGTCCAATATGCGGGCGTCTCCACCTCGGCCGCGCTCGCGCTGAACAGCGTAGCGCTGGCGCTGCAGCTCGTCATGCTGCCGCTCGCCGGCGCGCTCTCCGACCGCATCGGCCTTAAGCCGGTGCTGGTCGCCTCGACCGCGGGCTTCGCGCTGCTGTCCTGGCCGGTCTTTGCGCTCATCGGCCACGGTTCGATTGCCGCTATCATCGCGGGGCAGGCCGTGCTTGCGCTGCTGCAGGCGGGCATCTCCGGCACGATGCCGGCTTTCATGGTCGAGGCGCTCCCCAGGCACGTGCGTTGCACGGCGCTCTCGTTCGGACAGAACATCGCCCAGGCGGTCTTCGGCGGCACGGTTCCGATGGTATCGGTCGCGCTGATCGCCGCCACGGGCTACCGGCTGGCACCCGCGCTCTACCTGGCGGCCGCCGGCGTCGTCTCCTTCGCCGTCGTGCTGATCACCAACATTCTGCCAGAGGAAGCCGAAAGCCTGGACCGATAGATTGATGCGGCCTCAGAAGGGATAACTCGCCTCGAGCCATACCGCAAAAATCGAAAGTCACAGAACCAATTGCCCGCGCAAAGACCGGGGATCACATATCTGCTAATTCACCAATGCCCTCGGCCGCGGCATTGTTCCTTCCCCCTGTGCGCGCTTCGCGTGGATTTTCGCGGTGCAGGCTGCGCGCACCCGGGCGGGTTGGCCGGCTTCGGGACCTCGCCCTTATACCCATGAAATTGCTGGCGAAATCCGCGCAAAATCACGGATGTGATATCTGATCGCCGTATTCGAACTGGCGCCGATTGGCATTTGCATACAACATTAAGACGGCAGGAGCGTCGGGGGACAGCTCCATGATCCGGGGAGGGCCGCGCATGCGGCTGAATGCGATGGAAAGAAGCCTTGCCGCGCGCGGGCAGAGTCGAAAATCGTCCAAAGTCGTCGTCGATCCGGGACCGTCCTTGCCGTCGATCGTGAAGTCGGCCGGCCGGGTGCTGCAGATATTCGATCTCTTCGACGAGATCCAACGGTCGGCCAAGGTCCACGAAATTTCCGAACGGCTCAATTTTCCGCAATCGTCGACATCGGTGCTCCTGAAGTGCCTGACGCAACTCGGCTACATGGATTACGACCCGGCAAACCGGACATTCCTCCCTTCGCCGCGCGTGGCGCTGCTCGGAAGCTGGATGGACAACGGCCCCGTTCGCGACGGCCGCCTCGTGCAGATGATGGAGAGACTCTCGCACAAGACCGGGGACACGGTGATCCTTGCCGCACGCAATGGGATTTACGCCGACTATATGCGCGTCATCCAGTCACCCGCGCCGACGCATTTCCGCGTGCCGCAAGGCTCGCGACGCCTCGTGGTGTGGTCTGCGACCGGCTTCGCGCTGCTCTGTCACGAGCGCAATGAGCTGATCCGGGCGCTCTGCCTGCGCGCCAACGCCGAAGCACCCGATGGCAAACAGGCGGTTCCATTGAAGCGTGCCTTCGAGAACGTCCAGCAGGTTCGCAGACAAAGGCTATTTCTTCTCCAGGGGCCTCGTCACCGAAGGCGCGGGCTCAATCGCGATGCCGCTGCCGCCGAAGATCGACCAGCGCGACAAGCCGTTTGCGCTGGCCGTGTCCGGTCCGCTGGACGAATTGGGCCGACGCGAGAAGGACATCGTCGCCATGATGGAAGAGACCATCAAGGCCTATCTTTCTCCCTCTCACGCGGTGCACTAAGACCGGCGGCGAGCTCGCGGCGCACCTCTTCCGTATGCTCGCCCAGCCTCGGAGCGTGATGCCGAAGCTTGAATGGCGCGTTTGAAAACGTCACCGGCGGCCGCATCACCTTGTAGGCGCCCTCGGTCGGATGCTCGCCCTCCCGGAAGAGACCGACCGCGCGCAAATGCGCGTCGTCCGGAAGGTCCTTCTGCGCCAGCACCGGCATGCAAGGAATAGTCGCCGCGTCGCAGAAGGCCACCCATTCGGCCGTCGTGCGCTTGCATGCATCTTCGGCAAGCGCACCATAGAGCACCTCCACATTCTCGACACGCTCGGCGAGCGAGGCAAAGCGCGCATCCGCGGCGAGATCCTGGCGGCCGGTGAAGGCGAAGAAGTCGCTCCAGTTCTTGTCCGAGTACGGGAGGATGCAGGCGTAGCCGTCGGCCGTGCGAAAAGGCTTCCTGGCATGGCTCAGCACGCGCTTGAAACCGGGTTCACCGAGCGGCGGGTCGAAGGCGAAACCCTGGAGATGCTCGATGAAGGCGAACTCGACCGTGGTCTCGAACATCGGCACTTCGATTTTCTGGCCGCGACCGGTGCGCGTGCGCTGGAAAAGCGCCGCGGCGACGGCGCAGGCCGCCGCCTGCCCCGTGAGCTTGTCGCAGAGCACGGTGGGAATGTAGCTCGGCTCGCTATCCTCATCCGCCCGCAACACCGCGAGTTCCGGAGGCGGCCTGGATCAGATCGTCATAGGCCGATTTGTGGCTGTATGGCCCATCCGCTCCGAAGCCGTAGGTGCCGCAGTAGACGATGTCGGAATTCAGCGCGCGCACGCGGTCATAGCCGTAGCCCAGTTCCTCGATCGCGTCGGGCCTCAGCGAATGGATGAACACGTCCGCCTTGGCGATAAGACGGTCCAGCAGAAGCCTGTCCTCGTCACCGCGAAATCAGCACGACGCTGCGCTTGTTGCGGTTCAGATGCAGGAAGCTGCCGGACATGCCGGCATGCCGGTAGGGACGATAGCTGCGGAAACTGTCGCCTTCCGGCCGCTCGATCTTGATCACATCGGCGCCCATGTCGGCGAGGATATGCGTGGCGAAGGGGCCCATGATGACGCTCGTCAGGTCGACGACGCGCACTCCGCTCAGCGGCCCGTCAGCTTGGCCAGTGTCCATATGTCTACCGTGCTCGATATCTGGTTCAGATCCGGGTTGTACCGTCGATGGCGGCAACGCACATGTCGCGCAGCACGCGAACAGCTTCGTTCAGACCGGCAAAGCGTGGATCCGTCGATTGCCCGGTTCTGTAGCGAATGTATTTCTGCTGTTCGATCGCGGCGCGCCGCAGCAACGCGTAGCAGAAGTAGGCTTTGAAATCCGGCACGATGCGCCCGCTGCGCTCGGCGTAGCGTCGATCGCCCCGGCGCGCGTCATGACGCCCGGCCTTGCTGTCGGCATCGCGCGCAGCGCCCGGAACGCTGCCGGATCGTTTTCCTCCACCCAGAAGCTCAAGGTGCAGGCGAGATCCATGAAGGGATCGCCGAGCGTCGCCATCTCCCAGTCGAGCACGGCGAGCAGGCGCGAAAGGTCTTTCGGATCCCACATCACATTGTCGAGCTTGAAGTCGTTGTGGATGATCGCGGCGCTCTCCGGGCCGCCCGGCGGGTTTTCCGAAAGATAATTGTCGACCGCGGAAAAGTCCGCCATGTCGTCCGTCCGGGCGGCTTCGAGGCGATCGCGCCATCCTTTCAACTGCCGCGCCCGATAGCCTTGCGGGCGGCCGAGAGCGCCCAGCCCCGCCTCTTCGAAATCTACGGAGTGCAGCTTCGCCATCGTGTCGACCAGCGTAGCGAACTGCCGCGGCGGAAGATCGGCCGGGACATCGTCCGGATAGGAACGCACGACGATTCCGCGCACCCGCTCCATCACACAAAACGGTTCGCCGAAGACAGCAACGTCATCGCAACGCAGGATCGCCTTGGGAAGGTGCGGAAAGAACGGCGCGAGCTTTGCGGTGATGTCGTATTCGCGCCCCACGTCATGGGCGCCGCGTGCCTTTGCGCCCGCCGGTGCCGCCTTGAGGACGAATTCGTCGCCTTCGGCCGTCACGAGATACGTCTGGTTGGAGAAACCGCCGGGAAAGCGCGAGAAGCTCGGCGTCCCGCGGAATGCCGGCACATGCGCGCGGAGATACGCCGTTACGCGCTCGAAGCGCGGATCGCCGGCAGCTGCCACGGGCTCGGCGCTGTCGACCGTCAACACGGCGTCGTGCTTTCGTCGAGCGGATAGAGCGCCGTGTTCTTCCGGTACTGTTCGAGACGGTGCGGCTCGATGTCGATTTTCATCGATCGGATGAAGCGGACAGCCGCATTGTAGAACGCCATCGTCGAGACCAGATCGACGAGCTCTTCCGGCTGAAACGCCCGGGCGAGCGGCGCGAAGGTTTCGTCCGATATCATCGCGGTCAGCTTGATCTCGCGTGCGGCTCTGACGACGGCGCGTGCCAGCGGCTCGAGATCGTTCACCGCGCCGGCCGTGTCGGCCATCATGCCGCTGATGTCGGCATTGATGACGGAGAAATTCCCGCTGACATAGCCGATATGGCCGTAGAAACTGTAAGCGGCCTGCGTGACATAATCGATCTGAAGGATTGCCAGCTCGCGGAGTTGCGGGTCGAGCTTGTTTTCGCAGCGCAGGAACTTCGCAAAACGTTCGAAGGCGCGCGCGGCTTTCGGGCTATGGGCGACGACACGATAGAGGTTGAGACCGCGCGCAAAGAGCTCGCTATCCTCCGGGGCGACGTCTCTTTCGTCGAGATAGGGCACGCGAGCCATCGCGGCCATCGAAACACGACCGAAGGGGGCGAACAAGCGCCGGGGCCGATATCATAGACGTGATGGGCGTGGGCTATGCGCGGATGTCCGTCGCCCGCGCGAAAGGCCGCCTCGTCGTCGCGAACGTTGATGGAGACGAAGGGGCGTTGTGGCGGCTGAGAAATTCCTTGGCGCGCAGGCAAGACGAGCATCCCGCCAGTAGGCCTTCAGCGGCTCGGATTGCTCAGCCACATGCAGTTCTCCCTTCGGCCGCCGCCAAACCTAGGCAATACATCCCCGGCGGTCCACGCGGGGCCGCCATCCATCACAAGCGTGATATCGGGGCGAAAACGCGCGACGCGAAACGCAAGGCGCAGCTTGACGCCGTTCAGATCGCCTTTTCGAACATGATCTGGCCATCCGGCTTACGGCCGGTCTCGCGCCAACTGTTCTGCCGGTAAAAGCGCTCCGCCCGCGTGCCCGCTTCGGTGTCCAGGCGAGCGACAGCGTGGCCGGCATCTCTCAAGGTCTTGCAGGCGGCAGGCAGCAGCGCCTGCCCGATCCCGCGGCCCTCCCATCGGGAATTCGACGAAGAGCGCGAAGATCGAGCCGTCGCGCGGATCGCCTGCAGAGAAGCCCTGTATTACGCCGCCCTCGTCCCACAGCCAGAAGGCGGCATGGTCGATGAACCATTCGCATATCGCCGCCGTGACGCGCGTCGGGTCGTCCAGCCTGTTTTCTTTGACGGCAGCCCGGATTTCGAAAATGCGAGGCAAGTCCGTTCGTGTCGCTTTCCTGATCATCTTGTCTTCTTCCCCGCCGCGCGCAGCGCACGCTATACCTTCTGCACGGCACCAGGATATTTCGCGACCTTCGCATCGGCGGTCAGCAGCGTGATACCGTCGACCTGGGCCTGCGCGATGAGCATCCGGTCGAACGGGTCCTTGTGCAGAGGCGGCAGTGCGCCAAGGGCAATGGCGTGAGCGCTTGTCACGGCGAGCTCGTCGTAGCCGTTATCGAGAAGTCCGCGTCTCAGAAGACGCGCGCCCACCTGAAAGTCGTCGCGCCGTATGCTGCGTTTGATGACGATCTCCCACAGGCTTGCGGCGCTGAAAACCAGAATGTTGCCCGGATCGTCAAGGAGCCTGCGCGCTTTCCTGGAAAGTTTCTCCAGGTCGTGCTGCCGCCCAGAGCAAAACATGCGCATCAAGGAGCAGCTTCATTCGCCTGTCCCGAACAAGCGTCCGATCTCGACTCTTCCATCCGGTCGAAGTCGTCCGGTATCGCGATCTTGCCGGACAGGAATCCCAACTTGCGCATTCTCACCGGACAACGGCGCGTCCAGCGTCACGACCTTGACCCGTGGTTTTCCCGCTTTCGCGATCACGAAGGGCTCGCCCTTGGCGGCCTGATCCACAAGTCGGGACAGATTGGTCTTGGCCTCGTGGATGTTGACCGATTTCATCGGGATGCCTCTCATATAGACTTAGTCATATTATTTTAGTCCATGCGGATCGAGGGCACCCGGGGCGGCCCTTGTCTGGCCTGCTGCCGTCCGCTATATGTCACCGTATGGTGACAAAGCCCGCCAAGGCCGTCGTCTTCCGCGACTTCCATCTGATGCGCGAGCGCATCCTCGATGCCGTGGGGCGGCTGATCGTGCGCGACGGTTTGGCCGCGGTCGGCATCAACGCACTGGCGCGCGAGGCCGGATGCGACAAGGTCCTGATTTACCGGTATTTCGACGACCTCGAAGGCGTCTACGCCGCCTTCGCGGCCCGCGGCGAGTTCTGGTGGTCGCTGAGCGATCTCATCGGCGGGATCGATCCCTTGCGTGTGTCGCTTGCCGATGCCTTGAAGCTGATCCTGCGCCGCCACGCCGCCGGCATCCGCAAGCGTCCGGTGACGCTCGCAGTGCTTGGCGCGGAACTGGTCGAACGCACGCCCCTCGTCGTCGCGCTCGAGACCGTTCGCGAGAAACGTTCGCTCGAGCTCACCGCCTGGATCGGCGCCAATTATCGCGTCCCGCGGCGATCTTGACCTGAATGTCATCACATTGCTGTTCGGCGTTGCGATCAACTATCTCGCCGTGCGTGCACACAAGATCCGCGTGATGAGCGGCGTACCAATAAGGAGCGACCGCGACTGGGAGCGGATATTCGAGGCCCAGGACGTTTTGATCGAGCGGATCCTGGATTAGCTGTTTTTTTGAGCCAATTGTCACCGTTCGGTGACACAGAGAGGAGCGACCATGAACCCGATCTCCATGAACCGTCGCAGCGCGCTGGCATGCGGCGGAGCCCTGTTCTTAACGGCCTCCGGTGGCGTGCTGCGCGCGGCAACGGCACTCGATCGCCTTGCAGATGGCGACGCCTATTCGCCGTGGCAGCTCTGGAACGCGCCCGAACTCCGCGGCACGCCGGTGGCGCTCGTGGCCGCCGCGGTCCTGGCCGCCAATCCGCACGACACGCAGCCCTGGCTGTTCCGCGTGGCACGACGGCTCGATCGGGATCTATGGCCGACCTGTCGCGCAATCTTGGCGCCATGGATTTCTATGTGCGGGAGATGCATCTGGGGCTCGGCTGCGCCGTCCAGAACGCACTGCTGGCCGCGGGTCCGAATGGCTATGACGCCGATGTCGACGTCGTTTCCGGATCTCTGCTCACGCTCGCGGAACGTCGCGAGCCAGTGCTGGCCGCGACGCTCAATCTGTCCCGGCGCAAAGCCACGCCGCCGGACTTCTCTGCCGCGCCATCCCCGACCGGCATACCAATCGCTATGCTTATGACCGCAACGCCGCACTGCCGTCTGCATGGCTCGACTTCGCGATGCACGCGGATGTTCACGACAATGTCCGCGTCTTCCTGTTCCAGGGCGGTCCCGCTCGCGCCCTGCACGATGCGGCAATCCTCGATTCGACGCAGGCAATCATCGCGGACCCCGCGATGATCGCCGACAGCGACCGCTGGCTGCGCACCTCGTCGCGCGAGATCGAGGCGCATCGTGACGGACCCACCCTCGACGCCGCGGGCCTGTCGACACTCACGCTGTTCTTTGCGAAGCTGATCGCGGTGTCGCCGGAACGCGCCCATCAGGCCTGGCTCGACCAGACGCGCGACGCGCAGGTCGCCACCGCGCCCCTGACGGGGCTCATCGCCGTGCGCGACCGCTACGATCGCGCGGATACGATCGCGGCGGGTCGCACCTGGCAGCGTCTTCACTTGAGTGCGATCGCGCATGGCGTCGCCATGCAGCCGCTGAACCAGCCGATCGAGATGATCGACCGCGAACGGCGCACGAATGGCGGCAGGGTCTGGGACAGCCGAATGGCCCGGCTCACCGGCGAAGATTGGCAGGCGACATTCTCGTTCCGCGGGGGCCTTCCGACCGAACCCGCGCCCGCCAGTCCGCGGCGCAGGCTGAAGGATGTGTTGTCGTGAGGCGTGTCCGCCTGCACGGTTGTACCTCTCACTTGCGTCCCTCAAGGGGAGGGGGACGGACCGAGCGATGCTCAGACATGTTTTCGCTGAGCAAGGCTCCGATGCCCCTCGCCTTGTCGGAGTGCAGGCTCCTGCATCGGCCACGCGAAGGTTTCGCCGCTGCACCGCGGCCGGGCGAGCCCCGGCCAATTCACAAACTGAGGTCATGGGTGGCCGGTACGAGCCCGGCCATAACGACCGTTGGGGATGTTTGAAACCCGTAGGCTTGTGGGGGAGGGGTGCCATACGCGCTGCCAAAACGAGCCGGAAGGGATACCCCCATCGATCTCCACTCAGTCCGCGTAGGCCGCAGCGCGCTTCTGCATGTTCGACAGGACCGCTTCGACCTGATTGGGCGAGCCGATGAGCGCGACCTGCTCTTTGGTCTCGGCCAGCAGGATTTCGTGCTGATCGCCTTGGGCCGCCAGCGCGAAGAGCCGCTTCGCCGCGCGGATCGCATCGGGGCTCTTGCCCGCTATTTCCGTCGCGAGCTTCATTGCCTCGCCGTACGGTTCGGCGATGACGCGCGTGGCAAGGCCCAGCGTCAGCGCCTCCTCGCCAGAGAAGATTTGCCCCGTAAAAGTGAGCTCGCGCGCGACGTCGTCGCGAAGAAGTCCGCGCATGAGAACAAGGCCCGCCATGTCGGGCACGAGACCCCACTTGATCTCCATCACCGCCATGCGCGTGTCGGGCGCGACGTAGCGGATGTCGGCTCCGAGCGCGAGCTGGAAGCCGCCGCCGAAGGCGACGCCGTGGACGGCCGCGATCACCGGTACCGGAATCTCGCGCCACACCATGACGGCGTGCTGGGCACGGTTCGAACCGCCTTCCGTGCGCGGCGTCTCGACGACGGAGCGGGCGTCGCCGCGGCGCTCGCCCGACGCCATCTTGCCGAAATTGCCCATGTCGAGGCCCGCGCAGAAGGCACGACCCTCGCCCGACAGCACGACGGCGCGAACGGATTTGTCGGCCTTCAGCCGCTCGCCCGTATCGACCAGCGCATTGAACATCGCGTCGTCGAGCGCGTTCATCTTGTCGGCGCGCACGAGGCGGACATCGGCGACGCCGGCGCGTATTTCGACCTTGATCCTGTCTTCCATCTTTCCGCCCTTTTCGCTTCCTTTTTCGGCCGCTATTGCGGCTCCTGGTGGATTTATAGCGCGTCCGCTGCTTCTTTCCAGCATTCCCGCGCGTTTCCTTGGTCACCCTGTCGTTACGTCGACATGGATATTTCGCGGGCGCGGCCTACAATGCCGTGCACCGCCTACGGAAAGGCCGGCAAGTGGGGGATTTGTCTTGGACATCTTGAGCTGGATCTGGTGGCCGGTGCCGCTCGTCGTGGCAGGCATAGGCCTGGTCGTGACATTGCTGGGCCTCGGTCATCTGGCGCGGGGCAGGCCTGGGCGCAGCACGGCCCATCTCGCTGTCGGCTTGCCGGCGGCGTTTCTCGGAATGGCCGCCACGCTTCTCGGCTTCAACGCGCAGACCTTCACGCGCCTCACCTATGAATTGGCCGTCGCCGAGGTGACGGTGAAAGCGATCGATCCGGCGCAAAGCCGCTATGCGGTGACGGTGCATCGCCTCGACGGCAGCGGACACTCCCAGGTTTGCGACATCCAGGGCGACGAATGGGTGCTGAGCGGGCGCGTCCAGAAATGGAAGCCCTGGGCGAACGTGATCGGGCTCAACGCGACGTACACGCTCGACCAGATCTCGAACATGTATTTCAACGCGGCTGCGCGAGCGGAAAGACGATCACGTCCTGCGACATCGGCGGTCCTCAGCTGCCCCTCACGCAGTTCGTGCCGCCGGGGCTGATCGACTGGCTGCGCTCGCATGCCTATGCCGAGGACCGCAAGTTCGGTTCGGCCAACTACATGCCGCTCGCCGACGGTGCCGACTATCGCGTCGTGATCACGCAGTCCGGGTTCAACGCGGAAGCGGTGAACGAGATCGCGCGGAAGGCGAACGAAGCCCGGCCCTGACGGCTTCGGCCGCTCGCCGAATTCGGTTCACGCTCACAATGTGTGAGCAGGGATCGACGCGCGCATCACGCCCATGGTGTCGTTGACCTGCATGTCGCTTGGTCGCGTCCGCGATCGTTCGGGGGGAAGGTGGCAGCGGAAAAACCGAGGTTGGCTTTCGGCTGGCGCGTCTTTGGCCTTGGCGTGATGGCGATGGGCATGGTCTGCCTCGCCTGGGGGAAGTTCGACCCGAGCCAACCTGTCCCCAAGTTTTTTCCCGGCCGTGTGGCGTTCGCCTATGCCGCGGATGCACTCATGCTCGTCGCGGGTGCAGCTATGGCGTGGCGCCGGACGGCGGCCTGGGGCGCGGCGGCGCTCACCGCCTACTATCTGTTCCTTGTCGTCATCGTGATGAACGGCCGCCTGATACCGGCGCATTACGCCGAGTTCGGCACCTACAGCGGCATCGCCGAACAGCTCGCAATCGCAGCGGCCGGGCTCATCGTCTACGCCGGCAACGCCAGGATCGATGCGGTCCTGGCTCAGCGCCTCACGCGCGTCGCTCAGCTGACGTTCGGTGCGTGTGCGGTGTTATTCGGCGGCGCGCATTTCTTCTATATGAATCTCACGGTTCCGCTGGTCCCGAAATGGTTGCCGCCGTCACAGGAGTTCTGGGCCTATGCGACCGGCATCGCCCATATTGCGGCGGGCCTTGCGATCCTGACAGGCGTGCAGGCTCGCCTTGCCGGGATCCTGCTCACCGTCATGTACGCATCCTTCACCCCGCTCGTGCATGTACCGATCCTGCTGGCCGATCCGTCCAGCTATTTCAACTGGAGCGAGAACGCCCTGAACATCGCGCTGACCGGCGTCGCGTGGGTCGTCGCGGATTTGCTGGCGCGACCGAGGCACTTCGGCGACTCGACTCCGCACCAGGAGACGAAACGCCAAGACGCCAAATTGCCAAGGGCGTCGCAATTCGATGCCATGGCAAGCGCGTCGACCCGCCGATCCCTCGTAAAGGCTCTAACGCTTCGCTGCCTGTGGCTTGAACGGCAGGTGCGGCAGAGACAGCGAGATCGACGGCGACGGCGTGTCGCCTGAATCCGGCAACGCACGGCAGGCATCGGGCGAGCACAGCTTCACGTCACCCGTGAGCCTGTCGACGACGAAGACGCTGTGCGCCTGGGAATCGAATTCCAAGCTGAAACGTCCGGCGATCAGAAGCGCCACGACGATGGCGAAGACGCCGCCGATCAGCGTGATCCAAACGGCACTCGTGATGGACTCGATGATGGCCGCGGCGCCCAGCAGGATCGCGGCGACGACGAGCCAAGGCAGGACGATCGCCGCGCGGCCGCCGAAATCGGCGTGCATCTGCCAGGCGACCAGCGCCACGACGAGAAGGACGATGCCGCCGACGCCCAGTGCCAGCCGGACCAGCCAGGTTGGCCTCTCGTGTCCTTCGTGCTCGTGCTCGTGCACTTCATGTGCTTCGTGATTTTCCGCCATGTCTCTCCCCTGAAAAGATGCGCGCAAGCGCGCGCGGGCCCCAAGATTTGCACTTTGCGCGCGGGCGGTGACAATGCCATCCCACGGCCGCCGACGAAACCAGCCTGGACGCTATCTGGTCCCGGCTACGGATCGGTGACAACAGCGCCGCTCGCTTTGCCGCGGCGGCATCGCTAGAGCGCGATCCGGCGAAGTGGAGGCCGGTTCGGCCCAGATCGCGCGACAATCAAGAACTTAGAGCATGATCCGTTTCAGTCAAACCGGATCATGCTCTAGTGTCGAGGCGATTTCTTTCGGTGGAGCGCCGCGGGGTATCGGAGTTCGTGCAGACATGCACAGAATTGCGGCAATCCTGATTGCCACCGTACTGTTTCTACCCGCGTCGAGCGCATTCGCCATTCCGGCCGTGAACGGCGCGGCCCCGTCATCCCAGCCAGCGCCGCCGGCCGATTGGCATGGCGGTCATGGCGGCGGCGCGGGGCATGGCGGCTCGGGCCATGGCGGCTGGGGCCATGGCGGTGGCCATCATCATGGTTATCCAGGCGGCGGCGGAGTGGTCATTACCGGTCCGTGGCCGGCGCCCTACCCGTATCCTTATCCGTACCCTTACCCGTACCCCTATCCGTACCCTTATCCCGACGGGCCCTATCCTGCGCCGCCGCCCGACGAACCGCCGCCGGGCGACGCGCAAGGGGCTTCGAGCGACGTGCCGCCCATGCCGTTCTGGTATTACTGCGATCGGCCCGCCGGCTTTTTCCCTTATGTCCAATCTTGCGCCGCGGACTGGAAGGGCCTTCCCGTCTCGCCGCCGCCACCGGGTACGCCCGCGCCCGTCGGAAGCGACGACTGGCAACATTGCACCGACCCCGAGGGGTATTTTCCCTATGTGGCCACGTGCAAGAGCGGATGGATCGCCGTTCCCGTCACGATTCCCGCATCGGAAACCGACAGCGACGAGACGCTGGGCGAACAGGCAAGCTGGTACTGGTGCGACGATCCCGCGGGTTATCTTCCCTTCGTGCGCACGTGCAAGCACGACTGGCGCGCGATCCCCGCCATGCCGCCGCCGAATGCAGCGCCGGACGCGAAAAAGACGGTCGTACGGCCGTGAGGTCGCGCGGCCGGAGAGTCAGCCGCCCACGATCTCCAACGCGACATCGACATTGTTCCGGGTCGCGTGGGAATATGGGCAGATCTTCTCATGCGCTTCCTGCGCCAGCGCCGCGAGATCGGCCTGCGGCAGGCTCTTGTCCTCGACATGCAGCTTAACCGCGAGGCCGAAGCCGCCGCCGTCGCGCGGACCGATCGTCACCGCACAGGTGATGGCCGCCTTCGACGCGTCCTTCTTGTGCTGGCGGCCGGCGAAATCGAGCGCGCCGCCGAAGCAGGCGGCATAGCCCGCCGCAAAAGATGTTCCGGCGTCGCGGTTCCGGGCTTGCCCGGGCCGCCCATTTCTTTGGGCACCGAGAGATCGAATGAGACGATACCGTCGCTCGATTGCGTATGGCCGTTGCGGCCGCCTTTTGCCGTGGCGGCGATCGTGAAGAGAGGCTTGATCTTGTCCATCTGTTTCTCCTTTCGATGGGGCGTTGCAAACTATATCCGACGGATGTCGCGCGCGTGTCAGGCCATTTCGCCAGTGAAGCGGTAGGCGCCATCGAGCCAGGTCACGATCTCGCGCGCGCCCGGATGGTCGAAACCCTCGTACCGCTTGCGCAGGCGTGCCGCGGTCTTGCCCAGGCGGTCGAGGCCGGTGTCCTGGAGCACGAGGAGATCGTCGCGGACGCGTTCGGCGAGGTCGGCACCAAGCACTGTCTCCGCCGCGCGCGCGAACGCTTCGCCATAGGCGTAGCGTTCGCCCAATTTGTAGCCATCCGCCAACGTGAGCGCGGGGATCAGCGACAGCGTCGGTTGCAGGGCAGGATTGATCGCGTGAGCGGCCAGGAACGCGCCGATCGCCGCCGGCCTACCGGTGAAAGCACGCAGATGCAGGAACTGCGACATGCGCGGCCCATCATTGACGGGATAATTGTCCCATAGCAGCGGCTTGCGCCGGAGCGCGCCCGCGACACGCATGAGATGGCCGACCCCGTATTCGCGCGAGCAGACTTCTTCGCCGGTCCAGAACACATCGATCGCGGAATTGAGGTCGCGTCCGAATCTCTCCAGATAGTTCGCGGGCCTTTGGCCGAAAAAGCGATCGAGGACGGGATCGTCGGAGTAGTAGCTCGGGCAGACCGCGAGATGGCGCGCTTTCGTGTGACGGGCGATCCAGTGCAGGATTTCGACCTGCAGCGTAGCCAGATCGGGAAGATCGCCGCGCATGTCGTCAAACAGGATGGCAAGGCTCTCGATGCCGAGCGCATCGAGCGCGCGGAGCTTGCGCGCGAGGTCGCTCTTCGCGTCCGCATCGAAGTTGCGAAAGAGCGCGTAGGGACTGAGGCCCACGCCGAAGCGGAACTCCTTGCGCCTTGCAGTGCGCTGCGAGTTGCGCGAGCGCATCCACCGTGTCGCGCGGATGAGGCTCGCGCCATCTGTGACGCAGGAAGACGTCGGCCTTCGGCGCATAGAAGTAGAAACGGTAGCCGTGCGGCGCGAGAAACGCGATGACGCGAGCACGCGCCTCCCAGCTCCAGGGTTCGCCGTAGTAGCCCTCGATAAGGCCCAAAGGGGGTGTCATAGGTGGAGTTTAGAACAATTGACGCTCGGCGTGATGCTAAAAAAAGGTCGTCATCCCCGGCGAGCGAAGCGAGGTTAAGGGAACCCAGCGCGCGGACGCGCGCTGACTGGGTCGCCTTAACCTCGCTGCGCGCTCGCCGGGGATGACGACCTTTTTTTGCTCACATGCCAAACGCGCGCATGATGAACAGCAGGCCCAGCGCCGCAAACAACCCGGCCGCGACCCGATGGATCGCGCGCATCGGCAAGCGGGAGGCGAAACCGCTGCCCAGGAACACCACCGGGACGTTTGCAAGCATCATCCCGGTGGTTGTTCCTGCAACTACCGCGAACAGGTTGGCGTAGGCCGCGGCCAGCGCGACGGTCGCGATCTGGGTCTTGTCGCCGATCTCGGCAATGAAGAACGCGACGAGCGTCGTCAGGAACGCACTCCGCCCGCCGATCTTCTCATCTTCGTCGAGCGTGTCGGGTTTCAGAGTCCACAGCGCCATGGCGAGCATGCTGGCGCCGACGATGCCGTCGAGGAGATGCGGGGCGAGAAAACGTCCGAACCACACGCCTATGAACCCTGCCAGCGCGTGGTTCGCGATCGTCGCCAGAAGTGTTCCGGCGATAATCTGCCACGGCTTGCGAAACTTCGCCGCGAGCACCAGCGAAAGCAGCTGAGTGCGGTCGCCCATCTCGGCGATCGCGACGGTGGAAAGGGAGACGAGGAAGGCTTCCAAGGAAAGCTCATAGAAGACGAACAAAAGTTGTCATGGCCCGCCACTGCGGGCCACCCAGGTGACATATTGTGATTGGCCAATAAGGCGAGCCACCACTCCGAGATCCGCGAAACCTCAACTGGGTCGAAGTTGCGGGCCATGACAGCTGCGCGTGGTCAAGCGCTATTTGTAAACCAGGCTGATCGTCTCGGCGACGCAGGCGGGGCGGTCCTGGCCTTCGATCTCGATCGTCACTTCGTTGGTGAGCTGCATGCCGCCCGCGCGCGCTTCGGCCGAGACCAGCTTCTGGCGCGCGCGTACGCGGCTGCCGACCGGAACCATGCTGGTGAAGCGCACCTTGTTCGAACCGTAATTGATACCGCGCGTGACGCCTTCGATGCGCAGCATGCCACCCGTGAGAAAGGGGATAAGCGACAGCGTCAGATAGCCGTGCGCGATGGTCTTGCCGCCCGGCAGCTCCTTCTTCGCACGCTCGACGTCGACATGGATCCATTGATGATCGCCCGTCGCATCGGCGAATTTGTTGATGCGGTCCTGTGAGACGTCCACCCAGTCGGAGACGCCGATCTCCTGTCCGGCAAGCGTAGGCAGCGAGTCGAAAGTCGCGGTCTTCATGTCAGTCTCCTGTGGTGGCGCTTCGTTCGTCGAGGACGGCACGCACCATGGCGTCCAACCTTCGCAGCGGCGCGTCGGAAACGCCGATCTCAGCCAGATGGACGACGGTGCGGAAGAGATAGTCGCGGTTGGTTCCGAGGGGACCCTCGGCGCGCGCAATGCGGCGTGCCGCTTCGGCCTCGTCCATCACGCCTTCATAGCGTGGATGGGACCTGTTTATCGCGAAAGCGAGCGCGCGCGAACGTCCCAGGCCATCAATCTGTGCGTTGATCCAGCGCGGCTCGTAGGCGCCCGAAAGCATCTCGCGGTACCAGAGGATGGAAAGCTCGCTGTCGATTTCGGCCGCCTCTATGCGGTGGGCGATTCCGGCGCAGGAGCCGCCGCGATCGATGCCGAGCATCAGGCCGGGATTCTCGACGCTGCCGCGGATGGCGCTCAGCGTCAGGCAAAACGAGCGACGATAACCGCGCACAAGCGCCTTGCGGCTCTCGGCGACGCGGATCGCGGGATTCCACATCAGCGAGCCGTAGCCGAACACCCAGACATCCTGTCCTTCCGGAACGCTGGCACGGACGGCGCGCAATGACGCCTTGCGCGCCTCTTCCGACATGAGAGGCGTCGTACCGCGCTTCATCACCAGTTCGGAGATCTTGCGGACGCGTTCGAGCGTGAAGTCATCGCGCGTCAGGAGGCGGCCGGGCAAGAACTCCGGCAGGGAGGCATGTTTTTCGAGCTCCTTGGGCTGTTCGTCAGACAATGCGCGACCCGCGTTTTTCCCAATAGCGGTCGCGGATCAGCCGCTTGTAAAGCTTTCCCGTCGGGTGCCGCGGCAATTCGCGATCGAAATCGACCGTCCGTGGACATTTGATAGGGGAGAGGCGTTCCCGGCAATAGGCGATCAGCTCTTCGGCGAACGCCGGGGTGGCGTCTGCCCAGTCGAGCGGCTGGACAACGGCCTTCACCTCCTCGCCGAAATCCTCATTCGGCACGCCGATGACGGCAACGTCGGCGACCTTCGGATGGGAGATGAGCAGATTCTCCGCTTCCTGCGGGTAGATATTGACGCCGCCGGAGATGATCATGAACGCCTTGCGGTCGGTGAGGTAGAGATAGCCCTCCTCGTCAAGCTTGCCGACGTCACCGAGGGTCGACCATTCGGGGTGTTTTGGGTGGCGCGACTCCTGGGTCTTCTTCGCGTCGTTGTGATAGGTGAATTGCGCGGCGGAGGCGAAATAGATCGTGCCTTCCTCGCCGGCGGGCACCTCGTTTCCCTCTTCGTCGCAAATGTGGACCGGGCTCAGAAGCGACTTGCCGACCGTGCCGGGATGCGCCAGCCAGTCCGTGCTGTTGACGTAGCACATGCCGTTTCCTTCGGTACCGGCATAGTATTCGTGAAGCACCGGTCCCCACCATTCGATCATCCGCCGCTTCACCTCGATCGGACAGGGTGCGGCCGCGTGGATCGCGGATTTCATCGAGGAGACGTCGTATTTCAGTCGTGTCTCCTGCGGCATCTTCAGCATACGGACGAACATGGTCGGCACCCACTGGCTCGCCGACGCCTTGTAGGTCTCGATCGTCTTCAGCGCTTCCTCGGCGTCGAAATGCTCCATGACGACGACCGTCGCGCCCAGCCGCTGCGCGGTCATGCTGTAGTGAAGCGGCGCCGCATGATAGAGGGGCGCCGGCGAGAGATAGACCGAATTCTCGTCGATGCCGTAGAGCATCGTGACAAGCGCCACGAGCGGCGACGGCTCGTCGATGGGCGCGCCCGTCAGCGGCTGGCGAACACCTTTTGGCCGCCCAGTCGTGCCGGATGAGTAGAGCATCGCCGCGCCCGCGATCTCGTCGGTGATCGGCGTCGTCGGCATGTCGCCTGCCGCGTCTTCGTAGCTCTGATAGCCCGGGACCGTGCCGCCGATCATGAACAGCTTCACGCCGGGGATGAGCGCTGCAACTTCGCCCGCCACCTTGGAAAGGGTGTGACCGGCGATGAACGCCTTGGCATTGCAATCCTTGACGATGTACTCGACCTCGCCCGACGTAAGTCGCGAGGAAATGGCCGTGTAGTAGAGGCCCGAGCGTTGCGCAGCCCAGCAGATCTCGAGGAAGCGGACGTTGTTTTCCATGAAGATGGCGATGCCGTCGCCAGGCTTAAGCCCGAGCTTGCGGAACAGCTGCGCACCCTGGTTCGACCGCGCCTCGAGTTGCCCGAACGTCAGCTTCTCACCGCTCGCCGCCATGATGATTGCGGGTTTGTCGGGCGTTTTCCTGGCGGCGATTGACGGATGCATGGCGCTTTCCTCGAACGGTACTTTTGTGGTCTGGCATGTCTGTCGCCATCGCCCCGATTTTTACGGAACGGCACGGTGTCCGTAAAGCGAAGTGACGCAGTCGTCAGGGATTCCGTGGGCCTGTTGCCTGAATCCGCTATGAAAGGCGGCAGAGACGTCCAACCTCCGTTTGCATGACCGACCCGATCCGCCACGAAATCGCCTGCGACGATGGCGCGATGTCGTATCTCGACTGGGGCGGCACAGGCCCCGGCCTGCATTTCGCGCATGCGAACGGCTTCAACGCCGAAACCTACCGCACCTTGCTGACGCCGCTTGCGGAGCGGCTCCATCCGTTCGCAAGCGATGCCCGCGGCCACGGATTTACCACGCTGCTCACGACACCGGGCCTGCCCAGGAACTGGACGATCTATCGCCACGACCTCGGCGACCTGCTCGACAGTGTCCACCCGGCGCCGCTCGTGCTCGCAGGCCATTCGATGGGCTCGATCGCGAGCCTGATGTTCGCGGTCGCGCACCCCGAACGCGTGCGTGCGCTTGTGCTCGTCGAACCGGTCCTGATGCCGGCCATGCATCCCTTGAGACGCCAGTTTGCGCGCCTGGCGCGGCGCTACGCCAAGACGGGCGATCCCGATCTCGCCGACCGCGCCGCGAAACGCCGCGATCGCTTTGCCTCAGCCGATGCCGCCTTCGCGGCCTATCGCGGGCGCGGCGCCTTCAGGACGTGGCCCGACGCGATGCTGCGCGACTATCTCCACGGCGGCCTGATCGCGACCGGAAACGGGACGGAGATGCGTCTGGGCTGCACGCCCGCGTGGGAAGCGGAGAGCTTCCGCTCGACGCCGGCCGGAGTTCGCGCGGCTCACCGCCCAGCTGCGCTGCCCGCTCACTGTCCTTCATGCCGACGACGGCACGGCGCGCACGGGCGAAATCGCCGTGATCGCGCGTGCCAAGCCCGACGCACGCATCCTGCGTGTCGAAGGCGCCTCGCATTTTCTGCCGATGGAATTTCCCGACGTCGTGCGCGATGAGATCCTGCGCGCGGCGGAGCTCTAAGCCGGCAGCTCGTACCGATCGCCGACTCGATCTCGATCGACTTCTTCACTGCCGCTCGCGCCAGCATGCGATCGTGATGCGCCACCAAGTTGGGAAAGGCGCTGCGCTCGGGCTTGAGCGAACTCAGCATGCGCCAGAACAGCCGGAAGAGATGGATGTCCGCGACGGAATAGCTGTCGAGCACCCAGTCCCGGGGACCGAGCTTTTCTTCGACGAGGGCGTAGACCTTCATGACGTGCTCGAGCCCCTGCCGTCGCGCCGGATGAACCGTCGAGGCGATGAAGGACATCCACGATATCGCCTGCGCCTGGGCCTCGATGTCGTCCGGCAGAAGATGCGCTTCGGGAAATCGTCTCGCGAGATAGAACAGGATCGCGGCGACCTCCGTCATTGGACGGCCGTCGACGAGCAGCAACGGGACTTTTCCCTCGGGATTCAGCGCCAGATAATCCGGCCGGCGCAGCACCTTCTTCGAGAAGGAAATCGGCTTTCCCTCGAACGGTGCACCGATCTCGTGCAGCGCGATATGCGGCGCCATCGAACTGGCGCCGGGTGCAAAGAAGAGCGTGAGCATTGCGAGGGCTCCGTGGGATCAAACCGTAAGGTCGCGCACCAGCACCTTCTCGTACCGCGCGCGCATCTCGGGCGACAGCGCGATGGCCTTGCGCGTCTCCAGGTCGAAGCCGATCGACACGGCCTCGATGGTGGCGAGGCAGGCGCCGCTCTCCAGATCGAACAGCCAGTGGATGTGATTGAAGGTTTTCTCGCTGACGGCGCTCAAGCCGCTGCGCAAGGCGAGCGCGGCGCCCGCGCGTGGCCGTGCGCGATAAACGAGACGGTATTCCACGGCGGCGCCGCTGCGTTTGCCGTCGTGGAAGGGTTCGCCCTCGCGCAATTGCACGAAGATATGCGGCAGCGCCTTGAAGACATGCGCCATGTAGGTCTGCGACAGGAGCCGTCCGCTCACGTCGCACTCCCAGGGCTGCGCGATGCCCTGATAGGACGGAATCATCTTGATCCGTTCGGCTTCCGCGAGGGTGGGATTGCGCCGCGGCGGGGCAAGCGAGAGACCGCGCGCCATCGCATGCGCCGGGATAGCCGCGGGAACGGCTTTCGCCTTCAGGAGCGCCGCGTCGTCGAACGGCTTCTGGGCGAAATCGCGCAGATCGTGCAGGACGGCCGTCGAGGTGAAGGTCGCCGATACCTCGCCGCTGGCGGTATTGGTCGCCTCGATGAAGGCGATGAGACGCTCGGGGCTGGCCTCGACGATGCCGCCCTTGAGCACATAGGGCGCGCCATCGCGCAGTTCGCGCTGGAAGCGGACGTGCATCTCGGTTTCGCCGAGCCAGCGGCCGTGGCGCGCGAGGTCGGATGGACCGTGGCCGAGCTTGATGGCAAGCGCCGCCAGCGCGTCGCTCGCGCGCGCGATGTAGAATTGCATGTTGAGGTGATCGTTGCGGTCGCACTCCCAGGGCTGCACGCTGTGGCGGGCAAGCTCGATCATCGCATGGGTCCCGGCGCTAGGATTCTCTGGAAACGAAACGGCGATCCAGCCGGTCGAGAAGCTCGTCCGGCGAGAAGCCGAGCGCGGAAAGCCTGCCCGAGCGCGCCAGCAGCGCAAGTCCTGCCAGCGTTGCAGCGACCAGAACCACGTCGCACTGCCCTTCGCGGCTGTCGCCGCGATTGCCCGCCGCGTCCGACAGGACCTTCAGCGCCGCGATCAACTTTCCGTTGAAGACGCGCTCGGCTTCGCCCGTGCCTGTCGCGGAGGAAAGTGCGCCCGGCGCGGCCGCCATCGTTTCGGTCGTGCGCAGCAACTTCAGCGCCGCAGTCGCCGCGGCGGCGAGGCGGCCACTGCCCTCGTGTCCGCTCGTGGCCTCGCGCATGGCGCGCGACAACACGCCCAGATCGTCGGCGGCGAGCGCGAGAAGCAATTCGTCCTTGTTTTGGAAATAACCGTACAGAGCGGCGGGCGCAAAGCCCGCTTCCGCCGCGACACCGCGCAGCGACAGGTTTCGCGCGCCATCGCGCGCGGCCGTGCGGCGGGCGGCGTCCAGGATCGCCGTGCGTGTCGCTGCATGGGCGCGAGCCCGGCGTTCGGTCCGATTGGCCTTCGGAATCATGGGGGTATCATAAGGCGATTCGCCCGGACCTTCGCCGCAAGTCGAAGACCGCAAAGAAAAACGGCCGCCCCAGCGGACGGCCGATTTCCGGGATATCCGGCACGCGTTCAGGCGCCAGGATGTTTTGCCTTGTAAGCCATGACGGAGGCGTTGAACTCGCCACCGACCTTTTCCTTGAGCTTCTGGTTCGCGTCGACCTTGGCGTTGACGTTTTCCTCGATCGACGGATCGAGATCTTTCTTGGCCTTCACCGCGGCGCGTTTCTGGTCGTTGAGATCGTTGAACAGGCAGGCCTGGTAGTCGTCCGACGCCTTCATGAAGTTCACGACGTCATCATGCGCGCCGTTCATCTGAGCCACGGTTGCCGTGCTGCCGTCGACCTGTGCCGGCGCGATCGGCTCGGAACAGGAACTGGAATCGGCCAGCGCCGGTGCGGCGCTCGCCGCGATCAGAACGCAAGCCAGAAAGAATTTCTTGAACATGACCCTTCGGAACTCCCCTTTTGGATACGCGACCCTCGTTTGCACCAGTGAAGCATATCCGATGGGGCGGAAGAAAGGCGGGCCCGGAACTCATGCCAGCGCGGTATAGGGCGGCGCCGGATCGTATTCCATCTGGTGCTGAACGGCGCGGGCGAATTGCGGGCTTTCCCACTGGCCGACCAGCCATAGCGCCATGTCGATGCCTGCCGACACCCCCGCGGAGGTCACCACATTGCCGTCGCGCACGAAGCGATAGCCTTCGAGAACCTCGCCCGCCTCGCCGCGGTCGCGAAGACCCTTGATAAAGGCCCAGTGGGTCGTGACCTTCTTGCCCTTCGCGGGGCCTGCCGCTGTGAGCAGCAACGCGCCCGTGCACACGCTGGTTACCCAGCTTGCCGTTTTGGCGATCTTGGCAATCCAGGCAAGCAGTGCCTCGTTCTTCGCCTCACGCCGCGTGCCCTGCCCGCCCGGCACGAGGAGCATGTCGAGTTGCGGGCACTGCGCGGTCGTCACATCGGGCAGGATGCGCATGCCGCCGCGCGCGCGGATCGGCTTGTCGTTCTCGGCGACCAGCAGCAATTCGAAGCCGTCGGGCTTCGCTTCGCGCGCCATCTTGAAGACTTCCCACGGGCCCACGAAGTCGAGTTCCTCCGCGTCGTCGAAAATCAGAATGCCGATCTTCATGCTCATGGCGATTGTCCTTCAAGTTGATACTGGGGTCGAAAGCGGGCGCGGAAGGCGCCCGGGCTGATTTTGAGATGGCGCTGGAAGGCGCGGCGCATGCGCTCCTCGGAACCGAAGCCCGCGCGCGCCGCCACTGTTCCCGCCGGCAAGTCCGACGCCGTCAGCAGGCGGCGCGCCGCATCGAGGCGCGCGCGTTCGACATAGCGCGCGGGCGTCTCGCCCGTCTCGCGTGCGAAGATCCGCGCGAAGCTGCGCTCGGACATGTTGGCGCGGCGCGCCAGCGCCGGCACGTCGAGCGTGTCGTCGACGTGCTCCGGAATCCAGCGCAGCAACGGCGCGAGGCGACCTCTCGGATAGGCGTCCGGCGCCAGATGCGCGCTGAATTGCGACTGTCCACCAGGGCGCATCAGGAACAACACGTGATGGCGCGCAACGGCGAGCGCGGTCTCGTCGCCGAAATCCTCGCGCAGAAGCGCGAGCGCGAGATCCATGCCGGCCGTCACGCCGGCAGAGGTCCAGATTCGCCCGTCCTGCACATAGATCGCGTCGCGTTCGACGTTCACGTCCGGGAATTCCCGCGCCAGCCTGTCGACGAATCCCCAATGGGTCGTCACGCGCCGTCCCTTGAGAAGGCCGGCCGCGGCGAGAAAAAAGCGCCCGAGCAGATCGAGGCGATGCGGCGCGCGCGAGCGGCGCCGGCACGCACCGCCGCGGCGAGACGCAAGTCCTGCGTCGCCTCGTCGATGCGCCCGCCCGAGACGATCAGCGTGTCGATCGACCGTGGAAGCATCGCGTATTCGCCGTCGGCGACGAGCTGCACGCCGCCGGACGTCCTGAACGGACCTGCGCGTTCAGCAAGCAGGATCAGATCATAGGCCGGCACGGTACGCCCCGTGTTGACCGATCCGAGAAGCTGCATCGGCCCGACGATGTCGAGCACCTGCGCATTTGCGTAAGCGAGGACGACAACGGTCTTCGTGGGCCGGGCTTTGCTCATGGGCCGAGTGTAGGCGCCACGGCTCTTGGCGGGAATGACAATCGGCCCACCTTTTCAGCCACGAAACACAACATGCAGTCATCACCCGGCGCGCGGCAGCGCGTCCGGGCGACCCATCTTCATGTCGCAAGCAAAAATCGGGTCGCCCGAACCGGCTATCGGCCGGCCGGGCGATGACGGCCGGTGAGTATTTCTTTGAAAAAAATCTAACCGCTCGAAAGCACTACGGCCACGCCAGGAACCGGAATTCCCGCTTCCGTGCGCGGCACGCATTCGACGAGGCCGACGACGTCAAGCCCATGTGCAGCCGCCAGTTCGCGCAGATAGGACTCGGAGTGGCGCCAGCGGCGCTTGGGTCCGAGCTCGAAACGCGCGCCTTCGCCACGTTCGACGGTGAACAGGAAGAACCCGGCCTCGTTCAGCCGGCGCGACACGCCTGAAACGACCTGCTCCAGATCGCCGAGATAGACGAGCGTATCGGCGGCGAGGACCAGGTCGTAGCGCGCCCCGGGCTGCGCCAGTGCGGTCTCGATATCCCCAACCTCGAGCGCGTCGTAGATGGCGCGGGCGCGCGCCCTTGCGATCATCTGCGGGCTCAGATCGACGCCGTCGAGCCGCTCCGCGAGATCGCGGAACACGACGCCCGCGAGACCCGTGCCGCAGCCGAGATCGAGAACCGACAAGGTACGGCGTCCGGGCATCACCAGATCGGCGAGACCGCGCAACACTTCCGGCGCCTGGTAGGCGAGTTGCCCGCGCATGCGGCCGTCGTAATCGGTCGAGAACTGATCGAAGAGATGGCGCACATAGCCCGCATCCGAACGCGGCTGCGCGCGCATCGCATGAGCCTGCGCGATTCTCGCGGCGAGATCGGGCACGGCATCTGGCGCGATCGCTTCGAAGGCCTCAAGGGCTTTTTCGGCTTCGCCCGCATCGAGCCAGGCCTGCCCCAATTGCGCACGCGCCTCCGCCGAACCGGGATCGAGACGCAGCGCGCGCTGAAACTCGCCGATCGCAACCGGCAACGCGCCGACGCGGCGCAGCGTTTCGCCGAGCGCCACGGCCGCGATCGCAACGCCGGGGTTGAGGCTTACGGCTTCGCGCGCGGCAGCGATGGCGGCGGTCGCGTCGCCTGCCGCGCCCAGCGCCCGGACAAGGAGGAGCCGCGCCAGCAGACCGCCGCGACCCGCACCGATCCGCGCTGCGAGAAGCGACGCGGCTTCGCCGGCATGGCCCTCTTCGAGAAGCGCTTCCGCCCGTGCGAGCGGATCGTCAGCATCGTCTGTCGCGCCCGATGGCATGCCGTGCTTTTGCCCTGTTCGTGCTTGCGAATGCGCCCGCTTTGCGCCGGCCATCCGCGTGTGGTTTGGTTGGATTGTATAGTGTTCCGGAGCCGCCGTGGCGCAACCGCAAGATCAGCCAATACCGCCGCCGCGCCGCTCGCATGGTTGCCTCTGGGGTTGTCTCGGCGTCGTATTGCTCGCCATTCTGCTCGGCGGGGGCGCCATGCTGTGGAGCGGCTGGTATGTCTATCAGGGGTTCAAGTCGGATCCCGCCATGCAGACCGTGGTCGCGATCGTGCAGTCCAACCGCACGGCGCGCGACGTGCTCGGCGACAACATCGCGGTTCTCGACGTCCAGAGCGAGCGTTTCACCGCGACGCTCGGCCAGCACAACGAGAAATCGGCGACCTATACGGCCCAGCTGCAGGGGAGCAAGGGACGCGGCGAACTCCATGTGACGCTGCACGCGACAACGGGAGCGTTGAAGGTCGTGTCCATGATTCTTACCGGCCCCGACGGCACGCGCTACAACCTCACCGACAACACGCTCACTCCGTCGAACAACTCGATTTGAATCGGGAACAGGGAGAACCGCCATGACCTATCGCTGTTTCGACGTCGCCATCGCCGACGCCGTCGCGCACATCGAGCTGAAGCGTCCCGACGAGATCAATACGATGGTGCCGGAGTTCTGGCGGGAGCTGCCGGAGATCGTGCGCGACATCGACGACGGCGCCAAGGCGCGGGCCATCGTCATCTCCTCCACCGGCAAGCATTTTTCCGGCGGCATGGACCTCTCCGTCTTCACGGGCGGACAATCGGCCGGAACCGCGGCGGCGCGTTCGACGGAAGAGCGCGGACGCGTGCGCGCCAATCTCAGGCGCAGCGTGCTCGACATCCAGGAGACGTTCAACGTGCTCGACCGCGCGCGCATGCCGGTGCTCATCGCGGTCCAGGGCGGCTGTGTCGGCGGCGCCGTCGACATGGCAAGCGCCTGCGACTGCCGCTACGCGACCGAGGACGCGTTCTTCGTCATCCAGGAGATCAATATCGGCATGACGGCCGATGTCGGAACCTTTCCCCGGCTGTGCGCACTGATGCCACAGGGCTGGGTGCGCGAGCTTGCTTATTCCGGACGCCGCCTGCCGGCGCGGAAGGCCATGGAGCTTGGCCTCGTCAACGACGTCTTCCCGACGCAAGCGGCGATGCTCGAGCACGTGATGGGCCTCGCGCGGGACATCGCCGAGAAATCGCCGCTGGCCGTGCACGGCTCAAAGGTGATGATCAACTATGCGCGCGATCATTCCATCGCCGATGGACTCGACTACATCGCGACCTGGCAGGCCGGGATGTATAACCCCGAGGCCGACATGATGGAAAGCTTCAAGGCGAAGGCCGAAAAGCGAAAGGCCCAGTTCGCCGACCTGCTGCCCGTGCGCAAGACGCTCGGCGCCTGAGATGACGCGGCGCGCGCCGGCCGCTTTGCTCGCGGCGAGCTTTTTTTTCTGTCCCTTCGCGCGCGCGCAGACGCCTCCTGCGCCGCCGGTACGGGACTGGTCGAACGAGACCGTCGTCGTGACGGCGAAGCAGCCGGGTCCCGCACTCTGGCATGTGTCAAAGGGAAATTCGGAAATCTGGATCCTGGGCATTCTCGGCCCGGTTCCGAAGGATCTCAAATGGGATGCGGGCCGCCTCGAATCCGTGCTCACCGGTGCGAAGGCGGTTCTGCTGCCGCCATACGGGGAGGTCGGAATTTTCGAGGGCGCCTGGTTCCTGATCTGGCATGGCGACGTGCTGCGCCTGCCAGATGGACAAAATCTGGAAGACGTCGTGCCGGCGGCGCTCAAGGCGCGCCTCGTCGCCGCCCGCAACGCCTTGCACAAGGATGCGGACGATTACGCCGAATACAGGCCGTCGGTCGCCGGCTTCCTGCTCGAACGCGATTTCCTGAGCAAGAACGATCTCACGGTATCCGAGCCGCAGGATACGATCCGCTCGCTGGCCGACCGGCACACAATTCCCGCAAGGGCTATCGCGACCTATGAAGCGCTCGATGTCGTGAAGGAGCTTCCATCGCTGCCGGACAAGGCCAATCTCGAATGCCTCACGGATTCGCTCGACGACATCGACGTGATGACAGAGCACGCGAGACCTGCAGCAGAAGCCTGGGCCATTGGCGACCTCGACGGCATCAAGGCGAACTACGCCGAGCGCAAGGCGCTGGACTGTCTCGGCCAGAGCGCGTCGTTCAACAAGCTCTGGCAGCGTTCGGTCACGGACACCATGGCGGCGCTCGACGCGGCGCTGGCGCGGCCAGGAAAGACCGTCGCGGTGATCAATTTCGGCGAGCTGCTGCGCAAGAACGGAATCGTCGATCGGCTGAAGGCGCAGGGCCTGACAGTCGAGGGTCCGGGCGAGTAGCGCAGTTCGGCGCGAGCCGAACCCGAAGGGCCTTACTTTGCCGCTTCCGTGATCTGCGCCATTTCGTGGTGCGGGATGGCGACGGCCGGGCCTTCGCTCCAGACGTCGGTGAGCGGCACGCCGTGCTTGTCGATCATTTGCAGCGCGTGCTCGTAGCCTTCCGCGATGGCGCGGTCGAACGCCTTCCAGTCGCGCAGACCGATGCCGGCGAGCGGCGGCTCGAAGAGATAATCGGCCTGCTCGCGCACGATGCGCCTTTGCGCTTCGGAGCCGACGGTGCCCGAGCGCATCAGGATCGAGACGATCGACGGGGAGCCGCTCATGCGCTGCCACAAGAGCCACCACAACGGGCGTTCGCCATAGCGGTCGTCGCGCGCCTGCAGGTCGATTTCGCCCGTCACGTCGGAGGCGATGATCGGTCCGCTGGCGCGCGCGCGCATCACGTCGACGGGCAGATTGTTCATCACGCCGCCGTCGACGAGCATGTGCCCATGATGAGTTACGGGCGGAAGGATTCCGGGGAGCGCCACACTGGCGCGCAGCGCACGCCACAGGGGGCCCGCGCGATGTTCGTGGATGCGGCCGGTGGTCAGATCCGACGACACGCAGAAGAACGGCTTCGCCAGCTCCTCGATGCGGATATCGCCGAAATTCGTCTGCAGCAATTCGGAGACACGCTTGCCGCGCACCAGCGCGATCAGCGGGAAGGTGTAGTCCGAAAGCGGATTGGAATCGACGAAAGCCGTGCGCATGCGCTCGGCGAGCTCCTCGATGCTCCATTCGTTGGCGATGCCGGCGGCGATGATCGCACCCATGCTGGTGCCGCCGAGATGATCGAACGGCACGTTGGCTTCCTGCAGCGCCTTCAGGACGCCGATATGGGCGAAGCCGCGCGCGCCGCCGCCCGCAAGCACGAGGCCGACCGCGCGTCCGGAGATGAATCGCGCCAGCCGCCGGATATCGGCGGGATTGGCCTGGCGGACGTGGTGATGGGATTCGAAGAGGCCCGTCCTGAGCGCGAAATGCTCCGGCAGGCCCGCCTTCTGCCCGCTCGGATGCAACAGGAGCAACTCGGGCAAGCCGCCGGTGCGTTCCTTGAACGCCGGCAGCTCAAGCGGCCGCAGCGGCAGCGGCTGGTCGGAGCGCGCCAGAAGCAGCACGCGGTCGGCCTGCCGCAGGCAAAGGTGCGTCCAGGAGCTGTCCGGCGCGTCGCCCCGATAGAAGACGATGTCGTGCGCGGCCTCGAAAGCGTTGAACCATTCCGCCGACTGTTCCGACGCCGAGGAATTGAGCACCGCCGCGCGCGATCCCATCTCGACCAGAGCGGTCGCAAGCCGGTGCGCGATCGGCGACTGATCGAGGCCCTCCTGCAGCGGCACGACGGCGAAGGTCTTCGGCCGCGACTTGTCGCTCGAGGACCGTGTCGTTTCCTGCAGGCGGCGCACCAGGATCCGCATCAGGTTCAGCATCACGCGCGGATGGCGAGTGATGAGCGAATCGAAGCTCTTTGGTCCGATGCGCAGAAGCTCGGTATCGCGCATCGCGACGAGCTGCGCAGAGTGTTCCTCGCCCGAGATGAGCGACATCTCGCCGACCGTTTCGCCGGCCGGAATGTGGGCGACGAAACGGCGGTGTCCGCGCTCGTCTTCCACGAAGACGCCGAGCCCTCCGGTAACCACCAGGAACAGCGCCTGGTCGTTCTCGCCGTCGCGCTGCAGCAACGTGCCGCCCGGAAGCCCGAACCAGTTCGCCTCGGCAAGGAGATGACGAAGCGCCGCGTCGCCGACATCGGCGAGCAGCGGAAATTTGTGCAGCCGCTCGCGCAGCGAGTCGGGATAGACCGTCTCGCGCCCGACGCGGAAGGAAGACAAGAACGTCATGTTCACCGTCAAATTTCGCCCCCTCTTCTTATCACCACGCCGTCCAACCGCCATCGGCGGCCAGGCTGGCGCCGGTCACGTAGCTGGACGCGTCGGATGCGAGGAAGAGCACCGGGCCCGCGATCTCGGAGGCCGCCCCTGTCCGTCCCAGCATCGTGCGCGCCGACAGGCGCGTGGCGAAGGCAGGATCGGCGGCGCAGGCTTCGGGTCGCGGGAAGGGCCCGGGAAGGAGCGCGTTGACGCGGATGCGGTCGGGGCCCAGCTCGGCTGCGAGATGGCGCGTGAGCTGCACCAGGGCGGCTTTCGCGGGTCCGTAGTGAAACGGGCTCGCCTGCCTTGGATCGGTGTAGAGGCGTGCATCGGGCGATACCGACGCATACATCGAAGCGATGTTGATCACGCTGGCGGAGCCGCTCGCGGCTGCCGCGGCCTTCAGTGCCGGACGCGCCGCCCGCACGGCTTCGAACGAGGCGATGACGCTCGAACGATAGGTCTCTTCGAAATCGCCCGGCTCGAGCGCCGCCAGCGGACGCGGCGTCATGCTGATCGCATTGTTCACGAGGACGTCGAGCCGCGTCATCTTTGCAAAGGCGTCGCGAAGATGCGCAATGTCGCCGACGTCGAACGCCGCGCATGATATGGAGAAGCCCTCGTCTTTCAATCCAGAAGCGAACGCGGCCAGCCTGGCTTCGTTGCGTCCGTTGACGATGACATGGGCGCCGGCTTGGGCGAGCGCGCGCGTCATGACGCCGCCGAGATGTCCCATCGCGGCGGAGACGAAGGCCGTGCGGCCGTCGAGCCGGAAAAGATCGGCGGTCGCCATCACGCGGGCCACTGGGCGGGATCGAGCAAGGCTGCTGGAAGTTTCGGCATGCGGGCCTCGACGAGCGCGCATTGTCCGGCGGTCAACGGTCTGCGCACGAAGAGCTCGAGGTTTGCCTCGAGCTGGTCTTCGGTTTCCAGGCCGACGACGACGCCGTCGACCCATCTCTGACCGCGCACATAGGCAAGGCAGAGATCGGCCACATTGGCGCGCCCGAGATCCTCGGCGAGTTCGGCGATGAAGGTCACGAGCCCTGACGCGTCGACGCCGGCGATCTTCGGCCACACGGACGCGTCGTTCGCGGCCAGCACGCCCTGGAGGAAAGCGCTGCGGGCGTGGATCGTGACATCGGCGCGCTGCGCGATGCGGTCGATCACGCCGGCCTCGCGCCAGCGCCAGTCGAGAAGATTGAACGGAAGCTGGAGATGGCGCATGTCGCTGCTGGACAGCGCTTCGAGCGCCTCCGCGGGGTTCTGCACCGACACGCCGAGCGCGCGTACGGTTCCGTCCTCGATGTATTCGATCAGGCGCTCCCACACTGCGCCCTGATGCGATGACATGTGCTGGGCGCGATGGAGAAGAAGAAGGTCAAGACGCTCCTGCCGCAGGGCGGCCAGCGATTCTTCGACGCTTGCCGCGACGGCCGCGCGCACGTCGCTGCGCGCCGCGTCCGGCGCGAGCTCGGACAGGGGACTCAATTTCGTGATGGTGCGATGATGCCTGCGGCCCTCGAGCGCTTCGCCGATGCGATCTTCGCTGTCGCCATAGGCGCGGGCGGTGTCGAATTGGGTGATGCCGGCATCGGCCGCGCGGGCGACGAGGCGCAGCGCGGTCATGCGCCCGGGCTTGCCCGTTTTGTTGGCGGCGCCATAGGCAAGACCTAACTGCACCGAGCCGAGCACGAGTTCGGCCGGGCGTCGCTCTGGCATGGCGGCGGACTCCGTCCCTTCGATCGGGAACCCTGTCACGTCATGGTAAACAGGGCGTTACTAGGAGCCATAAGGCTGCCGGCATCGTGGCCTTTGGCAGGCAATTTTAACGCGGTGGACGCAGTGGCAGCGCGGAGGATGCAGTGGGCTGCGAGTTTGGCCGCCGGTTTGTGTGCACGGCGGCAAAGTCTGGCTGGCGCGCTGTGCGCGCCGACCAAATATGACCAGCGAGCAGAGGTCTGCGGGAAGCATCTGGCCCGCGTCCTCCGCGCTGCGACTGCGTCCACCGCGTTAAAATTATCTCCGCCGCACCGTCGCCGGCCGATTTCTACCCCTGCCCCAGCAGCTTCCAAACGCTCGAGACGGTCATGACGATCTCGTCGCCGACCATGAAATCGCCCCGGATGAAGATGAGCGCGCGGGTCTTGCGGGTGACGACGGGTACGACCTCGACCAGCTCGCCTTCGGTGACGCCGCGCAGGAAGTGCGTCTGCATGTTCAGCGTCACCGACGGCGCGCGGTCCGTCACGTCCCACGCGACCTGGCCGAGCGCCGCGTCGGCGAAGGTCATCAGCATGCCGCCGTGAACGACGCCGCGCCGGTTGATGTGGCGCTGGTCGGCGCGGAAGGCGAGACGCTTCAGACCCGTGGGCTCGCCCATTTCGAACACAGGCCCCACATGGATCTCGAACGGGTCGACGAGCTTCGTCTCGCTATAGCCTTGCGGCGTGCTCATCAACCGATCTTCCACAGCCCGGTCGCGACGAGAACCGGCCTGTCTGCGACCATGATATCCGCGGACAGAAATCCGATCGTGCGCGTGCGGCGTGTGACGCGCGTGTGCGCCTCGACCAGCTCGCCCTGCCGCGCGGGTCCCACGAAATCCGCCGTCAGCGAAATCGTGCCGCCCGGTTTGGGCGGCGGCGCGTCTGCCGCGTTGCCGCCGCGCACGGTCTGGCTCATGGCGATATCGGCGAAGCTCATCAGCATGCCGCCATGCACGGAACCGGCCGAGTTCATGTGTTTCTGTTCGGCGATGAAGGCGAAGTGGCCGCCCATTCCGTCCGCATCCCAGCCCAATCGATAGATCGGCCCAATATAGAGATTGAAGCCCGCGAGCGAGACGAGCTCGGCGCCGGCAGGAAGCATTGCGGGTTGTTCGCTCATTGATTGCAGAGCTTTGGCGGGGTGGGGCACTTGATTACGCACTTTCGCGCTGCACCGCAATATGGGCAACGCGCGGCGTGAATAGCGCATTGGAAACGCGCGCGCGCCACACTAAAGTTGCAAATGAATTCAAGATGCGCGAAGCGGGAAGCACGTTTCGCCGTCGCCCACGCGCCATAGTCCACGTCGCCACAGCAAAAGAGGAACACCATGAAGATGAAGTCCATCCGGGCCGCGCTGGCCGCGGGCCTGTTTGGAGCGGCAAGCCTCGTCGCGCTGCATGCCGCTGCCGCCGACGCGCCGTCCGGACCCAAGGTCAGCGCCGCCGTCGGCAAGCCATTGGGAGATGCCCAGACCCTGATGAAGGCCGGCGACTTGAAGGGCGCGATGGACAAGGTCAATGAAGCCGCCGCCGTGCCCAACCACACCGCCGACGACGACTACGTGATCAACGAGTTCCGCGCCAATATCGCAGTCGGCCTGAAGGACTACGACACGGCCACGACCGCGTTCGAGGCGATGGCAAATTCGCCGAGCCTGCCGGCTGCCCAGAAGGCATCGACTCTGCACAACGCAATCATCCTGGCGACTAACGCCAAGCATTACGCGAAGGCTGTGCAATACGGCACCGAGCTCCAGGCGCTCGGTCCCCTCGACGACAAGGACGCGGCCGCGTTGTCAGAGAGCTACTACTACACGAACGACTATGTGCACGCCAAAGAGATGGCGCAGAAATCGATCGACACGGCGAAGGCCGCCGGCCAGCTGCCCGATCGCGGGGCGCTGCAGATCGTAATGAACAGCGAAGCCAATTCGAAGGACGAAGCCGGCGCCGAGGCGACGCTCGAAGAACTCGCAGCCGACTACGGCGATCCGTCCGACTGGGGCCAGATCCTCGACCTCGCGCTCGGCACCAAGGGCCTGCGCGACATCGATGCGCTCTATCTGAACCGCCTTCGCATCGTGACCGGCGCGACCGGAAGGTCAGACGACTACATCCTCGTCGGCAACGTCGCCCTGCAGATGGGCTTTCCGGGCGAGGCCCGCGCCGCTCTTGAGCAGGGCATCCAGAAGGGCGTCGTCAGCGAAAGCGGCAAGGCCGGCGCACTGCTCGCGCAGGCGCGCAGCAAAGCGGCCATCGACGAGAAATCGATCGGCGCGCAGATCGCCGAAGGCGACAAGCAGGGCGGCGAGTACAACGTGAAGCTCGCGGAGGCGCTCTACGGCTACGGCCGCTACGCGGAAGCCGAAACCGCGGCGCGACGCGCAATGGCCAAGGGTGGCGTAAAAGATCCGTCCGAGCCTTCGATGGTGCTCGGCATGGCACTGGCCGGCGAAGGCAAATATTCCGAAGCCGCGACGACGTTCCAGTCCGTGAACGGCGGGGCGGCGACGAACAAGGCCGCCCATCTCTGGATGATCTACGCACAGCATAAGGCCGCGACGCCGACGGCCACAGCGACGGCGCCCGCGCAGTAAGCATCGATGGGGCGGCTGCTTGCAAGAGCGGCCGCCTTCGCCTTCAGCGTGGGAGCGGACATGATTTCCAATGGAGGAACGCGATGAGTCTCGTGCTCGGCTTCGTGCCGTTCATCCTGTTCGCAATCCTGATGCGCCTGTCGGTCGACCTGGCGCTCTGGGCCGCGCTGGCGGTTGCCTTCACCATCGGCATCCGCTCCTTCCTGCAAACGCGCGTGTTGAAGCTCTTGGACGCGGCCAGCGTGGCCATCTTCGGCGTCCTCGCGCTCTACAAGGGCTTCATCGAGCCCGGGCTGCCGCAGGCCGCTGTCAGGCTGATCGTCGACGCGAGCCTGCTGACGATCGCGCTCGGTTCCCTCGTCGCACGCCAACCCTTCACGTTGCAATATGCACGCGAGGAGGTTGCAGCCGAGTTCTGGTCGGAGCCGGTGTTCATCCGCGCCAACTACATTATGGCGGTTGTCTGGGCCTTTGCATTCGCGGTGATGACCGCCGCTGACGCGGCAGTAACCTTCAATCCAGCGATGCCATTGACAGGCGCTGTGGCCGCAGGCCTTCTTGCCTTGGCGGGAGCGCTGACATTTACCTGGCGTTATCCAGATCATATCCGCCGGCGCATCGGCGCAACAAAAAGCTAGGCTGGGGTTCATGTTCTTCGCCAGGGCGTTCAAGCCGATCCTGCTTGATCTGCTTTCGACGATCTTCTTCGTCGGCGTCTTCTGGGCGACGGGTAACATCTTCATCGCGACGGCGGCCGGCATCGCCGCCGGAATCTGCCGTGTTGGCTACCTGAAGGTCCGCGGCCGTCCGATTACGCCGCTGCAATGGCTGAGCCTCGGCCTCGTCGTCGTCTTCGGCACCACGACGCTCGTCACCCGCGATCCGCATTTCGTGATGCTCAAGCCGACGCTCGTGTTCTTCGCGGTCGCCGCAGTCATGCTGACGACCGAATGGCTCAGGCCGTACCTGCCGCCCGAATTCTCCGAGAACGTGAGCGCGGAACATATCGCGCTCGTCTCCAGGCTATGGGGCGCGCTGCTGCTCCTGCTCGGCGTCGCCAACGCCGTCGCCGCTTTCAACTTCGAGCCGAAGATGTGGGCGCTCTACGCCGCATCGGTGCCGACCGTGTTCCAGGTGGCCGGCGCGCTGGCGACCTATGCCTGCCTAAGCTGGCTGGCGCGGCGCGCGCTGCGCGCCCGCGCATCTCCGCAAACAGTGTGATCGGAACAGCCGCAAGGCGACGCCACAGTTGCCTCTTGCCTTTATTTCGGTATTTCACTAATTAACAAATCATGAGTGACGTGTTCGATGCACTGGCCCATCCGGTGCGCCGCAAGATCCTGCGGCTGTTGCGCAAGCGCCCGATGAGTGCTGGAGAGATTGCCGACAAATTCGATCTCGCCAAGCCGACCTTGTCGGGCCATTTCGCGGTGCTGAAATCCGCCGACCTCGTCAGCTCCGAGCGCAACGGAACCTCGATCATCTACCGGCTCAACATGAGCGTTCTCGAAGAGGCGATGGCCGCGTTGATGGACATCGCCGGTACACGCAAGGAGTTAAGATCGTGAATACTCGCGTTCCGCTTCTCGTTAGCCTCGCCCTCGTCGCCGTCATGGCCGCAGCGGGCTTGTTGGCGTGGCACCTGCTTCCGCCCGGCACCCTCGTCGCCGTGCACTGGGGCATCGACGGAAAGCCGAACGGCTATGCCCGCGGCGGTTTCGGGTTCTTCGTCATTCCCGCGGTCGCCGCGGCGGTGACGCTGCTGATGGCCGTGGTGCCGCATATCGAGCCGCGGCGCTTCAACCTTGCCGCCAGCGCGAAGTTTTATGTCGCAGGCTGGATCGGCGCGATGCTCCTGACTGCGCTCGCGCAGGCGGTGATCGTCACCAACGCCCTGTTCCGCCCGATCGACGGCCGCGCGGCGATAACCGCGGCGCTGTCTGTCTTGTTCATCGTCATGGGAAACTATTTCGGCAAGACGCGTTCCAACTTCTTCGCCGGCATCCGGACGCCATGGACGTTGTCGAGCGATCTCTCCTGGGAGAAGACCCACCGGTTGGGAGGCAGGCTGTTTATCGCCACCGGCGCGATTACGCTCGCGATCCTCGTCATCGGCGGGAGCGCGCTTGCGATGAAGGTATTACTGCCTTCGCTGTTAGCGTTGATCGGAGTGTCGGTCGCGATGTCCTACGTCTATTGGAAGCGAGACCCGGACCGGCAAAAGTCGGGAACCGTGCCGGAATAGTCGCCGGCCTTCCCTTCCGGCAAGCTCTCGGGCTAGGTTCCCGGCCGCCACCCGGCCCGGAGAAAAGCTATGAGAGAAGCCGTCATCGTATCGACCGCGCGCACTGGTCTTGCGAAGTCCCTTCGCGGCGGATTCAACAACACGCACGGCGCCGTCATGGCCGGTCATGCGATCAAGCACGCGATCGCGAAGGCCGGCGTCGAGCCCGCGGAGATCGAAGACGTCTATATGGGCTGCGCCAATCCGGAAGGCGCGACTGGCTTCGACATCGGCCGGCTCGCCGCGATCTGGGCCGGCTGCCCGGTGACCACCGGCGGCACCACCATCAACCGCTTCTGCTCCTCCGGCCTGCAGGCGATCGCGATGGCGGCGCACCAGGTGATCAACGAACAGACGCCTTGCGCGATCGGCTCGGGCGTCGAGTCCATCTCGCTGGTGCAGATGGGCGGCATGAACATGAAGAACATCACCGAAGAGCATCTGCTCGAGGTCAAGCCGGCGCTGTGGATGTCGATGATCGAGACAGCGGAAGTCGTCGCCGAGCGCTACAAGGTGAGCCGCGAGCGCCAGGACGAATATGCGCTGGAGAGCCAGCGCCGCACTGCCGCTGCCCAGCAGGCCGGCAAGTTCAACGACGAGCTCGTCCCGCTCAAGACCAAGATGAAGAAGCTCGACAAGGCGACCGGCCAGGAATCGATCGTGGACGCCATCGTCGACCGCGACGAGTGCAATCGGCCCGACACGACGCTCGAAGGCCTCGCCTCGCTCAAGCCCGTCTTCCAGGGCGGCCAGGAGATCAAGGTCGGCAAATACATCACCGCGGGCAACGCCTCGCAATTCGCCGACGGTTCATCGGCCTGCGTGATCATGGATTCCGCGCTGGCGGCGAAGAAGGGCCTGAAGCCGCTCGGCATCTTCCGCGGCTTCGCCACCTCGGGCTGCGAGCCCGACGAGATGGGCATCGGACCCGTCTTCGCCGTGCCGCGCCTCCTAGAACGCCACGGCCTGAAAGTCTCGGACATCGATCTGTGGGAGCTGAACGAGGCCTTTGCCTGCCAGGTGCTCTATTGCGCCGATCGTCTCGGCATTCCGCACGACAAGCTCAACGTCGACGGCGGTTCGATCTCGATCGGCCATCCCTACGGCATGTCGGGTGCGCGCATGACGGGGCACCTTCTTCTCGAAGGCCGCCGCCGCAAGGCGAAGCTCGGCGTGGTCACGATGTGCATCGGCACCGGCATGGGCGCGGCCGGCCTGTTCGAAATCGTCGCCTGACCGTGACCGCCTCCGGAAGGATGGTGCGAGCGGGCGCGTTGGCGCTGGCGCTGCTCGCTCTCGGCGGCTGTGCGGGCATGCAGATGCCGCGCATGGGCACGCTCATCGGCGAGGATGAAAGGCCGGTCGACCCGGCGACGCAGATGCCAGCGCTGGAAGCGCGCATCTACGAGCTCATCAGTGCGCAGCGTCATGCGATCGATCCCAGTTCCAAGGATCTCGCGCTCGACTCCGAACTCGTCGCGCTCGCGCGGCAGAGAAGCGCCGACATGGCCGCGAAGAACTCCTTCGCCGACGGCGACGACCGGCACATTTCTGCGACGCGCCTCATGGCCGAGGACGCGAAATTCCAGGGCCTGCTCGGCGAGAACATCGCCGCCCAGCACTATACGGCCGCGCGCGGCGTCGACGTCGAAGGCTTCGCGCAGCGATTCGTCGCGACATGGCTCGCGAGCCCGAGCCACAAGGAGAATCTCTCCTTCGCCGACTACAGCCGCACTGGAGTCGGCGCGGCGCTGAGCGGCGACACGGTCTATGTCACGCAGCTCTTTGCGTCTGACCTGGGCCTCGGGCCGCATCAGGACAACGCAGCGCCGTCACAGGTCACGCCGTTCCCGAGCGCAAAGGCCGCGAAGGCCTCCAACACGGCGCGGGCCGCTTTGCGGGGCACGCTGCAGGGAAGCGGACCCGGCCAATAGAACCGCGCGATAGGTACAAATGCGAATCGCCGTATAAGGACGTACGAGTCTCTCGTCACTCGGAGGCTTTATTGCCTGACGCAGCAGCCGACACGCCAAGACCCCAGCTCCTCAGCTATCGCGCCTTCTGGCCGCACTATCTGCGTGAGCACGCCAGGCCGCAGACGCGCGCTATTCACCTCTTCGGTACCGCCATCGCCACAAGCTGTATTGCAGCGCTCGCCGTGACGGGCCAAATCTGGTTTGCGTTCGGCGCCCTGATCGGAAGCTACGGCCCAGCCTGGATCGGACATATCTTTGTCGAGAAGAATAGCCCCGCGACTTTTTCCCATCCGTTGTGGTCGCTGGTCTCGGACTATCGCATGGCGGGGATGTGGCTCACGGGCCGCCTTGGGCAAGAGCTGGCGCGCGCCGGAGTACGCTCGCGCTAACGCACTGTTAACGCTGTGCCTCCAAGTATGTTGTGTAGGGTTCGGCAAGAAGGTTAGCCGCTGGTTGTCGGCAGGTTAAGCTTTCTTTACACAAGATGTGGCCGCCGATACCTTCCATAGTGGGTGCGGTGTGCAGTGATTCGTGATGCGGCCTGATCTTCCTTGGAACGTCGCGGGCATCCCGCCCGAGGCCCGCGAGGCGGCCCGTGCCGCAGCGCGTCGGGAAGGGCTGTCGGTCGGCGAATGGCTGACCCGGCGCATCCTTCGCAGCTTCTCCGATACCGGCGACGATTTCGATACGGGGCGTGACTTCGGGTCTCGCGACAGCGTCATCCGCGACACCGGCGGACGCGACAGCTGGCCCGGCGGGTATCACGACGAACCGCCCCCGCCGCCCCGACGCGAATCCCGCGATACCGAAGAGATGCTCGCGCGTGTTTCGCGCAGCGAAGCAGACTCGAACGCCGCCTACAAGCGCATCGAGGACCAGATGCGCGCCGTCGCGCGCCGCCTGGACTTCGACCGAGCGCAGCCAGTCCGAAAACAACCGGGCGATGAGCAAGGCGGCCGCCGAGATCAACATCGCAACCCGCGAGCAGGCGCAGGCTTTCGACCAGCTCGGGTCTAGCGTCGGCGGCCTCATCGAACGCATCGAGCGCGTCGAGCGCAGCGCCGCCAGTGAAGGTCTGCGGGATGCGGTGAAGGGTCTGCATCAGGGTCTCTCGCGCCTCGCCGACCAGATCGGCCAGACCGCAAACCAGTCCGCGACGCAGATCTCCGCGCTCGCCGACAATCTCGAATCCGTCGCCGGCAAGATCGGCGAGACGCGTCAGGACGGCGAAGCGTTGTCGCGCGCGCTCGAAGGACGCATCGCGCAGTTCGACGATCGCGTTCGCGCCGTCGAGAGGCTCGCGCAGGCCAACGCCGCGACCGTGGAACGAGCGCTCGCCGCCAACGCCGCAATCACGCTGCTAGAGGAAAGCGTCGCCAAGCTCGAAGCGCGCAACGCCGATCCCGCGATCGACCGCCGTCTGGGCGGCATCGAACGCACGCTCTCCGACATCGCCGAACGCATGGACCATTCCGAGCGAGGCGCCGCGGCGAGCAACGTCGTCGAAGAAAACCTCAAGACCCTTCAGCACCGCATCGAGGCGGCCGAGAAGCGCCATCGCGACGCCGTCGCCGAATTGCGCGACGCCGTCACCAGCGCAACGAGCAGGCTCGCCGCCGTCGAGACCACGCCCCATCCGGTGACAGGTGGCGGCGCCGCTTTCGCACCGCCGCCGAAACCCGCTTTCACGCCAGGGCCGCCGCAGCCATCCTATCCGCCGCCGCAGCAGACCTTCGACGCACCGCCTTTTCCTGACAATGTTCCGCAGCCGCAGGCCATGCCGCCGATGCCCGGCGCAGCCGACGCGTTCCTGCCGCCGCACCCTCCACCGGCCTACGACACCGCGACCGCGTTCAGCGACCCTTTCGCCGCGAACCCGCCGCCCGTCTCCGACATCTTTTCGGCGCAACAGCCACAGCCTCCCGAATCCTTCCTTGCCGCCGCGCGCCGCTCGGCGCAGGCCGCCGCCGCGCAGGCCCGCGCCGATCGCGCCGCGCGCGGCTTCGGCGGCTTCGCCTGGGCCAGCACACAAATGCGCCAGGCCGACCCCGACCGGCCGCCCTCGCGCTACGGCCTCATCGGCGTTCTCGCGCTGCTCATCGTCCTTGCCATCGTCTTGGGCGTGCTCCTGAACGAGCGCGTATCCGGACCGGCGACCCATTCGAGGGGCCTCTCCTCCTTATTCAGCAACAAGTCGGCTATGGACGCAAAGCCAGCCACGACCGGCGTCGATCAGAGCGTGGTCAATGCGATCTCGGAACCGCCAGGCATGAAGGGCACGGCCACGGCGCCGTCCTCACCCGAACTTCCCGCACTCAAGACGCAATCCGTTCGCACTGCGCCTATCCATCGCATCCTCCCCGTCTCCGCGTCGCATTCGACGCCAAGGCCGGCGGCCGAAGCAATGCCGCCGGCAACGGCGCCGTTGCGCCAGGTCGCAGCCGTCCCAGCGCTGGATCGCCTCTCCGCGCTCGCCAATGGCGGCAACGCGAAAGCCGAGACGATCGTAGGTCTCAAATATGTCGACGGAACCGGAGTGCCTGTGAACGAAGCCGAGGCTGCGAAATGGCTCGACCGCGCCGCGCAGCAGGGCGAACCCGTCGCGCAATATCGCCTGGCGACGCTTTATGAACGCGGTCGCGGCGTTCCCGCCGACGCCGCTATGGCAATCAAATGGTATCTTGCCGCCGCACAAGCAGGAAACCGAAAAGCGATGCACAATCTCGCCGTCGCTTACGCACAGGGCGCTGGTACCGCGAAGGATTACGCCGAAGCCGCACGCTGGTTCTCCAAGGCGGCCGCGCTGGGCCTCGCGGATTCCCAGTTCAACCTCGCTGTGCTCTATGAGCGTGGTCTGGGTGTGCCGCAGAGCCTGCTCGATGCTTACAAGTGGTATGCCATCGCTGCCGCGCAGGGCGACGGCGAATCCAAGTCGCGAATCGACACGCTGACCACGCAGTTGAGCGCCGACGATCGCGCAGCCGCACAGCACTCTGCCGACACGTTCCATCCCGCACCGCTCGACCGCAACGCGAACTTGCCGCCCGAGCTTGGCGACCTCGCCGGCGGCTGATCGCACTTTAATTTGCCACGCCTGACAAAATCGAAAATCTGGCGCATGGTCGCTGGTAGGGACCGTCGCTCCCGACGGCTTCTCTCAAACCCGCGCGAACGATGGAAATCTATCTGCCCATCGCCGAGATGTCGGTTCATTGGCTGGTCCTGCTCGGCATGGGCGCGGCCGTCGGGTTCCTGTCGGGCATGTTCGGCGTCGGCGGCGGCTTCCTGCTGACGCCGCTCCTCGTCTTTTACGGCATTCCCCCCTCCATCGCAGTGGCGACGACATCGAGCCATCTGACCGCGTCGTCCATGTCGGGCGCTCTGGCGCAATGGCGAAAGCGCGCCGTTGATCTGAAGATGGCCGCGGTAATGCTCGCAGGAGGCATCCTGGGCTCCTTTGCAGGCGTGTGGCTGTTCTCGGTCCTGCGCCGGCTCGGACAGATCGATCTAGTCGTATCCGCGGGCTATGTCATCCTGCTCGGCACGGTCGGCGGCATGATGCTGAACGAAAGCGTGCGGGCGCTCAGGGCCGCACATGCGGGGGTTCCGCCGCCGCGCCGGAAGCCGGGCCAGCACAACTGGATCCACGGGCTCCCTTTCAAGTTGCGTTTCCGCGAAGTCGCGACTCTACATCAGCGTCATCCCGCCCCTGCTGCTCGGCTTCGCCGTCGGCGTGCTGTCGGCCATCATGGGAGTGGGCGGCGGCTTCATCCTCGTGCCCGCGATGATCTATCTCCTGCGCATGCCGACCAATGTCGTGGTCGGCACGTCGCTCGTCCAGATCATCTTCGTGACGGCGACCACGACCATTCTCCAGGCGACGAGCAATTACACGGTCGACGCGGTCCTTGCGCTGATCCTCATCGCCGGCGGCGTCATCGGCGCGCAATATGGCGTGCGCGTCGCCTCGCTGCTGCGCGGCGAGCAGTTGCGGTTGTTGCTCGCGCTGCTAGTGCTCGCCGTCGCCGCGCGGCTCCTTTTCGGGCTCATCGTGCAGCCCGGTGATCTCTACTCCATCGCGCTCGGATTGCCATGAGAGTTTGGAGCAGCACAATCCTGATGCTCCTCGTGCTGCTCGCGCCGGCGCGCGCCGAGGATCTCGTCTCCGGGCTGTCGCAGGACGTGATCGAGATCACCTCGAACTATACCGGCAGCGACATCGTGGTGTTCGGCGACATCGAGCGGCCGGCCGACCAGGGCCCGCGCGATATCGTCGTCGTCATCCGCGGTCCCGACACGACCATCACTGTGCGCAAGAAGGACGATATCGCCGGCCTCTGGATCAACCACGACCAGGCGATCTTCGACGGCATGCCGTCCTACTACTTCGTCGCCAGCACGCGACCGGTGAGCCAGATCGCATCGCCTTTCGTCCTGCGCAATTTTGGCCTCGGACTCGCCAATCTCGAGCCGACGATCGTGCACAGCCATCACGCCGTCGAGCCGTTCCGGCTGGCGCTGATCCGCCACAAGCAATCCGACGGCCTTTACGCCGAGATGCCGACCGGCGTGGAGTTTTTGAGCGACACGCTCTTCCGCGTCCGCGTGCCGGTGCCCGCGACAGTGCAGCGCGGCCAGTACAACGCGGAAGTCTATCTCTTCAAGAACGGCACGGTGATTAGCGCGCAATCGACGCCGCTCTTCGTCGACCAGACCGGCTTCGAGCGTCGCCTCTACAACTTCGCCCACACCTGGCCGCTCTTCTACGGAGTTTCCACCGTACTGATGGCGGTGTTTCTGGGCTGGCTGTCGTGGCTGGTGTTCCGAAGGACGGCGTAGGGACGCAGTAACCACCGCCGCATTGATAGGCCCGCGAGGTGGAGATCGAAACGCGAAGCGTTCGGGCGGCAGGAGGCCTATTCGCATAGGCTTTCCTCACCCGACGCGCTACGCGCGCCCTCTTCCCGACGAGGGGGAGGTGGCTCTGATTACGGTCTCACAACCGCTCCGCTATGCTTGTCGGCGGAAACGGATTCGAACGTTCCGACTGGCTTGAGGGCCGGCGCACTCTTCGCCGCCTGCGCCTTGCCGTAATCCGGACGGCAATGCCCGTCGATGAAGGCGCCCGACAGGATCGTGATGTCCTGATGGATCACGTCGCCCGACATGCGCGCGGTGCTCGTGAGCACGACTTTCTTCGCCTCGATCTTGCCGTCGATGGATCCCGACAGCTCGACCTCCGTCCCATAAACCGTTCCCTTGATCTTCGCGGCAGTTCCAACCTTCACGGACACGCCCCGAACGTCGCCGTCGATCTCGCCTTCGATCTGGATGTCTTCCGTGCTTTCGAGCTGGCCCGTGATCTTGAGCGCCTTGCTGATGACGGACACCGAGGGCGTGCCGCCACCATGGGACGATTGCGGAGGAGGAGGAGATGCGGCCCGTACGGGCGGTATCGGCATGTCCGTGCGCGGCGGCACGGCGGACGTCTCAGGCGTTTTGTTGAATACGGTCATGGCTGGGTCTCCGGTGGTTGGTCGAAGGTTTCGAAATAATTCAGCGGACGCCACGGCATGCGCCCATCGATCTTTGCCCCCCTTGCGACGGTCACCGTGTGATGGAAAATCCGCCCCGAAACGTCTGCCGAGCTGTCAAGCGTGACATTGAATGCGAAGACGCGCCCGTTCATCCGGCCGCCGATGCGCACATCTCTGGCGACGACGTCGCCGTCGACGTGACCGCCGTCCCAGACGATGAGGCGGTCGGCATTGATCCGACCCTCGACGTAGCCGTGCACATGGACTTCGCCGTCCGTATCGAGGACGCCCCTGACCTTCAGCGCCCTCCCGAGATACGAGGTCGGCAGCTCTGCGCCGTCGCGGGCCGGTATGACGAGCGTGCGACGAGGCATTGCGGGCATCAAAACGTCCGATCCAAGACAGCCCCCACCGCCCTGCAGCGATATTGGCGCACAATGATAACGGCGGGCAAGCTACTTGCGGGTGTCGCTGACGGACGCGTCGACAGCCTGGCGGAAGAATGCGCGTCCGGCCTTGCTGGTTGCGACCCTGTACACCCGGCGCGCACCCAGCATGTAGGCGAGAAAAGCGTCGGGGAAGAGCGAGGAAAATGCCTCGTCACCGACGTCCAGGCCGCCCGTATAGGCGCCGAAGGACGGCAGGATGATGCGCTTTCCATCCGAGACGAAGCAGCGCCGGCGCAGCGCATGTCCCTGTCGCGAAACCGTCGCGCAGGGATGGAGATGGCCCGCCACTTCGCCGCGCCGCCCGGCGGGAGACGGTTCGTGCCGGAACAGCAATCCGCCGATCGCGACTTCGTCGGCCATGGTGCCGCCGAGCCACGCCGGCGGCAAAGGATCGTGATTGCCGGTGATCCAGATCCAGTCGATGCCGCGGCCCAGACGCGCGAGCGCCTTGCGGTCGGAATCGTCGAAGCGGTTGCCGGCATCGCGATCGTGAAAAGAATCGCCAAGCGCGATCACCCGCAGGGGCCGGTAGCGCTCGCTCACTGCCGCCATGCGCGCGATGGTCTCGCGCGTGTCATAGGGCGGCAGGAACTGCCGGCTTTGCGCGTAGAACGAGCCCTTCTCGAAATGAAGGTCCGCGAAGACGAGCGTCTTCGCATCCGGGCACCAGGCGGCGCCGGACGGATCGAGCACGACGCGCTCGCCATTCACCTCGACTTCCGTCTCACCCAAGGCTCATCGCGTCCCTGACCAGCGCTTCTTCCGTCTCATGCAGGATATCTTCCCGCGCCTCGCCGGCGACCATCTCCTTGCTGATCTCGAGCAGCGCCGGCACCGCGAGCGGCGAAACGCGGTCGAGCCTTTTGACCACGATTCGTCCCTTCACGCGCGCCAGCATCTCCGAAAGCCGGATGACGTCCAGAAGTCCCGTCGCCGCATCCTCGTAAGTTGCGCGCAGGAGTATGTGATCGGGCTCGTGCGCACGCAGGACGTCGTAGATGAGATCGGAGGAAAACGTGACCTGACGTCCCGTCTTCTCGCGGCCCGGATAACGCCGTTCGATCAGCCCCGCAATGATCGCACAATTGCGGAAGGTGCGCTTGTAGAGGCTCGATTCCGCAAGCCAGGCATCCAGATCGTCGCCCAGCATGTCCTCGTCGAACAGCCGGTCCATGTCGACACCGCCCATGTCGCGAAGCGCCCAGACTGCGAGCGCATATTCATTGGCGACGAAACCCATCGGCCGCAGGCGCAAGCGTTCGAGGCGGCGAGTCAGCAGCATGCCGAGCGTCTGGTGCGCGAGGCGTCCTTCGAAGGGATAGCAGACGAGATACTCCTTCGAGCCGCGCGGAAAGGTTTCGACCAGCAACTGCCCCGGCAGCGGGATGACCGAGCGCCATTGCTGGATGCGCAGCCATTCGTCGACAGGATCTGGGAGTGCGGCCCATTTGTCGGGATTCGACACCATCTCGCGCACGCGCTGCGCGAGAAAGGTCGACAGCGGGAACTTGCCGCCATTGTAGGAGGGGATCTGCGCTTCCGGATCGTTGGTCTTCGTCACGAAGGCCGCGTCGTCGCGGATACCCTCGAAGCGCAGAACCTCTCCCGAGAAGACGAAGGTGTCGCCGGGCGCGAGCTGCTCGATGAAATACTCCTCGAGCTGGCCCAGCCTGCGCCCGCCAGCGCCAGTCGGCCGCCCCTTGGACTGCATGCGGATATCGATCATCGGCTCTTCGACGATGACGCCGACATTGAGCCTGTAGCGCTGCGCGACATCGGGATGGGAGACACGCCAGAGCCCTTCCGGCGTCTTGCGCAGCCGCGCATAGCGGTCGTAGCGCTTGAGCGCATAGCCGCCCGTCGCCACGAAGTCGACGATGCGGTCGAATTCCGCACGCGCAAGCCCGTGATAGGGCGATGCGGAATCCGCCTCGCGAAACAGTGCATCGGCATCGAACGGCGCCGAGCACGCCATTCCCAGGACATGCTGCGCCAGCACGTCGAGGCTGCCGCGCTTGAAGCGCTCGCCGTCGAGCTCGCCGGCCAGCACCGCGTCGCGCGCCGCCTCGCATTCGAGAACCTCGAAACGGTTCGCCGGGACCAGCAGCGCCTCCGACGGTTCGTCGAGCCTGTGATTGGCGCGGCCGATGCGCTGGACCAGGCGCGCCGCTCCTTTGGGCGCACCCACGCAGATCACGCGGTCGACCGCCCCCCAGTCGATGCCCAGATCGAGAGTGGAAGTGCACACCACCGCGCGCAGATCCCCGCGCGTCATCGCCGCCTCGACCTTGCGCCGCTGCTCCGGCGCCAGAGAGCCGTGATGCAGCGCGATCGGAAGGTTGTCCTCGTTGATGCGCCAGAGCTCCTGGAAGGTGCGCTCGGCCTGGCTGCGCGTGTTGACGAAGACGAGCGCTGTCTTCGACGCCTTGATCGCCTCCAGGATGTCCATCATTGCGTGGCGGGCGAGATGCCCCGCCCAGGGCACATAGGTTTCCGAGGCGGAGATGGAAATCTGCGGCTTCGCGCCGACCTGCCCCATCACCAGGGACGAGAGCGCCTCGCCTCCCTCCGGCTGCGGCACGAGATAGCGCTGCAGGGGCGCAGGATCGGCGACCGTCGCGGAAAGACCGACACGGCGATGGCCGGGCGCCAGCGTTGCGAGTCGCGCAAGCCCCAGCGACAGCAGATCGCCGCGTTTGGAATTGTGCATCGCGTGGAGCTCGTCGAGCACAACGGTCTTCACGCTTGCGAAAAGCCGCTTCGCAAACGTGGATGAGAGCAGCAATGCGAGCTGCTCTGGCGTCGTCAGCAGGACATCCGGCGGAAGATGGCGCTGGCGCTGGCGGCGCGACGTCGGCGTGTCGCCTGTACGTGTCTCGATGCGGGTCGACAATCCCATCTCGGCGACGGGCGTCTCCAGATTGCGCGCGACGTCGACGGCAAGGGCCTTCAGGGGTGAAATGTAGAGCGTGTGCAATGCGTGCGGTCGCCGCGCGCCCAGGGGTGCCAGATCGATCAGGCTCGGCAGGAACCCCGCGAGCGTCTTGCCGCCGCCGGTCGGCGCCACCAGCAGGACGGATTCGCCCTGCGTCGCCCTTTCGATGAGCGCCAGCTGGTGCGGCCGCGGCTGCCAGCCGCGTGACGCGAACCACTGCGCGAAACGCGGCGGCAACGCAGCGTCAATCTGGGTCCGGACGTTCATGCCGCGACGATAACCGTCAGCGAACAAAACGGAAACCCCTTTCGCGCGCCCCCGCGCTATGCCCTACTGCGGCCCGAAAAATTACCGGGAGAACGGCCATGGAAAACCTGATGTTTCGCGACGGCATTTTGAAGGGCAAGCGCATCCTCGTAACTGGCGGCGGCACCGGCCTCGGCGAGGTGATGGCCGAGGCCTACGCGCAGCTCGGCGCCAGCGTCTATATATGCGGCAGGCGTGCCAGCGTGCTGGAGGAAACGGCCAAGAAGCTCTCCGACAAGACCGGCTCGAAGGTGAAGGAAATCGCGCTCGACATCCGCGTCGCCGAAGCGGTCGAGGATGTGATCGAGCAGATCTGGGCCGATGGCGGCGCGCTCACCGGCCTCGTCAACAACGCGGCCGGCAACTTCATCAGCCGCACCAAGGATCTCTCGCCGCGCGGTTTCAACGCCATCGCCGACATCGTCTTCCGCGGCTCGTTCTATGTGACACTCGCCTGCGGCAAGCGCTGGATCGAGGAGAAGAAGAAAGCGAGCGTGATCTCGATCCTGACGACCTGGATCTGGAACGGCGGGCCGTTCACCGTGCCGTCGGCCATGTCCAAGGCCGGCCTCAACATCATGACCAAGTCGCTGGCGACGGAATGGGGTCCTTACGGAATCCGCCTCAACGCGATCGCGCCGGGGCCGTTCCCGACCAAGGGTGCCTGGGACCGCCTCAGCCCGCAGGCCGCTACGGCGGGTCGCGGCGATGTCGGCGATCGCATTCCGATGGGCCGCAACGGCGAGATGTACGAGCTCGCCAATCTCGCGACGTTCCTTATGGCCGACGGCTGTGACTATCTCACCGGCCAGACCATTGCCATCGACGGCGCCGGCCATCTGGGTGGCACCGGCAATTTCGCCGCCCTCTCGCGCCTCGGCGACGCGGAGTGGGACGCGATCCGCAACCAGATCCGCGCGACGAATGAGAAGGACAAGGCGCAACGCAGCGCGTGAGCGTTCTTCTTTGTAGCCCGCTATCTCTCAATTGATCGTCATGGGCGGGCTACATCCCGCCCACCCATGAACACGGCCTTGGAATTGGCGGGTCTTTTGCCCGCCACGCGCAGGTTTTGCCGCCATACCATGACCGCGCGAGCCGCGGCCATGTCGAGAGCGTTGGTCATGGATGGGCGGCACGTGGGCCGCCCATGTGGCCCTTGGGGTGTGTGACTCTCGTCCAACTCGGCGCGCCCGAGCGCTGGAGAGACGCGGGACCAATCTCCCTTTCCCGCACCAAGCATTCGGTATAAAACACGCGCGCCATGCAAGTCCGCGCTCTCGATCACGTGCAGCTGGCCATGCCTGCGGGCCGCGAGGCCGATGCGCGGCACTTCTATGCGCATCTCCTCGGCATCCCCGAACAACCGAAGCCGCCGCATCTCGCCGCCCGCGGCGGTTGCTGGTTCGAGCGCGGCGCGCTGAAGGTCCATCTGGGCGTCGAGAAGGATTTCCATCCCGCGCGCAAGGCGCATCCCGCCTTCCTCGTCGAGGATCTGCCGACGCTCAAAGCCAACCTCTCCGAAGCCGGCTGCCGCCTCGTCGACGACGAGCCGCTCGAAGGCTATGACCGCATCTATGTCGACGATCCCTTCGGCAACCGCATCGAGCTGATGGAGCCCGCATGAGCGATCCCGTCGACGCCCTCGTCCTCGATCTCCTCGCCTGGCTGGCGCGCGAAGAGCGCAGCTACGACGACACGATGGAGGCCTGGCGGACGTCGTGCCCGCGCCTGCCGGTGTGGGAAGACGCCAATGCCCGCGGCCTCGTCGCCCGCGCCGTTTCCGGCGGCCGCGCCGTGGTGCGGATCACGCCGTCGGGCCGCGCGCTTCTCGCCGGAACTCGAAACGGCGCAATGAAGGTCTCGGTCCTCGACGATTATTTCGACACGCTGCGCACGCTGAAGTGCTTCAAGAAACTCGACGACCACGACGTCACGATCTGGAACGATCACGTCGAGGATGTCGACGTCCTCGCGGCGCGCCTGAAGGACTCCGAAGCTCTTGTCCTGATCCGCGAACGCACGAAGATAACCGCTCCCCTCCTCGACCGTCTTCCGAAGCTGAAGCTGATCAGCCAGCGGAGCGTCTATCCGCACATCGACATCGCCGCCTGCACGCGCCACGGCGTGATCGTCTCCTCCAACCTGCACAGCGACACGCCATCCTATGCAGCCGCAGAGCTGACCTGGGCGCTTGTGCTCGCGGCGGTGCGCCGGCTTCCGCAGCAGGTCGCGGCTCTCAAGAAGGGCATCTGGCAGACGGGTGTCGGCGACAGCCTGCGCGGCAAGACGCTGGGAATCTACGGCTACGGCCGCATCGGCGCTGTCGTGGCCGGCTACGGCAACGCCTTCGGCATGCGCATCCTCGTCTGGGCGCGCGAAGCGTCGCGAGCGCGCGCACGCGCCGACGGCCACGCGGTCGCCGAAAGCAAGCGCGCGTTCTTCGAAACGAGCGACGTGATCTCGCTCCATATGCGCCTCGTCGATGCCACACGCGGCATCGTGACGGAAGACGACCTCATCCGGATGAAACCGACCGCGCTCCTCGTCAACACCAGCCGCGCCGGGCTCATCGCGCCCAGCACCCTGGTTTCGGCTCTACGCAAAGGCCGACCGGGGCTCGCCGCGCTCGACGTCTTCGACAAGGAACCGCTGACCGATCCGCACGACCCGTTGCTCACGATGGAAAACGTGATCTGCACGCCGCATATCGGCTACGTGACGCGGGACGAGTACGAGCTGCAGTTCTCCGACATCTTCGAGCAGATCGTGGCGTATGCGGCGGGGCGGCCGATCAATGTTGTGAACGCAGAGGCGATGCGGCGCTGAGTCGTATTTTTTTGGGGACGTCCGGTTCGCGAAATCAATAAATTTGGGATGGACTCCGGGAGGGGCTTCCTTATTTGTTAATTTGCTTTTGGTTGCGCTTCGACCCAATCTTTGAAGACCGTCAGTATTTCCGCGAGATTTTCGGATCCGCCGAAGCCAGTAAAGACATCGTCCCGCACGCTGCAGTAAATCCAGTCATCGGGTGAGCGCTCGATTTTGATCAGCTCGAACGCGGAGCCTTGGAGATAGGTCCCGGTCAACGCGACCTTTACGGACCATCCTGGGTTGTCAAGCGTAACGATAGTGAATCCGTACGAATGCTCCCAGTCGCCGTCGCAGCAACGCGCATAGAATTTCTGGAGCCAGGTAAGGGGATCATTCATCAGTGCAAACCCAAGCGTCTAGCTACCAGCACTTCGCCACAATCTCATCGTTATCTTGGCCATACCGCGGCAGATCGAGATCGGGCTTCGCCGGATCATTCTTGAACTTGATCGCCGGCCCGATGTGCCGGTTTCCGGCCGCGTCTTTCATCACCATACCGCGCGCCAGCGTGTGCGCGTCGTCGAAGCCGTCCTTCAGCGTGCGCACCGGCGCCCAGCAGAGATCGATGCTGGAGAGAAACGTTTCCCACTCCGCGCGGGTCTTCGTCATGAACGTCGCAATGAAATACTCGACCAGCGGCACCTGGCCTGCACCGGGCTCGACCTTCGCATAGTCGAGAAGATCGAGGCGGCCGAGCGCCTTGAGCAGGTTCTCCGCGAACTTCACTTCCGAGCCGCCGAGCACGACGAACTGGCCGTCCTTGGTCTCGAAGATCCGGTTCATCGCCTGGCCGCCGAAGGGGCGCATTTCCTTAGGCACGGGCGCACGGTCTTCGGCGAAGACGGGCGCCGTCACGTTCGGCGTCCAGGCCAGCAACGCGTCGTACATCGCGATGTCGATATAGTCGCCCCTCCCCGTCTTCTCGCGCGCATAGAGCGCCATCAGGATCGCGGACAGTGCGGTGAGCGACGAAGCCATGTCGGCGGCGACGACGTTCGGCGCCGACGGCTTGTCGTCGGTGAGGCCGCGGCAGAGATCGACGGTGCCTGCGAGCGCCTGCACGGCCAGATCGTGCGCGGGGCGGTCGCGATAGGGCCCGTTCTGGCCAAACGCGGAGATAGCGCAATAGACGACGCGTGGGTTGCGCGCGGCGATGGTGTCGTAGTCGACGCCGAGGCGCCTGGCGACGCCCGGGCGGAACGCTTCCACGATCACGTCGGCCGCGTCGGCCAGTGCCAGGAACGTCGCCTTTCCCGCTTCGCTCTTGAGGTCGAGCGCCACGCTCTTCTTGCCGCGCCCGATGTTGCGGAACCAGACGGCGATGCCGTCCTTGGTCCTCAACCCCAACGCGCGCGCGGGTTCACCCACACCGTTGGCGGGCTCGACCATGATCACGTCGGCGCCGTGGTCGGCCATCGTCATCGTCAGATGCGGGCCGGGCAGGAACTGGGATAGATCGAGGACACGCAGTCCGGTGAGTTTCATCGGCCAGGCGCCACGGCAGGGATCAACGCGGGGCGACCTTGGCCCAGGGCTCGTCGGTTTCCTCGATCACGATGGTCACGTAGCAGTAGCCGAGCATGTAGCGGAAGCAGCGGCTGCGCACGCGGCCTTTAAGGTCCATGTCGCGGATATCGTTGTCAGGGGCGGGATGATCGACGAAATCGCCCACGGCCGGAATCAGCGCGAACTGCGTCTCATCGACCTCGACATCGACCTGAAATCTGTTGTCCTGAAGCGCGTCCGCGCCCTTCGGAAGAAAGCGGAAGTCGATGCCGTATTTCATGTCGCGTCGTCCCTTATGGCGATACCCGAATACATCCTATTCCCGAGGGTCCCAAGTCAACGGTCAACCGGCCCGGAACCCAGACCCCGGGGCAAAACGGCTCAGGAAAAGGCCTGTATCCCCGTCATGGCGCGGCCCAGGATCAGCGCGTGAACGTCGTGCGTGCCCTCATAGGTGTTGACCGCCTCGAGGTTCAGCATGTGCCTGATGACGTGGTATTCGTCCGAGACGCCGTTGCCGCCATGCATGTCGCGCGCCTCCCGCGCGATGGCGAGCGCCTTGCCGCAATTGTTCCGCTTCATCAGCGAGATCGCGGGCGGCGGGGCCTTGTCGGCGTCCATCAGCCGGCCGAGCCGCAGCGCGCCGTGCAGGCCGAGCGTGATCTCCGTCTGCATGTCGGCGAGCTTCTTCTGGATCAGCTGGTTGGCGGCGAGCGGGCGGCCGAACTGGTTCCTGTCGAGAGTGTATTGGCGCGCCGCGTGCCAGCAGAACTCGGCCGCGCCCATCGCGCCCCAGGAGATGCCGTAGCGCGCCCGGTTGAGGCAGCCGAACGGGCCCGAAAGGCCCTTCACGTTCGGCAGCAGATTGGCCTCCGGCACGAAACAATCGTCGAGCGCGATCTCGCCCGTCACCGAGGCGCGCAGCGAGAACTTGCCCTCGATCTTGGGCGTCGAGAAACCCTTCATGCCGCGTTCGACGACGAAGCCGCGGATGACGCCGTCCTCCGTCTTCGCCCACACGACAGCGACATCGGCAAGAGGCGAGTTGGTGATCCAGATCTTGGCGCCGTTGAGGTGGAAGCCACCCGGCGCCTTGGTCGCGCGCGTCTTCATCCCGCCCGGATCGGAGCCGTGATCGGGCTCAGTGAGGCCGAAGCATCCGACGAATTCGCCCGTCGCCAGCTTCGGCAGGTATTTGCGCCGCTGCTCTTCCGTGCCGTAGGCGAAGACCGGGAAGATCACGAGCGAGTTCTGCACGCTCATCGCCGAGCGATAGCCGAAATCCACCCGCTCGACTTCGCGTGCGACGAGGCCGTAGGAGACGTAGCTCATGTCGGCGCCGCCATATTCTTCCGGCAGCGTGATACCGAGAAAGCCCATCGCGCCCATCTCGGTCATGATGGCGCGGTCGAAAGTCTCGTTGCGGAACCCGTCACGCACGCGCGGCATCAGCTTGTCCTGGCAATAGGCGCGCGCGCTGTCGCGCACGATGCGCTCCTCGGTCGACAACTCTTCCTCGAGCAGCAGCGGATCGGCCCAGTCAAAAGGCGCATCGGATTTCGCGGCAGCGTGGCGAGACCTGGAGGCGGGTGGGGACATGGTGCGCTCGTTCAAGGGATTTAAAGCGACGTGTCTATAGACCGTAGCGGACAGCGGCGCGAGAAGATCTGGGTCGCGCACTAGCCTTTGAAGAATTCCACCACAGATTCCTTGTAAACTTTGTCGCCGACGGTCGTCATGTGATCGCGCCGCGGCACGACGACCGCGCGACCATCCGCAAACGCGGCCGCTAGCGGCGCGGGCGAGCCCGTCAGCTCGTCCTTCTCGCCGCAGACGACGAGAACGGGCCGCTTCGAATGCGACAGCTCCTCGCGCGTGAAATTCCGCCGCGCCGCACGCATGCAGGCCGCGAGCGCGCGAAGGTCCTTGCCGCTCTGCTCGGCAAAGGCGCGAAAGCCTTTCGCGACCGGATTGACGATCGTGCTCGGATCGGCCGCGAGCAGCGCGTCGGCGATCTCGTTCCGGAACGTCGGATCGGCCATGCGATCGGGCGAGGTCTTCGAGACTTCGAGGTAGGTTTCACCGACGCCGCCGATGACGAGCTTTGTCACCGCCTCGGGTTGCGCCATCAGAAGATGGATGCTGATGAAGCCGCCCATCGAATAGCCCATCAGCCTGGCGGTGCCGGCGCCCGCCGCCGCCATCACCGTGCGCACGTCCTCGGCCATCGTGTCATGTCCGTAGAATGCGGGGTCGTGCGGCTTGTCGCTTTCGCCGTGGCCGCGGCAGTCGAGCGCGATGACACGATAGCCGGCCGCCGTCAGCGTGTCGTACCAGCCGGGCTGCTTCCAGTTCTGCACGCGGCTGGAGGCAAAGCCGTGCACCAGCACCACCGGCTCGCCCTTCCCTACGGTTTCATAGGCTATCGAAAGCCCGTCTCGCGAGCGTGCAAATTCGGTCATGCCGGCCTCGTTTCCGCGGTAAAATGTCTGTCCGAAGGTGACCTAGCGCGACCTTCGCAAAGCCGGCGCGGACTGTCTATGATGCAAAGGCGCGTCACGCAGGCCTGACCATGCCATTGGAATCCCTCAAGAAAGACGTTTGTTCCGCCGTGGACGACATGCGCGCGGAACTTCTGGGGCTTAGCCACGCGATTCATGGCGAGCCCGAGCTCGCGCTCGAGGAGTTCAAGGCCGCCGCACGGCTCTGCGATGCTGTCGAGGGTCACGGCATCTCCGTCTCGCACGGAAGCTTCGGTCTCGCCACCGCCTACGCCGCCGAATTCGGCAAGGACGGCGCTCCCAATATCGCGATCCTGTCCGAGTATGACGCGCTGCCGGGCATCGGACATGCCTGCGGCCACAACATCATCGCCACCACCGGATATGGTGCCGCCATCGCGCTGTCGAAGCTGGGCAAGCGCCTGCCCGGCCGCGTGCGCTATCTGGGCACGCCCGCCGAGGAACGCTTCGGCGGCAAGGAGATCATGGCCCGCGAGGGCGCCTTCGACCGCGTCGATGCGGCGATGATGATCCATCCCTCGAACATGAACCTGATCACGATGCCCTGCATCGCGATCGCGGAAGTCGAGGCGATCTATCACGGCCGCTCCGCGCACGCCTCCGCGATGCCCTATCGCGGGCTCAACGCGCTGGATGCCGTCGTCACCGCCTACCAGTCGCTCGCGCAATTGCGTCAGCACATCCGCAATACCGAACGCATCCACGGCATCATCACCGAGGGCGGGCTGGCGCCGAACATCGTGCCGGAGCGCGCCTCGTGCCGCTTCTATGTCCGTGCGGCGGATGCCCATGAGCTGGCGCCGCTCAAGGCGCGCGTCCAGGCCTGCTTCGAGGCCGGCGCGCTGGCGACCGGCTGCAAGCTCGAGCTCCACTGGGGCGACACAGACTATCTCGATCTCAAGACCAACTGGCCGATGGCGGGCGCCTTCGAGAGAAACGCGACGGGGCTCGGCCGCGAATTCTTCCCGGTCCACGACTTGCCGCACGGCTATGCCGGCTCGACCGACATGGGCAATGTCAGCCATCGCGTGCCATCGATCCACCCGATGCTGGGCGTGGCGCCGGCCGGCGTGATCATTCACAACGCGGAATTCACCCGCTGGGCCGCATCCGACAAGGGCGACGACGCGGTGATCGAAGGCGCCAAGTCGCTTGCCATGACGGCGCTCGACCTTATGGCGGACGCCGAGCTTCTCAAGACCGTGAAGAGCGATTTCGCGGCAACGCTCGAGCTTTCGGCCGGCGCGCTCGCCAAGTCGCGCGAGCCCGTTCCGCGCGCCCACGATCACGCCCACGCCGGATGCGGCTGCGCATGAGCGGCTGGCTCCTGATTGCGGCCGTCAACGGCGCGCTCGCCGTCGCCTTCGGAGCCTTCGGCGCCCATGGGCTGCAGGGCCGCATCGACGCTCGCGGGCTCGAAGTGTTCGAGACCGGCGCGCGCTATCACATGTATCACGCCCTCGCCATCGGGCTGTCCGCCTTCGCCATGCGCGGCGCCGCCGCAACGCCTGCGCGCGCCGCTGCGGGACTGTTCCTCGCGGGGATCGTGCTGTTTTCCGGCTCGCTCTATCTGCTCGCACTCACGGGCACGCGCGCCTTCGCCTTCGTCACGCCGTTCGGCGGTCTCGCCTTCCTTGCCGGATGGATCGCGCTGGCTTTTGCCGCGACAAGGATTTCACCATGACCGAACACGTCCTCATCGCCGGAAGCGGCATTGCCGGCCTCGGCGCGGCGCTTGCCTTTGGCGGCGGCGGCCGCGCGGTGACGCTGCTCGACCGCGATCCGGCGCCGCCGGGAGGTTCGACGGAAGAGGCCTTCTACAACTGGGAGCGCCGCGGCGCGACGCAGCTCCGCCACAGCCACGTCTTCCTCGGCCGCCTCACGACGCTGATCCGCGAACGCTATCCGCAGCTGCTGGACGAGCTGCTGAGATCGGGCGCGCGCATCTTCCGTTTCGAGGACGGCCTCTCGCCGGCGCTCAAGGCGCATTACAAGCCGCAGCCTGGCGACGAAGATCTCGCCATTCTCTTCAGCCGCCGCACCACGCTCGAGCTCGTCATGCGCCGCTATGCGGCCGGTCTCTCGGGTGTGAGCTTTGTCAACGACGCCGGCGTGCGCGGACTGATATCGCATCGCGACGGCGGTGGTGTCCTCGTCGTCGACGGGCTGAATGTCGAACGCAACGGCGTCATCGAAGAGATCCGCGCCGATGTGACGATCGACGCCACCGGCCGCAACACGACCTTTCCGGACTGGCTGCGTGCGGAGGGTATCGATGTCGCCGAGGAAGAAAGCCCGGCGGGCATTCTTTACTTCACGCGACACTACCGCCTGCGCGACGGACAGAACGAGCCGCTGCGCGACGGAACCCCCGTCGCGGGCGATCTTGGCTACATCAAGTATGGCGTCTTCGCCGCCGACAACCGGCACTTCTCGATCACGGTGGCCATCCCCGAGATCGAGAGCGAGCTGCGTGTCGCCGTCGTGAAGCCCGCGATCTTCGACGCCATCTGCGCCGAGATCCCGGGCTGCGCCCGCTGGACCGAGTCCGCGCGCGCCGAACCCGCGAGCCCCGTCTACGCGATGGGAAATCTCAAGAGCCTGTGGCGGCGCTACCTGAAGGACGGCGCACCGCAGGTGCTGAATTTCTTCGCGCTCGGCGATGCGGCGGTGCGCACCAATCCGCTCTATGGCCGCGGCTGCTCGGCCGGCGTCGTACATGCCCACATCCTGCGCGCCGCGCTCGACGCCGCGCAGGATCCGAGGGAGCGTGCGATCAAGATCGAGGTCGACACGCGCACGGAGCTTCGGCCGTTCTACGACGCCATGGTGCGCCAGGATCGGCAGGCGATCCGCCGCGCCGCGCATGAGCGCGATCCTCATTACCGCCCCGGCCGGCGCGCGCGCCTGGCCAGGAGCTTCGTGGACGACGCGATCGGGCCCGCGAGCCGCGGGGACGTCGACGTGCTGCGGGGCTTCTCGCGCGCGTTCCATATGATCGACGATCCGGCCGACTGGCTGAAACGGCCGTCCATCTTCGCCAAGCTCATGGCCTTCTGGGCGATGCCTCAGACCGTAAAACGCGCGCGCGGACTTTATCCGCCTTCCTTCGGGCCGACGCGCCGCGAGATGCTCGAAAAGCTTGATATTGCCGCCTAGGACTGGGGAGAACACGATATGACCGGCATGCCTGAACCAAAAATGGTAAAGACGAACGGCATCGACATGGCCGTTTACGAGGCCGGACCGAAGACCGGTATTCCCGTCGTACTGTGCCATGGCTTTCCCGAGCTCGCCTATTCGTGGCGCCACCAGATCCCTGCGCTGGCGGCGGCCGGCTATCGCGTGGTCGCACCCGACCAGCGCGGATACGGCCTCACCTCGCGTCCGGAGAAGGTCGAGGACTACGACATGGAGCACCTGACGGGCGATCTCGTCGGCCTGCTTGATGCACTGGCGATCGACAAAGCGATCTTCTGCGGCCACGACTGGGGCGGGATCGTCGTATGGCAGTTGCCGCTGTTCCATCCCGAGCGCGTGCGTGGCGTCATCGGCGTCAACACGCCGTTCCTGCCACGTCCGCCGATCGATCCCATCATGGCGATGCGGGCGCGCTTCGGCGACGACATGTACATCGTCTACTTCCAGAAGCCCGGAATCGCCGACGCGGCGCTCGCCAAGGACGTCGCCAAAAGCTTCCGCTTCTTCATGCGCAAGAACGTCGGAACGGCCGCGGAGTATGCGAAGCGTCCGCCCGAGGAACAGAAACTGGCGCTTGTGCACGCGCTCGCAACCGACGAGTCCGGTTGGCCAGGCGAGGTGCTTCTCAGCAAGCAAGAGCTCGCCGTCTTCGTCGACACCTTCACACGCACCGGCTTTACCGGCGGCATAAACTGGTACCGGAATTTGACGCGCAACTGGCAGAATTCCGCCAAGGTGGAACAGAAGGTGCGCGTTCCCGGCCTGATGATCATGGCCGAGGACGACGTCGTTCTGTCGCCCGCCATGACCGACGGCATGGAGGCCTATGTCCCCGACCTGGAAAAGGCGCTCATTCGCAAATGCGGCCACTGGACCCAGCAGGAGCATCCCAACCAGGTCAACACGATCATGATCGACTGGCTCAAGCGGCGGTTCATCTGAGGCCGTATTGCACCGCACCCAACGCCGTCATCCCCGGCGAGCAGAGCGAGGTAAAGGCGGCCTGGTCAGCGTCGTCTGCGCGCAAGGGTGACTCGACGGCGAATGGTTGGAGCCCCTTCTACCGCTGCCCCAACTCTGCGAGACTTTGCGCATGGCTGACTCGGACGATGTCCTGGACACATTCTCCTATGCCGCACCCGACGATCCGCGGCTCAAAAAATTCTTCATCCGGCTGATCGAACGGATCACCGGGCAGCCCTATCTGCGCTGGCTCTACGAGGACTATCGCGCCAATCCCGTGCCGGGCGAGAGCTTCTGGGATTCCGCGATCAAGCGGCTCGAGCTGAAGCTCGTCTATGATGAGGCGAAGCTGATGTCGTGGCCGAAGACGGGCCCGCTCGTCGTCGTTTCGAACCATCCCTTCGGCGTGCTCGACGGCGTCGTCATCTGCCATCTCGTCTCGCGCGTGCGCCAGGATTTCCTTGTGCTCACCAACTCGGTGCTCTACCGCGCCGAGGAGATCCGAAAATTCCTCTTGCCGATCGACTTCGCCGAGAACGCGGAGGCCATGAAAACAAACATCAAGTCGCGCGCGGCAGCGAAGGCACATCTCACGAAAGGAGGCTGCCTTGTGGTATTTCCCGCAGGCGGCGTCTCGACCACTCCGACGGTCTGGCACAAGCGCGCCGTGGACTCCGACTGGAAGACCTTCACCGCCAGGCTCATCACCCAGGCGAAAGCCGCCGTTGCACCGGTCTATTTCGCGGGTCAGAACAGCCGCCTGTTCCAGGTCGCAAGTCACATCAGCATGACGTTGCGCCTGTCGCTCCTCTTCAAGGAGGTGCATGACAAGATCGGGAGCGAGATCCATCTGCGCATCGGCGACGTCACGCCCTACGATAAGCTGGAATCGATCGACGACCGTCACGAGTTCATGGGCTACCTCAAGCGCATGACCTATGCGCTCGGCACCGACGTGCCGAAGCCGCCGAAATCCAAGGTGAAGCGGCCGCGCCGCGCCCCGAAGGACGGCAAGCCTTTCACGGTCTCGGACGTATGAGCGAGGCGCCGCGCGTCGGTCTCTTCGTCACCTGCCTCGTCGACCTCGTTCGTCCGCAGGTGGGTTTTGCAGCAGTGCGCCTGCTCGAACAGGCGGGTTGCGACGTCATCGTGCCCGAACGGCAGACATGCTGCGGCCAGCCCGCGTGGAACGCGGGTGCCGACAAGCATGCGGCCGACATCGCGCGCGCCGTCGTCGACGCGTTCGAAGGCTTCGAGTATGTCGTCGTGCCGTCGGGCTCCTGCGGTGGCATGCTGCGCAAGCACTACCCCGATGTCCTGAAGGACGATCCCGTCTATGCCGCGCGCGCCCGCGCGCTGGCCGCGAAGACGCATGAGCTGATGTCGTTCCTCGTGAGCGTGTGCGGCGTGAACGGCGTCTCTGCGAAGTGCGCTGCGACCGTCTGCTACCACAACTCCTGCTCGTCTCTGCGCGAGATGGCCATGAAGGCCGCGCCGCGCCAGCTTCTAAGCTCGGTCGAAGGCCTCACGCTGAACGAAATCAAGGAGCCGGAGATCTGCTGCGGTTTCGGCGGGCTTTTCTCCGTCAAGTATCCCGCGATCTCCGAGCGCATGGCCGACGACAAGATCGCCGACGCGGAAAGCACGGGTGCCGACACGCTGGTCGGTCCCGATCTCGGCTGTCTCCTGCATCTTGCCGGCCGCATGGAACGCCGGGGCAAGACGATGCGCGTGCGGCACGCCGCCGAGATCCTGGCGGGCATGGCGAACGAGCCCGCACTCGGCGAGACCACGCCGTGAATTCCGATCCGCGCGACTTTCCGCAAGCGGCCGAGGCCGCGCTCCATGACGACCGCCTGCGCAAGGCGCTCGGACGCCTCAAGACGCATTTCCTGGTCGGCCGCTCCTACGCGGTCGCGCGCTACGGCGGCGATTTCGAGGCCGCGCGCGAGGCCGGCCGCGCCATCCGCGAATACGCGATCACGCATCTCGACACGCTGCTCGAGACATTCGAGGCCTCGGTCAACGCCCGCGGCGGCCATGTGCATTGGGCGCGCAATTCGGCGGAGGCCCGTGCGCTCGTCCTCTCCATCCTGCGCGAAACGGGCGCGAAAACTGTCACCAAGGGCAAGTCCATGGTGACGGAGGAGATCGCGCTCAACCCCTTTCTCGAAGAAAACGGCATCACGCCGGTCGAGACCGATCTCGGCGAATACATCATCCAGCTGCGCCACGAGCCGCCGAGCCACATCATCGCGCCCGCCTTCCACCTCAACAAGGAAGACGTGGCCGAGACCTTCCGGGAGGCGCATACGACGCTCGATCCCAAGCGCTCGCTGGCCGAGCGTCCCGACCTCGTCGCCGAAGCGCGCCGCATCCTGCGCGCCAAATTCGAGGCGGCGGATGCGGGCATCACTGGTGCCAATTTCCTCGCGGCACAAGAAGGCGCCGCGATCATTGTCACCAACGAAGGCAACGGCGATCTCACCCGGCTTCTGCCGCGCACGCATATCGTCGTCACCGGAATCGAGAAGGTGGTTCGTAATCTCGACGACGTGGCCGTGCTCACGCGCATCCTCACGCGCTCGGCGACCGGCCAGGCGATCTCGAGCTATGTGAGCGTGATGGCGGGGCCACGTGGGCGCGATTCCGACGGGCCGGAGAATTTCCACGTCGTGCTCGTCGACAACGGACGCTCGAAGCTGATCGGCACAGAAGCCAACGACGTGCTGCGCTGCATCCGCTGCAGCGCATGCATAAATCACTGCCCGATTTACGGCGCCGTCGGCGGCCATGCCTATGGCGCGACCTATCCCGGTCCGATCGGCGCGGCCCTCAATCCGGGCATGCTGGGCGTGGCCGCCGCCGGGCATCACGCCAACGCCTCGACCTTCTGCGGGCGCTGCGCCGAAGTCTGCCCGGTCAAGATCCCGCTGCCCAAGATCATGCGCTACTGGCGCGCGCGCGAATATGCGGAAGGCCTCGCGCCAAAGACCATCGTCGCCGGGCTCGGGCTCTGGGCTTTCGCCGCCAAGCGGCCCGCGCTCTATCGCCTCGGCGCGCGCCTCGCCGCGCGCGTCCTGAAGCTGGCCGCAGGAAAAAAGGGCGCCGTACACGCGATGCCGGCGATGAGAGGCTGGTTCCTCGTGCGCGATTTTCCCGCACCGGTGGGGAAAACCTTCCAGGAATTGTGGCGCGGCAAACGATGAGTGCTCGCGACACCATTCTCGCCTCGATCCGCGAACGTTGCACGGTCGCTGCGCGGGTGCCCGACCGTTACGTCGCGCCGGCGCCGGAGGACGACCTCGTAAAGGCCTTCACCGAGCGCGCAGCGTGGTCGCACACCGAAGTCCGCATGATCGACAAACTCGCCGACGTGCCGGCCGCAATCGCCGATCTCCTGCGCGCCAAGAATATGGCCGCAAGCGTGCACCTGCCGCCCGACGCGGAGTTGGATTCCCTGCCCTGGGCGGGCGGGTTGAGTATCGAGCGTACGCCGCCGGGACCCGACGACACCGCCATCGCCATCGCGCCACTCGCGATCGCCGAGACCGGAACCCTCGCCTATCCGTCGCGCGAAGACTCGCCCGCCTCCTGGCACTTCCGCGCCGGCTTCGAGATCGCGATCCTGCGCGCCGACGCGATCCACCGACGCATGGAGGATGTGTTCGCCGCGATCAAGAAGTCTGGTGCCTTCCCGCACACGCTGAACTTCGTGACGGGTCCATCGCGGACGGGAGACATCGAACAGACTCTGGAGCTCGGCGCGCATGGACCAAAGGCACTGACGGTGTTGATCGTGAAGCAGGTGTGACGGTCCATCTCGGAACCATCGGCGGTTCGAACAAAGTTAAGTCACGCCACTGACATTGCAGAAACCAAATTCTTGAGCCATTCTTTTTCTCCCAGGGGTGGGGAGGAGCATTTGATCTCGGGTCGCATTGCGCCCGTGCTTGCCGTTGCCATTTTTCTCGAAGGTTGTGCCTCGGTGGTCGACGGATCGACCCAGCCGATCCAACTCTCGACGGCTCCGGCATCGGGCGCGAGCTGCACATTGTCGAACGCGCGCGGCGGTTGGTCGGTCGTTACGCCCGGAATCGTCGTGGTCAAGCGCAGCGAATCGCTTTTGCGCGTCCACTGCACGAAGACGGGCTGGCAAGAGGCTAGCGACTACATCGCGTCTCGTATACCCACCGATGCCGCCGTCGCGATGGCGCTGCCCTATGTGGGAATTCTCGAGACCGCCGTCGATGCGTCGACCGGAGCGGCGAGCCAGTATCCGGGCACTTACGTCGTTCATATGAAAGAAGCGGTTCCGACGCCAGCGCCCGCCGCGTCGGATCCAGCCCAGAGCGAGAAGCCGCAAGCGGCCCAAATATCCAGCCAGTGACGATCACCAACCATCTGGAGAGCACCTCATGAAACTCGTCCACGCGACCGCAATCATGGCGCTCGCAATGTCTCTTGCCGGTTGTGCCGGGAGCATCTCTGAGCCGACCGCCGTTCAGGCGCTTTCGAGCGATCAGGTCGCCTCGCTGAAGATTTCCGACATCACGGCGGACGCGGCCACCGGCGTCGAGATGTCGAACAGCGACTTCGATGCCATCTGCGAAAAGGTGAAGGCCGCCATCTACCAGAACGCGCCCGGCATCGTCGTCGCGACCACCGATCCCGCCTACGCTTCCGCGCTGAAGCTGAAGCTGCATTTTACCCGCTTCGACCGTGGCAACGCATTCGCACGCGCAATGCTGGCGGGGCTCGGTCAAATCCATATCGACGCGACCGTCGAGCTTGTCGATCCAAGCGGCAAAACGGTCGCACAGTACGACGTCTCGAAAGACTTCTCGCTCGGCGGCGTTTACGGAGGCTCGACCACCGTGGAAGACGTCGAAGATGGGTTCGCCAAGTCGGTCGCCGAAATCGTGAAAGCCAAGACCTGAGGCGCATGGCGGTGTTGATCGTGAAGGAATAACCACTTTCCCCTCGAGGGAGGTCGCCCTTTATGCAATGCCCAGTTCCTGGCGCGCAAACTGCGCCGCGCTCTTATAGTCGGCCTTCCCGTTGGGCGCGCGGAGATTGACGCCCGCCTCGATGATCCGCTTCGGCGTCTTGTAGCCGGCGAGCTTTTCGCGGACGTGGGCGCGCAGGGCGGCTTCGTCGAGCGCTTTGCCCGGCAGCAGCTTGACCACGCCGGTGACCGCCTGGCCCCAGGTGTCGTCGGGGACGCCAAGCACGAGCGCGTCTTCGACGGAGGGATGCGTCTTCAGCGCTTCCTCGACCTCTTCCGGATAGACCTTCTCGCCCGCCGTGTTGATGCAGTTCGAACCGCGGCCGAGAATGGTAATCCGCCCGTCGGCCTCGACGAGCGCATAGTCTCCGGGAATGGAGTAGCGCGTCCCATTGAGCATCTTCATCGTCTTGGCGGTCTTTTCGGGATCCTTGTAGTAGCCGAGCGGTAGGACGCCGCCGACCGCGAGCCGTCCGGCAATGCCGCTGCCCGGCGCGACCGGCTGGTCGTTGTCGTCGATCACCATCGCGTTCACGCCGAGCACGAAAGCCGCGGTGCGCGCTTCGGTATCCTTTGTCGTGATCGACGCACCCATGCCGAGCGCTTCGGTCGATGCGAAGCTGTCGGTCAGCGTCAGTAGGGGAAGGTGCCTCAGCAACCCTTGCTTCACCTCGGCGCTCCACATCGCGCCTGACGAGCCGATTGCGACCAGCGAGGAGAGATCGTATTTCCCGGGTTCTTCGTCGAGCGCGCGCAACAGCGGCTTGGCGAAGGGATCGCCGACGATCGCCATGCGCGTCACGCGGTTCTTCTCGATGGACGACCACACCGCGTGCGGGTCGAGCGAGGCGCTGTCGACCGTTACGACGCAGCCGCCCGTCAACAGCGTGCTCATGGTGCCGAAAAAACCCGTGCCGTGCATCTGTGGACAGGCGGGAAGATAGCGCGGCGCCGCGGCTGCGGACGCCTTCACCAGCGCCGCCACGTCATCTGGCGTCTGGGGCAGCACCGTGCCGACCGCTGCGGCGCCGGCGAGATCGCCCTGCCGGTACATGACGCCCTTGGGCATTCCGGTGGTGCCGCCGGTGTAGACGAATACCATGTCGTCGGGCGAACGCGCGATGCTCAGCGGATCGCCGGGGCCGGACCGCGCCAGCGCCTCGTACTCTTCGGCGAACGATGCGACGTCGCGCGTGTCGCTCACCTCGATGTAGGCCTTCACCTTCGGCAGCTGGTTGTGGATCTGCGCCACGGCGCCCGCGAATTCCCTCGCATAGACGATGGCCGCGGCGTCGGCATTGTCGAGGATGTAGTGAACCTCCTCCGGCTTGTAGCGATAGTTGACGTTGACGTGCACGAAGCGGCCGAGAAAGCAGGCGGCCGTGAGCTCGCCATACTCGGTGCCGTTGCGCATGTAGAACGCGACCTTGTCGCCCGGCCGGAGCCCGCGCTTCTGCAGGCTGCGCACGATGTTGTTCATGCGGCCGTAGGCTTGCGACCAGGAAAGCATTCGATCGGCGTGAATGAAGGCGGGCGCGCCGGGCGCTACGGCGCCCGCGACAGCATCGATGGCGTCGCCGAAATTGAACGACATGCTATTGCACCCGCGCGACGGCTTCGATCTTGCTGACCGAGACGTTCTGGCCCCAGTGATCCTGCGCGCGGCGCCGGAAACGGTCGGGCCGCTCCTTCAGATTGCGCGTGGCGAGCCACAGCCGCTTCAGGTGCCGCTTCTGTCCGTGCGCGGGATCGTCCTCGTAGGAGGTGCGGCCGTGCAGCACGTGGTAGTTGTTGATGAACTGCATCTCTCCCGGAGCCAGGTCCATGTAGACGTTGTTGCGCGGATCGCGCGCCATCGCGCTTACGACATCGAGCGCTTCGGCCGCCTTGGCCGAAAGCCGCGGCGCATCGAGATGGCGCTGCGAGGCGCGGACATAGGCTGGGATGAAGCGGATGAAGAGCCGGTCGCTGTGTTCGGTGAACACCGGGAACAGGTAGTACGGCTTCGCGCCCGGCGCCTGCTCGCCGCGCAGGTCGTAAGGCAGCGGTTCGTAGAGCGCCTCGACGAGATCGGGGCGCGTGTGCACCAACTCGTTGTAGATGGCCACCGCGTTGGCGACACAGGAGAGCCCGCCGGACTTGGCTTTCCTCAGGCACATCAGCCCGATCAGGTCGGCGCCGTCGGTGTGATAGTCGAGCGCAACCTGGCCGAGCTCGTTGCCGCGGAAGGTCGGATCGGAGAGCGCCTTGCCCTGGTCGGTCACGTCGCCCATCACATGGCCTTTGGCGTTCTGTGGCCAGGGATCGCCCAGATGGATGCCGATGCCCCAATAGAGCATCGTCAGGTCGTCGTCCGAATAGCGGCTCGTATCGAGCGTGCGAATGCGCACGAAGCCGCGGCCTTCGATGAGGTCGCGTTCTATGCCTTCCATCTTCTGCGCGAGACCGTCGAGCGGGAATTGTTCGAGGCTGATATCGAGCAGACTGTCCGAGACCGACTTCGCTTTCGTCAGCGCGTGACCGAGCTCGCGCTGGTCGGCATCGCTCAGCTCGACCGTCCACACGCGCGGATCGGTGACGTCTTCCGAATGCCAGTCGATATGGGTTTCGAGCGGGCGGGGGTTGAGACAGTTATCCATGTCACGCTTCCGGCGCCGCTTGCGGGCCGCGCACGAGCTTGCCGGGAAGCTCGCCGGTCGCCACGCCGTTGCGATAGACGACCTTGCCCGCGACGATCGTCGCCTCGTAGCCGTCGGCGCGCTGCAGCAGCCGCTTGCCGCCGGCTGGAAGGTCGTAAGCCATGGTCGGCGCCTGAACGGACAGCGCGTCGAGAGCGATGATGTTGATGTCGCCCTTCATGCCGGGCGCAAGTACTCCGCGGTCGTGGAGGCCGACCGCCCGCGCGGTATCCGCCGTTTGGCGCTTGACGAGATAGCCGATGTCGAAACGGCCGTTGGCGCGGTCGCGGCCCCAATGGGTGATGAGATAGGTCGCGTAGCTCGCATCCGAGATCAGGCCCACATGGGCGCCGCCGTCGCCGAGGCCCATCACGCAATCCTTGTGCGCGATCATCTCGCCGCAATGGTCGAGGTTGAACTCGGCATAGTTGGCGAAAGGCGCGAAAAGGAAGTTCCTGCCCTCGTTCTCCAGCAGCATGTCGTAGACGATCTCGTAGGGCGTACGGTTCGAGCGCCCGGCGATGGCGGCAATCGAGGTCTCGCGCGGCGGTTCGTAGTCCGGCGGATCGCCGAGTGGAAACATGCGGTCGAAGGCCATGATGCCGCGCGCGAGCGGATGGGCTTTGTCGCGTTCGGCGCTCTCGGCGAGGATGCGGGCGCGGAAGGAGGGATCGCGCATGATGCGCACCTTCTCGGCCAGCGTCCTGTCCTTGATCTCGCCGAAGGTCGCGTGGGTGATGAAGGGATTGATGGTGCCCTGCAAGCCGAGCAGCACGCCGATCGGCCGCGGCGCGACCTGCGCCTTGATCGGCAGTCCGTCGCGCGAGGCGTTCTCGATCAGCTCGAGAATCTTGCGCCAGCCATGGGCCGAGCTGTGGCCCTGCGCCAGCGACAGCGTCAGCGGACGGCCCGAGGTCTCGACGATTCGGCGGATCATGGACGAACTCGGTGGCGAGATCCGGCGCGTTGAAGTCCGAGATCATCTCGATCACGCCGCTGCCGGCGTCGGCGAGACCTTGGGCGATGCCGGTCAGCTCGGCCTCGCTCGCGCGCAGCGACGGCGTCGGGTCGCCTTTCACCGTCTTGTGATTCAGCGTGCGCGAAGTGGAGAAGCCGAGCGCGCCCGCACGCATCGCGTCCGCGCTGAGCTTGCGCATCTGCGCGATGTCGTCGGCCGTCGCCGGCTCGAGCATGGCCCCGCGCTCGCCCATCACATAGACGCGCAGCGCGCCGTGCGGGAGCTGGGCGCAGACATCGATGTCGTGAGGCTGCTTCTCGACGGCGTCGAGATAGTCTCCGAAGCTTTCCCAGGCCCAGCTCAGCCCTTCGTGCAGGGCCGCGCCCGGAATGTCCTCGACGCCTTCCATCAATTCGATGAGGCGGTTGTGGTCGGCTTTGCGCACCGGCGCGAAACCGACGCCGCAATTGCCCATCACGACGGTGGTCACGCCATGCCAGCTCGACGGATTGAGCCGCGCATCCCACGTCGCCTGCCCGTCATAGTGCGTGTGGATGTCGACGAAGCCCGGCGCGACGAGCTTGCCGCGCGCATCGATCTCCTCGCGGCCCGAACCCGCGATCTGCCCGACGCCCGAAATCTTGCCGTCGGTGACGGCGACATCGGCCGCGAAAACGGCGCCTCCTTTGCCGTCTGCGATGGTGCCGCCCCGAATGACGAGGTCGTGCTCGGCGGTCATGGCGCTTCTCCCGGATATTGTTTCGTGAACGGTTTGCCGGTGCTGATATAATGTCAAGTCTGGAACCCGGTGACGGGGGCCGGACGCTGGAACCGAGCTTCAGATTCGGCGAAAAGATCGCAGGCGCCGGCCATTTTTCCGGGCATTGTCGGCGAGGGACCGACTCGGTCAATCGTCGGGAGGCGTGCCGCGAACCGACCCGCAGCTTTTGGTGGAGAATAATTGCAAACCGGATTTCCGCTCTTCGTCGCCCGCCTCAGGGACGCTTTTTCCACCGCGGTCCTCGGCACGACAGCGGCCGAGGCACCGCTTGAGCTGGAATACCGCCTCGAGTTTTCGACGCGCCTGGCATTTGCGGCTGCGACGACAGCGATTGCGATCGGGCTTGCCTTCCTGACGGAACCGGTCGCGGGCCAGTTCGCGTCGCTGTTCCTGTTTCCGGCGCTGATGTTCGCCACGGGGTTCAGCGGACCGGTCATCGCCGTGCCCGTCTATATCGTGTGCGTTCTCGTCGGCGCCGTCTTCATTTCGAACGAAGTCGGCACGATCGTCTTCGCCGCGGCTGCCGCAATCCAGTGCATCGTCGCGGCCGTGCTGCGCGGCCTGTTCCAGGAAAGCCGGCGCTGGGGTCTGCGCTATCGAAGGCTGGTCAGCGCGATCTCGTCGGCAACCGCGGTCAGCGATGCCGATGGCCGTATCGAGCGGCCACAACCCGAGCTCGGCCAGCTCCTCGGCATGGCATGGCCCACCTACAGCGACCGCGGTTGGTTCGCCGGCGTGCACCCCGACGATCAGATGCTGCTTCTGCCGCCGCGGCCGTACCGCGACGTGTCGTTGCATCGGGCAGAGATAAGGCTGCGCCATCCGGAAACCGGCGACTGGCGCTGGCATTTGCTGCGCAGCGCGCCGCTGCTCGGCACCGGCGGCGAGGTCGAGGAGTGGGTAACCGTCTTCACCGACATCCACGCGCGCAAGCTCGACCGGGACCAGCGCGACATCGTCTTCGGCGAGATGCGCCACCGCTTCAAGAATCTGATGACCATCATTCACTCACTGGCGAAAAGCTCGCAGCCGCGCGAGGACTTAGCCGTGCAGGAATTCCTCGACAAGTTCCTCGGCCGCCTGCATGCGTTGACGGCGGCGGCGGAACAGGTCATGGCCAACGAGCGCCGCGTTATCGAAGCGGGCGCCATCATTCACGAGACGCTGGCGCCGTTCCTCGGCGAGAACTGGACGCGTGTGACGCTCGACGGTCCCTCCTTCCTTCTGTCGGAGCAGACGGGCGGGTTGCTGGCTCTCGGCGTCCATGAGCTTGCGACGAACGCCATCAAATACGGCGCGCTGTCGACCGCGAGCGGGTCGGTGCAGGTCGCCTGGCAGTGCGAGGACAAGTCCGACGGCGAGCATGTCGTCGTAGAATGGACCGAACGCGGCGGACCGCCGGCAGCCCCGCCCAATCGCGCCGGCTTCGGCACGCGCGTGATCCGCTTCGTGCCGTCGCATGAAAGGAACGGCAGCGTTGAGATCGACTACCGGCCGGAGGGCCTCCACTGCCGCATCAGCTTCGTGCAGGACAAGGTGTCGTTGCGCGCTTCGGCGACGGAGTAGCTACCCCAGCCTTCCGATCGCTGAGACGACCTGGTCGGGTTTCTCGAGCGTCACCATGTGGCCTGCTTCGGGAATGGCGATGAGCTCGGAGCCGGCGATGGCCTTCTTGAAGGCGTGCGCATAGGCCGGGACGATCAGCTTGTCACTGTCGCCCCAGATGAGAATGGTCTTCGCCTTCACGCGATGAAGACGCTGGGACAAACCGCGTTCGGGAATGGGGAACAGGATCCGTCCCGCCATGCCGAGCTGCCGCGCGTTGGTCACGAGGTAGTTCTGCAGGAATTTCGGATCGTCGAGCGTCATGCCCGCGGTCAGCATTGCCGTGCCCGCCGCCACGTCGTGGAAGAGAAGCTTCGGCATCTCGTAAGGCATGGTGGAGAAAAGATCGGGGATGGGGTGATCGTCGAGCCACAGGCCCGCGGGACAGATCAGTGCCAGCCGCGTAACGTCGTGCGGCGCGATCGCGGCCATCTCGGCGGCGATCATGCCGCCCATCGAATGGCCGGCGAGGATCGGGTTCTTCAGGCCGAGCGCGTCGACGATGTCCCAGGTGTGGAGCGTGAAGTCGAGCATGTCGCGGATCTCGGGACATTCCTCCAGTCGCCATAGCCCGGCAGCAGCGGCGCATAGACGTGATACTTCTCCGCAAGCTTGTTGAGGAATGGATCGGACACCAGCGCCCCGCCGGCGCCATGCAGGAAGAGGATCGGCGCGCCTGTGCCGCCCTCGAGATAGCGTACGGGAACATGCGGGGTGGCGACGGTCGTGAGCGTGAGGGTCATTTTCCAGTCCTGCCGTTCTGAATTTGAGGCCGTCGTTTCCATTCGAACCTCCCTCGAGCGAGGGTCGAAAACTCTGTGGGCGAAGCGCATAGATTTTTCGGGGTGGGGGTTCGATCGAGGCACTCGCCCCTCCCCGAAGCGCTAAGCGCTTCCACCGTCCCTCGAGCGCAGGGTTGATTCATCTTCCCGCGGCGGCCATGGCGCTTTCGCGGGCTTCGCGCTCGGTCGGCAGGTTGCCCTGCTTCACCTGATTGATCGGATGACACCAGAAGCGGTCGTCGCTGGCGAAATCCGGGAAGATGTTGCGCAGCTTCGGGATCACTTTCTCGGCGAAAAGCCTGGTTGAATACATGCACTTCTCCTTCGGCATGTTCCCGACATGCATCAGGCAGAAGATGTTGCCGACGCGCAGGCCCTTGATCAGCTCTTCCATGCGCTGCGTCACCGTCTCGGGCGAGCCGGCGATGACGTGACCGCCTTCGGTCAGGTCCTTCCAGGTGAGATTGGCGAACATCGAGCCGTCGCGCGGCGGCGCATACTGGCTGAGCGCGCCCGACTGGATCGTCTTGATGGTGCGGTAGCCCGGCGCGTCGGCGAAGCCGGGATAGACGTGCAGGCAGCGATTGTAGAAGTAGTTGACGTGCTCGGCGTAGAGCTTCTCGGCTTCTGCGTCCGTGTCGGCGACACAAAATCGTCTGCGCGAAGCCGGCGCGGTAGGGCGAGTTGTCGGGCGCGTTCTTCTCCGCGACGCGCTTCCAATAGCCGTCCATCAGCGCCTTGGCGCGAATGTAGCCGGTGAACGAGAGGTACGAGTAGGAGTAGGTGTTGTCGATGCAGAAATCGTAGGTCTCCACCGAACCGCCGCCTGGAATGTGAATCGGCGGATTGGGCTTCTGGATCGGCCGCGGCCAGATGTTCACGTGGCGCAATTTGGTGTACCGGCCGTTGAAGGCAAAGGGGTCGGGATCGTGCCAGGCGCGCATGATCAGGTCGTGCGCTTCCATGTATTTCTCGCGCGTCAGCGAGGGGATCTGGCCGTAGCAGTAATTGGTGTCCATCGAGGTGCCGACGGGGAAGCCCGCGATCAGCCGGCCGCCCGAGATGCAGTCGAGCATCGCGAATTCCTCGGCGACGCGGACCGGGGGATTGTAGAGCGCGATGGAATTTCCGAGCACAACAAGGCCGACATCCCTGGTGCGGCGCGCCAGCGCGGCGGCGATGATGTTGGGCGACGGCATGATGCCGTAGCCGTTCTGGTGATGCTCGTTGCACCCGATGGCATCGAAGCCGACCGTGCCCGCGTATTCGAGCAGGTCGAGATAGGTGTTGTAGACCTCATGCGCCTTCACCGGATCGAACAGGCGCGAGTTGATATCGACCCAGACCGAGCGGTTCTTCTCCCGGAAATCGTCCGGCAGATAGGGCCATGGCATCAGGTTGAACCAGGTGAATTTCATGGCGTCCTCCCGGCGTGCTTATTGAATGGCGTTCCACCAATCCTGACGAATTGTCATGGGGCTGGCAATCGGGAAATCGAAGCGCGGGGAACACGCGCATTATTCTAAGGGCGGCGCTGTGATCGCTAGACGGTCGCCAGCCGAAACGCGTGGGCGGGCGCGTCCGCAAGCGGTGCATTGAGACTGATCAGGACGCCGTTCTCGCGGCGTTCGGCTGGCAGCGCTTCGCCGCTCGCCAGATGTGTCGCAACGGAAGGCGCCGGCAGGTCGCGGCCTTCGATCAAGATCTCCAAACCCTTCGGTGTGTCTAGAAGGTGGGCGTAGACGGCGCCGTTCTTTTCGGTGAAGCGTACGCGATCGCCCTCGCCCGTCACGCCCTCGGCGCGGATCCACGGCCGCGTGCCGTAGATCCCCTCGCCATTGGCCTTTGCCCAGGCGCCGAAACCCATCAGGCGAGAGACCTGCGCAGGCGGAATTTGCGCATCGTCGCCGCGCGGCCCGACGTTCAGCAGCAGGTTCCCGTTCTTCGACACGGTGTCGATGAAGCTTTCGACCAGCGCGGCAACGGTCTCATAATCGGCGTCGGTGTCGGCGCGATTGAAGCCGAAGGAATGGCTCATGCCGCGCGTCGCTTCCCATTTTCGCGGGTTAATGTCCTTGAAGCTCGTATATTCCGGGGTGCGGAAATCGTAGTGCGGCGGTTCCGGCGGAACGATGCCGCCGCGGCGCTTCGTCTTCGCCAGCCGCGCCTTGAGACGCTTGTCGATCCGGCGGCGCATGAGTTTGAACCGGAGCAGTTTCGAACGCAGCGACGCCGGCATCCAGCGATCGTTCATCACGCCGTCGGCGACGGTGTTGTAATAGTCGGCAAAGAGCTTGAGCATCCGCCGCTCGCCGGTCGGCCAGGAGATGTCGTTCCACAGGACGGACGGCTGGTAGCGCTCGATCAGCTCGCGTGTCTGCGCCTCGGCGTAGCCCGGATAGTCGCCGCCGGGCATCGAGCCCATGAAGTCGGCGAGTGTGCGCAGCGGCCTGCGGTTGAAGGTCCAGTCGACGCCGCCGGAATAGTAGACGCCGAATTTGAGGCCGCGCGCGCGCACCGCGCCGGCGAGCTCGCCCACAATGTCGCGCCGGCTCGTCCAGTCGGGCTGATGGTCATTGCGGACCTTGCTCGGCCACAGGCAGAAACCGTCATGATGCTTGGTGACGAGCACGACATAGCGCGCGCCGGAAGCGGCGAAGAGATCGGCCCAGTCTCCCGGCTTCCATTGTTCCAAGCCTTTGAGGAAGGGCGCGCGGAAACTCTCGTAGGGCGCATCCTTCCAGACGTTGTGATGATGCCTAGCGCTGTCGCTCTCCGGCACCTTGATCGCGTTCCAGTACCACTCGGTGTAGGGCGTCAGCGCGACCGCGATGTCGTAGTTGTCGCGGAAGGCGTCGCCGATCGAGCCGCCGCGCGTGGCGTAGCCGGGGATCGAGAACAGGCCCCAGTGGATGAAGATTCCGAACTTGGCGTCGTCGTACCACTCCGGCACGCGATGCGTGTTCAAGGATTGAAGCGTGGGCTGAAACGTCATGAGGCTCCCCGGGCGGCGCGCCTCTGCCGGGGCGCTCACCCAACCCTTGACAAATCCCGGCTGCGGTCAATGTCCATATTTGATGCGATCGGTCCTCCCGCAAATTTCCGTCGCGCGGTCCTCCCCCAAACGTCATTCGCGCGCGCGAATGACGTTTGCCCCCTCCACCTGGCGGAGGGGGACTCTGCGATCAGGTCGAGCTGAGGACGAACTGGTTGCCGTCGGGGTCCTTGAAGATCGCGGAGGTGCCCCAGGACTGTTTCTTCGGCGCGGCGGCGAACTCGACGCCTTTCGCGGTCATCTGGCGATAGGTCGCTTCGACGTCGTCGCAGGCGAAGGAGCCGTTGAAAAACTGCCGATGCGGTCTTCCTGGCCGTCGGGCGTGAACAGGACGATGAAGGTCTCGCCCTTGCCGACGAGAGCTCGATCCAGCGCTGCGAGCCCAGTGGCTGGTCGGTCATGATGCGAAATCCGACTTTCTCGGTCCAGAATTTGACCGCCCGGTCCTGGTCGCGCGTCGGGATTCCGGCGAATTTCAGACCCTTGATCATGATGCAACTCCTCGGGTCGGATGGCCCCGCGTTATTCGCCGCGGCGGGGCGCGGATGCAAGACGTCCAATCGATGCTATAGTAACCGTTGGATGGCGCGCCTCTCCCTGGACGGCTATATCGTCGACGTGCTCATGCGGGACCTATCGGTCACGACCGCATGCCGAGCGCGTTCGTCACCTATCTCTGGCTGTGGCGCAATACCAAGGGACGCCGCCGCATGATGGTCGGTGCCAGCCTGCAGACGATCGCGACCGAGACGGGCCTGTCGAAATCCTCGGTGCAGAATGCAGTGCGCGCGCTGTCCGCACGCGGCTTGATCCGGCTGCGTCGCAGCGGACCGGCGGAGCGCCCGTTCTACGAAGTGATGGAGCCGTGGAAACGCTTGCAGGCGCGGTAGGGAAGCTCGCGGAATTCTTGCCTGACCTTCACTGATCATCCGTTGGCAGAGCAAATAGAACTAAACAAGAACGATGGTCGTGTCGCGCTAGCTAGAATATCCGGGTTTCCCGACCCGCGCGATTGCGCGTGCGGCGGCACTTGCTAAACAACATTGGATCGATATCGGACGACGCGGACATGACCATGAACGCAGCGGCGCTCGCGGCCGTCACCGCCGCATTCCTCGCGTCGCTCGTCGAAGTGACGGAGGCCTACACCATCGTGCTGGCCGTCGGGCTGTCGCGCGGCTGGCGCTCGGCGATCGCGGGAACGGCCGCGGGGCTCGTAGCCCTTGCCGCCATCGTGCTCGCGCTCGGTCCGCTGCTCGATCGGGTGCCGCTGGCGGCGCTGCAGTTTCCGATCGGCGTGCTGGTGCTGGTCTTCGGTCTGGGCTGGCTGCGCAAGGCGATCCTGCGCGCGGCCGGCGTGCTGGCCCTGCACGACGAAGGCGAAATCTTCGCGCGCAAATTGAAGTCCCTCGGCGGCGCGGCAGCAAAAGCCCGTTTCGACACGGCCGGCACGCTGACCGCCTTCCAGGGCGTACTGCTCGAAGGGCTCGAGGTCGTCTTCATCGTCATTGCGGTCGGCGCGGGGCGCGGACTTCTGGCACCGGCAAGCCTGGGTGCCGCTGCCGCCTGCGCCCTCATCCTCGTCGTCGGCGCCGCGATCCACAAGCCGCTGTCGCGCGTGCCGGAGAACACGCTGAAATTCCTGGTCGGAATCATGCTGTCGAGCTTCGGCGTGTTCTGGATCGGCGAGGCGCTCGGCGTCGCATGGCCGGCGTCGGACTTCGCGCTCGGCTATGTCGCGGCGGCATTCCTGCTTCTCAGCCTCGGGCTGGTGCGGCTGGTGCAGAGGCCGGAGGCCGCGCGATGAACGTGCTGCGCGAAGTCTTCGACGAGATCCTGAGCATGTTCGCGGGCGACGCGATGCTGTCGGCCGGCGCCATCGGCGCGATCGGGCTTGCCGCCGCCGTGCAATTCCTCACCCACGCACCGTCGGTTGTCGCGGGTGCGATCCTGTTCGCCGGCTGCGCGCTCGCGCTTGCCGCGCGGGTGATCGTGGCTGCGCGCAGGTCCTGAGGGCCGATCGTCGGCAGCGAGCACGGCACATGAGCCGTTTTTAACGCGGTGGCCGCGGTGGAAGTTCGCCGAGGACGCGTGGGAAAGTGAGGCAAACGAGGCCTGCCTTCGGCGCCTGCGACGGTCGAAATCGGCGCGCTTCGCGCGCCAAACAAATTGTTGGACGTGACGCATAAAGGTCTGATCCAAGCTCGCTTTCCTCCGCGAACTTCCACCGCGGCCTCCGCGTTAAAAAAAGAACCTCGGCTTTTCCGGAATAAACTCCGCCTCGGGACCGTATCTTCCATTGCGGCACCACCGCACATTGACGCGCGCGTGCGACGCACGCGACTGTGCCGCCAGAGGGATAATGCGCCGGTCGTTCGCCAAACCCGCCCTGATGCTCGCGCTGGTCGCGACGCTGCTGCGCGGGCTTTTGCCGGCGGGCTGGATGCCCAACACGCAATACGCAGGCGCAACAACTCTCGTCATCTGCACGATGGACGGCCTGCGTCGCCTGCCCGTGCACGGCACGCCGCAGCACAATCCGCATGACGATCAGGATCACGCGAGCGCGCCCTGCCCGTTTGCGGCCGCGGCGCCTCTGGCCCCGCCCACGCCTGCCCCCGTCCTGTTCCAGCCGACAATTCTCGCCTTTGCACCGCACGTCGCCTACGCCGAACGCGTTCGGACCGCGCACGCGACCAAGGAAAATCCGGCCCGCGCGCCGCCGACTTTCGCCTGACCTGAAACATCCGCCCGTGGGCGCGATCGTTTTCGCGTCCGCCGTTTCATTTCAATGCGAGAGACAAACATGTTTCGACTTCCCGGACGCGCAAGCGTCCTTTCCGCCGCCATCATGGTGGCGGCCGTGAATCCCGCAGCCGCGCATGGCGTCATCGGCGACCGCTTCTTCCCCGCCACCATCACCACCGACGATCCCTTCGCCGCCGACGAGCTGGCGCTGCCGACCGTCACCGTCTTCAATCATGAGACGGATATCGACATGGAGTTTTCGAAATCGATCTCTCCCGGCATCGCCGTATCTGTCGATCTCGGTTACATCGACAGCGATCCGCCGGGTGGCCCAAAAGCCAGCGGCTTAGACAATGTTTCGCTGACGCCGGCGGCAGAGCTTTATCGCGACACGGAGCACGAGACGATCGTGACCGCCGCCTTCATCTGGGAGATCGGCGGCAGCGGCAACAAATCGGTCGCCGACCGCGCCTCGAGCTTCACGCCCGAGCTTCTGTTCGGCAAAGGCTTCGGCGACCTGCCGGATTCGCTGGGCTTGTTGCGCCCCGTTGCCGTTACCGGACAGCTCGGGTTCCAAATTCCCGGTACGAGCACGGAATTCAAGGCGTTCGAATGGGGCGGCGCGCTGGAGTACAGCCTGCTCTATCTGCAGAACAATGTGCGCGACCAGGGCTTCAGCCCCTTCGTCGCGCGATTCACGCCTCTCGTCGAGTTCTCGCTGTCCTCGCCGACCGATCGCGGCGGCGGCGAAACGACAGGCACGATCAATCCGGGACTTGCCTGGATCGGCCAGTACACACAGCTCACCGCCGAAGCGATCATCCCCGTCAACCGCGCCTCGGGCGGCGCCGTGGGCTTCATCGCACAGCTGCACTTCTATATCGACGACCTGTTCCCCGATACGCTCGGCCGGCCCATCTTCGGAGGCGCGAAATGAGAACCGCAGTCCTGTGCGCCATGTCGCTTGCAGCGACGACCGTCGTGGCTTGCGCGCATGCGATGCTGATGCAGGCAAGTCCGGGCGCCGGCGCGGAGCTTTCCACCGCGCCGAGAATGGTCGTGCTCGATTACAGCGAAGGGTTGGAACCGGTTCTGAGTGGAGCGACGGTGAGCGATGCGGTGGGGCATGACGTGACAGCAAGGCCGTCGACGGCAGCGGGGGCCGAGATGACGGTATTGCTGAAGCCGCTCGCCCCCGGCACCTATCGCGTCAGCTGGCATGCGATCTCGGTCGACACCCATCACACCGCCGGTGTTTACAGCTTCACGATCAAACCGTGACGACAGCCTTCGCGTTCGTCCGCGCGGCGCATTTCCTCGCGCTGATGCTCGTGTTCGGCGCAGAGTCGCTGCAGGCGCTGTTCGGCGCGTTTCTCGCCGAACAGCCGCAGCAGCTTCTTTCCAGGCGGTTGTTCACGATCGCCTCGAGCGTGGCGCTCGCGACGGCGCTGCTCTGGTTCGGTCTGACAGCGATACAGATAGGCGGCAGCTGGGACGCGGCGCTCGATCCGCAGATGCTGTCTGTTATCGCGGGGCAAACCTCGTTCGGACCCATCTTCCTCGCACGGATCGCCTTGTGCGCATTGCTCGTCGTCGCGAGCCTGCTTCCGCGGCTGAGAATCGTACGCATCGTGGTGAGCGGGTCAGCACTTGCCGCCATAGCGCTCACAAGCCATGCCGCCGCGAGCGGCCAGACGTTCGTGCTCGCGCGCGCCGCCAACGACGCCGTGCATCTGCTTGCCGCCGGATTCTGGATCGGCAGCCTTGCGGTACTGGTCCCGCTGGTCGCCGCGCAACGCAAGACACCGCTTGCCCTGATGCCGGCGCTGCGCCTGTTCTCGCTCGCCGGGACGATCGCGGTCGCCCTGCTCATCGCAGCGGGCACGATCAACGCGGTCATGATCCTTTACGCCGGCCCGACGCGGTGGGCGCGCGCCTACATGCTCCTGCTCGCGCTCAAGCTGGTGCTGGCCGGGCTGATGGTGGCGATCGCGCTCGCCAACCGCTTCGGGCTGTTGTCGGATCTGGCCAAAGGCAAAGCCGAGGCGGCCGACACGCTGCTTGGCAGCGTGCTGACGGAATTCGTGACCGGCGTGCTGATCGTGGTCATCGTCGGATTGCTGGGATTGATGCCGCCGTTGGCGCAGTGAGATGAAACGCCCAACTTCGGTGCCACGGCCCGCGACTGCGGGCCACTCAAGTGGCGGTCATGTCTGCGCGCGGAATCCTTCATCAAGCGACAGGAGAAACGGCGCGGCCGCCGACTCGTCGCGGCAAACGTCATGCCTACCCGCATCGGCTGTCGATAGCGCTACCTCTTGGGTCCCGGAAATTCCAGCCGGACAGTCAAACAGTGGTGGGCGCGTTGCATGACGCCAACGCCAGCGCAGGCGTCGAGCCTCGCCATTGGGAAAATAAGGTGTTTCCTGATGCGCAACCGAATTCCCTGGGCCGATTTCTTCACGAAGACCTTGCGTCTCGCCGAACTTCGCCAGGCGCAGGCACTCGCGCCCGCAGGCCATGAAGCCGGACATTTTGCAGCGCGTCTATTCGACGTGCGCCCGCAGTTCGGACACGACCGTGAAACGGGCCTGTCGCTTGATCCAGATCAAATCCGCCGACGCCCGCGACCGACCCTGCGGCCTCGTTCTTCGGGAGGGCCGGCGTGAATTTGAATGAGGTCGATTTGCTCAGGTGGGCGCACATACTGTCGATGGTCTACTGGTTGGGGGGCGAGTGGGGTGTCTTCCAAACCTCCTACAATGTAATGAACCGCGCCCTCTCGATGGGGGAGCGCAGCAGGCACATGGAGACCGCCTACAAATCGATATCCTGGCCCGCACCGGCATCATCTCGCTGCTGCCGCTCGGCCTGCATATGGGCAACATCTACGGGTTCCAGCCTCTTGGCGGTCCCTGGCTGGTCGGCATGTGGCTGCTCTATGCCGCCTGGCTTGTCCTCGTCTGGAGCGCCTTCATCTATCGCCAGACCGATGTCGGGCTGCGCCTGACCAAAATCGACGAACGCCTGCGCTATGTGTTGATCCCGTTGATCTTCATCGTCGGCATCAGCTCGTTGCTCGGTTACGGGCCGCTGCTTGTTGGGCCCGGGACGCTCTGGTACGCCGCCAAGCTCACTCTTTACGGCTTCACGCTCTGTATCGGCCTGGGCCTGCGCTACATCATGCGCGCTTGGACGGTGCGTTTTCGGATCCTGGCAGCCGGCCCCGACGCCGTCCAGGAAGCGGCTTTGACCCGCGAATTCGCGTACGGCCGGATGCTCGCCTACGTCTACTGGGTGACGATCGCGGGCATCTGCTTTCTCGGCTCGGTAAAGCCATTCTGACCTGTCCCTCGAACGCTGGAGTTGCTCATGACCGCCGTCGCTCAGAAAACGTCCCGCCAAAACAGGGGCCCTGAACAAATCTACGACGGGCCGCCAGACTATCGGCAGGTGGGCCGACATGACCTCTTCCCCGAGACCGATCACAACGAGGTCGCGCGCCTGAACTATCTGGCCCAGATAAATCGGCATCTCGCGACGAAAGTGGCGCCGCATGTCAAGACGGTCTGGGAACTGCGCGACCTGGTGGATTTCTGCGCCGCGCACCAGCGCGAACCCGTCGACCGCCATGAGGTGCGCAGAACCCTGCTCAAGCAACCCATGTTCCAGGTCTGGTCGGCGTTGCGGCGCGCCACGATGGAACAGCGGCAGGAGGCAGGCCGGTTCACCTGTTTGCGGCAGGCCGAGGCGCTTGCTGCCCGCGCCGAGGAGGCCACCAAGGATGATCCACGCCTGCAGCTGGATCCCGCCCTGCCTATTCCACGCTATGTCACGGCCGTGGATCACCACTGCATGCCGGGCAGTTATCATGGCGAGTTATTCGACGGCGACGTGACCGTCGCCGCAGCTACGACCATGCTCTGTTCGCGACCACCGGAGGTTTGCTGGGCCGCTATACGGATGGTGGCGGGCGCGCCGTCGCGGAGTTCGTCAAGAACAACCTGCCAGATTTCGAACCAAGGCGGATCCTGGATATCGGCGCAACTCTGGGTCATTCGAGTTTGCCCATCGCGACAGCTTATCCCGCGGCCGAAGTTGTGGCGGTGGACGTGGGCGCGCCGATGCTCCGTTACGGCCTGGCGCGGGCTAAGTCCCTTGGGGTGGAGAATATCCGCTTCGTCCAAGCCGACGGCAGTGATCTGCACATGTTCGAGGACGAAAGTTTCGACTGGGTGCAGACGACCATGTTCCTGCACGAGCTTTCGCTGCCGGCCGTAAAGGCCATCTTCAAGGAAAGCTTCCGCCTGCTGAAGACCGGTGGGATCTTCGTCAATGTCGAGCAGCCGCAATATTCCAAAGACATGCCGCTCTACGAGCAAGCGATACGCGACTGGGACGCCTTCTACAATAACGAGCCGTTCTGGAGCAAAATGCACGAATTGGATCTGGACCAGTTTCTGCAGTCGGCGGGATTTTCGGCCGCGGGTCTGATCCATGGCGCGGTGACCGGAATTGTCGACCGTGAAGTTTTCCCCGACGCCGCCCTCGACACAGTCGAAGACTTCGGGCGGAAGGCAGCCTGGCAAGTGATTGGAGCGCGCAAATGAGCATAGACTTGGCCCTCGCCCGTTCGGCCGACAAACCGGCCGGCAAGCGTCCCTATTTCATGGATCCCCAGGTTGAAACCGTGCTCGCGATCACGCTCGCCGCGGTGCAGGAACTTGCCGTCACGCGCGACCGGCTCGATACTCTGGAGCGGCTTCTCGAAGCCAATGGCGGCCTGGACCGCAAGGCGTTCGATGCCTTTCGACCCGCGCCGCAAGTTACCGCCGAGCGGGGCCTGGCCACCCAGGAGTACATCGATCGCGTCCTGCGCATTCTCCAACAGCAGGGCCAAGCCGCCGCCGCCGACGCGCGCGGCGACGTTTATTCGGAGGACGTGGCAGTCATAATCTCGCGTGATGAAGCGTGATGGGGCAACGACCTCAGACGGTGCGCGGAGCAATCCGCTACACGTCAAAAAAACCGCACATGCTGGATCAGGAGCGCGGTCGCGAGCAGTTCTCGTTCACGCATTTTGGCGACGGTTCCGTCACGCTGCGCGCCCATTGCCAGATCGACGAACCGGCGCCTTCGGTGGCCCGGGACGTAGTCTATTCGATGGACGGCAAGGGTCGACCGATGGACTGTTTTGTCCGCCTGACTGTCGGCGGCGATTTCCTCGGCGCGGGCCTTTTTCGCATGACGGACGACGTAATCGAGTGTGACAGTTTCGGCCCGGGCATAGGCCGGGTTTCTCAACGCGTCGCCGCGGGCGGCCATTACGACGGGTTCGGCACCCACCCCATCATCGCGGACGCCTACATGACGCGGCAGATGCCTCTGACGCATGGGCCGCACAAGCGCCCGATCCGGTGTTTCGTGCCCTCGGTTGACCATCGCGGCGCGTCGGCGCCGATGATCGCCGAGAGCCGGATGTTCCTCGAATACGTGGGGGAGGAGAAAGCGACTGTCGCCGCGGGCGCTTTCGACTGCCGCCGGTTCCGCTTCTCCGATGAAGAAGGCGGGATGGTCTCGGCAAACGGAGCACACCCGCCTTACGAGTTCTGGGTCACCGCCGACGACGACGCCATCTTCGTCATGGGCGGAGTGGGCGGGTACATGCAGACCTGGTATGAGCTGATCAGCCTCGAACGCTAGACGTGCTCAGTCCCGGAATTTGATCGGTGAGATCGACGGTAAGCGTTAGCGTCGCCGCCGCCGCGTCGCTCGCCACCTGCGGGCGCAGGGCGTCCATCAAGTCCTGCGAGCGGTTCACCAGCACGGAGAAATGACCTTCGCCTTCGTAGAAGGTGGGCACGCAGTTCTGGAGCGCGCGCGCCATCCGGCGCGCCGGCTCGATGGGCATGATGCGGTCTTCGCCGCCGTGCCAGAGGAAGACGGGGACGGCGATGTCGCGGATGTCGAAGCCCCAGGGGCGTACCAGACGTTCAATCTCGCTGCGATTGCCGGCGCCGCTCTGCTGCGCGGTCTCCATCATGGTGCGCGCGAGGAGATCAAGCATCTCGGGGACTTCGACCAGACGCCGGTCTTCGCCGCCCAGCCATTGCGCGATGCGGATCATGCGGGCGCGGACCATGTCCATCGTCGGCACGCCGTCGGGTCGGAACTGCATCAGGCGCCGGCGCAGATAGTTCGGAAAAAGATAGGCGACCCACCATGCGAGGCGGCGCTGCCAGGCGCCGGTGCGCCGCGCGATCTCCGGCGTCGGCACGGCGCTGACCAGCGAGCAGGCGGTGACGCGGTCGGGAAACGCATGCGCGCAGGCGAGCGCATAGGGGCCTCCCGCGGACATTCCCTGCACGGCAAAACGCCGGATGCCGAGCTGGTCGGCGGCTTCTGCGATGTCGGCGGGCCAGTCGAGCAAACGGTCGCCCCCGTTGGGATCGGAGCGGCCGATACCCGGGCGGTCGAAGGCGATGACGCGCAGGCCGCTCTTATACGCAGCGTCGGCAAGCGCCAACGCTTCCAGACGCGATGAGCCGTGACCATGAAAATGAAACACCGCGGCGCCATCCACCGGGCCGACGTCGAGATAGCCGAGTTTGCGGCCGTCCTTAAGGGTCAGCGTGGCATAGGGCTCGGAGCGCAGGATATCGAGCATGAGTTAGTGAGGCTGCTCGTCGTCGGCGAAGCGCGGCCGGCGCCAGAAGAAGCTCAGTCCCAGAGCGAGCGGGATCACAGGCCACAGCTTCCACAACTGGTCGATGAAATTGGGCGGGATCAGTTCGAAGTTGACCGCAAGTCCGATCACGCCCACCGCAATCAGGACCGCCGCGCCGAACCAGCGCCCTTCCCGTCTGCCTCTCATGCTCATTGAAGCCTCCGTCCAACCCGCCAGACGTTATAGCATGTAGGTACGAGGGGCGCGCCGTTCAAAGGCCGGAGATGCCGGCTCAGAGCGCCGGGGGCTCGGTTTTCGCCGCCAGAAGCACGGAAGCCGGACGCGCGGTGAGGCTTTCGAGGACCGGCGCCTCGTCGAACAGGGCGTCGCGCTTGTCGAGGGCCTCGCAAATCTCGGCGTGGCGGCGCGCATCCAGCTTCCAGCCGATGAAGCAGGCGCCGCCCAGCATCACGAAGACGATGGGGCCGAGGAGAAACATCCATTCGAGCCCGGCTATCGCGGCGTGGCTGTTCACGGCGCCTTCGGCCGGATTGTAGCCGATGCGCGCCAGCAGCGGATAGGTCAGCCCGATGGCGAGCGCTGCTGCGATCTTGGCCGCAAGCGTGGTGATCGCATAGACGAGGCCCGTGCGCTCCTTGCCTTGCTCGAGGCGGAGCGCGTCACCGACATCGGCGACCATGGCGCGGACCATCATGTCGAAGGCAGCCGCCATGAAGCCGCACCAGACGATCGTCGGCATCGCTAGAAGCACATTGCCCTTCGGCACGAGAAGCACCGAACACAGGCCGAGCGAATATGCCGTGCTCGCGCCGATCAGCGTGCGGTGCTTGGTGAACCTCATTGCGACACGGCCGATGACGGAGGCGCCGGCGATGCCCGACGCGATATAGAGTATGAGCAGCAATGTCGCCTGCTGCGTGGTGAAACCCCAGACGCCGACGAAGAAGAAGAGATAGAGCGCACTCATCCAGCCGGGGCCCAGCGTGAGCGCCATCTGCGCGGCAAGAAGGCGGATCATTTCGGGCTTGAAGAGCAGCGCGAGGTAATCGCGCGGCGCGACGTGCGCATGCGTGTCGGTGGTAACGCGCTCCGGCGTGCGCCAGATCGGAAGGCCGAGCGCGAGCGGCGTCAGCACGATTACGAACCAGCCCATGGCGCGTACGCCTGCGGCGTTGCTGCTGCCCATGGCATGCATGACCGCGGGGAACAGGAGCACCGCGACCGAGGCCCCAATGCCCGCGGCGACGATGACGCCGAACAGCCGGGAGCGCTGGTCGTAATCGGAAGCAAGCGTCGCGGCCCAGGCGGAGTGCGACAGGAACACCATCGAGTTGCCGAGATAGAGGAACAGCAGCCAGAAAAGGAGATAGCCACTTCCGATCCCCTTCGGCGCCATGAACATCATGTAGATGCCGAGCATCAGCACCGGCGCTCCCGCCATCATCCAGGCGCGATAGCGCCCGAACGGCGTGCGCGTTCGGTCCATCGCATAGCCCACGACTGGATCGACGCCGAAATCGAGGACGCGCACCAGCGCCCATATCCCGCCGACGACCGTTAGAGGAACGCCCAGATGCGCCGCGAGATAAGGCGGCAGATAAACGAGCATCGCGATGGTGAGCGAGGCCACTGGCAGCGCCGACGTGGAAAAGACGAGAATCTGCGAAGGCGAGAGCGGCGCTGTGCCTGAGTTCGTGGTCATCGGCCCCAAGGCTGATGGAGCGGTCCGCATCTGTCCAGACACGAAATCATGAAAGCCGCAAACCCGACGGGTTTCGCATGGCAGAAAACTAGCGGGGATTGGCAGGCGTTGCGGGACTCACGTGCTGCATGCGAGTCCAGACGAGCGTGTGGCCGAACAGAGGAAGGAGAACATAAGCGCGGACGCGCAACGTTCCGTCGTCCGCGATCGACATGGTCGCGTCGTAGTCCACACCATCATCGGGATTGTAGATCTTGCCGTCCTCCCAGGCATTGTCGCCGGTGCGGCGCAGGCCGTAGAGGACAGTGAGCCCCAGGAGCGGGCGCGCACGGAGTGCAGGATCGACATTCTTCAGGTCTACCAGCGGCAAGCCTTGCGCGTCGTTGGGCCATTTGAACCAGACGAGCTTTCCGCACAGACGATCGCCACAGGGGGCAATCGCGATCTCGATGCGTTTGTTGTCATGCTGCCAGACGCCGACCGGCGTCGGGGTTCGCGCGGGCGCCGGCACGGCGTGTGTGGCAACCGTGGTTGCCAGAAAAACCGCCACTATCAGTCCGCCATAGCGAAGCATGACCGCGGGTCCGCGCCCGGCACGCAACAGCGCGACACGAAGCCGGGTTATGACGCCCGGCCCCGGCGCGCCTCTACCAGCGCCAGCCGCGGCAATAGCGATGATGATGGTGCCAGCCCCACGAACCGCAGTGGCGGTGATGATAATGACCATCGCCGATGCCGACATGCGCCCCGACGCCAACGCCGCCGATGTGGATTCCGGCGCCGACATCGGCGTCCGCCGCCGTGGCGCCCACCAACGTCAATGCAAAAATCGATGCAACAAGAGCTTTCATGAAATTCTCCTTTGTGGAACGGTTCGTTCGGCGCTTCGCTTTCCAACGCCGCGAATATCTCGCAAAGATGGAGTTTGGGACGACAAACGTCTGGTCACAGTGACACAGATCAACTATGTTTGACATCCGACATTGCCTCGCAATGTCCGTTTGGCGCTCACGGGCTCGTTTCTGGTCCGCGGCGCTTTGCGCGATGAAAGCGCGCTTCGATATTTCGTTTTTTTGATGCGCGCCAGTGCACCGTCCGACGATGTTGGGCAGAAGTCAGGCGCGTATTTCGGCCGGAGACTGGCCGCGAAGAAATACGAACAACGCATTCCAAAGCTGAGCAGAGTTTCCATCTACGGGAGGAACCCCAATGAAGCATCGAATCGTTTCGGCATTTTCCATCTGCCTTGTCATGGCCGCGCCGATGGCATGGGCGGCGGACGACGCGCATCATGCCCAGGGGGGCGGAGGACATGCAGCGCAACCAGGCGGCGGACATGGCGGACCGCAGGGCGGCGGAGGTCGATCGCATGCGGCGCCGACAGTCCGCAGCCATTCGGGCAGCATGCAGGGCGGAGGGGGCGGCATGTCAGGCATGATGGGCGCGCAATCGTCCGGCCGCACCCGCAGTCATCACGCGGAAACCGGCGTGTCGGTCGGCGTCGGCGGGGGCAGTCAGGGCAACGTTCGAAGTCCGTGCCAATGTCGACATCGGCAGCCTTCGGCGGAACATCACGGCACAACATCACTATCACAATGGCGACTATCGCGCACCGCAGGGATACAGCTATCGCCGCTGGTCCTATGGCGATCGCCTGCCGTCGATGTACTTCGTGCGAGACTACTGGCTCGATAACTATGAAGATTTCGGACTGATGGATCCGCCGGACGGTTATACTTGGGTGCGCTACGGGCCTGACGCGCTGCTGATCGACGAGGACACTGGCGAGGTCGTCCAGGTGGTCTACGGCGTGTTCTACTGAGCATTGCGCTACGCGAAAGCGAAAGCCCCGGTGCCTACCGGGGCTTTCTCTTTCGACTGCGAAGCACCGACTTAACTCGCCGGAATTGTACTTCTTCTTGTCCTTCGTGCCTTTGTGGAGAATCGTCGCGACCGCATGCACTTTGCGGGATCCCGCCCTACCGTGCGGCGATTTCCTGCTTTTCCTGGAGCACGACGTTCAGCAGCGAGCTGTGTACCGTGATGCTGCCGTTGTAATCGATATAGCCGAGCTTGCGAAACCGGTTCATGAAAAAGCTCACGCGCGAACGGGTGGTTCCGATCATCTCGGCGAGCGTTTCCTGGCTGATCTTGGCGATGACGGTCTCGGGTGCGCCTTCCTTGCCGAAATTCGCCATGAGCAGGAGCACGCGGGCGAGGCGCTTTTCGCTCGAATTGAACAGCTGATCTACGAGATCCGCTTCGACGCGGATCGTGCGGTCGAGAATGCGGGCGATGAACATCTCGGCGAACGCCGGCTCCCGGTGGATCACGTTGAGTATCGTCGCTTTCGACAGCCGCGCGATGACGCATTCCGTCATCGCCGTCGCGGTCGCCATGCGTTTCGCCTGTCCGGCGAGGCAGCCCTCGCCGCAGAACTCATCGGCCCCCAGAATGGCCGCGACCGCTTCCCTACCTTGTTCCGACAGGACGGTGAGCTTCACTTTGCCCGTCTCGATGTAGAAAACGGCGTCGCCGGCATCTCCCTGCGAAAAGATGACCTGTCCTTTGGGGTAAGTCGCAATGCTCCGCCCATCCCCGACCCTTGCGAGAAAATATTTCGGATCGAATGCTGGTCTGTGCTTGGCGGACACTTGCTTGACGGACATTGGCGGACATCGTCGGGCAGCTGTTCGTGTTGCCGGCACGTCAGCCCTTGCACGCGCTCCCGAACACGCGAACGGAATCGGGACGACAACCTTAGGATTAGTCGCTTCTTTGCCGCCGAAGTCGAGACAATTCCTATGTCTGACACAAGACATTGGACTTGCCCCGCGAGGCGCAAGGGCGCAGCCTCGCTGCAATATTGTTGCTAACGCCGCAATTGCGCGAGATCGCGCGAATGAGTCGGCCGGCACCCACGCTTGCGACGAAAGATACGTCCCGATGCAGCACGGCAACCGTGAGGCATTCGAGAGACCCGGAGAAGCATGCCATGACCGTTCGCCGCAAGCTTGCAGCCCCCCAGGGCAACCGACTGCTCGGGTTGCTGCCGCCGAAAGATTACGAGCGTCTTCGTCCCCACCTTGAGCCCATTCCGCTCGCGTACAGAAAATCCCTGTATCACGCGCACAAATCCATTGGCTCGGTCTATTTCATCGAGACGGGCGTCGGTTCACTGGTGAACACCATGGCGAACGGCCAGGCGGCCGAGGTGGGAACGATCGGCAATGAGGGCATCGTCGGCCTGCCCCTCCTGTTCGGAGACGACAGGACGCCCATGAGCGTATATGTCCAGGTTCCCGGAAAAGGTCTCAGGATGAGCGCGACGCTGTTCGAGAAGGAACTCGAACGCAGCGCCGCGATGCGAAAAGTCATGCTCCATTACGCGCATGCGTTCTTCAACCAGGTCGCGCAATCCGCCGCATGCAATCAGTTTCACTCGATCGAGCAGCGTTGCGCCCGCTGGCTGCTGATGACGCATGACCGCATGCAGTCCGATCAGTTCCTGCTGACGCAGGAGTTCCTCGCGATGATGCTCGGCGTGCAACGGACCGGAGTCACGGTCGCGGCGGGGGCACTGCAACGCGCCGGCCTCATCCGCTATACGCGCGGAGAGGTCACAATCGTCGACCGCCCCGGGCTCAAGCGCCGCTCGTGCGAGTGCTACCGCGTCTCCAAGGCCGAGTTCGACCGCCTGCTCGGCGATCGCGCAATCCGCAAAGGCAGCTCCCGCGGCACCTGACGCGTGCGCCGTCCGCGGGCAATTATGCGAACAGAATTGTGAACCGGGCGCCGCGGCCACCGTCTCCGAACCCTGTCTGCAATTGGCCGCCGATGCGTCCGACGAACGAGCGGATGAGCCGCATTCCAAGCCCCTTGCTCGCTGCAGGGTCGAATCCGCCCGGCAACGCCGGGCCGTCATTGGAGACCGACAGCGCATAGCCTTTTCCCGACCGCGCCTCCAGGCGGACGGCGATCGGCGCTTCGCCATATTTGACGGCATTCGTGATCAGCTCGTTGACGATGAAACTGAGCGGTATGCCGACGGCAGTCGGCAGATCGGCATCGATCGCTTCCACGACGATCGCGTGCTCGGGATGCCCGTCCAAAGACAGCAGCGATGAGAAGTCGCAGCAGAGATCCTCGAGATATTTCCCGAAGGCGACGCGCTGCGCGCCGTCGAGGTAATGAAGGCGCCGATGGACGCGCTCGATCGCGGTCACGCGATTGGCGGCGACGGCCAGCTGCGACGAGACTTCCGGATTCTCGGACGTGCGGCTCTGCAGCTGCAGGAGGCTGACGATTATCTGCAGGCCGTTCAGCAGCCTGTGATCGGAACTCGCAACTCAAAATCTCCTGCTGGCGGATCAGTGCGTCCTTCTGAAGAAGCAGATCTTCTTCGAGCGCGAGCGCCTCGCGCAGGCGGGCTTCGATAAGCTTGCGTGCGGCCAGCTCGCGCTCATAGCTCGCAGAAGTCCGCTCTTCACATGCGAAGCCGGGATGCAACCCCGGTTCAGTCCGCGAATGTTCAATGCTCATGCCGGCCCCAACTTCTCCAGACGACGCGGTCTGGACGCGCTGCACGATCGAGGTGCGATGGACGCCGCAGAGCTACACTGACATAAGTCGACTTTGTCGGATACCGGACTTTGTCTTTGCCGCGGCGATTCCTCCGTCGTGCCGAAGCGGGAGGGCGCCCGAAAATGGCGCAGAACGGCCAAATTCTGTCGCGGCACGACCTGCGACATCGTCGAAGATTTCTTGGCTGGTGCAAAATCGCGCCTGACGATCGGCAAGCCGCTCAATCGGCCGTCACCTCGCGCCATTCGCTCTTCGGCCGGCGCCAGTACACGTTCTTCTCGCGGGCCATCATGCCATGGCCGATCAGCTCGCGGCGCAGCGTGGCGCTGTCCCAATGATGGCGCTGGATCAGCGCGTTCACCGCCGCCTCGGGATAGCGTTCGTCCTCCTCGAATTTTCCCACGAGCCATTTCAGGATCACGCTGCGCTTGCGCCTGCTGGCGGGAATCGCCTTGAGCCTGCCTTCGCGGTCGAGAAAGCCCGCGAGCACTTTCGTCTCCCAGCTGTCCCGATCCGGAGCGAGCGCGGCGACCTTCTTTTGATCGAGCAGCGCCCGGTTCATCTTCGCGAGCGTTTTCGTCTCCAGCGCGTGCCAGCGGACGACACCTTCGGCCCGCACGCTGACGATGCCGAGTGCCTTGAGGGCGGCCAGATGGTGGGAGACCGTCGGCTCCTTCAGACCGAGGAGATCGGCGAGCTCCTGCACGCTGCGCTCGCGCACCGAGAGAAGCCCGACGATCTGCAGGCGGCTTTCGTTCGCCATGGTCTTGAAGAAGGCGAGAAGCGCGGGCTGGTCGGTGCTGGTGTCGGTCATTTAGATGGATATCTAAATAGACCGCGGTCTATGGATTGGCAAGCGGTATCACGGATCTCGGCCGGCCAAGGGGCCTCGCCACGGCGCAGTGTGCCATCCGAGCCTGTGGGTTGCCTGCGGTGGATATTGCGATGGTTGCAATTGCAACTATAATGGTTGCAGATGAAACGACCGGGAGAGGACCCCTTCATGGACGCGCTCTGGGACAATCCCGTCGGCACCGATGGTTTCGAATTCGTCGAGTACACCGCGCCCGATTTCGGCGCCCTGCATGCCCTGTTCGAGCGCATGGGATTTCGCGCGGTGGCGAAACATCGCTCGAAAGCCGTCACGCTGTTCAGCCAGGGCGGCGTGAACTTCGTCGTCAATGCCGAGCCGGAGAGCCATGGCAGCCGCTTCGCCAAGGCGCACGGTCCGTCAGCCTGCGCGATGGCGTTCCGCGTGAAGGACGCAACCCAGGCCTACAGGACGCTGCTCGCCAAGGGCGCCAAGCCCTTCCTGAACCAAGTCGGCCCAATGGAGCTCAACATCCCGGCGATCGAAGGCATCGGCGGCAGCGTGATCTATCTCGTCGACCGCTACGGCGACCGCACCATCTATGACGTCGACTTTGTGCCGACCGACGCGGTCAGGGGCTTCGCGCACGAAGGCGCCGGTCTCGCCGCGATCGATCACGTTACCCACAACGTCTTTCGTGGCAACATGGACAAATGGGCGGGTTTCTACGGGAAATTCTTCAATTTCCGCGAGGTGCGCTACTTCGATATCGAGGGCAAGCTGACGGGCCTCAAGTCGCGCGCGATGACGAGCCCGGACGGCAAGATCCGCATCCCGATCAACGAATCTTCCGACGACAGGTCGCAGATCGAGGAATATCTGCACGACTACAAAGGCGAAGGCATCCAGCACATCGCGCTGTCGTCGAACGACATCTATGCCTCGGTCGAGACTTTGCGCGCCAGGGGAGTCACGTTCCAGGACACGCCGGAAACCTATTACGAGCGCATCGACAATCGCTTGAAAGGCCACGGCGAGGATATCGCGCGCATGCAACGCGACCGCATCCTGATAGACGGCGGCGCCGACCAAGGGTTGCTGCTGCAGATCTTCACCCAGAACGCGATCGGACCGATCTTCTTCGAGCTGATCCAGCGGAAGGGCAACGAAGGCTTCGGCGAAGGCAACTTCCGGGCGCTGTTCGAGTCGATCGAGGCGGACCAGATCAAGCGCGGCGTGCTGTGAGGCTGGGTTGTGTGGGCGGTGGCTTTCTTAGCGCAGGCGACCTCTGCGCTACGAAGGCCACTAAACTCCACGAGGTAAACTCATGAGCTCAAAAAACTGGATCGAGTTTCCGCGGCGCGAAGGGGAAACCTCGAAGCAGGCGCATGTGGATCTGCCGGCCGGCACCTTCGAGCGCGAGATCGGGCGCGACGGGTTCTTCGGGCCCGCGACGCATCTCTACCATCGCCATCCGCCGACGGGCTGGAGCGCGTTCGAGGGGCCGCTGCGGCCGCGTGCGTTCGACGCCAAGGCGGCAGTCGAAGAAGGCTGCGCCCTTTTCGCCGCGCCCTTGCTTCTCTCCAACGCGTCGATGAAGTTCCGCATCTGGGGCTGCGACCGCGCCATGAAGGCGCTGGTGCGCAATGCCGACGGCGACGAGCTGCTCTTCATACACGAGGGCGAAGGCGATTTCTTCTGCGATTTCGGCCACCTTGCCTATCGCGACGGCGATTATATCGTCATCCCGCGCGGGACGATGTGGCGGATCGTGCCCAGGGCGCGAACGGTGACGCTGCTGCTCGAGGCGACCAACGGGTCCTACAAGCTGCCGGAGCGCGGCGTTCTCGGGCCGCATGCGATCTTCGATCCGGCCGCGCTCGATACGCCCGCGCTTGACGACGCGTTCCGCGCGCAGGCGGACGAGCGCGAATGGCGCGTGATCGTGAAGCGGCGCGACGCGCTCTCGACGATCACCTACCCGTTCAGCCCGCTCGACGCCGTCGGCTGGAAGGGCAATCTCAGCGTCGTGCGGCTCAACTGGCGCGACATCCGCCCGGTGATGAGCCACCGCTATCACGTGCCGCCGAGCGTGCATTCAACCTTCGTCGCCGACCGCTTCGTCGTCTGCACCTTCGTGCCGCGCCCGATCGAGAGCGATCCGGGCGCGCTCAAGGTGCCGTTCTTTCACTCGAACGACGATTACGACGAGGTGATCTTCTATCACCGGGGCGATTTCTTCAGCCGCGACAACATCCGCCCCGGCATGATCACGTTCCATCCCAACGGCTTCACCCACGGCCCGCACCCCAAGGCCTTCGCCGCCGGCGCCAAGGCGGCGAAGACGATGACCGACGAGGTCGCCGTAATGATCGATGCGCGCGACCCGCTCGACATGGCGCCCGCAGCCGAGCGTCATGAAGACAAGGGTTACGTCGACAGCTGGAAGTCCACATGAAGCTCGCCTCGCTGAGATCCGGTCGCGACGGCGCACTGCATGTCGTCTCGCGCGACCTGAAACGTTGCGTCGACGCACGCTCTGTCGCGCCCACGCTGCAGGCAGCACTCGACCATTGGCACGAGGCCGCACCAAAGCTGAAACAGCTTTTCGATCGCCTGAACGACGGCGCGGTCGACGGCGCCAAGCTTTTCGACGCGCATGAGGCGATGTCGCCGTTGCCGCGCGCCTATCAATGGGCGGACGGCTCGGCATACGTCACCCATGTCGAGCTGGTGCGCAAGGCGCGCGGCGCCGAGATGCCGCCGTCCTTCTGGACCGATCCATTGATGTACCAGGGCGGCTCGGACAGTTTCATCGGCCCGACCGATCCGATCCTCGCCGCCGACGAATCCTGGGGCATCGATTTCGAGGCCGAGGTCGCGGTCATCACCGACGACGTGCCGATGGGCACGCGCGCCGTGGACGCCGGAAAGCACATTAAGCTTCTGATGCTGGTGAACGACGTGTCGCTGCGCAATTTGATCCCGGCCGAGCTCGCCAAGAATTTCGGCTTCTTCCAGTCCAAGCCTGCGAGCGCGTTCTCGCCCGTCGCGATCACGCCCGACGAGCTCGGCGCTGCCTGGCGGGACGAGAAGGTGCATCTGCCCCTGACGGTGGCGCTGAACGGCATCCGCTTCGGCGCGCCCGATGCCGGCATCGACATGACCTTCTCGTTTGCGGAGCTGATCGCGCATGCGGCCAAGACGCGGGCGCTCGGCCCCGGTTCCATCGTCGGCTCGGGCACGGTCGCCAACCAGGATCCTGCCGCCGGCAGCTGCTGCATCGCCGAGCGGCGCACGCGCGAGCAGCTGGAATGGGGCGCGCCAAGGACACCCTTCATGAAATTCGGCGACCGCGTGCGAATCGAGATGGTCGATGCGCAGGGCGCTTCGCTGTTCGGAGCCATCGACCAGAATGTCGTCCGCATCGAAACCTGACGTCACGCTCTACGGCTATTTCCGCTCCTCGGCGGCATTCCGCGCACGCATCGCGCTGAACCTTAAGGGCATCAAGCCACAGCTCCGCTTCGTGCACCTGCTTAAGGATGGCGGTCAGCAGCACGATCCCGGCTACAAAACACTGAACCCGCAGGAGCTGATCCCGGCGCTCGTCCATGACGGCCACACGATCACGCAGTCGCTCGCGATCATCGAATATCTCAACGAGATCGTGCCGGAGCCGCCTCTCCTTCCGAAAGACCCCGTCGGCCGCGCCCGCGCGCGCGAGATCGCCTATGCCGTGGCCTGCGATATCCATCCGGTGAACAATCTGCGCGTGAACCAGTATCTGAAGACAACGTTCGGCGCCGACGCCGACGCGCAGGGTTCCTGGCAGCGCCACTGGATCACGATCGGCTTCGCGGCGCTCGAGGCCATGCTGTCGACGTCGAAGGAGACCGGTGCGTATTGCCATGGCGACAGGCCCACCATCGCCGATGTTTGCCTCATCCCGCAGATGGCGAACGCGCATCGGGTGAAGCTGGACCTCGCGCCCTTTCCCACGCTTGTCCGCATCGAGGCGCACGCACTCGCCCATCCCGCCTTCGACGCGGCGCTGCCGAAGAACCAGCCCGATGCCGAATGACACGACCGTCGTTGCACGCGACGTTCAGCTCGACCTCGACGCGTTCGTGCCCTACAGGCTCTCCGTCCTGTCAAACCGTGTGTCGAGCGCGATCGCGGGCGAATATTCCGAGCGCTTCGACCTCACCATTCCCGAATGGCGCATCATGGCGGTGCTGGGCGGAACGTCAGGGCTCGCCGCACGCGAAGTGGCTGAGCGCACCGCCATGGACAAGGTGCAGGTGAGCCGCGCGGTCACGCGGCTGCTTCGCGCGCGGCGCATCCAGAAAACAGCTGACGGCGAAGACGGTCGGATCACGCGGCTGTCGTTGAGCGCGCGCGGCCGTGCGATCTACGACGAGGTCGTGCCGCTGGCGCTGCACCTGGAAGAGCTGTTCCTGTCGACGCTTTCGCCCGGAGAGCGCAAAAGCCTGGATGCGCTGATGACGAAGCTTATGCGGCAAGCGCAATTGTTTCGGGGATAGATTACTTTTCCCTTGTAAGGAGGCCGACGCGCGCCGCGAAGCGAGCACGTCGGGCGGGAAGCCTGTCCGTTGAGGCTCCCCGCCACCGATCCGCTTTCGCGGTGGACCAGAACCGTATCTCGCCCGCCGAAGCCTTCGAAGGTGGAAACGCTGCGCGTTTCGAACTCCCCACAAGGGCCCCACAAGGGCCCCACAAGGGGATGTCGCTTCGCCGCTCGCGTCAGGCCGCAACCGGGCGGCGGGCCGTCTTGCGAAGCTCGCGCGCCACCAGATAGAGCAACGGTCCGAACGATCCCGCGACCACGGTGATGAGTATGAAAGGCCACGCTGTCAATCCGCGTTCGCGCGCATCGTTGTTCATCCACACGCAGGCAAGCACGCAGACGATCACCAGGTCGAAAAACACCTGCGCGCCGCCCCAACTGCGGAAATGCGGCTGCAGAATTCCGAAATACCCGACATCCACCAGGGCCAGCGACGTGAGTTCCGCCGAAACCGGCGAGAACCGTCAAAAGAACCACCAATCGGACCGACATGGAAAACCTCCTTCAATTGTCCGATTGCAAGATGCCGCTATCGTTCGGCGACCCGCAATTACCTCGCAGGTCATTGCAAGACCGCACAGTGACCGCGAATATGCGCAGGAAGGAGTTCTCGATCGTGTCTTCAACGCCGTTGGGAAGAAACGCGGAGATCGTCGGAACCAGCGATTTCGCTCGATTGCTGAGATCACGGCGCGAGAAGCGTCGGCTTTCGCAGCTCGAGCTTTCGCTATCGTCGGGCGTGTCGCAGCGCCATGTCAGCTTCCTGGAATTGGGACGCGCCAAACCCAGCCGCAGCATGATCCTGCAATTGAGCGAGACGTTGGAAGTGCCACTACGCGAACGAAATGACTGGCTGACCGCCGCCGGCTTCGCCCCGGTCTTCCGAGCGCGACCGCTCGATGATCCGCAGATGAGTTCAGGTCATGAGCGCCGTGCAGATGATGCTGACTAGCCACGAGCCGTTCCCCGCCGTCGCCATCGACCGGGCCTGGAACATCCGCATGGCGAACAAAGCGTTCGACATGATGGCCACCATGCTGGGCTCCGATGTGTGGCAGCGCATCGGGGGCACCCAGCGCAATCTGATGCGACTGTTCTTTCACCAGAACGGCATCAAGCCTTGGGTGACGAACTGGCAGGCGATAGCTCCGCTCCTCTGGCACCGCGCGCAGCGCGAGGCGGAAGCCTTCGGCGGTCACGAAATGAAGCAGGTTCTGACGGAGCTCAGCCAATTCCAGGACGCCGACACGCTTTGGTCCGCGGAGGACGCCGCACTGGTTCCGGTATTGCCGCTTGAAATCGAAAAAGGCGGTGTGCGCATCTCGCTGTTCACCGTCATCGCGACCTTTGGTACGCCCCAGGACGTGACCGCTGACGAGCTGCGCATCGAAAGCCTGTTCCCCGCCGACGCGGCAACCGCGACACTCTTCCGAGCCGCCGCCGAACAGTGAGCGATCAGGTTGAACATATGCGGGGGACCCTCCCTCATGGCGAGGTCGGCTTTTCCTCCCACGCCTGAACCGCGTCATTGACGCTGCGGAAGATGTGGTCTTCGCCGAGCGCAGAGAGGATGTCGAAGCGTTCCAGGGCCTGGTAGGCGCGCACGGACTCGAGGCGGGCAATCCAGAAGCTGGTGCCGATCTCCTTCAGCGCGGCGATGAGCTCGAGCAGCACCAGCGCGGCGCTGAAATCGATCTCGACGACGGCGTTCGCCTCCAGGATGACGAGCTTCGGGGCTCCGGCCGCGACGATGGCCATGACCTCACGGCGGAAATCCTGCGCGTTGAGGAAAAAGAGCGGTGCCGGGAATTCGACGACGGCGACGCCGGGAAGCGTCTCGCCATGCTTGAGCGCGGAGGCCGGCCACCAGATCGTGGTGTTCGGCACGCGCGCGAATTCAACGACGCGGGTGCGCGTAATGGTCCAGCCACCATGGAGCAGCGACAGCACGATGCCGATGGCGACGCCGGTGGCGATTGGCTCGACGACGATCGCGGCCGCCGTGGCGAAGATCAGCGCGAACTCTGCCTTGCTCTGCTGGAAGGTGGCGCCGATCGTCGAACCGCGCACGATGCGCTGCGCCACGAAAAAGAGAAGACCGGCAAGCGACGACTCCGGTACGGAGGCGAGCATCGCCATGCCAAAGACGGCGAAGGCGGCGACGAGCCCGGCCGCGGCGAGGTTGCAGAAAGGCGAGCGGCCGCCGGTCTCGCTCACCACCGCGGTGCGCGGCGGGCTCGCATTGACAGGAAATCCGCCGATGAAACTCGCGAACAGGCTTCCCATGCCGACGCCGACGAAGTCGCGATTAACGTCCGGCGTTCCTTGCGCGTCGACAAAGGACCTGCAGGTCGCCGCGGTCTGAATCAGGACGACCAGAGCAATAAGAAAAGCGAGCGGTCCGACGCGCGCGCCTACCGCGAGGGACAAGTGCGGAAAGGACAATCGCGGCAGTCCGCCTTGGACCGCGCCGAGCACAGGAACGCCTTTCTGCGCCAGTCCAAATGCGGTGACCGCGAATGTCGCCAGCGCCAGGGCGATGATGGCGCCGGGAATGCGCCGGTCGATCCGCTCCGACACGAAGATGATGGCGAAGGTTCCGGCGCCCAGCGCAAGTGCCCAGGGGTTGATCTTGCCGAGATCGCCGGCGACCGCCTGCAGCGTCGCGAGCAGGCTCGCATGCGGAAGCTCGAGGCCGAGGAGAGCGGGCAGTTGCGATCCGGCGATGTGCACCGCGATGCCGAGCAGGAAACCCGCCGTCACCGGAACGGAGAGAAGATTGGCGACCCAGCCCAGGCGCAGCAATCCGCTTGCGGTGACGAGGATGCCGACGATGAGCGCGAAAGTTGCGGCCAGCGCGAAATAATGTCCGGTGCCGTATGCTGCGAGCAACGCGAGGCTGCCCGCGAAAATCGGCGTGATGGTCGAATCCGCGCCGGCTGAGATCCGCACAGTCGAGCCGAACAGCGCGAAGGCAACCGACCCCGCCACGAAGACCCAGAAGCCGGTCGCGGGCGCAAAACTTCCGAGCCGGGCGGTTGCCATCTGCTCAGGGATGGCGATGGCGGTCAGCGTCAGCGCTGCCACCGCGTCGCCGCCGAAATCGGAAACCCTCCATTGCGAGACGGCGCGAAGAAAGGGCCAACCGGTTCCAGATGTCTGCTGCAAGTCCGGCCCTTCCACATAGCCGGCACAGTCTAGGCGAAGGCCTACGGAAGTCGCAGGTATTTTGAGCGCCGAAAAGCCCGCACCGACCGGCGCGGTCTTTCATGCGCCGGCGGGTTTGCAAGGGCGGGGCACCAGAGCAACCTGCGGGATTCGCGTCGCCCGCGACGGCTTCCTACTGCTCTCCTGAACGATGATGATGCCAGCGGCGGTGGCGCCAATCGTGGTGCCGTTCGCTCGCCCGGTACCCCGACTCGCTGCTGCTGTACCCCGTCGAACCATCGCCGCCGCCGAGTCCGTTGATCGTGCTGTACCCGGTGGGCGTGCCGCTTGCGGCCGCTTGCGAGGCGGGCGACTGCATATTGCGGTCCGCGGCGAGCGCGGGAATGGCAAGGAAAAGCGAAGCTGCGATAGCTGCTCCTCCCAACATGGTTGTCGTGCGCATCATTCTTTTAATTCCTTCCCTTGGCTGGACGATTCGTCTGCGGGTGCGGGCACGCCTGCGGCGCACCCCGGGAAGAAAACGTCGCGCGTGCGACGGCGTTCCAAGGTCTGCCCGGGCCGCTATTCCGCCGCTTGGGCGTGGCCGGGTTCCGCGACGTGAAGCGGGCGCGAGCGATCGGCGCTCTCGTTGTCCGCGTTGAACGAGCCTGTTCCCGTGAGAGTGGACAGGAAGCGGTCGCCCCATTGGGAGATGTCGTTCTCCAGCAGCGTGGCATAGAGCGCCTCGTGGCGTTCCTTGCGCTCGGCGAGCGGCATGTCGAGTGCGCGCGCGATGGCCATGCCGACGGACTCCGGATCGTACGGATTGACGAGCAGCGCCGACTTGAACTCGGCCGCGGCGCCCGCGAAACGCGACAGCACGAGCACGCCGGGATCGTCGGCGTCCTGGGCCGCCACGTATTCCTTGGCGACGAGATTCATGCCGTCGCGCAACGGCGTGACGAGACCGACGCGTGAGGAATGATAGAGTCCCGCCAGCGCCGTTCGGCTGTAGGCGCGATTCACGTAGCGCACCGGCGTCCAGGCGGCGTCGGCGAAGGTGCCGTTGATGCGCCCCGCCATGCCGTCGACCTGCTGCTGCATCTGGGCGTATTCGGCGATCTCCGAGCGGCTCTTCGGCGTGATCTGCAGATAGGTCACGTTGCGGTGCCATCTCGGATTGGCGCGCAGGAAGCGTTCGAAGGCTTCGAGCCTGAGCGTGAGGCCCTTGGAGTAGTCGAGCCGGTCGACGCCGATGATCAGCGAGCCGGGAACGGTGGCCCGCACGCGCTGCACGAAGGAGGACTTGGCCGCGAGATAGGCGCGGCGATGGAAATCCTCCGTCTCGATGCCGACGGGAAAGGCGCCGATGCGCATGGTGCGGTCGCCGGTGCCGACGCGGCGCGAGATGTGGAGCGGCGTGCCGAGCTCGGCCGCCAGGTAGCGCGCGAAATTCGCGGCGTCGCCGTCGGTCTGGAAGCCGACGAGATCGAAGTGGCACAGCGCCGAGATCAGCTGCTCGTGGTTCGGCATGGCGGCCAGCAATTCCGGTGGCGGCAGCGGGATGTGCAGGAAGAAGCCGATGCGATTCTGGTGCCCGCGCGCGCGCAAGGCCTTGGCGAGCGGCATCAGGTGGTAGTCGTGCACCCAGACGATGTCGTCCGGTTCGAGGATGCGGTCGAGTTCGGAGGCGAAATGCTCATTGACGCGCATATAGCCCGAGAGGTCGCGCTTGGTGAACTCGGCGAGGTCGAGCCGGTAATGCAGCACCGGCCACAGCACGCGGTTGGCGAAGCCGTTGTAATATTCCTCGAAATCGTCCTTCGACAGATCCGTGACGATATAGGTGATGTTGTTGCGGCGGATCGTGCGCCGCTCGATCGCGTCGGGCTCGGTGACGTTTCCGCTCCAGCCGAGCCAGACGCAGCTATGGCTCTTGAGAGTCGCCTTGAGGACGACCTCGAGGCCGCCCGGTTTGATGCCTGCCGGCCGCGGGGTCGCCACCCTGTTCGAGACTATGACGATCCGTGCCAATAACGATCCTCCCAACTCCGCGACAACCGCATGGCGCTGAGGATCAGACCTGCCATCGAGTAGGTCTGCGGAAAATTGCCCCACAGCGCACCCGTTTTCGGGTGAACGTCCTCGGACAGAAGACCGAAATGATTCCGGTGCGCGATGGCGTCACGGAACCTGTCGCGCGCCTCCTCGATCCGGCCGAGTTGCCAAAGAGCGTCAATCAACCAAAATCGACAAACGAGAAACGCGGTCTCCGGCACACCAAAATCGTCTTCCGCCTTGTACCTCATAACGTGCTGGCCGTGGACGAGTTCCTTGTCGATGGCGTCGACGGTGGAAGCGAAGCGCGGATCTTTCGCGTCGATGAGGCCGAGTTCCGGCAAGAGCAGGACGCTTGCGTCGAGATCGTCGGTATCGATGGCGGCGGCGAAGGCTTGGCGCTTCGGGTTCCAGGTGCGCTCGAGGATGACGCCGCCGATCACGTCGGCGAGCCCGTTCCAATGCGCCGCGCGCTCCGGAAACCCGAGCCTCGCCGCGATGGCGCCGGCGCGGTTCACGCCGGCCCAGCACATGGCCGCGGAATGGGTGTGAACGCGCTTGCGCCCGCGGTATTCCCAGATTCCAGCATCGGGTTCGAGCGCGAGTTCCGCGGCCTTGCCTGCGAGCTTCTCGATGACGCGGAACAGGGATTCGTCGCCCGGTCGCGGCAGGCGTTTGTCGTAGAACATCGGCATGGCCGCCAGGATGACGCTGCCATAGGCGTCATGCTGGACCTGCTCCACCGCCGCATTGCCGACGCGCACCGGCCCGTGACCCTGGAATCCCTTGAGGTTGGGGGCGATCCACTCGTCCAGCGGATCGGTCGGCACGATGCCGTAGACGGGCTTGAGCATCCCCGTCTCGTCGGCGGCGATGTTGAGCACGAAGGCGATGAAGTCCTCCATCGTGCGCGTGGCGCCGATGCGATTGAGCGCCTTGACGACGAAGAAGGCGTCCCTGAGCCAGCAATAGCGGTAGTCCCAGTTGCGCCCGGAGTTCGGCGCCTCGGGAATGGAGGTGGTGAGCGCGGCGACGATGCCGCCCGTCTCCTCGAAATTGCTGAGTTTGAGCGTGATGGCGGCGCGGATCATCGCGTCCTGCCAGTCATAGGCGATCGAGAGCCGGCGGACCCATTCCATCCAGTAGTCGCGCGTGCGATCGGCGAATTCGCGCGCGGTCTGTTCCAGCTCGCCGGGAAACGGCTCGTCGGCGCCGAACACCATGTGGACCGGCCGCGTCAGCACGAAGGAAACCTCGCGCTCGACATAGGAGAGCGGCGCGTCGGTGGTGAGACGGATGATCGCTTCCGGCGCGCCATAGCGGATGTGGTTGCTGCCGGGCACATGACGCGCGATCGGTTCGCCGTAATTCTGCGTCGGGCGAAAGCGGATGGTGATGCGCGGCGCTCCCGACAGCGGCTCGATGATGCGGAAGAGCTGCGGCGGGCGCATGATGCGCCCGAAATTGCGGAAGCGCGGCGCGAAATCGGTGATGCGGACCGATGCGCCGTCCTCGGCCGTCAAGACAGTCGCGACAGTTGCGGTGTTGCGCAGGTATTCGGATTGCGACTGCGCGAAACGGTCCAGCACGACGTCGGCGAAGCCCTTTTCCTCATCGCCCGCGAGCAGGCGCGAGAACACCGGATCGCCGTCGAAGCGCGGAAAGCACCACCAGACAAGGCGACCGTTCGTATCGACGAGTGCCGCCGTCCGGCCGTTGCCGATGACGGCGAGATCGAGATCCTGTTTCATGCGTGGCGAGGGTCGGCCGTGAGTTGGGCGAGAAAACGGCGCAGCGCGCCCGGCGTCTCGAAAACATGTTCGGCGCCGGCGATCGCGCGGCCGACGGCGAAGCCGCGCCCGCCGAATTCGGGCAGGATGCGGAATACGTCCTCGTCGGTGGTGTCGTCGCCGAAGAAGACGGGCATGCGCCCGGCAAAGGGGCTGAGGCGCATCAGCCTGTCGAGGCCCGTGCCCTTGTTGAAGCCGCGCGGCTTGATCTCGACCAGGCACTTGCCGCGCATGAGTTGAAGCCCGGCGGCGGCGAAATCCGCCTGGCGCTCGATCAGCGCGCGAAGGACGAACGGGCCCTGCTCGGGCGCGAGACGATAATGCAGCGCGACCGCGGTGCCTTTGTCCTCGATCACGACGCCCGGCGCGACTTGCGCGATCTCCATCGCCGTGTTGCGCACGGCATCGGGCAGCGATGCGGCAATCTCGATGTCGCCCGCGGGACTTCCACGAAATTCCGCGCCGTGACAGCCGACGCAGGCGAGCCGGAGCGGGCGAAACAGCCTGTCGACGTCGGCGATGGTGCGGCCGGTGACGAAGGCGACCGCGCCCGCCGTTCCCGCGGCCAGGCGCGCGATGGTCGCGGCAAGTCCGCCCGGCACGCGCACCGCGTCCGGCCGGGCGGCGATGTCGAGCAGCGTTCCATCGATATCCAGGAACAGTGCGGACCGCGGCAGGTCGATGGCCGCAGGCGGCGGATTCTCTTCGACCGAAACCAATCGAGCCTCGCGGATAAGCCGGATCGACCGCGCCACGATGGGGCGGGACCTCACGCAAAAAGGGACACTATCCAATCAGGAGGTCAACGTCCCGCAGCTTGGCCCGTTCCCGGCGTCAAAGGACGCGCCGGCAGCCGGGGTCATGCCGTAGACGCGCAACCCGGGATAAAGGAGGCTGATGTCAGGGAAAGACGCGGCGGCGTGCAGGGGGAGATTAACGATGGCGGTGAAGATCGAAGGCACGGTGGCGCCAGGCTTCGAAGCGGCGCGCGAGGCGTTCGCCGCGAACTTCGCGCGCGCGGGCGACTACCAGGAGATCGGCGCATCCTTCGCGGCATTCCGCAGGGGCCGCTGCGTCGTCGATCTGTGGGGCGGCTTTCGCGACAGGGCGCGCACCTTGCCGTGGACTTGCGATACGCTGATCAATCTGTGGTCGGCGACGAAAGGCGTGACGGCCGTTGCAGTGGCGCTCTGCGTCGAGCGCGGGCTCGTGCGCTACGAAGACAAGGTCTCGTCGGTGTGGCCGGAATTCGCCGCGGCCGGAAAGGCCGACATCACGCTCGAGCAGGTGATGTCGCACCAGGCGGGACTTCCAGGCTTCGCCGAACCGACGACGATCGACGACATGTTCGACTGGGATGCGTGCTGCGCGAAGCTTGCGCGCCAGGCGCCGGCCTGGCCGCCCGGTACGGCGACGTCGTATCACGCGATGACGTTCGGCTGGCTCGCCGGCGAAGTGGTAAGGCGCGTGGCAAAGCGCTCGGTCGGCCTGTTCGTGCAGGAGGAGATCGCAAAGCCTCTCGACCTCGACGTCTTCATCGGCCTGCCCGAACGGCTCGAACCGCGCGTGGCGCAGATGGCCGGTCCCAAACGTGCGCCGGACATGGCGAACCTGCAAATTCCCGACGCTGCGAAGATGGCGCTCGTCAATCCGCAGCAGGACCCCGAAGCCCCGAACCGGCGCGCCTGGCGCGCGGCCGAGATCCCCGCCGCCAACGGACAGGCGAGCGCGATGGGACTGGCCCGCCTCTATGCAGCGCTCGCCAATGGCGGCACGCTCGACGGCGCGCGCCTTCTCGCGCCGCAGTCCATCGTCACTCTCGCGACGCCTGTGACGGGGTCGGGACGGCAGGACATGTTCCTGGGTTTCGTCGACAGCTGGGGCATGGGCATGGCGATCAACCGGCCCGGCATCTACGGGCCCAATCCGCGCGCCTTCGGGCATAGCGGCTGGGGCGGATCGTTCGGCTGCGCCGATCCCGACAGCGGCCTCTCCGTGGGCTATGTCTGCAACCAGATGGGCCCGGAACTCGTCGGCGATCCGCGCACGCAGGGTCTGTGCCTGTCGGTGATGGAAAGCGCGGCGAAGCCGTAGGCCTCGACAATCCCGGTGCGAAAAAATCTTCCTTATCCCTCCTTGATCATCAGGGAGGGATAAAAGCGTGTTTGACGCCGACGCGAAGCGATGGGAGAGGTGACATCGCGCGTCCCTCACGCGCGAAGACGGAGCGGCGATGCACCCGATGTTGAGGCCCGGATCTCCCTGTTAAACAGGGAGATAACAGGGAGAATCCTTCGCGGAACTTTGCCTTCGATCACGTCGCACGAAGCCATATTTTTCGTCCGAAAAACCAGGCTCGGATTTCCCTGTTTATATAAACACGGAAATAACAGGGGCGAACCTTTTTTGCGGTTTTGCGGCACCATGACGTCCTACGTCCCATAACAACACGCTCGAAATGAAACTCAACGCCATCGCAGTCGGCGCAAAACTGGCCGGGACTCCCCGGCGAGCGGGCATGCGCCTGCGCTCGCCGGGGTCGGTCCGGCTGCCACCGGATGCACCGGTGGCTTGTAGTCCTATTCACTTTTCAAACAGCGGATATAACCTATATCTGCCGCCCTCCGTTGTCAAGAACGAAATAGCAACTTTTCAGGTTGCGCTCAGGTCGGGCCATATCCAAGCTCACCCGTGTTGGACGGCGGCCCAACGTCAGCACGCTATTGTTGGATCCATTGTCGCGCACCTGCGGTTTGGGGCCTGGCTTGCCGCGGACGAGTGGGCCGCCGAGTCGCGTCTCCAGCCGCTCGACGAAGGACTGTGCTTCAAGCGGTTTGCCGGTGCGCCCCGTAATTTGTCGACCAACTCTAGCGCTTATGGCGCTGGACGGGCTTCGGCGCGGGCAACTCCGTTTTGGCCGCTTTGTCCGCGTGCATCAGGTTGATCGCGGAATTGACCAGGGCCACGTGCGAGAAGGCCTGCGGAAAATTGCCCAGCATGCGCCCGGCGCGCGGATCGTATTCCTCGGCCAGCAGTCCGACATCGTTGGCGAGCTTCACGAGCTTGCGGAACAGGCGCGTGGCCTCGCGCTTGCGGCCAAGCAGCGTGTAGCAATCGACGAGCCAGAAGCTGCATGCGAGGAAGGCACCCTCGCCCGCCGGCAATCCGTCCACGCCGGATTCGGACTGGTAGCGCAGCACCAGGCCATCGTAGACGAGGTGCTTCTCGATCTCGGCGATGGTCTTGCCGATGCGTTTGTCGGTCGGCGGAAGAAATCCGACGATCGGCAGCATCAGCAGGCTGGCGTCCAGGCGCTTCGAGCCGTAGGCCTGAACGAAGCAGCCGCGCGTCCTGTCGACGCCGTTGCGGCAGACTTCGGCGTGGATTTCCGCGGCGATCTTTTTCCACCGCCGCCGGTCGGCGGCATCTGCACTGCCTTTCGCGGCGCGATCGAAGGCGACCCAGGCCATCGCCTTGGAATGCACGAAATGCTGCGGCGTGCCGCGGATTTCCCAGATGCCTTCGTCGGGATTGCGCCAGGCGATCTCGAGGTGATCGAGAAGCGCGTTGCGGATCTCGCGGCGGCGCGGCGCGGGCGGCAGGCCGCCCTTGGTCGCCTGGGCCAGCACATCGGCGAGTTCGCCGAAGATGTCGAGCTGCAGCTGCAGCGCGGCCGCGTTGCCGATGCGCACGGGCTTCGAGCCTTCGTAGCCGTCGAGCCAGCCGATCGTCCATTCGTCGAGCCGACGCTCGCCGGCAACGCCGTACATCGTCTGCACCTGCGACGGCGACGCCGGCGATGACGCGCATCAGCCAGTGCTGCCAGACATTGGCCTCCTCCATGAAACCGGCATTCATGAAGGCGAGCAGCGTGAAGGTCGCGTCCCTCAGCCAGCAATAGCGGTAGTCCCAGTTGCGCGGCCCGCCGATCTGCTCCGGCAGGGATGTGGTGACGGCCGCGACCATGCCGCCTGTCGGCCGGTAAGTCAGCGCCTTGAGCGTCACCAGGGAGCGCATGACGGTCTTGCGCCACTTCGCCTTCGCCTGACAGGCCTTCGACCATTGCGACCAGAATGCTTCGGTCTCGAACAGCGCGGTTTCGACATCGAACGGCGGCGGGTCCGGCAAGTGGGACTCTCCGTAAGCCAACGTAAAGGCGACTTTCTCGCCCTTGCGGACCTTGAAGCGGCCGTAGGTGCGCATGTCCTGGCCCTTGAGCCGGACAGGTGCGCGCAGGACGAGCAGGTTGGGGCCGGCGATCATCCTGTGCATCTGCGCGTCCTCCCGCGTCACCCAGGGGATGGTGATCCCGTAATCGAAGCGGGCGACGATTTCCGTCTCCATCGCGACCTCGCCCGCGAGGCCCTCGACGACGCGCACGATGACGCTGCCCGGCGTTCCCATCGGCATGAAGTCGATCAGCCGCGCGGCGCCCGTCCCGGTCTTGAACGTGGTCTCGAGGATCATCGTGCCGTCGCGGTAGCAGCGCGTGACGGTCGCCTGGCTGCGCGGCGCGACGATCCAGCGTCCATTGTCGACCTTGCCGAGGAGCGCGGCGAAGCAGGCGGACGAGTCGAACCGCGGAACGCACCACCAGTCGATCGAGCCGCTGCGGCCGACGACGGCCGCGGTGCGGCAGTCGCCGATGATCGCGTAATCCTCGATGCGCTCCGCCATGGGGGATTCCTCATTTTCTCGCGCGGCCTGACGCGAACCGCTTCCCACTTCGCGGGGCCGCGCTCCTAGCGGATTCCGCGCCAGGCGCGGCCGTCGCGCGCGAGCAGCTCGTTGGCGCTTTCGGGGCCGGCGCTGCCCGCCGCATAGTTGGGAAACTGGCGCGGCGGCGTGTGCGCCCAGGCCTGCAAGACGGGTTCGACCACGCCCCAGGCGGCCTCGACCTGGTCGGCGCGCTGGAACAAGGTCGGATCGCCCATGAGGCAGTCATAGAGCAGCGTCTCGTAGCCGACAGCGGGCGCCTGCTTGAACCAGTCCGCGTATTTGAAATCCATCGCCACGCTTTCGAGCGCCATGGCGGGGCCGGGGCGCTTGGCGTTGAAGCGCAGGCGGATGCCTTCGTCGGGCTGGACGCGCAGGATCAGCCAGTCGGCATCGAGCTCGTCGACGGGCGTCTCGCGAAAGAGCGCGTAGGGCGCCCGCTTGAAGCGGATCGCAATCTCGGTCAGCCGGCGCGCCATGCGCTTTCCCGTGCGCAGGTAGAACGGCACGCCCGCCCAGCGCCAATTGTCGATCATCACGCGCAACGCCGCGTAGGTCTCGACGTTCGAATCCGGAGCGACGCTCGGCTCGCCGCGATAGGCGGGCGTGCGCTCGCCGTCGACGGTCCCGGAATCATACTGGCCGCGCACCGCATCCTGCGGCGCGAGCGGATGAATGGCCTTGAAGACCTCGGCCTTCTTGGCGCGGATGTCCTCGGCGTCGAACGACACGGGCGGCTCCATCGCCGTCATGGCAATGAGCTGGAACAGATGGTTCGGCACCATGTCGCGCAGGGCGCCGGTCTGCTCGTAGAACTTCCCGCGCGTGCCGATGCCGATCGATTCCGCGACCGTGATCTGGATGTGATCGATCCGATCGCGGTTCCAGATCGGCTCGAACAGGCCGTTGGCGAAGCGCAGCGCCATGATGTTCTGCACGGTCTCTTTGCCAAGGAAGTGATCGATGCGGTAGATCTGGTCTTCGTCCAGCCATTTCAACAGCGCTGCGTTGAGCGCTTTGGCAGAGGCCAGGTCGTGCCCGAAGGGCTTCTCGACGACGAGGCGGACATAGCTTCCCTCCTTCGGCTTGGTGAGCCCCGCCTTGCCGAGCTGCTCCACGATGGGCGCGAAGAACCGGTCGGCGACCGCCAGATAAAAAAGGACATTGCCCGGCAGGCCTTCGCTCTTCGCGCGTTCCTCGAGATGGGCGCCGAGGCGTTTGTAGGTGTCGGGATCGAGGAAATCGCCGCTCACATAGGACATTGCCCTGGCAATGGGGTCCCAGATTGCAGGCTCGACCGGGTTGATCGCACCCTCGCCTTTCTGGCCCGAGCTCTCGAGAAAGTCGTGAAGGCTCGAGCGCCAATCGTCGGCGGACTTCTTGTTGTGATCGATGCCGACGAGCGCAAGCTTTTCCGGCAGGAGATGGGCACGCGAGAGATTGTAGAGCGCGGGCACGATCAGGCGCCTGGTGAGATCGCCATTGGCGCCGAAAATGACGATCGCGGCCGGCGCCGGCGGGCGCCGGCGACTCTCGTCGCTCATCGGTCGGTGTCTTTCACCTTGTGCACCGGAATGGTGCTCTCCAGATGGCCGCCGAATTTGTTGCGCATGGCCGAGAGCAGCTTCTCCCCGAACGTGTGGTCGATGCGGGACCGGAAGCGGGCGTAGAGCGAGGCCGACAGGACCGGCACCGGCACCGCTTCCTCGAGCGCGGCCTGGATGGTCCAGCGGCCTTCGCCGGAATCGGCGACGTCGCCCTGGAATTCCTTCAGCTCAGGGCTTTCCGCGAGCGCCGAGGCCGTCAGGTCGAGCAGCCAGGACGAGATCACGCTGCCGCGCCGCCAGACTTCGGCGATGTCGGGCAGGTCGAGGACGAAGCGCTCGTCTGCGGGCAGGTCCTTGCTCATCTTGCCGCGGAGAACGTCGAAACCCTCGGCATAGGCCTGCATCAATCCGTATTCGATGCCGTTATGGACCATCTTCACGAAATGGCCGGCGCCGGGAGGTCCGGCATGCAGATAACCCTGCTCCACGCGCGGATCGCGCGTCTCGCGGTGGGGCGTTTTCGGGATCGTGCCCGAGCCCGGCGCGAGCGCCGCGAAGATCGGATCGAGACGCTCCACCACGGCCTGGTCGCCGCCGATCATCATGCAGTAACCGCGCTCGAAGCCCCAGACGCCGCCCGATGTGCCCGCATCGACATAGTCGATGCCCTTCTCGCGCAGCATCTTTGCGCGGCGGATGTCGTCCTTGTAGAAGGTGTTGCCGCCGTCGATGATCACATCGCCGCGGGCAAGAAGCCCGCCCAGCGCCCCGACAGTCTCCTCGGTCGGTTTGCCGGCCGGAAGCATGACCCAGACGGCGCGTGGCGCCTTCAATTTTCCGACCAATTCCTCCAGCGCCGACGCCGCGTCGGCGCCGGTGATCGAGGGGGCGGCCTTGGGGTCGCGATCGAACGCCACCACGGCGTGGCCATGTTCGATCAGCCGCCGCGCGATATTGCCGCCCATGCGGCCGAGCCCCACGACGCCGATCTGCATGTCCGTACCTTCTGTGTTCCGCCGCCGCTTCTACACCGATACGCACGGGCGCCGAAATGTATCCGCCACAGTGGCGAATCGCCGTCACGGAGAACCGCCCGGGACCTTCGATTTTTCTTGCCGGATTTGTCAGGATCGGACCCGGCAGCGACGCCGAGCGGATGTTGGAGGAGATCATGGCCAAGACGTGCAAGCACATGGCGACCATCAGGACCGTGACGCCGAGCGCGCGGGGTTGCGAGGAGTGCCTCAAGCTCGGCGACGAATGGGTGCATCTGCGGCTGTGCCGCACCTGCGGCCATGTCGGCTGTTGCGACAGCTCCAAGAACAAGCATGCGACCAAGCACTTTCACGCCACGAAGCATCCGATCATCGAGGGCTATGACCCGCCCGAAGGCTGGGGCTGGTGCTACGTCGACGAGGTGACGTTCGACCTGTCGGACAGGATGACGCCGCAGCTGGGTCCGATACCGCGATACTATTGAGAGAGGCGACGACGTGAGCACGCGAGCGAAGATCCTTCTTCAGACGACGATTCCAACCGCCGCAGACGACTGGCATGTCGGCCGGTTCACCCTTCTCGGGGATTTTCTTTCGCAGCAGTCAGGACAGGACGGCGCGACCCTGTTCGAGGTCGTGGCACGCGACCGCGACCCGACGGGCGCCCCCGACTCCGTGCTGTCGACTCTCGACACGTCGGACTACGACCAACTCTGGCTGTTCGCGGTCGATGTCGGAGACGGCCTGACGCCGGAGGATTGCGCGGCGATCTCGAGATTTCGCGCGCGCGGCGGCGGGATGATGGTGACGCGCGACCACATGGATCTGGGCTCATCGGTCTGCACGCTCGGCGGCATCGGCGCGGCACACCACTTTCACAGCAAGAACCCCGAACCGGATCCGGCGCGCCGACGCAACGACGATACCGATACCGCCACCATCCAATGGCCGAATTACCACTCGGGTGCCAATGGCGAGTATCAGGAGATTGCAGCCGCCGGCGCGGTCCATCCGGTGCTGCGCGATCTCAAAGGCGGCACGCTGCGCTTCCTGCCCGCCCATCCGCACGAGGGCGCCGTCAGCGCGCCGCCCGGCGATCCGACTGCGCGCGTGATCGCCACGGGACGCAGCAAGGTGACATCCGTTCCGTTCGCCATCGCGGTTGCGTTCGAACCGACGGCCACGGCCGGACCCGCGATCGCGCAGTCGACCTTCCATCATTTCGCCGACTACAACTGGGACCTGACGAAGGGCTGCCCGAGCTTCGTCAGCGAAGCGCCGGGCTCGACGCTGGCATCGTCGCCGGAGGCGCAACGTTCGACCCGGCAATATGCCCGCAACGTCGCGCTGTGGCTCGCGGGCAAGCCTGTTTCCTAGACCACCTCAAGCCAATGCACGCTGAACAGGCTGTTCGGGTCGGTCCAATAAGCCGTCGGCGCAAAGCCGGCCGCGCGCGCCAGAGCCTGAAACGACGCGATCGTGTATTTGTGCGAATCCTCGGTGTGGATCGCCTCGCCGGCCGCGAACGCGAACTCCTCGCCGGCGGCGCGCACCCGCTGATCGGCGAGGCTCACCAGATACATCTCGATGCGGGCGGCGATCGGGTTATAGCAGGCGTAATGCGCGAAAGCGTCGGGATCGAAATCGGCGCCGAGCTCGTTGTTCGCGCGCACGAGCAGATTCTTGTTGAACGCGGCGGTGACACCGTCGGCATCGTTGTAGGCCGCATGCAGGACGGCGGGATCCTTCACGAGATCGGCGCCGATGAGGAGTCCGCCACCCTTAAGGAGTTCCTGCGGCCTTCCTCAGGAACATCACCGCTTCCTCGGCACGGAAATTTCCGACGGTCGAGCCGGGAAAGAACCCGACGCGACGCGCGGTACCGCGCGCCGGCGGCGGCAACGCGAAGGGACGCGTGAAATCGGCCACCACCGGCCTGAGAAGGAGCTGCGGATAATCGCGATCCAGCTCCGCGCAGACCGAGGCGAGATAATCGCCGGAGATGTCGATGGGAATATAGGCCGAAGGCGCATCGAGCGCGTCGAGGAGGATTCGCACCTTCCTGAGCGCACCCGCGCCGAATTCGATCAGCTCCACGCTAGGGCCCATCAGGGCGGCGAAGTCCTTCGCATGGCGTGCGAGCAGCGCCATCTCGGTGCGGGTCTGGTAATATTCCGGAAGCGTGCAGATGCGGTCGAACAGCGCCGAGCCTGTTTCGTCATAGAAATACTTGCACGGCACGTCCTTCTGCGTCCGCCTCATGCCCTCCAGAAACGCGCGCGCGAATGCGGGATCGGGAAACCGGTGCGCGCCGCGTTCGGGCGCCGGAACTGCCGCGCCGAGAGACAGGGGAAGTTCGGTCATAGATCCTCCGCGAGCCGGATGCCGCTGAATTGCCAGCGCGCGGCCGGCGGGAAGAAATTGCGATAGGTTGGACGGACATGACCTTGCGGGGTCGCGCAGGAACCGCCGCGCAATACCATCTGGCCGATCATGAATTTGCCGTTGTACTCGGCGACCGCGCCGTCGAAGGGTCGAAAGCCTGGGTAGGGATCGTAGGACGAGCGCGTCCACTCCCAGACATCGCCGAACATCTGCAGGAGTTCGTCGCCCGCATCGGCCGCGCCGGGGTGTGGCGCCTGCGCGCCGAGGAAATTTCCCGCGACCGGAATGCCGCGCGCGGCCCGTTCCCACTCGAACTCCGTCGGCAGCCTCTTGCCCGACCACGCGGCGAAGGCCGCCGCTTCGAAGAAGCTCACATGCGATACGGGCTCGCCGGCGCGCAAGGGCTGTTCGCCCAGAAGCGTGAACACGCGCCATTCCCCATCGACACGGCGCCAATAGGCGGGCGCCTGCCAGGCTTCGCGCTGGACGGTCGCCCAGCCGTCGGAAAGCCAGAACTCCGCGCGCGTATAGCCTCCATCGTCGATGAATTCGGCGAATTCGCCATTGGTGACGGGCCGAGTCGCGAGACGAAAGGGCCTGAGCATGACCGCATGGCGTGGCGTCTCATTGTCGAACGCGAAGGCGCGATCGGCGTGACCGATCTCTGCAAGGCTGCCGTCGAAAGCGACCCATTTCATTGCCGGCGCGCTTCGGGCGACCTGTGGCGTTGCACGCCCATAAGCCGGCAGAAGCGGATTGAGCGAAAAGGCGTGCTTGATGTCGGTGAGGATGAGCTCCTGATGCTGCTGCTCGTGATGCAGCCCCAGCATCACCAGATGCGCGACGACGGGGTCGGGCCGCGCGGCGCCCAGAAGCCGTGTCATCGCCGCGTCGACATGACGGCGATAGGCAAGCACTTCGTCGGCGGATGGGCGCGTGAGCACGCCGCGTTGCGGCCGGGGATGCCGGGGACCGAGCGACTCGTAGTAGGAGTTGAACAGAAACCGGTAGCGATCGTCGAAGACCGCATAGCCGGGCAGATGTGCGCCCAGCACGACCGTCTCGAAGAACCACGTGGTATGTGCAAGATGCCATTTCGTCGGGCTGGCGTCGGGCATCGACTGGACGCCCTGATCTTCAGCCGACAGTGGCGCCGCCAGCGCCTCGCTCTGCGCGCGCACCCGGACAAAGAACTCGCGCAAGGACGGCTCGGCGCGCAAAGACGATGACTGGCTCATGCGGTGCAACCCCACCCCCGAGGCCGATACATAGGCGTGGCGGGCTGCGCTTGCGAGGCCCGGGCCTGTCCGTAACGGCATCACAACCGGCCGCTGCTGACAAAATAAATCTGCCGGCAGCCGGCACGACCTTATCGCGGGGGCCATCTCGGCCCAATGACATTACGGGGAGTACGGTCTTAGGCGCCGCTGCCCCGACAGAATGTGGGCGATTGCCTGCGCAATGGGCATCTGCGGGGCAAGGCGTCCACGGGTTGTGAACAGCCGAGCCGCGCAAACGTTCCGAACGCAGCCTGTCAGTCAGGCATCACTGGCTGGCCGCGAAGCCTGAGCGCGTCGATGAGATCTCCGATCGTGGCGATCGTCTCGATATCATCCGCCGACAGGGCAAGGCCGAGCTTCGCCTGCAGCAATGTGTCGATACGTACCAGCGACAGGCTGTCCATATCGAGATCGCCCATGAAGGACGTCTCGCGCGAGACCGTTCGATCCGGCTCGACTTCGATCGCTTCGCGCACGATTTCGATCACTGCGAGCTCAAACGCTTTGTCGTCCACTTTCGCCCCACTCTTCTCTTTTACCAACACGTCACTCATCGCTTTTATCCTGTTTCGACATTTCGAGTTTCTTCGATATCCGGATACGGGTGGCGGGATCCGCCGCGACTTTCCTTCCATATTGGATCGGGTCTTTCGCCCCGGCGGCTGCCGTGCGACGCAGAACAAGATGCAGTTCGCAGCCGACAAGCGCGGGTGCGCGCGCGGCGTCGCTGTCGGCCAGCGCCATTGGCAGCATCCGGCCGCCCGGCAATTTCATCAGCATCATGGGCGCGCGCGTTCCTGTCTGATCGAGGGTCTCCACGATAAGATGGGAGTGCGACCACCCCGCGGCAATGAGCTTGGCCGGAAGCGCCGCGCGGCCGGGCGGGTTGCGGTCGCCGCAGCGAGGGCAGGAAAGGCGGCGCACGGCGCTCGCTGCACCACACGCGGCGCAGAAAAAGTATTCCCCACGGAGATCGCGGCGGCGATCGCGCCACTGCTCGGTGACGTTCATGGCGCACCTTCAAGTCGGGCCGCGAAGACATGCGCGCCGAGCCCGCCGATCGCGAGCGCGAGCACGGCATCGCCGCGCCGGGCGGTCTCGCAGATGTCGACGATCTGGTAGAGGGGCGACGCGCCGAAGACGCGGCCGGCGCCGTGGGCGCCGCCGCGCGCATTCACGAGAGGCGCCGTGCCGCGCGCGCCCTCACCGCCTGCAGCCGAAGCGGCGCGTGCGACGGCCTCCTGCGCCAAAAGCTGGACGACGCTGACCGCGGCATCGATCTCCATCCGGCGCGGCGGCGTCGGTCCAAGAATGCGCGCTGCCGCCGATTCTGCTGCCGACAAGGACAACGGATCGCGTCGGTCCCACAAGGACACGATGTCGATCGCGGATGCCATGGCCGAAATGACGACACGCGAGCCGTGCGCATGCTGCTCCGCCGCGGAGAGCAGGACGGCACAGCCGCCGTCGAGGAGCTGGGCGAAGTCGCTGCGGACGAGCGGAGGCGCCACGGCAAGATCGCGACGCAGCTCGGCCGCCGTCGGGGCGGAGCGTCCTTTGTGTTTGGCCCATGCCGCAAAATTTGCGGCGGTCGTTTCGGCAAAGACGTCCGCCTTCACTTCGCGCTCGCGACAGTAGTGACCCGCGAGCAATCCCGCCTGCGCCGTGAAATCGATGCCGCGCGAGACGTCTGCCTCGGGATCGAGCGTACAGTCCATGAGCGCGATGCGCGCGGCCTCGGACAAGTCCGAGACTTTCGCTGCGGAAAGTACGAGCGCGTTGCGGCAGAGGCCCGCGCGCACATGCAGCCACGCGGCATAGAGCGCGGCTGCGCCGGACACGTCGACGGCGTCGAGCGAAAGCGCGATCTCCGGCTTCAACCCGAGGCGGTCGGCGGCGATCGCAGCCATATCTCCATTGCCCGCGCCGCCACAGAACAGACCGTCGATTGCGATATCGGCGATTACCGGCGCTGCCGCCTCGATCAAGAGGTCGCCGAAGCTCTTGTCCCAGAAATTTCCCGGTGCAAGCGCATGAACGCGCGCGATCGCGACATCGCTCATGACGCCAGCTTTCCCTGCAGGCGCGCATATTGTCCGTAGGTCAGCCAGTCCGCGTGATCCTGTCCGAGCTCCACCTCGAGGGAATCGAGTCCGGCGGATTGACGTGCGCGGCGCCAGGCATCGATGTTGTCGGTCACGCGCAGAACGAAGCCATCCGAGCCCGCGCCCGATCCGAACGATGCGAGCAGGATGCGTTCGCCCGCCTGTGCCTTCTCCAGCACCGCGGCGAGCGCGAGAAGACAGGACGCGGAATAGGTGTTGCCGATGCGCGCGGCGATGAGCCCGGTCTTGACCTGCGCCGCCGAGAAACCGAGCTCCTTGGCGAGCGCCGCCGGCAGCGAGGCATAGGGCTGATGGAAGACGCAGGCCGCAAAGTCATTGGCCGTCGTGCCTGTCGCGTCGAACAGGGCGCGGGCGACGCGGGTGGAATGCGCCATGTAGCCTTCGTCGACGGAGAACTTTCCGACGACCGACGGATAGGCCGCGCCGTCGCGCCGCCAGAAATCGCTGAGATCGGAACCGGCCGACGCGACCGCCTCGACGTCTGCAATGGCCTGCGATGGCGGTCCGACGATCACGGCCGCCGCCCCCGCGCCGACCGAAGCTTCGAGAAGGCTGCCGGGTGCGCTCTGCGGACAATCCGAGCCGATGGCGAGCGCGTGCGTGCCGAGCTCCGCCTTCACGAGCGCGGCCGACAGGAGCAGGGCGGCGCTTCCGCCCTTGCAGGCGAATTCGAGATCGGCGGCGAACATGTCGGGCGCGAGGCCGAGCGCTTCGGCGACGACGACGGCGGATGGCTTCACCGCATAGGGATGGCTTTCCGAGCCGACGAGCACTGAGGAAATCGTCGCGGGTGCGGGAAGTGCGAGCAGCGCACGTTCGGCGGCGGCGACGGCGAGAGTGACCGTGTCTTCGTCAGCCGCATTCACCGCCACGCGATTGCGGCCGTTGAGTTTGTACATCCGCTCGAGCGACGCCGGCACGGCCCACTGCTCGGCCAGAACCGACATGTCGAGCCGCAAATAGGGGACGTAATGTCCCAGGCTCACGATGCCCACGGCCGGCTTCGACAGGCGGACTTTCATCCGACAGGCTCCCCGCCTTCGCGGCGCGCAAGACAATTGAGCGTGAAGAGCGAGTGGGCGCGGCGGATTCGGCCGCGCAGGTCGATGTCGCCGTCTGCGCGCAGTGCGCCCATGCCCGCGCGCAGCACGCGCGGATCGAAGGACAGAACCCGTTCCGAGAAGACCCTGACGGCCTGCTCGCGATCGGATGGCGCGCAGAGCTGGTTGATCAGGCCGAGATCGAACAACCGCTTCGCGGGCCAGGTCTGGCCGCTCAGCGCCCAATGCAGGAAGCGCGACTGGCCGATCTTGGGCACGATCACCGCCGAAGTCAGGAACGGGAAAATTCCCTTGCGCAACTGCGCGATCGCGAAGGATGCGTTCGACGTGCCGATCAGCGTGTCGCAGGCGCAGGCAAGCTCGACGCCGCCACCCGCAGCCACGCCGTCGATCACCGCCAGGGTCGGGACCGGCATCGCCGAAAGATCGATAAGCAGCTCGGCGTAGTCGGCGATCGCCTCGAAGCTCGCCCACACCCCTTCGTCTTCTGCCCCTTCGAGTTTGCCGAGATTCATGCCGAGCGAGAAGACGCGGTCGAGGGCGCTCTCAAGGATGACGAGGCGCAGATCGGCGCGGCCGCGCGCGGCGGCAAGCGCCGTACGCATGTCGACGATCGTCTCCAGGTCGAGCGCATTGCGCGCGTCCTCGACGCGAATTGACAGCCGTAGAATTCCGTCTTGAAAGGCGGAGCCGACGCTCACGGCGCTGTCTCCAGCACGGCGGCGCCCCAGGTGAAACCTGCGCCGAACGCGAGCATCATGATGCGCTGCCCGCGCCCGATCGAGGCGGCGGCGAGCGTCTCGGAGAGAAGGATAGGCAGGCTGGCACCGGAGCAATTGCCGACGCGTTCGATATTGCCGAGAACGCGCTCGGGCGGAAATCCGATGATCGACGCCACAGTCTTGTTGATGTTTGCGTTCGCCTGGTGCGGCATGAGCCAGTCCACGTCTTTCACGCCGATCCCCAGCGCCTTGAATCCGCTCTTGGCGGCCTCGGCCATCCGTTTCACGGCGGCGCGAAAGACTGCTTCTCCGTCCATCTCGGCGTACTGTATCTGATGGGCGGGCTCGGCGAACTCCTTCGGATCCCAGGGCGGGATGAGGGAAATGTCCCACAAGCGGTGCCGCAGGCGCACTGCGCCGCGTCCATCCGCGCCCAGCATCTGCCAAACCGGCGTGAGCGCAACGTCACCCTCGGGTTCCGCCGCCACGATCACCGCGCCGGCGCCATCGCCGAACAGCGGGGTTATGTGAGCGTCGGCCGGATCGCGACCGAGGCCATGCGAATGGAGCTCGGCGCAGACAAGCAGGATACGGCGGTAGGTGCGCGTCTCGATGAAGGCGCGCGCCATCTGCAGGGCGTAGAGAAAACCCGAGCATTGATCGCGCACGTCGAAGCAGGGAACTCCCGAAAGACCAAGCTTTTCCTGAATCAACACGCCGATCCCCGGAATGAAATGGTCCGGCGTCTGCGTCGCCGCGATAATGCAGTCGATGTCGTTCCCGTCGGTGCCGGTTTTCGCGAACAAATTGCGCGCAGCCTCGGCGCCAAGATCGGATGTGTACACGCCGCGCGGCGCCCAGTGCCGGGCGCGGATTCCCGTGCGTTTGAAAATTCCCGCGGCATCGGCTGCGAGCGAGGCCGGCAATTCTTCGTTGGTAACGATCTCGCGCGGGAGTGCGTGCGCGGCGCCAATGATCCAGGCGCGCGTTGCCCCGCTCGATCCTCGATCATTCGCCGGCATGATAACTCGCTCCACTCCCGGCGACGCACCGCGACGGGCTAACCCTGTTGATATCGCGAAGCCCGGCCGTCTGGAACCATCCCCCAATCAGGGGATGTGACAGGGAGTGGAAGCCGGCACTCGAGGCCCCGTCCTGCTTACGGTATTTTTCCCCGGGACCCGGCCGGTCAGGAACCCGCACCTACGCCATGTAAGGGGCGCGGGTGCTCGCACAAGGCGCGCACCGAATCCGCAGAATAATGGTTGCATGCCGCCAAAGCCCGGATTTACAGGACGTCACCTGTCCGAATCACTCGGGTATAAGACACTTTCTCGCCAGCATTCCCCATACGGATTATCCCCTAGGCGCGAGACAAGCTCGGCAGGAATTTCTTGCACAGGTTGAGAATCACGCCCTCTATACCTTAGAGGAGAGCCAATTTTCCCCCTCGCCGGGATCAGGAAAATCGTTTCAGGTGCGGCCAGATCGCGGAAAGCGGGCGGCTCAAGCCGTAACAAACGAAGATCGGCCGATTGTTCTCGTAGGGCATGGCGAACGCCGCGCCGAAGCTCCCGGCAGCCACGACGCTTTTGCACGCGAACCGCCAGCGCTCCGGATCGCCGTTGACGTGGATAATCACACTTCCACCGAATCCACGGGGCCCCCAGAGGAAATACTGGTTCTGGCCACTGAGGGCCGGCGGCAAATTGTCAGCGCGGCCGTAGACGTCGATCGCGGCGGCTTCGCCGTAATTCGAGGCGAGGATCGCCGCATGCGCGCGCATGTCCGGCGGGAGCCCACGATAGATGTCCGCAACGCGTCGCTCCAGATCGCGCCAGGCGAATTCGTCGGAGAAGACCTGGGTGATCGGCGCACCGAGCGATGCCGCTTCGCTCGGCGGCGGCGCGAGATGCGTCTTGGCAATGTAGCGCGCGAGACCCGCGGGCGAGAGCACCGGCAGAACGATCGGCAATGCGATGAGGGACAGCGCAAGCGCCGCGATCGTCCACGCGCCCGCCAGCCATTTGTTCAGTCGCGCACAGGCCGCGGCACCGATGGCGAACAAGGCGGGATAGGCCGGAAAGAGATAGTACGCCTTGCCGTGCGAGAGAAAGATCGCAACCGCGCTGACGACGAAGGCGATCGCGACGATGCGGCCCTGCCTGAGCCGCTCGACGGCAAAGGGCGCAATCAGGCCCGCGAGCCAGAGCGGCGCGAAGGCGATGTTCATCGCCAGCACCTGCTCCAGCGCGAAGCGGATGAGCGAGCCCTGGAAGATCACGCCTTCGACGTTGTGATGGCTCGCGATGTCGAGGAAGGGCCAGCCATGCGCCGCCTGCCAGATCGCGCTCGGCGCCGCGATAAGCACGGCAAGCGCGGCTGCGATCCAGAAGCGCACCGTCGAGAAGATGCGCCGCGCGCCGGTGAACAGCGCCCCGATGCACAGACCGACGAGCCACACGGCGATACCGTATTTGATCTCGAGGGAGATTCCGGCGGTCAACGCGGCCCACAGGAGCGCGCGCGGATCATCGCGCATCAAGGCACGCAGGAGAAAGTAGGCGCAGAGCGTCCAGCCGATCGGCTCGAAGGTCGGCGTACCGAGGGTCGAGGTGATGCCGAGAAGCGCCGGCGCGATCGCCGCGGCGACGGCCGCCAGCCGCCCGGACAGCGGCGCGTCGTGGAACATCCGCGCGAGCGCAGCCGTCACCGGCACGAGCGCCGCGGCAGCCAGGACTGCGGGCAGGCGCAGCAGCCAGAGATTCTCGCCGAACGCTTGCGTCGCCGCGGCCAGCAGCGGAACCAGCGGCGGCTGATCGACATAGCCGAAATCGGGATGACGTCCGCAGACGATGAAATAGAGCTCGTTGCGAAAAAAATCGTAGCGGCCCGCAACTGCGAGATGCAGCAGGGCCGTCGCGGCGGCAATGCCCCAAACGACGGGGTCGGCGAAATCCCGGTTTGCCGGCTTCGCAAATGGGCCCGCCGTCATGCGCGCCGCCGCTCGGGCCGCGTCTCGGCCGTCTCGACCGCGTCGGCGATACGCTCCATCAGCTCGGCGGCAAAAACGAGAACGCCGCGTTCGGCGGGGGACAGGGCGCGTTCCATGGCCGCTGCGAGCCGCCTGCGACGTTCGTCCATGTCGCGGAATAGCGCGCGCTTTCCCTCCTCGGTGATGTCGATCAGCATCTGCCTTCCGTCGAAGGCGTCCGGATGGCGCGCAATGAACCCGTGACGCTCCAGGCTTGCGACGAGGCGCGTGAGCGATTGCGGCTGCAGGCGCAGAAAGGCGGCGAGCGCGGATGCCGTCGCCGTGCCCTCCCGGTGGAGGCGGCCCAGCAGCGAAAGCTTCGACATGCTCATGCCCTTGGCGCGGGTGGCCAGCAGCACCGAGTTCAGCCTGGTGGTGCCGCGGTGAAGGCGCGTGGCCGCCACGATCTCTTCCGCATCCGCCTTCGTCATTTTAGTACGCATAGCTTCTTATATTTCCCGTGTCAAAGCGCTTTCGACAAAATTTGTTTCGTAGTGCGTATTATGTGGGAGGCCGCAACCGCCGCGGCGGCAGCCTGCCGGTCGTCGGGAATATCGGCTCAGCCCGCGAGGAAGCGGCGCATGACGCGCTCGGCGTCGGCCGGCCTGTCGCGATGCACGCCGTGGCCCGCGCCTTCGAAGATCTCGAGCTGCGAGAGGCCCGTCGGAATCGCCGCGTGGATCTCCTGCGAGCAGAGCACCGGCGTGATCGGGTCATAGGTGCCGACGGTGACGAGCGTGGGCACACTGATCCTGGCCAGATCGGGCAATGCATTCATCGTGCGCATCTCGCCCATCACGAAATGGCGAGCCGTGTCCGCGCGCAGGATCGACCGGCGCCGGGCGGCGGCCTCGGCGTCGGCATTGCCGCCGGGCGGATTGTAGAACGGGAAGCAAACGCGAATGTAATCGGCCATCGCCGCATCGTCCGGCGCCGTCCAGAAATGTTCGGCTATGGCGCGCGCCTCCTCTCCGCCGCGCTCTTGCATGAGCCGGAGGGTTTCATCGAGCCGCAGGCGCGCCGCGGTCGACGACAGAATCAACCGCGCAGGATGGTCGGGATGGCGCGACGCATAGGACATCGCCACCATCCCGCCGAACGAGTTGCCGTAGACGATCGGCTTTTCGATGCCGAGAGCGTCGCAGAATGTCTTGATGTCGTCGCCCCACTGAGCAAGCGACAGCGTTTCGAGCGCGCCGGTCGAGCGGCCATTGCCGCGATGATCGAGGTAGACGACATGATGCGTATCGGCGAAGCGGTCGAAATAGGGCCGCAAGCTCGAATGATCGAAGCCGGGCCCGCCATGCAGGACGAGAAGCGTCGGACGCGGCACCATGCGCTCCCCGTCGATCGCAAGCTGGGGCCCGGCGCTGTCGAAGAAAATGCGCGCGCCGTTGACGTCAGTGAGCAAGGGCGGCCTCTGCGGGCAAGCGCGCGGGTGCGCTCTCATGGATCAGCATCAGGGCGATCGTTCCGACCATTGCGAAAGCGAGCATGTACCAAGCCGGGGCAACCGGATTTCCGGTGGTGTGGAGAAGCCAGGTGATCATGGGCTGCGCGGTGCCGCCGAAGGTCGCAATGGAGACGGCATAGACCGTCGCAATCGTCTGGCCGCGGATGTGCTTGGGCAGCGTCTCGGTCAGGGCCGCAAGGAAGGCGCCGAAACCGACATTGCCGGATGCCGTGAGGATGGCGATGCCGATGAGCAGCGCGGCCGTGCTCTGTGCGTTCACGATCCAGAGAAACGTCGGATAGATCACCACGATATTGACGATCGCAGGCAGGATCATGACCGGCCGGCGCCCGATCCGGTCCGACAGCCATCCCCCGAACAGCGTGGCGACGATGGCGACCGCGTTGTTGTCCACGCCGGCGAGGAAAGCGACCTTCGCGCTCATGTGGAGCGTGTTCTGCGCGAAAGTCGTCATGTACATGAGGCCGTAGGTGCTGACGGTGCCGGCTGCCAGCACCAGAACGCTCAACCCGATGATGCGCGCGTTCGCCCTGGCGGAATGAAATCCGCGACGTGCAAGCGCGGCGGCGGCCGCGCCCACCTCGGTCTCATGGAGCGTCTCGGGCATGCCGCTTCGCAAGAACAGGCCGAATGGCAGCGTCACCGCGCCGATAAGAAACGCAACACGCCAGCCATAGGCATCGAGTGCAGCCGGCGCCATCGCCGAGGCGAGGACGAAACCGACGGCGCCGGCCACGAGGCCGGCGATGGACTGGCTGGCACCCTGCCATGAAACCAGCAGGCCGCGGCTGTTCATCGGCGCCGATTCGAGAAGATAAGCCGTATTGGGGCCGACTTCGCCGCCGAGCGAGAAGCCCTGCACCATGCGCGCGAGGATCGCGAGCGCCGGCGCCGCGATCCCGATCACCGAATATGAGGGAATGAGCGCGAGCCCGAGGATGGAGCCGCCCATCATCGTGAAGCTCAGCATCATCGCGGCCCGGCGGCCAACGCGGTCGGCGTAGGCGCCGATGACGACCCCCCCGAGCGGCCGGGTGACGAAGCCGACGCCGAAAGTCGCCAGCGAAAGCATCAGGCTGGAATAGGGATTGTGGGTCGGGAAGAACGCGTGGCCGATCTGGATCGAGAAAAACGCGTAGGTGATGAAGTCGTAGAATTCGAGGACATTGCCGATGGTGGCGGCAAGAACGATGCGGGCGCCTGGCCCGGCGCCCCCTATCCCTGTTCCCTGCGCGATCGCCATTGACCCTCTTCTGCCGGCGCTTGGCGCCGGCGGAATTGAGACGCTATCGCCCGCCGGGGTGTTTGAGAAGCGCAGCCGGAGTGATCGGCAGGCGTATAAGCGCGCCCCGGCCCGCCGCCGATGCTATCTTCGTCCACCGCGCCCAACGATGCGGCGCAGACGGTCGAAATCGCGGGCAGAAAGCGCGATACGCGGCACAGGTCTCAGGCGCGCTGAATGCTGCCGGCCAGGCTGATCATGCTGGCGAAATCGAACCGCAGCTGATTGAGGCCGTAATCGATCGATACCTTCGAAAACTGGCGCAGATAATTCATGCCGATCATGAGTGCGGGTTGATCGGCGAGGCCCCAGATGTCGAAGATCTGAAGGTCGGCGATGACGAGCGTACAGTCGACGAAGTGGAGATCCCTGAGACGGATCTTGTCGACGCTCGCGACGTTGCCCTGCATCACGCCCCCGGTCACGCCCGTAATCGGCACTGTTCCGGCGATCATCGAGACCGCATTCTCGCTGATCAGCTCTGAGAACAATTTGGGATTGGCGACAGAGCGTTCCGCACCGGTGTCGATGAACGCCGCCGCCCTCACGCCCTCGACGGCGCAGTCGACCGAGCGAAGATGTTCCGAACGTCCCGAGACCGGGACCAGGGTCTCGTAGGGACGGACCATCTCCTCACCCAACTCCGATTGCGGTTCGCCGACTTCGAGCAGCTGGTTCTTGAAGTCGAGGGTCACGCGTCTGCCGTCGAGCATATCGAGGCCAAGATAGCCGTCTGCCTGCAACAGTGCGCGCGGCAGGATCGGCGTCGAGAGGTTCTCCCGCGTGACCTGGCCGACCGAGAAGGTCCGGATCGGGACGGTCTGGCTGACCACCGAGCGCAGAATTCCCTGCACCAGCACATCGCGACCGCGGGCCAGGCCTAGCGTCGCGGCGACATCATCGGCAAGCACGGTTCGATCCGCGCCAGTGTCGACGACGAACCGGAACGGCCCCGCCTCATTGATCATGACATCTACGGTCATATGGTGAGAGATGTCGTTGCCGGTCGGGACTTGCGCCGGATCGGGCCCGCGGGTCTTGCACGCCGGGCTGATTCTTTCCAAGACTGAATTGCGGGTGCGGCCGCCCAGTTCCACGACTGGGTAAGCAGGATGATCGGCGCCAAAAATATTATTCAAATAGCTCTGACGCAGGTGCCGATAATTCACGCGCGCGCTAAACGTCATCGGACCTTTAGCATCGGCGGGGATGCGGAAACGATAGCGAATCAGAGCCGAACGGCCGGATTGAATGGTGTTGTCGTAAGCGACCGAATGGATGTTAAAGACTTTGTGGTTATCGACAAATTCGCCCTTAGCGCGACCGGTACGGTTCGTGAAACGGTGGGCCCGCTCGTCGATCGCGCCGTCCGGATTGAGAAATCCACTGTGATAAATCTGTTTGCCGGACGATCAGCGACGACGAACTCCACCCAGGCTTCGTATACATCGCGAACTTCAGGAGGTAAAGAGTGGCCGTGTCCTTGTTCTGCATCGACAACCATGGTCTCAATGGTTTCGTTGGGAGAGATCTCGAATGGAGCGGAGCCTAAGGCGAGCCACGAATACCTCATCGGACTTCGGCTTGCGGATGGCGAACAGATCGACGTTCAAGATACATGCCGGATTTCAAAAATTCCTCCGTCTCGGCCAATTGCTGGTCGAAACCATAATAGAAAGGAACGGCCGTATTGCCGGCAAGCCAGCGGTGAGAGACAAATGTGCCCTTCTTGGCGCCGTCTTCCTGCAGCGTCTGGACTACCCGGCGCATATGGCAATCTGGCAAACCTGAATGTCGGCTGAATAGAACGTCAAGGGATTGCGCTTGGAAAATTTGGAGTTTTGCCACTCATCGTAAGCGGTGAAGGCGCGAATCCAGTTGTAGCCATTCAAGGGATTCGGCAGGTTGGCCTTGTGGCAAGCGGAACAGAATTCGGAGGTGCGATAAAAATCCTGCATGACAGCTTTGGCGTGGCGCTCGGGATGCGCCCTGATTTCCGAATCGGGAACTTCGCCTGGGATACGTTTGCCATTTTCATCCACCATAACGGCGGGCACAGCCCATCACATAACTACCATTGCCTAAGTCGGCTGCACTCTTTGAATCGAGTGGCAGGTGGTGCAGGTGAGGCCGTCCTGATCGAAGCTGCGGTCGACTTGCGAGTTCTTCGTGAGAGCGCCGCTCACGACCGCGATGGGGTTATGGCAACTATCGCAATGGCGGGTAAACTCAATGCCTTTGCTATCGCGCAGGATGTTGACGCTGGTGCGGTAAAACGGGGTGCGGAAGGAATTGGAATGCAGCGATTGACGCCACTGGTGGTACGCTTCGGCGTGGCAGCGCCCGCAGTAATCGGCTGTAGGGAAAGCTTTGGCGAGAAATGAAACCGTTCGTCTCGGTGGCGGCGTTGCCGGGCACGGATAGTTTGCCCGGGCCGAACGAGAAATCGTAGGTTTCGCGAATTTTGGCGTCGTAGGGCGCCTGCGCGCGCAGCAATTGAGTTACGAATAACAACAATCCCGCCAGGGCAAACAGGGCGCTCCGGATAGCAGTCAACAAAGGTGTCCCAACAGTAACCTCTATATGGTAATCTTCTCACGGCGAAGAGCGCGGACGGAACGCGACGAGCTGCGGCCCACCAATGGTAGCGAAGAACCTCCAATTTCGCACGCCGCTAACCGAGATGGGATGAGAAGGCCGGTCCTCTGAGCGGAGAGCGATAAGCTTTCCAATAAACGCACTCGAAGGGTGCAAGAAAGGACCGGTATATGAAGCAGAATAACACTGTCGCGATAGGCGTGAAGAGTGTAGCGAAGCCCAAGAAGCATAGCTCGGACAAGAGTGTGGACAACAGCCCTGGGAAGGATGCGAAGAGGGCGGCAAAGGGGTGCCACCGAGAGCATGTGCGACTAACACCGGGCGAACCAACGCTGACCGGATAGCGCACGAACCGATCTGGATCGAGCCCTCGCCCGCCGTCGCGGAGATGGTCCCCGCCTTTTTGGCGCGCCGCCGCAAGGAAATTCCCGAAATGCTCGAACTCCTCGCCCAAAGGAGACTTTGGCTGTCTTGGCCCACAACGTGAAGGGAATCGCAAACAGCTACAGCTTTACGGAACTCGCAGTATTAGGTGCCTCTTTTGAACAGTCTGCGAAACAAAAGGAGCGTGATGCCGTTGCCCAAAAAATAGCGGAAATGAGAAATTATTTCGACCACGTGCAGCTTAAACGCGCCCCGTTCCACTAAAGGACACGGCCAATACGGACGATTAGAAACGAGTGAGGTGTCAAAACGACTTTTCGGAACCTACAACCCTCGCACCAAGGAATTAAGACTCCTCCGCGCCGCGGCTATCATTCTTTTTCAAAGAATTATGTTGCCAGCTTGGACTAATTCTAAGAGAAGTCATGCCCGCTTCAGAACATCAGTACCTGCCCAACGGCATCGCCTATGGTGCGCGAAAGCAGCTGCTGGTGCTCGACACTCAACTCCGCGTCAAGACTGCCAGCGAATCTTTCTACACCGCCTTTGAGACAACGCCCGACGAAGTAATCGGAAAAAAACTCGGCGCCGTCGGCAACGGCCAGTGGAACATTCCAAAACTGGTGGCAAGGTTGCAAGAGTTGCTCGAGGCGGAGGGTGAGATCGCCGATTTTGAAATAGAACAGGATTTCCCTGGGCTGGGCCATCGGACGCTCTTAGTGGAAGGGTGGCGCTTGCCGCCCCCAGACGGCACGCCAAGCTGCATAATCCTGGTTTCAATTGAGGATACGACTGCGGAAAAACGGCTGGAAGAGGAAAACGGCGAGTCGCTGTCGCGTTTCCGAACAACCCTGGCCAGTATCGCCGACGCCGTCGTCGCCACCGACGTGGAAAGTCGGATTATATTCATGAATCCAGCCGCCGAACGGCTCAGCGGCTGGCGCAAAAAACACGCCTTGCACCGGCACCTACCGGATATATTCCAACTCGTAAACGAACAATCGGTTAAGCTCGAAAATCCGGTCGAGAGGGCGATCCGCGCCGGCGAACCCGTCGGCTCGCTGGACCGTGCCATCCTCATCGCCCGCGACGGCAGCGAGTGGCCAGTCGACGATAGCGCGGCTCCTATTTTGGATGCGGCCGGCCGGATCACTGGCGTCGTCTTGGTTTTCCGTGAAATCGGCCAGCGGCATCGGGCGGAAAAGGAATTGGAATCGTCTGCTCTCCACTACCGGCGCCTGTTTGAAACGGCCCGCGACGGAATTCTGATCCTTGAGGCCGCGAGCGGCAAAATTGTCGACCTCAATCCCTTTCTCGTGGACGTGCTGGGCCGTCCTAAAGAATATTTTCTGGGAAAGGAACTGTGGGAAATCGGCCTTTTCCCGGACGCGGAAGCCAACCGAGCCGCTCTAAAAAATCTCGAAAAGCGCGGTGATATGCGCTATGACGAATTGCCGTTGTTCCTCGAAAACGGCCGGCAAATGCCGGTCGAGCTAGCCGGCAGTATGTACCGGGAAGGCGAGCGGGAGTTGATTCAGTGCAACCTCCATGACATCAGCGAACGAAAAAAGGCCGCCCGCGAATTGGCCAAAGCGTGGGAGGCTGCCGACGCCGCGAGCCGCGCCAAAAGCGACTTTTTGGCGAACATGAGTCATGAGATCCGTACGCCTATGAGCGCCATTTTGGGATTTGCTGAGATGTTGCTCCAAAAAAGCCCGGAGGAATGTTCGCAAATCGGCTGTGCGCAGATTATCCGGCAAAACGCCTTGCACCTGCTTGAGTTGATGAACGATATCCTGGATCTCTCCAAAGTGGAGGCCGGACAGATGAAGGTGGAGCGCATCTCTTTCGATCTGCCCACCCTGCTATTTGAAATCGTCGCCCTTGCGCGCCCCCGCGCAGCCGATAAAGGGCTAGCCTTCGAAGTCCATTTCGAGGGTCCCATCCCGCGCCTGATTGAAAGTGACCCTGAGCGGTTGCGGCAGATACTCCTCAACTTGGTGACCAACGCCATGAAATTCACCGAGTCTGGCAAGATCGACCTGAGGATTGTGGACGAAGGAGCGGGTGGGCCGAATATCCTGCTGCGGGTAGACGTGATCGATAGCGGCATTGGGCTGACGCCGGAACAACTCGGGCGGCTCTTTCGACCCTTTACGCAAGGCGACGTCTCGACGGCCCGCAAGTTCGGCGGAACCGGGTTGGGCTTGACGATCAGTCGGCAGTTGGCCAAGCTGCTGGGTGGAGACGTCACGGCCACATCGCAACCGCGCCAGGGCAGCACTTTTACTATGAAAATCGATGGCGGCCCGTCGGCGGGTGTGGAAACGTTGCGCGGTCTAACCGAAGCGACGCTGCCGGCAAAGCTAGAGCAGCGCGTCAAGAACGAAATTCATCTGGGCGGACGCATTCTTCTGGTGGAAGACGGAGCGGACAATCAGCGGGTGCTGCGCATGCAACTCAGCGGTGCCGGGGCGTCGGTCGTCAGCGCCTCCAATGGTCAGATGGCCGTTGAGCTGGCGACCACGCAACCCTTCGATTTGATCCTGATGGATATGCAGATGCCCGTGATGGACGGCTACGCTGCCACGGTCGAGTTACGCCGGCGGGGTGTCAAAATACCGATCATCGCGCTGACCGCCTACGCTATGGCGGAGGACCGCGATAAGTGCATAGCCAGCGGATGCGACGCTTACCTGTCTAAACCTGCTGACGAGGAGACGCTGTTGGCGGCCGTCAACCAGGCCCTCGGAACCGAACGCTCGCCAGGACCCAAACAGATCCGTCCAGTCGACGGCAACGCGCCCGACGTCCACATCCCCGCACCTGGGCCCAGTCGCATCCGCAGCAGCTTGGCTGGCGATCCGCGCATGATGGAGATCATCCCGGCATTCGTAGAGCGGCTTCCGGTCAAGGTGCACAGAATGCTCGACCTTCTAAAATGTCACGACTTGGTTGGGCTGCAGCGGGCGGTTCACGAGATCGTTGGAACGGCGGGCGGATACGGTTTTGCTTCCGTTTCCCCTATCGCCCGCCGGGCCGAGCAAGCCATCCGCCAAGCCGACGATTTTGAATCGATCGCCACCCAAATCGCTTCACTGACTGAGCTAATCCAGCGGATCGAAGGCTACGACGAGTCCACGTTACCGGTCGCGAGCCGTGGCGCGGCGAAGTAGCGAACCCTCTACATTTTGCCACCGCGTGGCACGGGTGGGAAGACCTTCAGCCTGCCGGGACAACCCTTCGGGTGGCCAAATGCTACGCCGTTGCGGCCTTTGTTTGTGTACTGGCGATCGCAATCCCGAGATCGGTCTCCACTGTGGCTGGAGCGATGCCGAGTTGATCCGCGATCTCCTCAACACTCATACCTTGCTGTTCCAGCACCTTCGCCTGCGCGTCTAGCGAAAGGACCACTGAGTCCTGCGCCGCCGCTACCGGCCTACGCGTAAACGTAGGCGTATATTCAACCGTTGAACTTGAATTGCTATTCACTCCATCGATTGCTTCTATCATTTGGTTCGCCTCCTATCAACTGCTTCGATCCACTGGCGATCAGATTTCAGTCCTTTTTTGGCCGGAAGAACAGGGCATTGCACCTTATCCTAAGGGTATGATTGTTTTCGTTACCGGCGCCACTGCCGGCTTCGGCCAAGCCACCGTTCGCAAATTTGCCAAAGATGGCGCAAAAGTGATCGGGACCGGCCGCAGGGCGAGCCGCCTTGCTGAACTCGCCAAAGAGATCGGTCCCAATTTTCTGCCGGTCACCTTCGATGTCGGCTCGCGCCAACAGACCGAACAGGCGATTGCCGGCCTTCCCGCCGACTTTGCGGCCGTTGACGTTTTGGTGAACAATGCCGGCGGCGCGTTGGGCCTCGACCCCGCGCCAAGCGCCAGCCTGGACGATTGGGACGCCATGGTGGATAGCAACATTCGAGGGGTCATGTACTGCACCCGCCTGCTGCTTCCCGGCATGCTGGAACGGGGGCGCGGCCACATCGTCAATCTCGGCTCGGTCGCGGGCGAGTTCCCCTATCCCGGCGGCAACGTCTATGGCGCGGCGAAGGCCTTCGTCCATCAATTCAGCCAGAATCTGCGCGCGGACCTGGTTGGGTCGCCCATCCGCGTGACCAATATCGAACCCGGTCTATGCGGCGGCACCGAATTTTCGGAGGTGCGCTTCAAAGGCGATAAGGCAAAGGCGGCCGCAGTCTATGAAGGCACGCAACCGCTGACTTCCGACGACATTGCCGAAGCCATTCACTGGGTGGCTTCACTGCCGCCGCATGTAAATGTGAATGTCATGCAACTCATGCCCGTCTGCCAGGCGTTTGGGCCGTTCACCGTCAAGCGCACCAAATAGCGCGCGGGTCGTTCAAAACCCGCGTTGCGGACGGCAGCCGGGCGGCCGCGGATCGCATACTAGCGCATCGCCGGCCGGAAAGCATTCAGTCTGGAACCAGCCACCTCTGCGCGTAAAGTCGCCGTTGGTCGCTTCCCACTGGGTTGCGCAGCGCTACGACGGTGGTCGTTATTATGCCGCTATTGGGCTCGCGGTGACTCAAAATCGATAACTTACGGTTCTCAGGACATTTTTTGGATTTTCTGAGAACCGTTTTTAGGACTTCGAACCGCCTTCCGTGGGAACTTGATCGTGCAGTTCGTTAAGAACGAGCAACTTCCAGGAGGCATTATGAAGAAACAAATCACGAAGCGGACGGCTATCCCGGCATCTGCCCAAAACCTTTTAACAACCAGCCTGTGCGGCGTGCTATTTCAAGCATCGGCAACGCAGGCTTTCGGACAGGCGGCGCCAAAGACGCACTTTGTCCCAGCTTCGTTTTCCGCGCAGCCGGATCTGCTGTGCGACCCGAGAGCCGACGACTGGGCGCTCTTGTTTTCCAGGAGCCGAAAACCGGCCAATACATGACGGTGCATTTTCTCCGCAGTGGCGGGATCACCCTGGGCTTCGTAAATCAGGCCGAGATTGGAGCTTCTCTCCGGCAACCATTTCAGTGGTTAACATTTCCGCTAAGGCGGTGGACAGCCAGCCTTGGTCTGCGCGGCCAGAGAGGTTGCGAAAGCCGAGGACGGCTACGGAACGGCGGTGGGCTCCGCTGTGCGACGGAGTGCTTTGCTCGGCGATGGGATGTCTGCCATGGAAATGGGTGTAGGCCAGCCAGCTACGTGAGACGGCGATGAGCAGCGCGCCGGCGGTGGCGAGTTTCCAGACGGTTTTGGACGCGGCGCCGGAGACCGGCTGCCGATGAGATTCGAAACGTCGGGCTTCTGATCGGAAAGTGCTTCGTCCACCGGCAACGAGACCATGGCTTGCAACCTGATGTTCTGTCCGACCGCAATCGCCTCGGCTATTTCAACGGCGGGCGTGGCCGCGAACTGATAGCCTTTACCCGGCACTGCTACGATGTAGCGCGGGGAAGTACCGCGGTCATCGAGAGCTTTCCGGAGCAGCGAAACATTTTGACTCAGATTGCTTTCTTCGACGAAAGCATCCGCCCAGACACCCCGCAGCAGTTCATCCTTTGTGATCACCCTGCCGGGATTTTTCGACAAAGTAAAGGAGCATGTCGAAACACTTGGGAAACAGGGGGATGACGACTCCAGCGCGCGCGAGTCCGCGTTCTGGAGTCCACGGTGAAGTCTCCGAAGATATAGCTGCGGCGCGGCTTAAATTCCATCGTTCCCGCGTGGACTGCGAGTTGGATTAGCAGTCAGCGCCGCTGGGCCTTTCCCCGAGAGGTAATCGGAAGACCTGGCCTCGCTTCCGAAAGAACTGCCTAGAATCCGCGTTGCGGACGGAAGCCGGGCCGGGCGCGGATCTTATATTTGCGCATCGCTTCGTCGGTCAGTTCCACCCTGATTCTGCGGAAACCCTCGTTCGGATTGGGTTGCGGATAGTAGGTAACGGTGTAGCTGTTGCCCAAATCTTCGCGGATGGATTCAAACGCTTCAATCTGTTTCTGCCACGTTTTCGCAAAATAGCTTTTACCGCCGGTGTTGGCTGAGATGCGCTTGAAGATGTTGGAAGAAATCGGATCTTTCGTCACCTCCGAGGTGGAAATCACGTAGATCGGGATCCCTTCGTCTTCGGCCACCGCCCGCACGTCGTCGGGCGCAACCATGCTCGCATTATCCGGGCCGTTTGAAAAAACGATCACCACCTTGCGCCCCGGCACTTTGCGGCGTCGCGCAGCGTCAACAGCAAGCAGTTGTACAAAGCGGAGTCGTCGCCCGCCACCGCTTTGCGCAAACCCCCGATCGCCATGCCCCGGTCGCGGTTCAGCGGCACCGCGCGATTCAGGTTCCGGCTATAGGTGTAGACGGCAATGGAATCGGCGCGGTCCAAGCCGCGGATGAAATCGGCAATCGCATCCGAAGCATACACAAATCCGCGGTACATGTAATTACTGGTATCGAACAGGACGAAGACGTTCGTGCCGCTGGCGTCGGCGCGCACGTCAATGGCGTCCGGGTTGCCTGTACCACCGGCCGCCGCAACCTCCGTTGACGGGCGCATTGGCCGCGTCTCGCCGTTATCCAAAACTTGCATAGGCGGCCGCGCGCCCTCGGCAAACGTCGCCATTTTCTGACTGATTTCGTCTTCGTATATTTTAATGTCTTTTGGCTTCAGGCCATTCACGTACTTGTTCTTCTGGTCGAGGACCGTGAAGCTCAGAACCACCATGTCCACTTTCACGCGGAAAGTGGGTTGTTCCGGCTCCTGCGCCCGCATCCAAAAACCCGCTCCTACAGCGGCAATCAAACAGGTTGAGACGATGCCCGTTATTGTTTTCACCGGTTTTTCCTAGTTCCCCGCGCCGTTCATTGCAACTGTCTGCGCCCCATGCTGCCGGACGGTGGCCGCCAATGCCCCTAGCGATCGTAGTAACGCCGGCCAATCTTCCAAGTGTGTGGCAAAAATATTCTCAATAGCCGCCCGGTTCCATTCGGGCACGTAAGCATCGAGCAAAGCCGCCGGTACGCCCGCTTCGTCCGCCAACGCCGCATAGTAAAGGTTGTTCGATTCCCAGCTTTCCGCCAAGACCCGGCTTGAATATCCCATCAGGGCAGGGAAGGTTCGCAAGTACAACAGGCCAGGACGGAACGAGTGGGTTAGAGTCGGCTTCGGCGTGCCGAACGCCCGCCCAATCGCCGCCGGCTCCAGCTCCGCCAGATTTTGCCCGGCTAGCTCATCCAGCGCCAGCGAAGCCAGGTCCGGCTGCAAATCTTTGAGCGCGCGGTCGGAGGCGAGGGCGTATAAAACGGAGGGTGGGACGTGCGCCGCGGTGTTTTCAAAATCGCTGGTGAAGAGATGATCGTCAATCCATTCCACGCTGGAGGGTTGCAAATAAGCGCGCAAGCTATCCAAAACGCGCGTTTCCACCTCCGAGTTCAGCGCAGCCATGGCGAGCAGCGCGCGGCCGCGCTGCAAATGCAGCGCCACCCAGCGAACCTGGTTGGGGGTGATGTTCCGCCAGCGGTTCACCGTGACCCCGGCTATGATTTGCGGCACCAGATCGGCCCAAATCAAGGCCTGCTCCCGTTTCGGCGTCAGGAAGTTTTGCTCCGCTTCCGCCAATGCGTAAGGAATCGCGATCAATGAACCCGTTAACCGGCCGCCTGCGCTTTCCGGCCAGCCTGTGCCTGACAACTCCGTATGCCGCCATTCCGCGGGAGCACCTTCCGGCCCGATAAAATCGTGCGACCGCACCAGCAACGGATTCGTCAAACATAACTGCGCGCCGGGCGGAGCGTAATAGCTATAAACAATTCCAACCAGCGTGTCGCGCAGAAAGGGCGCCAGCGCGCCTTTGGGATCTTTCTTGTCGGTGCCCTTCATCAGGCTTTCCACATTAAGCTTACGTTCCTGATCGATGTGCCGCTCGCTCCAATATCCAACCGCCACGGTGTTACGCTCCTCCGTGGAAAGCGATCCCCGCGCCGGCTCCGTTTCTTCCAGCCGGACCAATTGATCGTTTAAGGCTTTGAGCGCGCTCGGTTCAGCCGTCCCTTTATCTAGGCGATCGGCGGCCAGGAACAAGCCATCCAGCGACACCAGTCGCTGGGCGTCGAAAATGCGCAGGAAATTTTCGGCTGGCGAAACCGGACCGCCCGACCGCACTTTGCCAACCAGCAGTTCCACTAAACGCTCTTGCTTGCCGTATCCGGCGATCTTGGCGTCGGCCGCCGCCAACAGAACGCTTACCCCGGCGCGCCCCGCATCAAACACATCGGCTTCTTGTTTCACCGCGTCAAACGGCTCAATGATCTTGCTGAAAGCCTGATCGCGCGCCGCCGGTGGAATGGAATCCTGCCGCGCAAGAATCCGCCACAACTCAACCAACGCCTGCGACGCGCCTAAGGCGTCGGTGCGTAGTAGTGTGTCGTGGATTTTCATGGAAGTCGCGCACCAATCTAAATACTTGGTGATGGAAGCTTCGCTTAACATCGGCGAATCCGCGAATAACAAATATTGGGCGCCGTACACCCGGTAATCGGCAATCAATCGGGATGCCAATTCGCCCGACATCGGCTTGGCCCGCTCTTTGTCGATATCGTTCAACGCCAGGAAAATCTTCAGTGGCTCATTCTCCACCGATTTGCGGCTCAAGCCAAACAGCGCCTCGATCAAATCGTCGCTCGATACGCCATGTCTGCGCCGAGCGGGTCAATTTTCCGTCGTATTTTCCATGCGGGTGCTTGATGAAGAGGGTCCGCCACACTTCCAGGTTGCCCGGCACGTGCGGCTCGCCGTTTGCGTCAATGCGCAAAGAATTAGTGAGCAGCATCAAATCGGTGCTGGAGCGAAACACGGGCCGCGCTGGTCCGGGACTCGTGACCTTCCCCCGCAACGCGTCGTAGTTGCGTTTTAGCCGGTCCGGCTGAGTGAGGTAAGCGAATGCCGGTCCTCTTAGACGCGAAAGCGAATCGAAGTAGCTGGCGAGCCAGCCATCGTCGGTGGAGAGCAGCTTTTCAAAGAAAGCTCCGGGGCTCGAGGGACTGACTCCCACCAGCGAAGCCCATGCCTTGGGCGATCCCGGCACAACGGCGCTGCCGTTGCGAATCTCAAACATGCCACCGAAAAAATCCAGCACATGCGAGTAGATTTTCAAGCGTGCGGGCGGCGCCTGCTTGCGCAGCGCTTCCGCGGTAGCGCGGTCCAGATGCGAGAGTCCCAGATAAAGTCGTCCCAACGACGGATCGGACAAAAACGCGTCCAGAAAGTCCGTTTGCCCGGTGCGCGTCAACGCCGCCAGCCAATACTGCGCATCGTAGAGCACGGGAACTTGCGTAGCGGCGTAGGGTAGTTCGAAACGGTGGTTGGCGCGCAAATCCTGCTCAAGCTGTGTCAAGGGAAAAGCGGAATCCACCGTCAGGAAGGCCCGCGTCGGGTTTACCGTTTCTAAAACGATATCCGAGCCACAAGAGCCGCGCATGCGGTAACCCAGAATTTTCAGCAAAGCGCCAGTCTCTTCGCTGTCGCAAGTGGAGATGACAATCTTGCCGTCTTTCGCCATCCCTTGCAGTTCGCGCGCCTGCCCGATGTAACGTATGAGCAGCCGCAAAAACTCGGTTTGTTGCAAGGCTTCGTTGCCGGATGCCTCATACCCGTTGGTCACGATATTTCTGGCCAAAGCCGGCAACAAATCTTCCGGCGCCAGATCGGGAGATAAGGCGGCCATGCGGGCGAACGAAGCCAGCGGCCCCGGCACCGTAATCATGGCGTAATTGCTTTGCCGGCGCTTAGCGGGCAACGAAGCATCGCCGCCGCCGGCAGCCTGATATTGACTGAGGGTTCCGCTCATATCGTTGCCACTCATGTAATCGAGCAGCAACAATTGGCGTTGCGCAAGCTTTTTGCGATTGGGGTCGGCTTCCGCGCTGGCCCACTTAAGAACAGCGGCGCGGCATCCGGTATCACCTGCGGCATAGAAACTCCGCGAGCGATTGTTGCGCCGCGGCATCGCCCGCATTCGCCTCGGCGTCACGGCTAAGCAGCGCTTTCGCGCCCATTAGGTCGCCGCTCGCCTCGAACTGAGCCACCTGTTCTTTCGACGCTTGACCAGATTCGCTCCAAGCGGATTGGGCGAATGGCGAAATCAAGACAGACAAAAACGTCACCGAAAGCACCGTCCGCATGGCGGACGGGCCTTCCCAATTATGGAAGATCACGATGCACTCCCCAACGTTAGGTTTTTACTTTATCATTTGCCGCAGACTTGAATAGAGGATTCAATCTAGATTCTATTTGATATGGAATGGTAGTGTCCGGGCGCAGAACATTTCTTTATACTTTATTCGGTGCTCATACGCCCGTAATCGCTAAGTATTAGGTACGGACTGAGCCCGTAATCAGATGACGCGGCAGCGACAATTTTTATTGCGAAATCACAAGCTAGGCGGCAAAGCGCTATCGCGTTTCTTCGCGGCCAAATAATTCCTCGATACTTTGCGTGTCGAAGAGACGCACCGAGAGGTCTTCTAGCTCGGCGGTGGATAGTTTTGCCAGTCGCTCATCAACCCAAGCGGGTGGCGTGCCGAACCGTTTGGCCAGAAGACGGCGCAGAATGGCTATTTCGCCGTGTTGTACACCCTGTTGCATGCCCTGTTCAAGCCCCGCCTGCTTGCCTTCGCGGAAAATCGGACCGAACAGGTCGTGGTCCATGATGTCATTCAGGATTGGCATGCGTTTCACCTCCGCGCGAATGGAGTCTCCCAGCTTACGCAGGCCTGACAGGATCATCAGCTTCTTGAAAGTTTCGTCACGCCGTGCGCCTTCCATTGTAGCGATTCGCGCCAGGATCCGCTGGATCGTCTTGCGCCGGTCGCGATGCTCAGTCAGAATCGCCATAACAGTATCGCTATCGAACGGGCTTGCCAACAGCGATTCCTCATCAATGGTCCGAACGTCGAAAATCGTATACCGGCAAGAAAAATTGGGGCCAACGAGTTCCGAACGTATGCGCAATTCCTCGTCGCCCACGTACAGTACATACTGATCTGGGAACGCGGAATAGAGGCGATAAATCCGCAGAGCGTATTCGGCCATGCGTAATGGCAGGCTCGAATCGTTAGTGCTCTGCAGTTCCACACCGATCAACTGCCCCGGTTTGGCCGTAGCACCGAGCAAATCGACACGTGTCTGCTGGACCTCCGGGAATTCGACGTTGAGCCAGCGCTCTACCCGCGTACCGTCGATTCGTTCCAGGATTATGTTCTGTGGGCTCTGTAACAAGGACTTCAGAACGGTGTCATACTCGTGCATCCGCCCTACTTCTTCACATCTCAGTGCGCCGCTGCTTCCGGCGGGACCGGCAAGTGGTAAACGCTCGACTGTTTCGCCGCTAAAATCTCTCCGCCCGAGGCCATCACCGCGGCCGTTCCCGGCTGTTTCTGGATAAAGGCTAATCCCCGCTTGGGGCCGAGCACATTGAGCGCGGTAGCCATGCCATCGGCGTCAATCCCGCGCCGTGCCACGACCGTCGTCGTTAGATCGCTGGTAAGACCCAAACCGGTTTTCGGATCGAGAATATGCGAATAGCGGACCCCGCTCGCCACAAAATTTTGTTCAGTCGATCCGGAAGTGGAAACGGCGGCGTTCGCCAAAAGCAGCGGTTGGCGCAACGCATCAATCGCGATCCTCCAACCCTTTTCAGCGGGCGGCGCGTCGCTAAACGCCAGATCTCCACTGGCGGCTACCAGCGCGCTTTTGATGCCGGCTTGCGAGAGAACAGCTAGCGCCTGGTCGGCTGCATAACCTTTGGCGATGCCGCCCACGTCGAGTTGCATATCGCGCACGTCAAAGCAGACCGAATGCGCCGACGGATCGAGATGCATCTTTTGATAACCGCTGCGCCTCAGCGCATCTTGGAGCACGGCATCGTCCGGCAACACGCGCGCGCGCCGGCTTCGCCGCCATAAATGAGTGAGCGAACCAACCGTCACATCGAACGCGCCGTCCGTTTGTTCGGCCAGCCACTGGCCCTTCGCAAGAACTGTGTATAAATCGTTGCTGACGGCAACGGGTGGCGGCGATTTGGTTGCACGGCTCAGTTCGCTATCGCCGCGGTAGTCGCTGAGCGTCGCGTCTAATTCCGCAATGCGCGCAAAGGCCGCCCGAAATGCGTTTTTTGCCTGCTGCTCGTTGGCCGCATACAGCTTGATGCTGAACAGCGTTCCCATATGCGGCTCGACGGCTTCATACGGTTGCAGCGTCACCGCGGCCAATAACCCGGCCGCCAGCGCCGCGCTACTGCTCATCGTGTTCAACGCCGTTGTTCCAGTAGTGATACATCTCTTCCGCGCTGGGCAATTTCAGCGGCCTCACCAAACGGAAACCCAGCCACGGTGCATCGGTTTCGTACCAGATGCTCTTGGGCAATTGCGGATCTTGCTGCTTCCAGGAAGCGTCGGAGCCCAGGCGCGCCTCGCACGTCAAATGATCGGCCGGATCGCTCCAGTTCCCGCCTCGCACCGCAATCGGGTACGCTGTCTTGGGAGCCACCCAGGGATTGACTTGCGCTTCCGTCGAGTACGGCGCCAATTGATCCAGCGTCCATTCCGAAACGTTGCCAAGCATGTCATAGAGCCCCCAGGCATTGGGCTTCTTTGTTCCCACCTTCTGATACTTGCCCGTACTGTTATCGGCATACCAGGCAATATCGGCTAACGGCCCTGCGGGCTTGCCGCCCCCTTTGCACGCGTACTCCCATTCCGCCTCCGTAGGCAGACGGTAGAATTGGCCGGTCTTCGCACTCAACCACTCGGCGTATTTGTTGGCGCCATGCTGCGTCATGCTGATGGCGGGAAAACCATTAATGCCCATACCGAAACTCATCTCCACATAAGGATGAGTGGGCCGGCTGATTGCATCCACTGCTTTGTCTTCGCCGGCTTTTTCATTAGCTTGGTTGGCAAACATGAACAGGTGAAATTCGTCCCACGTGACTTCGTGCGTTTGCATCCAGAAGGCGTCCAACCGGACAGGATGCGGCGGCTGACCCATCGTAAACTCGCCGGCGGGTATGGGAGCCATGTCGAACGAGACGGTCGTGTTCGGAATGGTGACGTGATACGGCGCGAACGAATCCCCTGTCTTTTTATCGTGCGATGCGTTCGTAAATGCGCTTCACATTCTCACGCTCAGCCGAGGGCGCAGCCGTCTCCACTTTCTTTTCCGGCTTCTTCAGCACAACATCGTCGGGCCAGGGCGCGCCCTCCGCGATCCAATCGTGAACCAGCGCCAGCTGAGCGTCGTCAATTTTGCCGGCGGGCGGCATCCATCCATCCACCATGCAGTTGTAGAAAAAGCTCTGCTTGGGGTCGCCCGGCACCACGCTCCGGCCGCTCAACAATTCCTTACGCCCGGTCAATTGCAGGCCGTTGCTCGATGTTCCGGCATAGTGACACTCCACGCAGTAGCGTTCAAGAATCGGCGCCACATCCTGCCGGAAATCAACTGGGTGCGTTGTCTCGCTGCCGAATGCCGCAACGGCCAGCAGGGAACCGCTGGCCGCGAGAGAAAGAGTTCGATTCATGCGCAACTTCTTTACACAAACTTCGTGATGCCGGGCAGGGCGCGCGGACGTACCGGCAGGCTGCCGTTCCAATCGAGATGCTCCGGGACCAGAACCTCTTGCGAGTTCATCGCCTGCTCCCAAGTGATCTGCTGCCCGGTATAAGCGGCCATGCGGCCCATCATGGCGAGCAGGGTGCTCGTCGCCATGCGCTTGCCATTGTTCACCGGCGTGTTCTTGCGGATAGCGGCGAACAGAACATCGTGCTCGCGCTGGTACATGTCGTATTTCTCGCCGCTCCACGTCCAGGGATTTTTACCTGTAACGCGCGGCGGCAGCGACCCGGCCAGCGTGAGCGTGCCATCGGAACCCATGATGAAATCGGCATTCTCGTTGTAGCAGCCTTCGTCCTGGCGATTTGCCACGAAGGCCCGGAAGCCGTTTGGATAAAGGTAGGTCACCGCGAAGTGATCGAAAATGTTGCCGCCTTCCGCCGGGATCTGTCGCCCGCCAACCCCAACGCAGCTAATGGGCGGCTCATCTTTCATGGCCCAGGCGACCTTGTCGACGCTGTGTACCGCTTGCTCCACCAGGCTGTCGCCGCACAACCAAACGAAGTTGTACCAGTTGCGGATCTGCCATTCGGTATCGCTCATCCCCGCGGGACGCGAACTCTCGGGCGGCATGGGCTTCACCGGGCTTGTATAGTAAGTCGCGTCGTAGGACACCAAACGTCCCAGCGAGCCGTCGTGGACCTTGTCAAACGCCGCTACGATGGAGGCGTTGTAACGCCAGCAAAAACCCGAGACCAACGAAAGATTTTTCTGCTTGGCCTTTTCCGTAGTGGCTAAAACCGAGCGCACGCCCGGCGCATCGGTCGAAATGGGCTTTTCGCAGAAGACGTGCTTGTTGGCATCAATGCAGGCTGCCAAATGCACCGGCCGAAAGCCCGGCGGCGTAGTGAGGATTACGATGTCGACGCCGGAATCGATCACCTTTTGATAGGCATCTAGGCCGAGAAACTGCTTAGCCTTATCGACCTTCACCTGGCTGGCGATTTTTTGCTTGCCGAGCGTCGCCAAACAATCGTCTATGCGCGATTGATCGATATCGGCAACCGCGGTCAATTCCGCATAATCGTCGGCGTGCAGCGCTTGCGCCGCCGCTCCGGTGCCGCGGCCCCCGCAACCGACCAGACCGACTTTGATCGCCTTGGTTGCGGTTTGGCCCGACAGAATGGCCGGAAAACCCGCGGCGACGCTGGCCGCCACAGCGCTGGTTGTTTTCAGAAACTCTCGACGGCCTTGCATGGGATCTTGTTCTTTCACGTGTACCTCACTGATTATTATTCACCAAGAAGAATACACGACAAGGAAAATGTTAAGCCGGAAGCGCCTGCGCGGCACGAAAGAACGCGTCGGGCGCGGCCAAAGGCGCGACCGGTTCCTGCTCGTTGTAGACCATGACCGAACCGTAGCTTCCTGAGGCCGGATTGCGATGGCAAACGAGCCGGCGGCCCGCGATATCTAAAACCCAATATTCAACAATGCCGGCCCGCGCATAAAGGGCGGCCTTCGCAGTAAGGTCGAATTTTAGGGTACTGTCGGCAATTTCAACCAGGAGCCGAATATCCCGTGGCTGCGGATTGGCGGAAACAAAAGTTGCGCACTCGCGGTTCAGCACGATTAGATCCGGCTCAGGCTCGTTGGACGGATTGTCCTCGGGATTTACGTCAATGGGCGCTTCCGGGTCCACAAACTGATCGCCAAAAGCGCTCTGAAGCCAGACCAGCATCAACCTGAAGGCGTTTACATGCGGCCGATTTTTACCCATTTTGCTGATCAGTTCTCCATCGATCAACTCCAGCCGCTCTTGTTCGAAAAATCCCGCCGCTTCGAGCGCGGCGCACTGCTCTCGTGTCCAGCGCTTGCGCCGCGGCACCGGCAGCGTGGCGGTTTCCGGGGCATTGTTCAAAAGGGTCGGCATCAGGCTCCGTCTTGATTCTACAGCTATGAATTGATTAGCGCTCAGCAAAAAATCCTCGCACCGTTTGGGGTGGAATAAGACTCAAAATACAGGGGAAAGGTGTGTAAGTAGGAAACTTAGGATATGACGACTGACCCACTGACGGCTCCGGTTCTTGAACCACTGACAAAGCGAAAGGCTTGGAAGGAACTCCAGGCGCATCACGACAAGATTGGCGAAACTCACCTGCGAAGTCTCTTCGCCGATGATCCCCGGCGAGGAGAACGAATGACGGTCGAGGCCGCAGGCATCTTCCTGGATTACTCGAAAAACCGCGTCACCAGTGAAACCATCAAACTGCTCGTGCAACTGGCCGAGGAGTCGGACCTGCGTTCGCGAATCGACGCCATGTTCCGCGGCGACAAGATCAACGTACCGAGAAACGGGCCGTGCTGCACGTGGCCTTGCGCCGCCGAAGGGCGGTCGATCATGGTCGACGGCGAAAATGTCGTTCCGCAGGTGCATGCCGTACTGGACAAGATGGCCGACTTCGCCAACCGGGTCCGCAGCGGCGAGTGGAAAGGGCTATTACCGGCAAAACCGATCCGCAACGTGATCAACATCGGCATCGGCGGCTCCGACCTCGGCCCGGTGATGGCCTATGAAGCCCTAAAACATTACAGCGACCGGACTGACGTTCCGCTTCGTCTCCAATGTCGATGGCACCGATTTCGCCGAAGCTGTCCACGATCTGGACCCGGCCGAGACGCTCTTCATCGTCTCCTCCAAGACCTTCACCACCCTGGAAACGATGACCAATGCCCACACCGCCCGCGCCTGGCTGCTGGAGGGCCTCGGCGGCGACGAGAAGTCGGTCGCCAAGCACTTTGTCGCTGTCTCCACCAACGCGACCGAGGTCGCCGAAGTTCGGCATCGACACCGCCAACATGTTCGGGTTCTGGGATTGGGTGGGCGGCCGCTATTCCATGGACTCGGCGATCGGCCTCTCGACGATGCTGGCCATCGGACCCGACAATTTCCGCGCCATGCTCGACGGCTTTCACCAGATGGACGAGCATTTCCGCACCGCGCCGTTCGAGCGCAATCTGCCGGTCTTGCTGGGCCTGCTCGCCGTCTGGTACAACGACTTTTTCGGTGCCCAGACTGTTGCGGTATTGCCCTACGAGCAATATCTCAAGCGCTTTCCCGCCTACTTGCAGCAATTGACGATGGAGAGCAACGGCAAGCACGTGACCCTCGACGGCGACGTGGACTATAGACCGGGCCGATTTATTGGGGCGAGCCGGGAACCAACGGCCAGCATTCTTTCTATCAGTTGATCCATCAGGGAACGCGACTTATACCGTGCGACTTCATCGCATTCGGGCAGATCGCTCAACCCGCTGGGCCGCCATCACGACATGCTGATGGCCAATGTGTTCGCCCAGACGGAGGCGCTGGCGTTCGGCAAAACTCCGGAGCAGGTCAAGGCGGAGGGCACGCCGGATTGGCTCGTTCCGCACCGCGTCTTCGAAGGCAATCGGCCGTCAAACACGATTCTTGCCGACCGGCTCACGCCCGAGACCCTCGGCAAACTGGTCGCGCTTTACGAGCACACGGTCTTCACGCAGGGAGCGATCTGGCAGATCGACTCGTTCGACCAGTGGGGCGTCGAGCTGGGCAAGGTGCTGGCGCAGCGCATCATACCGGAGCTGGAAAGCCAGACCGAGCCGCCACTGGCGCACGACAGTTCCACCAACAATCTAATCCGCCGCTACCGAAACTCAAGGAAGCATAGGGCGCGCGTCACAACTGGCACAGGAGGAATAAAACGATGCAACTCGGAATGATCGGTCTCGGAAGAATGGGCGCAAACATGGTGGGCGGCTCCTAAAGGCAGGCCACCAGTGCGTGGTCTTCGACAGGTCGCCGAAAGCGGTAAACGAACTGGTACAGGAAAAGGCGGCCGGGAGCTTCCTCGCTGAGCGAATTCGCGGCGAAGCTCGAGAAGCCGCGCGCGATCTGGCTCATGGTGCCCGCCGCCGCCGTGGACGAAACGATCGCCGAACTGCTGCCCCACCTGGAGCCGGCGACATTCTGATCGACGGCGGCAATTCTTATTACGTGGACGATATCCGCCGCGCGAAAGAACTGGCGGCGAAGAGGATCCACTACGTGGATGTCGGAACCAGCGGCGGCGTCTGGGGATTGGAGCGCGGCTACTGCATGATGATCGGCGGCGAAGACGATGTCGTCAGGCATCTGGATCCGATCTTCGCAACGCTGGCGCCGGGCGCCGGCGACATTACCGCGCACGCCCGGCCGCGAGAAGTCGACGGCACCGCCGAGCAGGGGTATCTGCACTGCGGCCCGAACGGCGCCGGCCATTTCGTCAAGATGGTTCACAACGGCATCGAGTACGGCCTGATGGCCGCCTACGCGGAAGGTCTGGGCATTCTGCGCGGCGCCAACGTCGGCAAGGAGCACGCACGCGGTCGACGCCGAGACGACGCCGCTGCGCGATCCCGAGCATTACCAATACGACCTCAATCTGCGCGACATCGCCGAGGTGTGGCGGCGCGGCAGCGTGATCGCGTCGTGGCTGCTGGACCTGACGGCGGCCAGCCTGGTGAAAGATCCGAGCTCTACCGAAGTTCGCCGGCCGGGTCTCGGACTCCGGCGAAGGTCGCTGGACGATCAAGGCCGCCATCGACGAAGCCGTTCCGGTGCCTGTTCTATCGGCCGCACTCTATCGAGCGATTCAGCTCGCGCGGCGAGGCCGATTACCAGGACAAACTGCTGTCCGCCATGCGCTTCGGTTCGGCGGACATCTGGAGAAGGCCGCGGGCGCATAGCGCAGCTTTGCATCATTAGGCGAATCTGTGAAATTTGGTCGGGGCGGGGCGATTTGAACGCCCGCGCTCGCTAAGGGCTAACTTATAGGGGAGCCGCTGCATATGGTTCGTCCATTCCTCCGCTTCCGTGAGGTGCCAGATTGGCACGAGATCCTCGATGGCATCGCGAATCGGCAGCTTGACCGGAACGAGATCAACCCTGCGCAACGGCGTTCCTCAACACACTGCTGGAACCACCGAGGCATGGTGCTTACGTCGTGCGTTACAAGAACGCGCCCGAGAGATTTCGCGAGGTCCGGGACCTCCGGATCAGGCGTCTTCTCGGGAATCACCGCCTCAGGTCGTTCGCATCAATTGCCGGCTCC
>CAWDKN010000050.1:0-51172 GCA_963802815.1 uncultured Alphaproteobacteria bacterium
CCTTGGTTCCACGGGGGCGGCGGCTTTCCCGGAGGTCTCCGGAAGCCTGAAGTTCGCGCCCAAGAACTACGACCCCGAGACGGCGATCGCGTCCGCCCACGAGCACAGGCCCGAGCTGCGCAAGCTCGACAAGGCGCAGGCCGCCAGCGAGGAGTCCGTGACGACCGCGCGGTCGAACTATTACCCCATGATCCAGGCCTTCGGGAGCTACCAGTGGGACGGGTTCAGCTTCGTGTCCCCGGCCCTGGGGAGCGTGTCCGCGAACGGATGGACCTTCGGGCTCCAGTCGACGTGGGCGATCTTCGACGGCCGGGCGACGGAGGGCAAGGTGCGCCAGGCCCGGTCGCAGGTGGAGCAGGCCCGGCTCGCAAAGGCCTCGGAGGAGCTCGAGATCGACGTGGAGGTGCGCCAGGCCCTATCCTCCCTTCAGGAGGCCGGGGAGCTCGTCTCGGCCTCGGCCAAGGTGATCGACCAGGCCGAGGAGGCGCTTCGGCTCGCGGACGCTAAGTTCCACGCCGGCTCCGCCACGCAGCTCGACGTCCTAACCTCGCAGGTCTCCCTGGAGCAGGCGAAGACCGACCAGCTCACGGCCAACTACAATTATCTCGTCGCCGTCGCCAACGTGAGAAAGGCCGTCGACTGAGCGACGCCCTCGTGGTGCCCTAGGGGGAGCGCCCCGGGCCCTTCGCTGGAGGGACAGGATCCCGCCCGCTCCAGAGCAATGACCGCCAAGCGCATCGTCCTCGTCCTGGCGGGCGCCTGTGCCGCCGCTCTGGCGCTCGCCTGCGCGGCGGCCCTAAACCCCGCCGTTCAGACCTGGGCTGCGCGAAGGGCAATCGCCAGGGCCAACGGGCCCGTGGTGTCAATCGAGCGGGTCTCGGTCGGGCCGGGCCGGGCTTACCTGCGAGGGGATGCGGGTGCAGGTGACGAGGCGTCCTTAGTCGTTCCGGCGGCGGAGGCCCGGCTCGCCGTCCTGCCGGCGCTCCTCGGGCGGGGCTTCCGCTTCACGGGCCTCTCCGCGAAGGGCTGGACGCTTCGACCTCACGGGCTCCCGCGGCCCCGCCGCGGGCGCCGACGGGCGGCGGATACCCCTGGATGGCCCGCGCCGTCAGCGGCGCCCTCTCGGCCTTCAACGCGCGCGCGGACCTGTCGCTCGACGGGGTCGACGCTCGAGGGTGACGTCGTCTTCCCGGACGAGGAGGGGGGGCCCCGGGGACCGTGCACGTCGTCATCACGGGGGGCGGGCTCGGCCGGGGCGCGAGGGCCGCTTCCTGTGCCGGGCGACCGCGGTGTGAACGACGCCTCGGCCGCGGTCTCGTCGGTCGGCGTGGAGGCGGACGCTCACGGCGACCATGGGGGCCTCCGGCGCGATCACGCGGGCCGACCTGAGGGCGGACGCGAGGGCCAGCGGGCCGCAGTTCCCGGCGGCATCGGCCTTTCCTGCAAGGCGTGGGTCGCGCGCGACGCCGGCAGGGCGTCCTACTCGGTTTCGCTCATCCGCGGGATCGAGACCGTGGCGCAATTCGACGCGGCGAGCCCGGACGGCTCGCTCAAGATGGCGGGGTCCTGGCGGCTAAACCTGAGGGACACCGACCTCGCGCCGTTCGCCCTGGGGCGCAGCCTTCCCACCTTCTTCGCGGACGGGGGGGGCGCCTACGAGGTCGACCCGTCCACGGGCGACGTGCGCGCCACGGGAAAGCTCTGGGCGACCGCCGACCGGCTGGGAGTCGTCGCCGGGGGGCTCGGCCGGCCTCGGCCGGGTCGAGCTCCTGGCCGACTTCGACATCGCGCGGATCGGCGAGTCCCTGCGGGTCGCCCGGCTGGAGACGAGCCTTGCGGGCGCGGCGCCGGTCCTGTCGGTTCGGGCCCTCCACTCGTTCGAATTCAACCCGTCCTCGGGCGAGCTCAAGGTGGCGGACCCGTCGGGCGACCTCGTCGGCATCCTGGTGAAGGGGCGTGCCCCTCGCCTGGCTGCGGGGGGTGCTGCCGCAGGTCGACATGAGCGGCGACGCGAAGGGCGAGTTCGTGATGCGGGCCGAGGAGGGCCGCCTCGTCCTGCGGGCGAAGGTGCCGCTGACCGCCGCGGGGGTGACCCTCTCGCAGTCGGGCAGCCCGCTGGCGTCGGGGCTCGACCTCTCGGCCTTCGTGCTCGCCGACTATGCGCCGCAGGGATGGCAGTTCCAGCTGGCGCCGCTCGAAGTCAAGAGCGACGGGGTCCGGGTGGCCCTGCTGGAGGCCAGGTTCGGGCGCCTCGCGGGTCCGGACACGGCGGTGAAGGCCGCGGGCTCCTGGAGCGCCTCGCTTCCCGCCGTGCTGTCCCAGCCGTGTGCGGCCGCCTTCCCCGGCTATCCGGCGGCGACGCTAGCGGGAGCTTCGAGGCGAGCCTCGGCTCGACCCGCGAGTTCCGCCTCAAGCTTGCGCTAGAGCAACCTCGCTCCGTCCGTGGGGACGGCATTCCTGCCGGCCGTCACCTCGGAAATCAGGGCCGACTTCGACGCCGACGGCAGCGTCAGGTCGGCGTCCCCATCCACCTGGACTACGGATTTCGCGCGGCGGACGTGTGCTCACCGGCACCGTGACGAGGACGCGCGGGGCCGCTACCTCGAGGCACGCTCGGGGCGACGCGGTTCCTTCCGGCCGACCTTCCCGTGGTCGCCGCGTCTACGGCCGGGGCGACGCGGGCTGGGCCGCGCAGGGCGATCCGCTACGCCCGGCGCCGGCCGCCCCGATCTGGCCGGACATCCGCGGGCGGATATCGGTGAGGATCGAGGATGGCGCTTGCCGCCCTCGACCTGCGCGACATCCGGGGGCACGCTTGCCATCGACGGGGACTCCCTCTCGGTGGAGGAGGGTCGGCGGACTCGGGGATGGAAGCGCCTCAAGATTCGACGGCGCGCTCCGTTCGGGGCGGCGCCGACACCCTACGCGCTCCGGGCCACGGTGGTCCTGGACAACCTGGACGCAGCCGCGCTCTTCCGGGCGGATCGGCCCCCGACAAGACCCCGGCGATCGAGGGCCGAACGACGCTACGGGCCACCTCGGGGGAAGCGGCGCGGGCGGGTGAGATCGTTGAAGGGGTGAGGGCGATCTGCATTTTCGGAAGGACGGAACCTTCAGGGCCCTCGGGAGGAAGCATCGAGTCGAGAGGCAGGTGCCCCAGAGCTCGGCGGCGCCCTGGACACCGTGACCGTCGCTCTTCGGGAAGAATCGGAGACCTCGGCACGGCCTGGTCGAGTCCGCGAAGGAGTCTCCGAGATTCGCTACGACCAGATGGGGGTCTCCGCGGAGCGCGGGCCGGAAAAGGACATACGGCTGACGGAGATCACGCTGATCGCCCGGAGGGGCGGCTGGCGGGGAGGGGGAGGATCGCCTACGCCGAGGGATACGCCGTCGCCGACCAGGAGCTTTCGGTCGACCTCGAGTTTGGCGCGCGCGGCCATCTCGCCCGCATCCTGGACCTCGTGGGGCCCCTGAAGGACGCGCAGGACGCGCTCGGCTACCGGCAGCTCAGCCAGCCCGGTGCACCTCGGGGGGTCGCTCCGAAGGATCAGCCGCAGAGCCAGTGGAGGGACATGCTGGTTCAGGCGCCGATAAAAAGGGGGGCGGTTTGTTTGACAAACTCCTTGGTAGGTCGAAATTTCCATGGAATTCAGTGAGAAGGCGATCCACGCTGCCGCTCTCGATCGAGATCCCGGCAGTGTTACCTAGCAAGGGTGCTTTCAAGCACGGCAGGCGCTCCGGGCTGGGTCATCATCGACACCAATTCCTCGCTAAACAATGCCGGGGGTGCGGCGGGCGCGACGCGCCCATTCCGCTGGCGCTCGCCTCGACCAGTGGCGTGATCACCAATGGCTACCAGCTGCAGCTGATGGCGCTCAATCTCGTCGGGACCTACACGCTTGGCGCAAATATCGACCTGTCGAGCCTCGGTCTGTCGAGCCCCGGCGGATCTGGTTCGGCAACGGTTTCGTTCCCGTCGGCAGCGCGATCTACGACGAATCGAACCAGCCGCTCGATCAGCCCGAATTCGGAACGACCTTCACCGAGCTGAATTCGTTCAGCGGCACCTTCAACGGCCAGAACCACACGATTTCGAACCTCTACATCAACCGTCCGGGTCAGCAATTCGTCGGCCTGTTAAGCGATGCGGCGGGCGCGACGATCGAGAACGTGGCGCTCGCAAACGGCTCGGTGACGGGTGGCGATTTCACCGGCGGTCTCGCCGGCGAGATCGACTGGCTGCTGCTCACCAGCCGTCCCAATTCAGGCGAGTACCAGCAGTCCACTGTGCAGAGCGTGTCCTCGGGCGTGAACGTCACGGGCGGAAACCAGGTCGGCGGCCTCGCGGGCTATCTCCATGAGTCCTGCTCGACAATTTCACCGGCACAACCGCAAGCGCATGGGCAACGTGTCGGGTCAGAACTATGTCGGCGGCTTCGCCGGCTACGTCCAGGACGACAATTTCTCCACGCTCAACAACGTCTCGGCCACCGGCAATGTCAGCGGCAACGATTATGTCGGCGGCCTGATGGGCTATGCGCTCGCGGGCGGTTTCAAACGGACTCGGGCCACTCCAACTATGAGACGGCAACGTCACCGGCAACACGGATGTCGGCGGCTTCATGGGCTGGAACAACGGCTCGAGCTGGACGGTCACGACCTACAGCTTCTACGCGACCGGCAACGTCACGGGCGTCACCAATGTCGGCGGCTTCATCGGCCTCAACGACTATTTGTCCGATGTGACCGACAGTTTCGCGACCGGCAACGTCATGGGCCAGACCAATGTCGGCGGCTTCGTCGGCACCAACAACCAGTCGGCGACGGTCTTCACGTCCTTCGCAACCGGTTCGGTCATGGGTGCGACGAATGTCGGCGGCTTGGCCGGCGAGAACCAGTGGAACTTCTATGGACGTCTACGCCACGGGCGCGGTGAACGGCGGCACCAATGTCGGCGGCCTCGCCGGCAACAACGACTCGGTCCTTTACCCGGCAGGCCCGAATTACAGCGCCTATGTCGAGAACGGCCAGATCACGCAGGGTTATGCGATTGGCCTCGTGAGCGGCACGACCAATGTCGGCGGCCTCGTCGGCAACAATGCGGCCGACACCTCGGGCTTGAGCCCGGTGAGACCGGCGACCGTGTCCCAGTCTTACTTCGATACGTCGACGACAGGCACCACGACGGCCATCGGCGCCGTGAACGGAACCGGGGCCACGGCCACGGGCAAGACGACGGCGCAACTTGAATTGATGACCATCGCCAATTATGGCTGGTCGGCGACGAACTGGGCGATCGTCGCAAACACCAGCCTTCCCTATTTCAAGTGGCTCTATGCCAGCGCGCCGCAAGTCGTCGCCGGCATCGCCTACAGCGATCACGGATCGACCGTGCTTGCCGGCGACACGGCCAACCTCGACGTCAGCGGATGGACCGGCGCCAGTGCCGGCACGGCCGCAGCGGCCGTGGGATCGACGGGCGCAAATGGCGGCTTCTACTTCCTCGTGCCGAACGCGACGTTCAGCACGGGGAGCCCTAAGAAGCTTCTCGTGACCACGGCAGGCGCAAGCGGCGGCGCGACGTTCCAGGAAAACACGACGGCCTCAGCTGCCAATCTTTCGGTCTACGGCACCTATCTCAAGGACCAGGCGGCTGCCGGCTCGGTGGCGTATTCGACCGTCGCCAACGATCTTGCGACCACGTTCGGCAGCCTTTCCGATGTGCAGTCGCGGCTTGCGAATCTCGCCAACCTGGAGATCGACCCGGCGGCAGGCGCCTTCACGCTCGACACGCCGATCTCGACCGGCACGCTCGTGCTGTCGACGACCGGCGCCGTGACGCAATCGGCCGCGATCACGGCCACCGCGCTCGATCTGCTCGGAACGGGTGGAAGCTACGCCCTTCTGAACGCTTCCAACAGCATCGGGACGCTCGCCGCGAACACGGCAAGCGTGTCGCTGGACGACGCGGCCGCGCTGACGGTCGGCGTCGCCGGCGGAACCACCGGCGTGACCACGAGCGGGTTGGTTTCGCTCGCGGATGTCGGTTCGCTCACCGTTGCGAACGCGATCACCTTTGCCGGCGCCAATGCGCTCACGCTGTCCGCCGGCAGCACGCTCGCCATCGACGCGACCGTCTCGGTGACCGGTGCGGGTGCGGTGACACTCAATACCGGCCTCGACACGACGACGCTGTCGGGCACGTCCCTGACGGAGCTGTCCTTCGGGTCGGGCGGCAGCCTCGGCTTCGGCACCACCAACAACGGTGCATCGCTTGCGATCAACGGCACGTCGTACACGCTGCTGTATTCGGCGAGCGACCTTGCGAACATCAACACCAACGCGGGCGTGCAGGGCGACTACGCACTGGCGGACTCGCTCGATCTCTCCGGCGCCACGGGCTGGACTCCCCTCGGCACCAACGGCGCCAACGCGGCGTTGAACGCGCCCTATGGCTTCTCAGGCATCTTCGAGGGCCTCGGCAACACGATCTCCAACCTCGCGGTCAATACCGGCACGAACAACTACTCCGGTCTCTTCGGGATCACGAGCGGCACGATCCGCGATCTCGGACTGAGCAACGTGACGGCGAACGGCGCGTACAGCGTCGGTCCGCTCGCGGGTCTCAATGGCGGCGTCATTGCCAATGTGGCGGTGTCAGGCACCTCCGGCGCGACGGGAAGCAACACCGTCGGCGGCCTGGTCGGCCACAACAACGCAGGCGGCCGGATCGTCGACGCGAGCACGCGCGGCACCGCAAGTGGCACTTCCAGGGTCGGCGGCGCCATCGGCCAGAACGACGGTATCGTGATCGCTACCACGAGCGCCGACACGGTCTCGGGCAACCTCTATGTCGGCGGCTTCGTCGGCCAGAACGACGGCACGATCCGCGCCAACTCGACGGAAAGCGGCAACGTCACCGCGACCGGCGCGAGCAGCTCGGGCGTCGGCGGCTTCGCCGGCATGAACTATACGGCCGGCGTGCTCTCGGGCGACAGCGAGACGGGCAACGTCACCGGCTCCAGCAGCGGCGGCACGACCGACATTGGCGGCTTTGCCGGTATCAACGGGGCAAGCCTCACGGGCGATACGTCGAGCGGCCAAGTCGGTATCGACACCGTGTCCTGGGTTGTCGGCGGTCTCGTCGGCCGCAATTACGGAAGCATCGACAGCTCCAGTTCCTCCAGTGCCGTCGAAGGCGGCAATCAGACCGGCGGTCTCATCGGCTACAACACCGGCTCGCTGACCAACGCGACACAAACCGGTTTCGTCACTGGCACGACCAAGGCCGGCGGCGCCATCGGCGAGAACGCAGGCACCACCGTCAGCAACGACACGGCGACGGGCGCGGTCTCGGGCACGCAATATGCCGGCGGCTTCGTCGGCCAGAACGATGCCGGCGCCACCATCCTCGCTTCTACGGCGGGCACTGGACCGGTGACGGGCACCATCGGCTATCTCGGTGGCTTTGCCGGTCTCAACGCCGGCACGATCAGCGGCGACCACGCCTTTGGGCCCGTGGGCAATGGCACATCGCAGGTCATCGTCGGCGGGCTGGTGGGCCGCAACTACGGCACGGTCGCGCAGTCGAGTGCAGCGGGCGCCGTGGAAGGCGGGAACATGACCGGCGGCCTCGTCGGCTGGAGCTCGGGCGCGGTCTCCAACTCTTATGCCTCCGGCGCCGTCATCGGCACGGCAAAGGCCGGCGGTTTCATCGGCGAGAACGACGCCACCGCGACCAACGTCTATGCGACGGGCAGCGTCACCGGCACGCAATATGTGGGCGGACTTGCCGGCGACAATATGGGCACGATCACGCATGCCTACGCCTCGGGCGCCGTCAGCGGCACCAACACGGTCGGCGGTCTCGTCGGTCTCGAACAGACCGGCGCCGCGCTCGGCACCGACTACTGGGACAGCCTCGCGACAGGCCTCACCCGCGAAGTCGGTGCGGGCATCGCCTCCGGCGTCACCGCCATCGGCGGCGCGGGCCAGCCCGCTCCGTTCGCGCAAGCGACCTATGCGGGCTTCGACTTCACGAGCATCTGGATCGTCACGGCGGGCCACAGGCCGACCCTCATCGGGGTGGAGTAGAGGACTCACCCGCAATGACGCGGTGAAACCTTCGTCAATGCGTTGAGACGCTCGGATGATTGCCTGGCGCGCGCAGAGCCGCGCTCCCGCGTTCAGTGCGGGTAAATAAAGTCGCTCGGCTGCTCTTCGCGCGCCGGCGCCGGCTCGAGCGCCTCCGCATCCTTCACGCTCGCGCGCACGGCGTCCTTGAGCCAGCGCGGCGCATCTTTCTGCGCATCGAGTTTGCGCGACGCGTCTTCCAGCCGCGCACGGAAATCCTTGTCCGTCATTTCGTCACCAGGAAATGGCCGATCGCGAGCGTATCAATGTCGGTGCCGAGGAAACAGCGCACCGCGTCTTCGGGCGTGCACACGATCGGTTCTCCGCGCACGTTGAACGACGTGTTGATCACGATGGGCACGCCGGAGAGCGCGCCGAAACTTTCGATGAGGCGGTGGAAGAGGGGATTGGTGTCCTTCGACACCGTCTGCACGCGCGCCGTGCCGTCCACATGCGTGACCGAAGGAATCCGCGCCGCCTGTTCGGGCCGCACGCGCGGCGTCAGCAGCATGTAGGGGCTCGGCCGCGTCATCTCGAAGTAATCTGCCGCGCGCTCTTCCAGAACCGCCGGCGCGAAGGGGCGGAATAGCCGCGGAATTTCACCCGTGCATTGAGGATGTCCTTCATCTCGGGCAGGCAGGGGTTGGCGAGGATCGACCGCGAGCCGAGCGCGCGCGGCCCGAACTCCATGCGGCCCTGGAACCAGCCGACGATCAGGCCGCGCTGGATCGCCTCTGCGGTGCGGCGGCACAGTGTTTCCGTGTCGACCCGTTCGAAGGCGACGGCGAAGCGATTGAGGCAGTCTCCGATCAACTCGTCGGGGAATGCGGGTCCCAGCAGCGTGTGGTGCCGCGGCGGCGTGCGCGCGGCGCCCGACACCTCGTGGTGCGACCACAGCGCCGCGCCCATCGCGGCGCCGCTGTCGCCCGCCGCGGGTTGGACGAAAAGTTCGTCTATCCCTGCGCGCGCCAGGATCTGCGAGTTCGCGACGCAATTGAGCGCGACGCCGCCCGCGAGGCAGAGATTTCGGCTGCCCGTCGCCGCGCGCGCCGACGCCGCCAGCGCCACCATCGCGTCCTCGGTCACCGCCTGCAGCGAAGCGGCGATGTCGCGATGGCGTTCGCCGATGGTCTGGCCGGGCAGGCGAAGCGGCCCGAGGAGCTCCGCCATCGCCGGAGCAAACATCGCATGCGCGTCATGGGTGTAGGCGAAGAAACGCTGATCGAGCGCGAAGCTTCCGTCGGCAAACAGAGCAATCAGCTTTTCGATCCGGTCGCGATAGCGCGCGATCCCATAGGAGGCCAGCCCCATCACCTTGTATTCGTCGTCGTTGACGCGGAATCCGAGGAACGCCGTCAGGCTGGCGTAAAGCAGGCCAAGCGAGTCGGGATAGTGAATTTCACGGAGCGGGGTGATCGTGTTGCCGGCGCCGTGGAACTCGCTCGTCGTCGCCCACTCGCCGACGCCGTCGGCAACCAAGATCGCGGCTTCCGCGAACGGAGAGACGAGGAACGCCGAAGCGGCATGCGACAGGTGATGCTCGCAATAGACGACACGGCCCGTGTATCCGATGCGCGCGGCGAGCGCGTCTTCGACGCCGAAGCCGTCCTCGATCAGCCGCGGATACTGCGCGGCCAGGCTCGCGGCGGATTGCGGCAAGTGACGCTTCGCGACCTGCAGCGCCCGCTCCAGCTTCAGCGCCGGCTTCTCATAGAACGCGACGAGGTCGATATCGGCCGCGGCGATCCCGGCTTCCGCGAGGCAATAGCGGATCGCGGCTCGTGGAAATCGTGCGTCGTGCTTGACGCGCGTGAAGCGCTCTTCCTCCGCGGCCGCGACGATGGCGCCGTCGCGCAGCAGGCACGCCGACGCGTCATGGTAATTCCAGGAAAGGCCGAGAATGTTCATTCGGCCGCGCGCTCGCGTCTCCAACTGTCATGGCCCGCGACTGCGGGCCACCCGGTTGACGTTGAACTCACTGATGCCGGTTGGAGATATGTCGAGTTCATTCTGCCCGATCCACGATGTGTTACCTGGTTGGCCTGCAGTTGCAGGCCATGGCAATCGCGTGGAACGCACGACCCCATCGCGAGCTCGCGCTAGTACAAGCTGTCGGGGTCAGGCTTTTCTTGTCGCGTAGCACCCAGCGCGAGTTGGGCGTAGCGGGCAAGGTGTGCTCGTGCACGTGCTCGAGGAGGCGCATCACGGCGTCGAGCGTCTTTTGTTCGGGTTTTTTCGCGTCGTCGGTCATGTGGCGGGCCGAGGGGAATTTAGGACATTCGCCGCAATCTCCAAAGGCGCCGGGCCAAGACCCGGCGGCCCGGTACCGGAGACGCCAGGCCCGTCCTGAAAGCGAATCCCGCCGTTCTCATTTTGTCCTTGACTTCGCCACTGCGATCAAATAGGATTTGACCGCTGTTTGACAAGTGAATAGGACTACAGGCCGCCGGAGCAATCCGGTGGCAGCCGGGCCACCCCGGCGAGCGGCGGCGCATGCCCTGCTCGCCGGGGAGGTCCAGGCCAGCATTGCGCCGTGCGAGAGCGTCTTCCTTGTGCGTACGGCGGTTGTCGTGGCCGGCCGCAACGTTCGACAGAAACGAAAACGGCCGGCGGGGCTTTCGCTCCGCCGGCCGCGTTCTGCTTTCGCGAAGACCTTAGACGGCCTTCAGGTTTGCCGCTTTCGCGCCGCGGGCATCCGGCTGGATGTCGAACGACACTTTCTGGCCTTCCTGCAGGCTGCGCATGCCAGCCGCCTCGACAGCGGAGACATGGACGAACACGTCCTTGCCGCCACCCTCAGGCGAAATGAAGCCGAAGCCTTTGCTGGTGTTGAAGAACTTCACGGTTCCGATAGTCATTGCATTTCCTTGGCACAAGATTGCGTCCGGGCAACATGCCGAGACGTTACGGGGACGTCGGTCACCAGCGAAGGAAGTGGGCTGTCTCGTCCAGGCGCGCACCGAAGGCGTGGTGGATTCAAAAACAGTGCGCTTCATCCGGCGGACGCCGTCACGTGTTTCTTTATATCGCGAGGGTCGTAAACATTCAATTGGGGCGGGCTGCAGAAAAAGGCAGCCCCGGCGCGCGGAAAATCCGCCGGAAGGCTCGATTTTTGGGAGTCTCAGCCGCCAGCCGGGCTCACCTGGGCGTGGGACGGTTTGCTGTATTCTGGCCCGCGGAAAGGACCTCAGGGTTGCTGATGGAGATCGATGCGCAGACCGCCGAGGCGCTGGGCTTTCCCAAGCTGAAATACGCAGCCGTCGAGCGCGAGCGCCGCTGGCTCTGCCGCGAGATCCCGCGCGCACGTGTCGTCGAGACCGAGGCGATCACCGACCTGTACGTCACCGGCGCACGCTTGCGGTTGCGGGAAGCACGTCCGCTCGGCGGCGGCGCGCCGATGCGCCGCCTCACGCGCAAGGCCAACGTTGATTCCGACACGCGCCTGATCACCTCGATCTACCTGCCTGAGAACGAGTTCGTCATGCTGGCGGCCGCGCTGCCCGGAATTCGTTTGCGAAAGCTCCGGCACAGATTGAAAAGCCCGGCAGGCATCATGATGGCGGTCGACGAATTCCAGGACGCGCTCGCGGGACTCGTGCTCGCCGAAGCCGAGTTCGATACGGCCGAGGCAATGGCCGCCTTTGCGAGCCCGGATTTCTCGGTCCGCGAGGTGACCGACGATCATCGCTTCGCCGGCGCCGCGCTGGCCCGAAACGGACGCCCCCAAGATTGACCCGTTCCGGTTTTGCGCCACACTCCCGCCATCGCAATCTCTTGAAGGAGCCGACCATGAACGTAGCGGCTGCAAAGGCCCAACTGAGCCCCGAACAGATCGAGGCCGAGCTCAACAATCTCGGCATGTCGAAGGAGGCGCAGCCGCTGTTCGACGCGGTCAAGAAGCACATCGAGGAGAACGTCGCGCCGATCGCCGAGGAGTTCTACCGTCTGGGCGAAGGCCGCGCCGATCGCTGGAGCTGGGCGCCGGGCCAGCTCGAGCTGCTGCAGACGCGCCAAGGACAAGGCCAAGGCTCGGGCCTGTGGAACTTCTTCCTGCCGACGTCGGAGATCGGCCGCGGGTCTCACCAACCTCGACTACGCCTATATCGCCGCCGAGCTCGGCAAGCAGCCGCTGGCCTCCGAAGTCGCTGAACTGCTCGGCGCCCGACACCGGCAACATGGAGGTGCTGGAGCGCGTCGGCACGCCCGAGCAGAAGGAGAAGTGGCTGAAGCCGCTGCTGAACGGCGAGATCCGCTCGGCCTATCGCCATGACCGAGCCGGGCGTGGCCTCGTCCGACGCCAAGAACATCGCCACGCCGCGCCGAGCTGGTCGGCGACGAGTGGGTGATCAACGGCGAGAAGTACTACATCTCCGGCGCCGGCGATCCGCGCTGCAAGATCATGATCGTCATGGTCAAGACCAGCCCCGACGCCCCGGCGCAGTTCCAGCAGTCCCAGATCCTGGTGCCCATGGACACGCCGGGCGTCGAGATCGTGGGCCCGATGGACGTGTTCGGCCACGATCACGCGCCGCGCGGCCACATGCATCTCCGCTTCGACAACGTGCGCGTGCCGAAGCCGAGAACATCCTGCTGGGCGAGGGCCGCGGCTTCGAGATCTCGCCAGGTGCGGCTGGGCCCGGGGCGCATCCATCACTGCATGCGCTCCATCGGCCAGGCGGAGCGGGCGCTCGACCTGATGGTCAAGCGCGCCGACCCGCGCATGGCCTTCGGCAAGCCGATCATCCAGCTGGGCAAGAACCTGGAGACGGTCTCGCGTGCCCGCATCGAGATCGAGGCGATGCGCCTGATGGTGCTGAAGGCCGCCAAGGCGATGGACGTGCTCGGCAACCGCGAGGCGCGCGTCTGGGTGCAGCATGGTCAAGGCCATGGTGCCCGAGCGCGTCTGCCAGATCATCGACCAGGCGATCCAGATCCACGGCGCCACCGGCGTCTCGCAATGGACGCCGCTGGCCGAGATGTACACCGACCAGCGCCACCTGCGTTTCGCCGACGGTCCGGACGAGGTGCACCACATGGTGGTGGGCCGCGCGGAGCTCAGCCGGCACTGATTGTTCGCACCCCCTCCACCATTTGCGCTACGCGCAAAACCCGCAAGCGGGGGAGGATGAGCGAGAGCGCCGATAATCCTGCCGCGCTTGCGGGCTACGCGATTCACACATTGTGGGCGGCCTACGCGTCGCCCCACTGCGCGGGGAAGACTGGCTTGCCTGGGCGAAGCCGTGCGAACCTGTCACCAGCCCATCTTCGCGCTATCGCGCTGCGCCGCGGCAGTCTCCACAGCTGCGCGGCGAAGACTTGGAGGGGGACGTCCACCCGCCCATTTCTCGTGCACCATCCCCGCATGCGGGGTGTGCCCGATTTGCAATGTGCTAAACTAGTCCGAGCGCCTTGATTGGCGCTCGGGCGATGACATGTCTTTGGCTGGGGCAGCGGGCGTCAGGCCCTTATTCCGCTTCCATTTGAAAAGATCGAGTTGATCCGGTGAATAAGTCTAAGGCAGGGCCGGGCGTTGATCCGCTCATGGCGTCACGGCTCGGCCTTGGCGCGCGCGCCGGCCGCCGCAGGCTCTGGCTCTGGGCCGGCGCCGCGTTGATCGTTGTCGCCGCGGGCGCCGGATATTATCTGAGCCGCCCTCCCGCCCGTGCCTATGTCACGCAGCCGATCACCTGGGGCACGCTCGATGTCACGGTCAGCGCCACGGGGACGCTCGCACCGCGCGACCAGGTAGATGTCGGCGCCGAAGTATCGGGCCGGATCGACAAACTCGAAGTCGATTTCAACGATCATGTAAGAAAGGGCCAGGTGCTCGCCCTCATCAACACCGATCAATACTGGCGCAACTCCGGCAGGCCCGAGCAATCTCGGCACAGGCCCAGGCGACCCTGCGTCAGGTGAAACTGACGCAGAACGATATGCCGTCCTGGACGAGAACGGCGCCATCTCGCTCGAGCAGTTGAACACGTCGACCGGCGATCTCGCCCGCGGGCCAAAGCCGGAGTCGATCTCGCGCGCGCGCAGGTGCAGCAGGACGAAACCCTGCTCGCCTATTGCACCATCTATTCGCCCATCGACGGCGTCGTGCTGATCCGCAAGGTCTCCGCCGGCCAGACCGTCGTCGCCGCACTGCAGACGCCCGTGCTGTTCACGCTGGCGAGCGATCTGCGCCAGATGGAGCTGGACGTCGGATATCGACGAAGCCGATGTCGGCCTGATGCGGCCGGGTGCCAGGGCGACGTTCACGGTGGACGCCTACCCGATGCGCCGCTTCCGGCGCGCCTGATGTCGGTGCACAACGCGGCAAAGACAGTGCAAGGCGTCGTCACCTATCAGGGCGTGCTTTCGGAGGAAAATCGCGGACGGATCGCTTAAGCCGGGGATGACGGCGACCGCGGAAATCGAGGCGGCCACGATCCGGAAAGCGCTGCTCGTTCCCAACGCGGCGCTGCGCTTCGTGCCGCCCGACGAGGTGAAAGCCACCGCGCCGCCTGCGCCTCCAAACTTCAACGGCCTCGATGCCGCGCGCGTGTGGACGCAGGACGGCAACAGCCTCGCGCCGCACGACATCAAGCTCGGCGCGACCGACGGGCGTGAGACGCAGATCGTTTCCGGCGATCTCAAGCCGGGCGAAAGGGTGGTGACCGACATTGCCGGTGAGCCCAAGAAGCAACAAGGCTCCTAGCGTGTCGCCGCGCACGTGCCAGTCCGCCGCACAAGCGGAGATCCGGCCGCTCATCGCGCCTCAGCGCCGTCACCAAGATCTACGGAGCGGCGAAGCGACCGTCGCGGCGCTTGCCGGCATCGACCTTGAGGTTCGCGATGGGGAATTCGTCGCGGTGATGGGGCCGTCGGGTTCGGGCAAGTCCACGTGCATGAACATCCTGGGCTGCCTCGACGTTCCGACCGCCGGTCATTACCGGTTTCGCGGCGCCAACGTGGGCAGCATGAACCGCGACCAGCGCGCCTTGCTGCGCCGCCACTATCTTGGTTTCGTCTTCCAGGGCTTCAATCTCCTGAAGCGCACCACGGCGCTCGAGAACCTCGAGCTCCCGCTCATCTATCGCGGCGTGAAGCGGGCGGAGCGCCGGCGTCTTGGAATGGAGGCGCTGGAGCAGGTGGGCTTAGGCAATCGCTGGCATCACACGGCGGCGGAATTGTCCGGCGGCCAGCAGCAGCGCGTGGCCATTGCCCGCGCACTGGTGAGCGCGCCGTCTGTCATCTTCGCCGACGAGCCGACCGGCAATCTCGATTCGGCGAAAAGTCATGAGATCATGCAGCTGCTGCAGTCCCTGAATGCCGGGCGCGGGCTCACGATCGTGCTGGTGACCCATGAGGAGGATGTCGCCGCTTATGCGGGCCGCCGGGTGCGATTCCACGACGGACTGATCGCGTCGGACAGCGGCCCGATTGCATCGGGCAGCGTCGATGATTGGAAACGCGCTGCTGCTTGCCCTGCGCGAGATTCGCAACAATCCTCTGCGCGCCGGCCTCACCACGCTCGGCATCGTCATCGGCGTCGGCGCCGTCATCCTCATGGTTACGCTGGGCGCGGGCGCGACCGAGCGCGTGACCGGCGAGTTCGCATCGCTCGGCAACAATCTCCTGGCGATAGTGCCGGGCCAGCAGAACGGCCCGCCGACAGCGGTCACTCCCTTCGACATTGCCGTCGTCGAGAAAATCCAGCGCGAAGTCCCTGACCTCGCCATGGTGGTTCCCGAGCTTGCCGTGCAGGGCGTGCTCGTCAGCGGCAACCGCAATCACAACAGCCAGATCGACGGCACCACCAATGCCTACATGGACAGCCGCAACTGGCCGCTGGTGGCGGGCCGGGAATTCTCCGCCGCCGAAATCCTGTCCGGCAAATCGGTGTGCATCCTGGGCGAGACCGACGTTCGCGAGTTGTTCGGCGATCAGGATCCCGTCGGCCAGCGCATCCGCATCAACAAGATCACCTGCGAGGTGATCGGCATTCTCGAGCCCAAAGGTGTCAGCACCTTCGGCCAGGACATGGACGAGCTTGTGCTGATGCCGCTCAAGGCCGTGCAACGCGACATCGCGGGCAACACCGAGGTCAACGTCATCCGCGTCCTCGTCGACAGGCCGGAGAACATTCCCCACGTCAAGGACATGATCCAGCGCCTGATGCGCGAGGTCCGCCACATCGTTCCGGGGCAGGTCGACGATTTCGACGTCGAAGACCTGCAGGAGATCACCCAGATCGTCACCACCGTTACATTGGTGTTGACGGCGTTTCTTTCCGCCGTCGCGGCTGTCAGCCTCTCGTCGGCGGCATCGGCATCATGAACATCATGCTGGTGTCGGTGACCGAGCGCACGCGCGAGATCGGCATTCGCCTGGCGGTGGGCGCGCGCGAACGCGACGTGCTCATGCAGTTTCTCATCGAAGCCACGGTCATGAGCGCGCTGGGTGGAATCATCGGTGTCGGTCCTCGGTCTGGCAGGCTCGGCGGCGATCGCCTACGCCCTGAAAATGCCATTCGTCTTCGAGCCTGGGATTGTCTTGCTGGCCGTCGGTTTTCGGCCCTGGTGGGCGTCGGCTTCGGCTACTTTCCCGCCCGCCGGGCCGCTCGCCTCGACCCGATCGAAGCGCTGCGGCATGAATAGGCAAGCCTCAGCGGCGCTTGCGTCTGGTTCTCGAAAGCCGCTTTTCGTTGGCGCGCACGATCGTGCGGGTGCGGCGCATCACCGTTGCCATTGAGCCGCCGCCCGCCAGGATCGCCGCCGCTTCGATCGCTGCGTCCATCTTTTCGCTCACCATCGTCTGGGCTTCCCGCCGCGCGTCGGCGTCGCCCCTGGCGATCTTCAGGAGGCGCAACGCGATGACGCGTTGCACCTCCATCCCGGCGGCGATTGCGTCGAACGAAGCCGGCCACCACATTCCTATGCGAGCCTGGTGCCGGTAAAGGACGGCGTCGGCGGTTTCGGCAGCCCGTTCGCCTTATAGTCGGCGACGAGCATCTTCTTCTCCGCCGCCATGCGCGCGCCAAGCGCGTTGACGTCGAGGCCCGCGTCCTTGGCCTGCGCGAACATGCCCTCCGCGCGTTTTTCCTCTTCCCTGACGTGATGCTTGATCATCTCGGAGAGGACCTTCACCTTTGCATCGTAGAATTCGTCGCCCGGATTGCCCTTCTCGATTTCGGCAATCATGACCTTGGCGCCGTCATGCTCGACATAGGCTTCATGCCAGAGGCCGTCCTCGATCTCGCCCTTGCAGGCCGGGTAGAAGACGTCTTCCTCGATTTTCGTATGCACGGTAAGCTCGAGGCAAATCTGCTCCGCGAGGGCCTTCTTGCGATCCGTTGCCCTGGTTTTTTCGTACTTTTCGAAGAGGTCCTCGACCTTGCGGTGATCGGCTTTGAGCAGCGCGATCGCGTCCATCGTTTTCTTGTCGGCCATGGCTTGGTCCCTGAGTTTATGCTGGGTAGCTATAACCAACGCGGCCGCATAGAGTTCCCGTGCGACCGGGGGAGATCGCGCGTTTACGGTGCGCGCTAATGCAGTGGAGTGCTGCAAATGACCGCAAAAAAAAGCGCCGCACCAGAAAGCCGACGATGGGCGTCGTTGCCAAGGCGCATCCCGGTCTCGAGTTGGACTCGAAGGGAAAGCCAATTCCCGTGGCCAAGCGATTGCCCGAGGACCGCGCAAAGGTCAGGCGCGCGTCCAGACGCAAGAAGTGAGATGTGAAATGTGCCGGAGCTTACGCGTCCGGCGCTTTAGTCTCGCCGCTCGTCGTCAGGGGCACGGCAGACCCCACTTAACCAACGCCAGGCGTGACCCTTTGTTCCTGTCAGGGAGGCGCTTCGCGGGCGGCGCGTTGGCCGGCGTCCGGCACCGGACCTCGTATCACGACACCCTTGCCCGAACCTCGCCTCTCGCCGTGTAGAGCTCCCAGAACTTCGCCGCGATCGCCGCGCTTTCGATGCCGTCCTGGCCGCCGGCGAAGGCGCTGCCCTTGACGATGCCGGCCACCATGACCTCGCCTACATAGACGCCGTCGCCTTTCAGCCGTTCGGCGAGCAGACCCACGAGCTTGAGTTTCGCGGCATTGGCGAGCGCGACACCGGTGGATTTCGTTGCGATGGCGAAGGCGTCGACCTGCGGATTGTTCTCGCCGAACGCGCCGTTGGTGACGAGCACGGCACCCTCCTTCGTGCTCTTCAGGTCGGGCAGCGCGTCCTGGACGGCGGCGAGAAGCCCCACCACCCCGACGTCGAACACTCCGCGCAGCGAAGCCGGATCGACGGTCAACAGATCGGCCACGCCCGAGCCGCTATAGGCGTTCCAGTGCAGCACCGTGATGGGACCAAGCGCAGCACGCACATTTGCGAAAGCCGCGCGAATGGCCGTCGGATCGCCCGCGTCGGCTGGAAACGCCCCGGCGGCGATGCCTTTGGCCTTCAGGGCGCTCACACCCTTGGCGAGTCGCTCCGCATTCCTCGCAATGAGCGCAACGGAGAAGCCCTCCGCGCCGAATTTTTCTGCGACCGCGGTGGAAATGCCGGGTCCGAACCCCGTGATGACGATGGTCTTTGACATGGTGCCTCCCGATCTTGCGGCCCCGTCACTCTGCTCTCGCCGTCGGGGATTGCCAATCGCGGCAGGCGGTCAGGTGATGCCCGTGCTCCGCAACCCCGGTCCTTCGGAGAATTGCGCAACGACGTGCGCCGAGCGGGAGCGCTGCGCCGGCAGGATGATCGTCACCGTGGTTCCCACGCCGACCGCGCTCTGCAGGGTGACCTCGCCGTCATGGGCGGAGGCGAGCCCTTTCACGATGGGCAGGCCGAGCCCGGTGCCCTTCTCGTCGGTGATGGCGTCGTGGCGGCCCTGGCCGAAGCTCTCGAAGACGCGCGCGAAGTCCGCTTCCGCGATTCCCATTCCCGTGTCCCTGACGCCGAACACGAACGTTCCGTCGGACGCGACGGCGGCGAAGGTCGTGACATCGCCGCCGGGTGGCGTGAATTTGACCGCATTGGTAATCAGGTTGAGCAGGATCTGGCGCATGGCCCGCTCGTCCGCCCAGATTGCCGGCTCGCCGGTGACCTGCACGATCAGTCGGACATGCCCGGCCTCCGCCTTGGCGCGCAACATCTCGATGCAGCTCCTGGCGAGCGGGCGGAAATGCACCGTCTCGCTGTGCAGGACCATCTGCCCGACTTCCAGCTTAGACAGGTCGAGAACGTCGTTGACCAGCGCGAGCAGGAGGCGCCCGGACTGATGAATGAGCGCGGAATATTCGACGCGCTTGGCGGCGAATGCGTCGCTTCCCAGCATCTCCGAAAAGCCCAGTATGGCGTTCAGAGGCGTGCGCAGCTCGTGGCTCATATTGGCGAGGAAATTCGACTTCGCCTTGCTTGCCTTTTTTGCCTCTTCGCGCGCCGCGTCTGCGGCAATGCGTTCCATCACCGCCTGGTCGCGCGCCGTTCTCAGATCGGCGATCAGCGCGCGGCTGTCGCTGAACGCGGCCTGCCAGGACAGAATGACTTTGGTCGCGCCGTTGGATGAGACGACGAGCAGGCCTATGAGCGTGACGAATCCGATCAGGACCCCTGACGCTTCCGCGAACGGGTAGTCTGCGAGCGTCACCAGGACGCTCGCCGCCAGCGACGGGGCCGCATGGGCCCAGAAGACCCTTCGCGAGAGCGAGCCATGCGTGAAGGCCAGCAGGGTCCCGATGGCGCACATCACGCCCATATAGGCAATTTCTGCGCCGGCTCTGTTCAGGGCCATGACCGCGACCGGCGCCATGACGAGCACGTTGCGAATGAAGACATCGATGCCCAGCCTGTTGAAGGCCCGATCATTGTCGGTGTCGGCGCCCTCCTTCAGAATGCCGGCCAGGCGATGCCGGAAGAGGGCGTCCGATGCGGACGACACGAGAAATCCGCAGGCCGCGATGACGGGATGACCGAGAAGGTATGCGGAGAGCGCCGCGACGACATTGAATGCGACGGGGATGTGCAGCGGGTGAAGCATTCCCGCCGCCGTGATCTGAAACGGGCTGGCCTCGACGGTTTCGCTGTCGAACTTCCTGGCATCGATGCCGCGTGCGTCCAGCCTTGCCGTCATAGCCAGGTGACACTCGGCGATATCGATTAAATGCGGATTAAACGCGCTCTAACGCCGCCCGAAAGCGGGGGGGCTTACGCAGTTCTACTTAACCCGCAATCCTCACCCCGCGTGCCTGAGCACCATCCCGGCCCGCGCGCCCGTCGACCGGTCGTCGCGCACATTCACCTTTCCGTTCACCAGCGTCGCCTTGTAGCCGCGTGCCCGCTGCGTGAAATGCGCGGCGCCGCCGGGGAAATCGTGCACGATCTCCGGTTGCAGCTGTGTCACGCGATCAAGGTCGAACACGTTGACGTCGGCGCGCATCCCCGCCTTCAGCGTGCCACGATCCGCAAGCCCCATCACGCGGGCTGCGTCCGAGGTCATGCGCTTGATCCCTTCCGCCAGGCTGTAGACGCGCCGCTCCTTGATCCAGTACCGGAGCGTGAACGTCGCCCAGTCGGCGTCGATGATCTGCGAGACATGGGCGCCCGCATCGCCGAGGCTGGGCAGCACATGCGCCGAGCCCGCGAACAGGTCGCCCAACTCGTCCATGTCGGCGCAGAACAGCCGGTAATTGAACAGCGCGCGCCCTTTGGTCTCCCGCGACAGCCGCAGGAAGAATTCCACGAAGCTCTCGCCATGCGCTGCCATCAGGTGCTTTACGCTCTGGTCGCGCGGCGCCGTCAGGTTCGGCGTCTCCGCGTCGCCTATATAGTAAGTGTGTTCAAGCGGAAGCCGCGTCTCGCCTTCCCCGATCAGCCTCGCCGCCACCTCTGGATCCGATATCGCCGCCACGCGGCCCTTCACATCCAGCGCGCGCACCTTCTCCCAGCTCTCGCCACGGAACGGCAAGCTGCATTGCAGCCCGAACATGAAGCCCGTCCCCTTCACCTGGCAGATCGCGGTCAGGTCGCGCCCATCCGCCAGCCTGTCGAGTCCTTCGGCGGATTTGCGCCCCGCGCCCTTGTCCGCGCCGACGCCGTAGGAGAAAAGCACGCGGCTTCCGGATTCGTCGGCGATCGCCTTCAGCACGTCGCCGCTGGCGCCGACCGCCTGCATCAGTCCGTTGCGTGCGGCGACTTCCCTGCCGATCGCGATCAGCTCGGCCGGATCGGCGAAGGTGCCGGGGATCGAGCGGCCGTCCGGCGCCTTGTGCGGCGCAAATCGGTTGGTGGAGAAGCCGATGGCGCCCGCATCCATCGCCGCGCCGACGATGCCGGCCATCTGCTGCATCTCGTCTGCCGTCGCCTGCTCGGCGAAGGAGCGCTCGCCCATCACGTAATACCGCACCGCGCTGTGGCCCACGAGGCCGGCGATGTTGATGCCGGGCCTCAGCGCCTCGACGGCCGAGAGATACTCGCCGTAATTCTCCCACGTCCACGGCAAGCCGCTCATGATCGCCTGGCGCGGGATATCCTCCACCGACTCCATCATTGCGGCGAGAAATTCGCGGTCGGCCGGTTTGCAAGGCGCGAACGTCACACCGCAATTGCCCATCAGCGCCGTCGTCACGCCGTGCCAGCTGATGGGCGTGAGATGGGGATCCCAGCCGATCTGCGCATCCAGGTGCGTGTGCAGATCGATGAACCCCGGCGACACCGTCAGCCCGTCGGCATCGATCTCGTCGGCGCCCTTCGACGCGACCCTCCCGATTTCGGCGATGCGTCCATCCTTGACCGCGACATCGCCTGCGAACGGCGCCGCGCCGGTGCCGTCCACGATGGTGCCGCCGCGGATGACGATGTCATGGAGCATGGGAGTCTCCTCAGTGTCGATTATCGTTGTGCCCCGGATTGTAGGGTGTTCGAGAAGGCGCGCAACGCCGCCGTTCCGCTGCGGCAGGAATATGGGGGAAACTTGCGCTAGCATCGCCGCATGCGCCACGCCGTCCGGCTCTTCGGCATAATCTGGATGATCGCAATTGCGCTCGCCGGCATCGTCCTCGTGGGCTCCGGCCGCGTGCGCGGCAACCGCGCGATGATCTATCTGCTTTTCTGCGCGGCGCTTCCCGGCATTCTCGCCTATCGCTGGGGTACGCTGTCGCGCAAAACCGGCGAGTGACCGCGCTCCGCCTTATTCGCCTCCAGGATACCCCACCGACTGCGCGAACAGCACCCGCTGTTCGGTGCGTAACCCGAGACGCTTGGCGAGACCGCTTCTGTCGCAATTGTGAAACCACGCCGCGAGGCCGTAGGCCGCGGCGAACAGGTACACATTTCCTGCGATGAGCCCTGTGTCGACGAAGTAGTAGGATTTCTGCACTTCGGCATCGTGCAGGCCGGGTTCCTCGAATCCCTTCGTATGGGTGAGCCGGTCGATGTCCACGACAAAGATCAGCTGAACCTGCGCCGAAGCCTCGACATTGTGCTGGCGCGGTGTCAGCGCGGCCGAACGCAGATCGCCGGCGACCACCGGCACGAGGCGATGCTCGAGCGCGTCGTAGAGGTAGACGCCGTCCGCGAGCGCGACATAGAGATCGATCTCCTGGGAGTTGCTCGCGGACGCCGCGGTTCGTCCCGGCGCACCGAAGGGACCGGTTTTGCGATTCACGCCATACGCCGCCCAAAGAAGATTCGAGAGCACCTGAACCGGCAGGGGCACGGTGCTGATGCTTCGGATGGTCTGCCGCCGTTCCAACGCCGCGAAAAGCGAGCCGCCATGGCTGTCCGCCGGCAGGCGAAAACCGAACCGGCCGCAGGGGCTGGATTTCGAGGTTCGACAAGTCCGGCATGAGCTGGTGTCCTTTGAAATCGCAGGCCCGCTTGGGGGGAGGAAGTCACGCCGCGGCGCGGGGGCGACGGAGGGGGACGTCAGCGATTGGCGTGCCCCAATGCAGAACGACACCGCGACAACCTACACGCGTGGACTGGATGCGCAAAATCCGCGAGGGGCGATGCGGGGACCGCATTCGTCCTAGACGTCGTCCCCGGTCTGGTCGACCTGCCAAATGGCGCCCGAGACATACGGCTCGAGGCTGATGCGCCCCACGATCTGTTCGAGCGCCGCGTCGTTGCGCGCCGGCGAGACCGCAACCGCGGTGACCGAGACCTTCGACGTCTCCGGCACATCCGCGCTGTCAATCCGGCGCAGCCCGAGGCCGGCCTTCGACAGGTCATGCAGCAGCAGCGAGCGCACATGCGATTCCTCGCTGTTCTTGGTCGTGACCTCGACGCGGTACTGGGTCTCGACATTGGTTGCGGTGAGCACGCGCCAGTTCAGCCGTTGGGCCAGCGGGCGCAGGAACAGGTTGGCAAGGATGACGAAGCCTGCAGCCAGGACGCTGGGCACGACGAGTCCCGCGCCCGCGAACGTGCCGACCATGGCCGAACACCACAGCGTCGCGGCGGTGTTCAGCCCGTGCACATTGACGCCCTCGCGCAGGATGATGCCGGCGCCGAGGAAGCCGATCCCCGTCACGACCTGCGCGGCGACCGGCGTGGGATCGCCATGTCCGACCACCGCGCCGAACAGCACGAAGCCGCTCGCACCCAGCGCCACCAGGGCATTCGTTCGCAAGCCGGCCATCTTTTGGTGCCACTGGCGCTCCAGCCCGACGAGAGTACCGAGCGCCAGGGCGAGGCCCAGCCGTCCGAGCACCATCGACAGCGTATCCAGCGGAACGATCGTGGTGAGTGGCATGGGTGGATACTCGATCCTGTTGGCGGCTCGATTGACGAGGCCAATGACGCGCGCGCGCCGCTGACGATGATGGTGAGCGAGACCCACTGTCCGCGCAATCCACCTCGCTTTCGGCCCCTCCGCCGATGCTGCGGGGCAAAGTGAGGCTCGCGCGTCCGGCGAAGCCTTTAGCGTGGCCGGGGAAGGCAGCCGCGCAGCGGCTGAGAGGGGAAGTCCTCACCCCGCCCGGAACCATCGCGCGCACAAGCCCGTTCTACTGGGGCTGGCAAACAGCCGAGCAGAGGCCGAGTGCGGTTCGCATGATGTGATCGCAGCCGGTGTCGCGTAGCGTTTGCGCTCATCCATACCCAGCGAGGAAGGATTTCGCGTGAGTCCTGCCCGCACGCCCGCGATCACCTGCCTGTTCCTGGATATAGGCGGAGTGCTTCTTTCCGACGGCTGGGACCGTTACGCCCGCAAACGAGCGGTGAAGCACTTCGAGCTTGAGCCGGCGGAGACTGAGGATCGCCATCTCCAGACCTGGAACAGCTACCAGGAAGGAAAGCTCGCCCTCGACGACTATCTGGGCTATGTGGTCTTTCACCGGAAGCGCGCGTTCACCCGCGCCGCGTTCCGCCGCTTTATGTTCGCGCAATCCAAACCCTATCCCGACATGCTCGCGCTGGCGGCCCGGCTCAAGGCGCGGCACGGGCTGAAGATCGCCGTCCTCAGCAACGAGGGTCGCGAGCTCAACGCCTACCGTATCCGGAAATTCGCGCTGGATGCGTTCGTCGATTTCTACGTCTCGTCCTGCTTCGTACATCTGCTCAAGCCTGACGTGCAGATCTTCCGCCTCGCGCTGGACCTGGTTCAGGTGCCGGCGCACCGGATCGCTTATCTCGAAAACACTCCACTCTTCGTCGAGATCGCGACAGGATTGGGAATCCGCGGCGTCCTCCACACCGACTGCCGGTCGACGGCCGCCAAACTCGCGTCCTGGGGACTGACATGAAAGCGGCCGGCCCGCGCATCCTGACTATCAATGGCGGGTCGTCCAGCATCAAGATCGCGCTGTTCGAGGCGGACGGCGCCTTGCCGCGCATCCTGGCCGGCGGCATTGAAGGGATCGGAAGACCCGGGACGATTTTTCGCATCGAAGGCCGCACGCCTGCGGACAATGTCTCCCGGCCGGTCACGGCAAACGACCACGCGGCCGCAATCGGCGTCCTCGGCGACTGGATCGCCGACCGGCACGATGCGCTGGCCGCGATCGGGCACCGCGTCGTGCATGGCGGCCCTCGATACAGCAAGCCCGAACGCATCACACCGGACATGATTGCCGAGCTGCGGCGGCTGAGCCCGTTCGATCCGGAGCATCTGCCCGAGGAGATTCTGCTGGCCGAAGCCTTTCACCGGCGTTTTCCCGATCTGCCCCAGATCGCCTGCTTCGATACCGAGTTTCACCACGACCTGCCGCGCGTGGCCCGGCTATTGCCGATCCCGCGCCGTTACGAGGCGCAAGGCGTGCGCCGCTACGGCTTTCATGGCTTGTCCTATGCTTTTCTCATGGAGGAACTGGCCAGGCTCGATGGCGCCGGCGCCGCGCAGGGTCGCGTCATCCTCGCACACCTGGGCAGCGGCGCCAGCCTGGCGGCGGTGCGGGGCGGAAAATCCCAGGACACCAGCATGAGCTTCACGCCGGCTGCCGGTGTCCCGATGGCCACGCGCTCGGGCGACATCGATCCCGGCTTGATCGGATATTTCGCGCGCACCGAACGGATGAGCGCGGAGCGCTTCGACAGGATGGTCAATTTTGAATCCGGCCTGCTCGGGATCTCCGAGACCAGCGCCGACATGCGCGATCTGCTGAAATGCGAAGGGGAGGATGTGCGCGCGTCCGAAGCTGTGGCGTTGTTCTGCTATGAGGTCAGGAAGCGGATCGGCGCCTTTCCGCCGCGCTTGGCGGCTTGGACACGTTGGTGTTCGCGGGCGGGATCGGCGAGGCCGCGCCGCTCGTGCGGGCGCGGATCTGCGACGCGCTGCAATTTCTGGGAATTGATCTCGATCAGGCACGCAATGCCAGGAATGCGCCACTTATATCCGCGGACGGCGGCTGCGTCAGGGTTCGCGTCATCCGCACCGACGAGGAGCTCATGATTGCACGCGCGGTCGTGCGCCCCTCGCTCTCCACACAACACGGGAAGCCCCGCCATGAAGTCCGACACGCTTACGCCCGACCTGCTGCAGCGGATCAACGCCTATTGGCGGGCCGCCAACTACGTGTCGGTGGGCCAGCTCTATCTGTACGACAACCCGCTTCTGAGCGAGACGTTGACCCTGTCGCACATAAAGCCGCTGATCGTAGGGCACTGGGGCACCGTGCCGGGCAGAACTTCATCTATGTGCATTTGAACCGGGTCATCAAGAAATTCGACCTGAACATGTTCTACGTCGCGGGCCCCGGTCACGGCGGTGCTGCGATCGTCGGCAACGTCTATCTCGAGGGCACCTGGAGCGAGGTCTATCCGAACGTCACCCAGGACGAAGCCGGCCTGAAAAAGCTGTTCAAGCAGTTCTCCTTTCCCGGCGGGATTTCCAGCCATGCGCGCCGACCACGCCGGGATCGATTTACGAAGGCGGCGAGCTCGGCTATTCGTTGAGCCACGCCTTCGGCGCCGTGTTCGACAATCCCGACCTGGTCGTCGCCTGCGTCATCGGCGATGGCGAGGCGGAAACGGCGTCGCTCGCGACCTCCTGGCACTCCAACAAGTTTCTCGATCCGCAAACCGACGGCGCCGTGCTGCCGATCCTTCATCTCAACGGCTTCAAGATCAGCAATCCCGCCGTGCTGGCGCGGATCTCGCCCGAGGAGCTCGAGCAGTTCCTGCGCGGTTGCGGCTGGACGCCGTATTTCGTGGAAGGCGACGATCCGGAGACGATGCATCAGCTCATGGCGGCGACCCTGGACCAGGCCATCGAGGACATTCAGAAAATCCAGCGGAGCGCGCGTGACGCGGGCGAGCGCAAGCGGCCGCGCTGGCCGATGATCGTCCTGAAATCGCCGAAGGGTTGGACGGGACCGAAAATCGTCGACGGCCTGCAGATCGAGGGCTCGTTCCGCTCGCACCAGGTCCCGCTGATCGTCGATGCCGAGCACCCTGACCACGTCGCGTTCCTCGAAATGTGGATGAAGAGCTATCGGCCGGAAGAGCTGTTCGACTCCAAGGGCCGTCTGAAGCCGGAGCTGGCCGAGCTGGCGCCGCAAGGCGATCGCCGCATGGGCGCCAATCCCCACGCCAATGGCGGCACGCTGCTGCGCGACCTGCGCATGCCGGATTTCCATGTTCATGCCGTGACCGTGCCGGCGCCGGGAGCCGTCGACGCCCAGGACACGCGCGTGCTCGGCCGATTTCTGCGCGATGTGGAGAAGCTCAACCAGGACAGCCGCAACTTCCGCATCTTCGGTCCCGACGAGACCCTCTCCAATCTGCTCGACCCGGTATTCGAAGTCACCAACCGCCAATGGGACGCGCAAACGGAGAAGGCCGACGAGTTCCTGGCGCCCGAGGGCCGCGTTCTCGATTCGATGCTCAGCGAGAACCAATGCGAGGGCTGGCTCGAAGGTTACCTGCTGACCGGCCGCCACGGGCTGTTCAACAGCTACGAAGCCTTCATCCGCATCGTCGATTCCATGTTCAGCCAGCACGCCAAATGGCTCAAAGTCACTGCCGAGCTGCCCTGGCGGCGCAAGATTGCTTCGCTGAACTATCTCCTCGCCTCCCATGTCTGGCAGCAGGACCACAACGGCTTCACCCACCAGGATCCGGGCTTCCTCGATCACGTCATCAACAAGAAGGCCGATGTCGTGCGCGTCTACCTGCCGCCCGACGCGAACTGTCTGCTGTCGGTGTTCAACCACTGCCTGTGCAGCCGCGGCTACGTCAACGTCGTGGTCGCCGGAAAACATGCGCTGCCGCAATGGCTGAGCATGGACGCGGCCGTCGTCCACTGCAGCGAAGGCATCGGCATCTGGCAGTGGGCCGGCAACGACCAGGGCTGCGAGCCCGACGTCGTCATGGCCTGTTGCGGCGACACGCCGACGCTGGAGATCCTGGCCGCCGTCTCCATCCTGCGCCGCCATCTGCCCGAGCTGAAGATCCGCGTCGTCAACGTCGTCGACCTGATGAAGCTGCAATCCGCGAGCGAGCATCCGCACGGGCTGAACGAAACCGACTACGACGCGCTGTTCACCCGCGACAAGCACATCATCTTCGCCTTCCACGGCTATCCATCGCTGGTCCACCGGCTGACCTATCGCCGCGCCAACGGCAATCTCCACGTCCGCGGCTACAATGAGGAGGGCACGATCACCACGCCCTTCGACATGCGCGTGCAGAACGATCTCGACCGCTTCCATCTCGTGCAGGACGTCATCGATCGCCTGCCGCAGCTGGGCAGCAAGGGCGCCTATCTGAAGCAGCAGATGCAGGACATGCTCATCGAGCACAAGCAATACATCGACCGGCACGGCCAGGATCTGCCGGAAGTCCGGAACTGGAAATGGGATGTGACGCCGTCATAGGCGTTGAAACAGGGAAAGCGGCGTTGCAAGGCAAGCTCGGCTCCTCGAACTCCGGCGTCGTCGTCTCGGTGCGCGGCAGCGTCGTGGATGTGAGGTTCGAAGGACACCTGCCGCCCATCTATTCGATTTTGCATGCCGGGGCGGAAAACAGGATCGTCATCGAAGTGCTGGCGCAGCGCGACGCGCATTGCGTGCGCGGCATCGCCCTGACGCCGACGCAAGGTCTCGCGCGCGGCATGCCGGTGGCGGATACGGGCGGCCCGCTGGAAGCGCCGGTAGGCAAAGCCATTTTCTCGCGCATGTTCGATGTCTTCGGCGCCACGATCGACCGCGGGCCGGCGCTGCGCGATGTCGCAGTGGCGCTCGGTGCACCGGGCGCCGCCGCCCCTGGCGCGTCGTTCGACCAAATCGGAAGTCTTCGAGACGGGCATCAAGGTCATCGACGTGCTCGCCCCGCTGGAGCGCGGCGGCAAGGCGGGACTTTTCGGCGGCGCCGGCGTCGGCAAGACGGTGCTGCTGACCGAGATGATCCACAACATGATCGGGCATCAGAAAGGCGTCAGCATTTTCTGCGGCATCGGCGAACGCTGCCGCGAGGGCGAGGAGCTCTACGATGCCATGAAGCAGGCGGGCGTCCTGCCGGACATGGTGATGGTCTTCGGCCAGATGAACGAGCCTCCCGGCAGCCGGTTCCGCGTCGGCCATGCCGCGCTGACGATGGCCGAGTATTTCCGCGACGACGAGCACCGCGACGTGCTGCTCCTCATCGACAACATTTTCCGCTTCATTCAAGCGGGCATGGAGGTCTCCGGCCTGATGGGCCAGATGCCGTCGCGGCTGGGCTATCAGCCGACCATGGGCACCGAGCTGTCGGGACTGGAGGAGCGCATCGCCAACACCGACACCGGCGCCATCACCTCCATCCAGGCGGTGTATGTGCCGGCGGACGATTTCACCGATCCGGCCGCCGTGCACACCTTCTCGCATCTCTCCGCCTCGATCGTGCTCTCGCGCAAGCGCGCGAGCGAAGGGCTGTTCCCGGCTATCGACCCGCTGCAATCCAACTCCAAGATGGCCACGCCGGGAATCGTCGGCGAGCGGCATTACAGCCTGGCGCAGGAAATCCGGCGAACGCTGGCGCAATACGCAGAGCTCAAGGACATCATCGCCATGCTCGGTCTGGAGCAGCTTTCCCCGGAGGACCGCAAGCGTCGTCGGCCGCGCGCGCCGGCTGGAGCGATTTCTCACGCAGCCATTTTTCACGACCGAGCAGTTCACCGGCCTCAAGGGAAAACTCGTCAGCCTCGAGGACGCGCTGGACGGCTGCGAGCGCATCCTGCGCGATGAATTCAAGGACGAGCCGGAGAGCGCGCTCTACATGATCGGAGCAATCGAGCGAAGCGAAAGGCGACGATCCACCGCGAAGGCGGAGCATGCAGGCGACGCGCATGAATCTTAAGGTGCTCCTGCCGTTTCAGGTCTTCGCCGAGACGAGCCGGTGTTTCGCGCATCGTTGCGGAGACGCGGACGGGTTCGTTCGGATCCTCCCGCACCGGCTGGATTGCGTCGCCGCGCTCGCGCCGGGGATTCTGACTTACGAGACGGCGATCCGACGGCGAAGTCTTCGTGGCCGTGGACGAAGGCGTGCTGGTCAAGACCGGTCTGGACGTGCTCGTCTCCGTGCGCCGCGCCTCGGCGGAACGGACCTCGGCCAGCTTGCGCGAGGCCGTCGAGCAGGAGTTTCTGACTCTGGACGAGCGCGAGAAGAGCGTGCGCTCGGTCATGGCGAAACTGGAAACCGGATTTCTCCGCCGCATGGCGAGCTTCAACATGAGTGACGCCCAGCACCCGAACGCGAGCCGACTCTCGGCCGAGCAGATCGGCGCGAAAGCGGCGCGCAAGCTCAGGGCGCGCGCAAGCCCGGAGCAGGGCGTGTGGTTCGGCCTCGGCATGATGGGGCTGATCGGCTGGTCCGTGGCGGTCCCACGCTGCTCGGCGCGGCGCTCGGGATCTGGCTGGATAAGCACCATCCGGGCAAGCATCCCTGGACCCTGGCGTTGCTGGTGGCCGGGCTCGCGCATCGGCTGCTTCAATGCCTGGCATTGGGTGGCGGGCAAGAAAAGGCAATCCGAGACGAACAGGAAGACGACGATGAATGAACGCTGGCACTCTTCTGGCCGCGGTCTCGCCGGGGCGGTCGCTCGGCGCGTTTTTCTTCGGCGGCCTGTGGTGGACCGTGCGAAAGGGCGTTGCGTCGGAAAGTCCGGCGCTCTGGTTTCTTGCCAGCCTGGTCCTGCGCACGGCCGTCACGCTTGCCGGGTTCTACTCGTCAGCGGACGGCGACTGGCAGCGATGCTGCTGTGCCTCGCCGGATTCATCGCTCGCGCGCCTCGCCGTCATGGTGGCTGACCGGCTGGCGAGGCCCCGTCCGGCCGGAGGCCACCATGCGCCTTAGCCCCGACCAGATGATCTTCTGGCAATACGGCTTCCTCAAGCTCAACGGCACGATCGTGTTCACCTGGGCGCTGATGCTCGTGCTCGCGCTCGGATCGACGCTGGTCACGCGCCGCCTGTCGATGGATCTGAACCGCTCACGCTGGCAGAACCTTCTGGAGATCGTCGTCACCGGCATCGAAAAGCAGATCGAGGAAGTCGGCCTGCGCGATCCGAGAAAGTACATCGGCTTTCTGGGAACGCTGTTTCTGTTCATCGCACTCGCCACGCTTTTCACGGTCATTCCCGGCTACGAGCCGCCGACCGGTTCGCTCTCGACCACCGCGGCGCTGGCGCTTTGCGTGTTGGTGGCCGTGCCGATGTTCGGCATCGCGGAGCAGGGGCTGGGCGGCTACCTGCGATCCTACGCGGAACCGACGATCATCATGTTGCCGTTCAACATCATCAGCGAGCTTTCGCGGACGCTCGCCCTTGCCGTGCGCCTGTTCGGCAACATGATGAGCGGAGCGATGATCCTCGCCATCCTGCTGACCATCACGCCCTTCGTCTTTCCGATCGCCATGAGCGCGCTCGGCCTGCTCACCGGGATGGTGCAGGCCTACATCTTCAGCATCCTGGCCGCGGTCTACATCGCCTCTGCGACGCGTGCCCGCAAGCCCCGGCCCGCCCCGGCCGCAACGCCATCGTGATCCGAGACAACAAGGAGACACCATGGACAGTTCGACACTCATCGCCATCGCCTCGATCGTGACCGCCGGCCTGACCATCGCATTGGGCAGCATCGGGCCCGCGCTCGGCGAAGGCCGCGCGGTCGCCACCGCCCTGAGCTCGCTGGCGCAGCAACCCGATGCCCCGCCGACCATCACGCGCACGCTGTTCGTGGGCCTGGCCATGATCGAGTCCATCGCCATCTACTGCTTCGTGGTCTCGATGATCCTTATTTTCGCCAATCCGTTCTGGAATCACGTCATCGCCCAGACCGCGGGAAGATAGTTCATGCTCATCGACTGGTTCACCGTCGGCGCGCAGGCGCTCAACTTCCTCATCCTGGTGTGGCTGCTGAAGCGCTTTCTCTACAAACCGATTCTCGACGCCATCGACGCGCGGGAGAAGCGGATCGCCGCGGAGCTCGCCGACGCCGACGCCAAGAAGGCGGAGGCCGAGAAGGAACGCGACGAGTTCCAGCACAAGAACGAGAAATTCGACCGGCAGCGCGCCGCGCTTCTTAGCAAGGCGACCGAGGAGGCCGGAGCCGAACGCCGGCGGCTCCTCGATGGCGCGCGCAAGGACGCCGACGCCCTGAGCGCCAGGCGCGCGGAAACGCTGCGCAGCGACGCCCGGCAATCTCAATCAGGCTCATTCTCCGTCGGACGCAAAAGGAAGTGTTCGCCATCGCGCGAAAGGCCCTGGCCGATCTTGCCGAGGGCGAGCCTAGAGGACCGCATGGTGCACGTGTTCACTGGCCGCCTGCGCAGATGGACGGAGGCGAAAGAGGCCTTCGCGAAGGCCCTGCGACGGCGTCCGATCCCGCCGTCGTCCGCAGCGCCTTCGACCTGCCGCCGAGCAGCGCGCGGCGATCGGGAAGTCGCTCAATGAGATCTTTGCGACGGATGTTCGCATCGGCTTCGAGACCGCGCCCGATCTGGTCGGCGGGATCGAGCTGTCCGCGGGCGGACAAAAGATCGCGTGGAGCATTGCGGAGTACCTGGCGTCGCTGGAAAAAAGCGTCGGCGAGCTTCTGAAAGAGAAGGACAACACGAAGCTCGCCAATGCGAAGCCGGAGCCGAAGGCCGAGGCGGCCGCGGCCGATCCGGCCGGACCCGGCCGATGACCGCGCAGCCGGAAAGCCTGCAGAGCGTTTTCGACACCGCCTTTGCGGGGCTGAGCGCCGCGCGCGAGGCATTCGCGCCACGCCTGGCGCCGCGCGAGGTGGGTACGGTCACCAGCATCGCCACCGGCATCGCCAAGGTGTCCGGGCTCCCCAACGTGGGCTTCGAGGAGCTGGTGCAATTTCCCGGTGATTTGCTCGGCATCGCCTTCAACGTCGACGAGGACGAAATCGGCGTCGTGCTGCTCGGCGACTATGCGCATTTGCACGCGGGCGACGAGGTGGAGCGCACCGGCCGTGTCATGGATGTGGCCGTGGGCGACGGACTGCTGGGCCGCGTCATCGACCCGCTCGGCCGGCCGCTCGATGGCGGCGGCGCGGTGGCCTCGACGCGCGGCTGCCGATCGAACGCCCGGCCCCGCACATCATGGATCGCGCTCCCGTGACGCTGCCGCTCCAGACCGGGCTCAAGGTCATCGACGCGCTCATTCCCATCGGGCGCGGCCAGCGCGAGTTGATCCTCGGCGACCGCCAGACGGGCAAGACCGCCATCGCCATCGACACGATCCTCAACCAGCACGACCAGAACGTCGTGTGCGTCTATTGCGCCATCGGCCAGCGTGCCTCCGCCGTCGCCAAAGCCGTGGCCGACCCTCCGGGAAAAGGGCGCGATGGACTACACCGTCCTCGTCGTGACGGAAGGCAACGATCCGCCCGGTCTCGCCTTCATCGCGCCCTATGCCGCGACCAGCATCGCGGAGCACTTCATGGAGGCCGGCCGCGACGTCCTGATCGTCTATGACGATCTCACCCATCACGCCCGCGCCTATCGCGAGCTGTCGCTGCTTCTGCGGCGGCCGCCCGGACGCGAGGCCTTTCCCGGCGACATCTTCTACATTCATTCGCGCATGCTCGAACGCGCGACCCATCTGCGCCCTGAGCTCGGCGGCGGCTCGCTCACCGCCCTGCCCGATCATCGAAACCGAGGCGCAGGACATCTCCGCCTATATCCCGACAAACCTGATCTCGATCACCGACGGGCAGATCTACCTCTCGCCGTCGCTGTTCGAGTTGGGCGTGCTGCCCGCGGTCGACGTCGGCAAATCGGTGTCGCGCGTCGGCGGCAAGGCGCAGCGCGCGGCCTACCGTGCCGTGGCCGGCGACCTCAAGCTCGCCTATGCGCAGTTCGAGGAGCTCGAAACCTTCGCCCGCTTCGGCGCCCGCCTGGACCAGGCCACCAGCAGGACCATCGCGCATGGACGCCGCATTCGCGCCTGCCTGAAGCAGCCGGAGCTCGCGCCGGTCTCCGTGCCGGCGCAGATCGCGGTCCTGCTGGCATTGACCGCGGGGCTTTTCGACACGGTCGCGCTCGACCGGATGACTGCGGCGGGGGCCGCGGTGCAGAAGGCGGCCACGAACATCCCGGTGGACATGCGCGCACGGCTTCAAAACGCCGACAGGCTTGGCGATGCGGATCGCAAGACCATCGTCGAGATCGCTCGCCGGGCGCTCGGATCCCTTCCAGCCGAAGCCGGTCGCGACGGCCGGGAAAAAACCATGAGCGACTCCGTGGCGAACCTGCGCCGGAAGATCGGCAGCGCCGGCGATCTCCAATCCGTCGTCCGCACCATGAAAGCGCTCGCCGCCTCGAGCATCGGGCAATACGAAAATTCCGTGCGCGCGCTGGCCGACTACACGCGGACCGTGGAGCTCGGGATTGGGCGCATGCTTCCGCGAAAGCGCGCCGGCGGCCGTGACGGCAAAGCCGGTAGAGCCGGCCCATGCGGCGGCGGCAAGCGCGATCGTCTTCGGTTCCGACCAGGGACTGGTCGGGCCATTCAACGACGTCGTCGCCGACTACGCGATAAAGACCCTCGCGGCGCTTCCCGGCAAGGCGACGGTCTGGGCGGTCGGCGAGCGCGTTCACGCGCGTCTGGCGGACGCGGGCGTCCCGCTGGCTGGGACATTTCGCGGTGCCGGGTTCCGTTCAGGCCATCACGCCGCTCGTCGGGCAGATTCAGATCGAGAGCGAAGCGCACCGGGCCAAGGACGAGCAACGCAGCTCTATGTGTTCCACAACCGCCCGCAGCCGGGCGCGCTCTACGCGCCTGTCGGCCAGAGGCTGCTGCCGCTCGATGCGCAATGGCGCGCATGGCCTGGCCGAGATTGCCTGGCCGACCGCCAATTTGCCCGAGGTCGTCGGCGGCGACGCCGCGACATTGCCGGCGCTGATCCGCGAATATCTCTTCATCTCGCTCTTCCGCGCCTGCGCCGAATCCCTGGCGAGCGAGAATGCCAGCCGGCTGGCCGCCATGCAGCGCGCTGAAAAGAACATCGACGAGCTCCTCGCCCAGCTTCACGCCGCGTTCCACCGCGTGCGCCAGACCGGCATCGACGAAGAGCTGTTCGACGTCGTCTCCGGCTTCGAAGCGCTGACGGGGTCGGCGGAGCGGTGACCATTGCCGTGCCGCCGGCGAAATCGTCCCCGCTTGCCTGTTCGACGCTCACACATCTTGAACGACCGTTGCGGACGGCCATTTGGCGCACCCACGTCGACGTTAATCAGTCGTCGACGCGGCTGCCGTCGGCTCTCTCGACGGTTCCGTCGCGAACGTGGCTCAATGTGGGATCCCACACGCAGGATGTGACGGCCGCGTCCTGCCAGGGCGATTTTCGCGTGTCGGGTGAACCGCCCGCAGACCCTGTCCGCGTCTTCGCCGCAACCAGGCTGCGCGCCTCGTCCGGCGTCGCGGCGGCGGCCCAGAGCGTTTCTTTCTCGGCCGACATCGCCCAGGACGGATGTTTCGCGTCGATCGGATCCAGCCGATAGATGTTCATTTGAGCGCCGTTTCCTCTTCGCGGGCGGTGCGGGCATCGCCGAAAGCTAGCCACTCGACATCACCTCGTATCCTTTTTCGGATACCCGATCGATTGTGCGAAGAGCACGCGCTGCGCAGGGGCGGCGAGATCGCGGTCTCGAAGTGCGGAAAATTCGACATGAGCTCGTTGTTCTCGGCCAGCGCAGTCTTGCGCATGCCGATAATCCTATCTATGGATCGATCCGGCCGCCTTGATCTGCCTCATAACTCCGCGACGGCATCCTCCCCGGCTTGCCAAACGCTGCGCCGTTGGATCGGGCACGGGCATTGGCGACGCGTTCCGTGTGCGGCGAACTTGCGTGCCGGTGAGGCTTGGTGAAATGCCGCGCTCTCTTTCTCGTTGCCGCGGGTCAAGTTGCGCTCAATGGCGCGAGCGGGGAAAGCAAAGTGTGGCCGTGGTTCCGCGCACGCCGAAATGCCAGTCGATATGGCCTCCCAGTTCGAGCGCCAGCGCCCTGGTGATCCGTGTGCCGCGGCCGGGCGTCGGATGGCCGCACGTGCCGTCATCCGCCACCCGGCATTGCACGACGTCGCCTTGTGCCGCGAGCTCGACGACGATGCTGCCTTCGCGGTCGCGCAATCCATGACGCGCCGCGTTTGTGATCAGCTCGAAAACGATCATGCCGACGCGCCAGCATTGTCCCGCATCGAGCGCAATCGTCTCTTCAAACAGCGTAAGCGCGATCCTGCGCTCGGCCAGGCTGGAGCGCGTGATCGCTTCGCAGAGGCCGCGCAGATATCGGCCGAGATCGGCGGGACGTTCTGCGACCGGCGGCGGCTGCAACGCGCGATGGGCGTCCGCGTAGTCGAGGAGCCGCCTCGCGGCGCCGGCGAGCGCGGTCTTGGCGTCCCGGTCCGCGCAACGCGCCGAGGCGAGCGAGATCGATCCGACGGCGGCGGCGTATTCGTTGGCAACACGGTGCGTGATCTCTTCGACCAGCAGCCAGGGTTCCATCGTTGAACCGGTCAGCGGAGCGTGACGTTGTTCGGACATGCAACTCATCCCTCGGGTTTGGTTTCGAGCCATGCGGGCGGTCGGGCATTGCCCGGCCAAACCCCGCGCGGCGCTATTTTCTAGCCGGATGGCGCGGCGATGGCCCGTTAGCGTTTGTGAGTGGCATTAGCGCTTGCGAGCACCCCCTGTGGTCGCAGCCGAGGCACGGCGGGTGGCCGCGCCCGGAACTAGCCCCAGGTCGCCAGCAGGCCCGCGGCAGTTCGCAGATCGGCTGTTCTGGCACCGTTCGCGAACCGGTCGAAGACGGGGTGCAGAATATCCCGGGCGCGTTCCGGTCTTCCCTGTGCGGCGATGCAAGTCGCCAGGTCGATCGACGTTCGCAATTCCCACGCCAGCGCGCCCTGGCGCCGGCTCAATGCGAGCGACTCCGCGAGGCAGGCTGCCGCCAATTCCTCCTGCGGCTGCGGCACGTTGCGAAGACAATGTGCCTTCACGCGCAGGAGCTCCGGCATGTGGCAGAAGTCTCCGTTCGTCTCGACGGATCGGATGGCCGCGTCGACGAGTGAGAGAGCGTCCGCGAAACGGCCGATCGCGACAAATCCCTGGACGAGTGAGATGTGGAACGATGTCGTCATCAGCTCGTAATGCAGCGCATGCAGTTCCTGCAGACATGCCTGCAGCAGTTCGATCCCGCGTTCCGTGTCGCCGCGGCTGATCGCCAATTGACCCTCGAAGCAATGTCCGAGCAAGACATACGTGGTCAATTGATCGGATTCGGCGGTCGATACGAAGCGTGCGATTTGCTCCCCGGCGTCGTCAAAATCGCCGTTCCAGATCATCACCGAGATGGCGTAGATCAAAGTGACCAGAAGGCTGACCGGATGGTTCGTGCTGACTGCGTCGGCGATGGTCTGGTCGACATAGTCCATAGCGGCAGCGGAGTCGCCCTGCAGCCACATCGTCCTCGCCAATGCGCTCGGGCCCGCCGCCGAAGCCAGGGCAAGAATAGGGGCACCCATCGCATCGTCCTTCATGGTTGCCGACGACGATCTCTTTTGCCTATAGGTCCGCTCCTCGCCGGGACCCTGTCGCAGCGCCGCCTCCAGCGCGCGGCGTCCTCGGGCGAGATCGCCGGCAAAATGGAATGCGTATCCCAGCAAGATGCGCGACAATCTATCGGCTTGCGGATCTTCGGTCTGGCGCGAAAGCTCGGCGACCTGCTCCGCGCAGTGCATTGCCTTGCGAAACTCCCCGGCAATCAAATGAAACACATGCAGGGGAGCGAGCAGCGTAATTTGATTAAGCGAGTCGTCCAGTTGCTTGGCAATCGCAATGCTTCGGTTCATCGCAGCAAACGTCGCTTTGCTGTCGCCTCTTATCCACATCGATGAAAGAGCCAGGGCCGCCTGCAGGCGCATCTCCTGGCGCCCGCCAAGCGTCGAACCGTCGAGCGCGAGAATCGCGCGCTGGGACCAGCGTTGACATTCGTTCAGCAGGGACACCGCGAAAAAGACCGGGGCGGCGGACGCGGCGAGACGCACGCCGAATCCGACGTTCCCACCATCGCCAAAGCACCACTCCAGAGCCGCATGCACATTGTTCAGATCCCCCAGCAGGGAGGCGCGTTCCGCCGCATTGGACAAGGGCTGCCCGTCGGCGGCCGCCTGTTCCAGCCAGCGCAGGCAATAGGCCGCGTGGCGCGCCGCAAGAGGCACGCTGCGGTCGGCGCTGATTTCCAGGGCATAGGCGCGCGTCGGTGTCGAGCAGCCGGTAGCGCATCGTCGCGCCCACAGGAAACGCCGTGACCATCGACTTGGCGACCAGGCTGTCGACGGTGGTGAAAACGAGTGCCGCGTCGATGGCGTCATCGTGACCACCTCGAGCGCCGCCTCGATGCTGAACGGCCCGACGAAAACCGCAAGGCGGCGAAAGACGACGCGCTCGATCTCGGACAGCAGACCGAAGCTCCAGTCCAGCGTCGCCTGCAACGTCTTCTGGCGCGCCGGGGCGGTGCGCTGCCCCGGCCACAGCAGGGAGAAGCGCTGATCGAGCAGCGCCGCGGTCTGGTGCAGCCCGTAGGCCTCGACGCGGCCGGCGGCGAGCTCGATCGCCAAGCGCCATGCCGTCGAGCTTCCGGCAGATGCCTGCCACGATCGCCGGCGTCGGCGTCCGCGAATTCCAGTCGCGCGCCGCTCGCCGCCGCGCGCTCGACGAACAGCCGCGCGGCCGGGAAGGCCAGTGTGTCGTCCGCGCTCAGCGCCGGATCGTCCGGCGGCACGCCTAGCGGCAACAGCCTGTGGACTTGTTCGCCTTCCGCCCTGAGCGCCTCGCGACTGGTCGCCAGGATGCGAAGCCGCGGCGCCGCCGCGAAGATCCGCGCGGCGAGTCGCGCGACGTCCTCGATGACATGTTCGCAATTGTCGAGCACCACCAGCATGCGCCGCTCGCGCAGAAACCCGACCAGGCCGGGCATCGGGTCGTCGGACTGGATCGATATGCCCAGCAGCGACGCGAGCGAGGACGGCACCATGCGCGGGATCGCTGAGGACGCTGAGATCGACGAACAGCACGGCCCCGTCGAACGCCGCGCAGCAGGTCATGCGCGACGGCTATGGCGACGGTGGTTTTGCCGATGCCGCCGGGGCCCACGATCGTGACGAAGCGCGAAGCCGCCAGCTCGGCCGAGATGGCCCGAATGTCGTTCTCACGCCCGACCATGCGTGCCAGCGGCTCCGGGAGGAAGTTGGTTCCGGAGGAAGCAGCATCCGCCGCCGGTGCATCCGCGATCGGACCGGCGGCCTGCGTGACGGGCGCGACAAAGCAATAGCCGCGCCCGGCAAATGTCGTGATGTAGCGGGCGCCGTCCTTGCCGTCGCCCAGAGCCTTGCGCAGGGCGGCGATATGAAACCGCAAGCTGCCTTCTTCCACGGTGACGTCGGGCCAGACCTGCGCCATTAGCTCGCGCTTGCCGACGACCTCGTTGGGGCGCGACAGCAGAGCGATCAGCGTATCGAGCGTGCGTTCGCCCAGTTCCAGGGGAGCGCCGTCTGCGGTGAGCAACCGCTCGCCTGGCACCAGCGAGAAGCGGCCGAACGACAGGACAATTCTGTCTCGCACAGGCTGCTCTGCCATGTCCTCGACTTTCCCCTGCCGGCCGGCCCCGTCGCCGATTAGTAGGACGCAGCCGGGCGTTCGACAATCGTTGGCAACGGCTCACGAGCGCTCGCAACTCCTAACGGGCCATTCGGGCCGGCCTCTGCATTTTGTCGGTGCGGCCGACCACCGGCGCCGCTTCAGCGATCGAAAGGAACTGACCGTGACCAATATGAACCCTGCCATCAGAAACAGGCTTCTCGCTGCCTCGGCCGTGACGCTCGTGCTGGCGTTGTGCGGCGGCGCATGTCTCGCACAGGTTGCTCCTGCATGCCAGCCGCGGCAAAGGCCTCCGCGCCCGTCGCTGCGGTGGCAGAGGACACTGCCATCCATCCGTTCCACGTCGCCGTTCCGCAGGCGGCGCTCGACGATCTTCGCCGGCGCGTCGCCGCAACCCGCTGGCCCGACAAGGAGACCGTCACCGATCAATCCCAGGGGGTGCAAGCTGCGAAGATTCAGGCGCTCGTCGCGCTACTGGGGAACCGATTACGATTGGCGCAAGGCGGAGGCGAAGCTGAATGCCCTGCCGCAATTCGTGACCAGGATCGACGGGCTCGACATTCAGTTCGTCCATGTCCGGTCCCGCCATCCGAACGCCCTGCCGCTGCTCATCACCCACGGCTGGCCGGGCTCGGTCTTCGAACTCGATGAAGGCGATCGGACCGCTCACCGATCCGACGGCCTATGGCGGCGCGCGCGAAGACGCGTTCGATCTCGTCCTGCCGTCGATGCCGGGCTATGGATTCTCGGAACGGCCGCAGGGCACCGGCTGGGACCCGGAGCGGATCGCGCGCGCCTGGGACGTCCTGATGAAGCGCCTGGGTTACAGGCACGATGTGTCGCAGGGCGGCGACTGGGGGTCGGTCGTTGCCGCCGCCATGGCGCGCCAGGCGCCGGCAGGACTGCTCGGCATCCACGTCAACATGCCGGCCACCGTGCCGGCGGACGTCGCGAGGGCTCTCGAGGCGGCGAGCCCGGCACCCGCGCGGATTCGCCGGATGAAAGGGCCGCCTTCGACTCTCTCCGCGACCTTTACAGCAAGGACGGCGGCTACGCGGCGATGATGGTCACGCGCCCGCAAACCGTGGGCTACGGGCTGGCGGATTCTCCGGCGGGCCTGGCCGCCTGGATCTACGACAAGTTCGCGGCAGTGGACCTATAGCGGCGGCGAGCCGGAACGCGCGCTCACCAAGGACGAGATGCTCGACGACATTACGCTTTACTGGCTCACCAACAGCGCGATCTCGTCGGCGCGGCTTTACTGGGAAAACAACAACAACAACTTCAATGCGACGAGCCAGAAGACGGCGGAAATCTCCATCCCGGTTGCCGTGACGGTCTTCCCCGGCGAGATCTACCGCGCGCCCGAAGCTGGACCGAGAAGGCCTATCCGAACCTGATCTATTTCCATGAGGTCGACAAGGGCGGCCATTTCGCCGCCTGGGAACAGCCCGAGCTGTTCGCCGCCGAACTCCGCGCGGCGTTCAGGCCCCTGCGCGAGCACAAACAACCGCAAACGGACTGATCGTTTCGCGGATCTTTTGTCCACGCCAAATCCCGGACGAAACGGGGAAGGGAGCGCGATCATCGGCGGCGACTGGGACGATAGCGATGTCACACCAGCGCCGCCGGACGCCAGGGTCCCGCGAAAAAATGGCGAGTTCGAATTGTGCCCATAGACCGCAACGTCCGGCATCGCATCGTCTCCTTGTTTTGCCGGTCGCGCTCAAGCCATTGATAAATTTATGAAAAGCGGCGCGGCGGTTCGCGTGAAGTGGGGTCTGTCCTGCAGCGCGACGCGAGCACTGCGTGCAACGGAAAACGGCGTCGGCAATCCCGCCCGGCCCATCTTTCGCGCGCACTCTATCGTTTCGCCGCGCCATGCGTTTTAAGTTTGCATCCCGACGCCCGCTGCCGCTGCAGGCGCAAATCGATCGCTCCACCTGGCGCACCGCCCATGAGATGTCCCGGCTGTCAGACGGAAAATCGCCAGGGCGCGAAATTCTGCATCGAGTGCGCGGCGCCGCTGCCGCGCCCGTGTCCGGGTTGCGGCGAGAACAACCCGTCCCACGCGAAGTTCTGTTCCAATTGCGCCGCGCCACTGGATGAAAGTCCGAAGCGTGTCGTCCCGTCGCCGCCGCCGGGACCCGAAAGGCCCGCCTCACACCCTTCGCCGCCGGCCGAAGACGGCGAGCGTCGCCATCTCACCGTGCTCTTCTGCGACATCGTCGATTCGACCGACATTGCAGCCCGTCTCGATGCGGAGCAGTGGCATGACATTGCCGCACAGTACCAGCGGGCAGCGGCGGATCAGGTCAGGAAGTTCGCGGGCCATGTCGCCAAGTATCTCGGCGACGGTCTGATCGCCTATTTCGGCTATCCCACCGCGCAGGAAGATGCGGCGGAACGCGGCGTCCGGGCGGGGCTTGCGATCCTCGACGCCATGACGGCGCTCAATGCGCACCTGAAGGAACGCCATGACGTCAGGCTCCAGGTCAGGGTCGGCGTCCATAGCGGCTCGGTTGTCGTAGCCCAGGGCGGCGGGGATGAAGCCGATATGTTCGGCGAGGCGCCCGCCATGGCGTCACGGGTGCAAGCCGTTGCCGAGCCGGACACGGTGGTGATGACCGAGGACGCGCACGACCTCGTCTCGGGTCTTTTCGTCGTGGTGGATCTGGGCAGGCACCACCTGAAGGGAATCGAACGACCGGTCAGGCTGTTCCGGGCGATGTCGGCCGGGCTCGGAAGCGGGCGCGGACGCAGTTTCGCGGCCCGGGACCCGATCGCGTTCGTCGGACGCAGCGACGAGCTGCACCTTCTTCTGGGACGCTGGCAGCAGGTCTCCGAGGGCGAAGGTCAGGTCGCGCTCGTCGTCGGCGAGCCGGAAATCGGCAAGACCCGCCTGGTCGAGGAATTCCGGTCGCACATAAGGTCTCATCCGCATCTGTGGATCGAATGCGGCGGCGCCGCCTTCTTCTCCAACACGCCATTCCACGCCGTGACCCAGATGCTCAACCAGGGCCTGGGCTGGCGCGGCGACGAGTCCGTCGAAGAGAAGCTGGACCGCTTGCGGCAGTCCCTGTCGCGAAGCGGCGTGAAGCAGGACGAAGCCGTCCAGCTGATCGCCGAAATGCTCAACATTCCCGTTCCCGGCAGCGAGCAGCGGCCGGTCCTGGCGCCGGACCTGAAACGCAAGCGCCTGCTGGCCGCCCTGGCGGAATGGGTGTTCGGCGCCAGCCAGCCGCTGGTGGTTGTCGTGGAGGATCTGCACTGGGTCGATCCATCGACACTCGAGCTGCTCCAGACCCTCGTCGGCCAGGGCGCCACCAGCCCGTTGATGCTTCTGTGCACGTCGCGTCCCGAATTCAGGGCGCCGTGGCCGATGCGCGCGCATCACACGTTGATCACGCTGAGCCGCCTCAACAATCGCGAGACCCGGCAGCTCGTGACCAATATCGTCGCGCGCGTCGGGCTCAGCCGAGACGTGATAGACGCCGTGATCGCGCGCACCGACGGCGTGCCGCTGTTTGCCGAAGAGCTGACGCGGCTCGTGGTGGATGGCGACGGCCGCGCGGGCGGTGGCGACATTCCCTCGACCCTGCTGGATTCCCTGGCGGCGCGCCTGGACCGCCTCGGACGCGCCAAGGACGTCGCCCAGCTCGGCGCGGTGATCGGGCGCGACTTTTCCTACGAATTGCTTCGCGCCGTTTCGCCGTTGACGGACGATCAATTGCAGTCTGAGCTGGCCAGGCTCGCCGATGCGGAATTGATCTTTGTGCGCGGCCTTCCCCCGGACGCGAATTACAAGTTCAAGCACGCGCTGATCCAGGATGCCGCCTACATCGCCTTGCTGAAGAGCAAGCGTCGCGAATTGCATGTCCGCGTCGCGGAAACGATCGTCGAGAAATTTCCCGAGCTTGCGCAGAAGCAACCCGAAGTCCTCGCACGGCACTGGTCCGAGGCGGGCAGCGCCGAAAACGCCATCGCCTGCTGGACGCAGGCGGCATCGGCCGACAACGCCCGCCACGCCTTCAAGGAAGCGGAGGCGGAGTACCGGCAAGCGCTGTCGATGCTCGAGACGCTGCCGGAATCGCCGGAGCGCGACGCCCGCGCGCTCGCGCTGGGCAGCGCGTTTCATGGGGTGCTTCACGCCACCCGGGGCTTTGCCGCGCCGGAGACCCGCGCCGTCGCCGAGCGAAACCGCGCGCTCGCCGAGAAGAGCGGCGACCTCGGCCAGCTGATCCGCGCGCTGACGGGCTCATGGACGGCGGCCTGGGGCATCGGCAAATACGGCGATGCCGCAAGCCTCGCCGACCAGCTTCTCGACCTTGCAACGCGCGAAGGAAGCGATGTCAGCCTGTCGGACGCGCATTACTGTCAATTTGCGGCGCGCTACATCCGCGGAGACCTCGAGGCGGCCGACCGGCACTTCGTCGCCGGCAAAGCCATCTGCGACAGCAAAGGGTACAACGGCGCATTCGGCATCGCCACGCTCGGCATGGGACTTCATTGCGCCTGGGCGTTGGGCCGATCCGACCTTGCGCGCCGCCGCGCCACGGAAGCGAAAGACTGGTGCCTCGGCCGGCAAAATCCCTTCGAGATCGCGGCCGCCCAGTTTTACGAGTCGATGCTGTTTGCCCTGATGGCCGATCCCGAACGCGCCGAGAGGGCGGCTTCGCTGGCCGTGTCGCTCAGCCAGAGGGGCGGCTTCCGGCAAGCGGAGGCGGGATCGCTCGGCATCCTGGGCTGGGCGCGCGCGCGGCTCGGCAATCCGGATGACGGCGTTGCGATCATGCGCGACGGCATCAACAAGCTCGCCGAGGTCGGCAGCCGCATCTTTCTCACATTCCTCTACAGCGCGCTGGCCGAGGCCCAGTCGTCGGGCGGCGGCATCGCAGAGGCGCTCGCGACCGCCGAAGAGGCCCTGGCCGCAAATCCCGAAGAGCTCCTGTTCAGGCCGGGCGCTTCTGCGCCGGGGCGATCTGCGCTGGAAATCCGGCCGGCGCGACCTGGCCGAGCACGACATCCGCGAAGCGATCGATCTCTCGCGGACGATGAACGCGAGAATCTACGAGCTGCGCGCAACGACGGCGCTCGCACGCCTGCTCGGGGAGCGCGGCGAGGCGGCTTCCGGGCGCGAGATGCTGGCGCCCCTCTATGGCCGTTTCGCCGAGGGCTTCGACACCGTCGATCTCACGGACGCCAAGGCAGTCCTCGACGCGCCCGGCTAGGGGTTTTGCGATCGAAATCCGCAATCCTTCCCCGCGTGGGTCGCGTGCGGGAGGAAGGTGGCGGCGTCGAATCCTCGATCGCGATTTACCCCGCCGCCACGCGCGCCAGGAACAGCTTTGCGATCGTCGCGCCGTGCGATTCCTGGAGGAAGTGGCCGGCGTCGGGCAGCAGGTCGAACGTCGCCTGCGCGTAGTGGCCGGCCCATTGGCGGCCCCATTCCGTCGTGAAGATTTGATCGGTGCCGCCCCAGAGGAAGTGCACCGGTTTTTTCCACGCCTTGAGCATCTCGAAATGCCGCGCCTGCGTGGCGGCGTTGCCGCCTTGCGGATTGTCGAAGGGAAGGCTCAAGGGGAAGCGGCGCGGCCCGGCATATCCGTCGCGGCCAAGCCCGGTGAACGGCGCGTCGTAGGCGTGCCGGATTGCCTTTTGCGCGTCGGACAATGCCGGCGCGTCGCCCGCCGCCTGGCGTGTCATGTCGGCGGGCGTGATGTGTCCCAGCGCGGCCAGCATGATCGTGCCGAGCGAGATTTTTTCGGGAACGTTGACGCCGAACACGCCGGCTGGTTTCCAGGCGGCGTTCCACGACCTCAGCTGGGACGTGTAGGCGTAGCCGTCATGGTGCAGCCAGGTGTTCATGATCGCCAGCCGCGCGAAGCGCTCCGGCATTTCGGCGGCCTGCGCCAGGCCGATGGGGCCGCCCCAGTCCTGGCAGAACAGCGTGATCCCGCCCAGGTCCAGCGTCTCGATCAGGGTCTTGTGCGCGGCGGTGTGGCGGGCGATCGAATACCAGCTGTCGTCCGTGACCTTGTCCGACCGGCCGAAGCCGATATGGTCCGCGGCGATGCAGCGATAGCCGCCGGCGACCAGCCCCTCGACGATGTGGCGGTTGAGATAGCTCCAGGTCGGCATGCCGTGCATCAGCAGCGCGATCGGACCGCCGCGCGGGCCCTCGTCGACATAGTGGAGCCGCAGCCCTTCGAAATCGATGTAGTGGGGCGCGAAATCGAAGCCGGGCAAATGCGCGAACGCGCTGTCCTGCGTTCGAAGAAAATGTGCCGTCGTCACGCGGAGAGTCCTTCAGCCTGGCCGCACGGAAAGGCGGCCACCGGATCCATGATCCTCCCGCCGCGCGCCCGAGTCCAATGCACGGCCCGCCTTCCTGTCGTGACACCCACATGTCGTCATTCCCGGCGAGCGAAGCGAGGTAAAGGGAACCAGCACAGCGCGCGTCCGCGCGCTGAATGAACTCTGTCAATGTGGCGGCGCACGGCGCGCGGCGCACGGCGGCGCGTCGGCGGAGGAAAGTCTTTCTCGCTTCGCATTCCGGCACTACTCTCCCACCGACCGCACATCGCCCCCACACCCGCGAGTTCCCGTGTTCCGCCACCTCAAAGACTTCCTCAAATCCCACGACTCCCAAACCGCGCCACCCGATCTCCGCGTCGCCGTCGGCGTCTTGCTCCTCGAAGCCGCGCACCGCGACGACCATTTCACCGCCGACGAGCGCGGCGTCATCGTCCGCCTGCTGACCGCGAAATTCGCCCTTTCGCCGGAGGAGTGCGCGCAATTGCTGGCCACCTGCGAGGCGACGGTGGCGAGGCTCGTGCAGCTTCACCCCTACACGCAGGCGATCTTCACGCGCATGAACGTCGAAGAACGCATCCAGGTGATCGAGATGCTGTGGGAGGTCGTCTACGCCGACGGCGTTCTCGATCCCGAGGAGGACGCGCTCATCCGCCGTCTCGGCGGCCTGATCGACGTCACCGACAGGGACCGCGTGCTCGCGCGGCAGAGGGTGCTGGCGCGGATGGGGCAGAAGACATAGCGGGAGCCGCGGTGACGCGGAAGTGTTGTGCCCAGGTTCGATCCCGCAAAAATTGTCATCCCCGGCGAGCGAAGCGAGGTTAAGGGGACCTGGCAAGCGAGCGTCGGCGAGCGCAAAGAGTCATTCGGCGCGCTTGCGCGCGCTGGCTGGGTTTCCTTTACCTCGCTGCCTTCGGTCGCTCGCCGGAAATGACAAGATTGTTTTGCGTCACCAGAACGAAATTTGCTCGAGCATGTTCTCTTGCCGCGTCGCGTCCGCCGCAACGCGTCCACGCGCACTCGCCTACTTCCCCTCGATCTCCTCCCGCAGGATCTCCAGCTCCAGCCATCGCTCTTCGCAAGCCGCGAGCTCCGCGCGGGCGGCCTCGAGTGCCGTCGTCGTCTCCGCAAACGCCTTCGCGTCGCGGCCGTAGAAGGCGGGATCCGAAAGCCGCTCCGACAGCGCGGCGATATTTTTCTCCAGCGCCGCGATGCGCGCCGGCAGTGTCTTGAGCGCGTGCGCGTCGTTGAAGCCGAGCTTGCGGCGCGGGGCGTCGGCCTCGCGCTTTTCCTTCGGCGCTGTGCGCCGCTTCGCCCTGTCTGCGGGCACCACGATCCCGCTCTCGCGCGGCGCCACGCCGTGGCCGCGCTGGGCGACCATGTCGCTATAGCCGCCCGCATATTCCAGGAACACGCCGTCGCCTTCGGCCATCAGCACCATCGTCGCCACGCGGTCGAGAAAATCGCGGTCGTGGCTGACGGCATGAGCGTGCCCGGATAATCGGCCAGCATCTCCTCGAGCAGATCGAGCGTCTCGAGATCGAGATCGTTGGTCGGTTCGTCGAGCACCAGCAGGTTCGACGGCTGGCCAGCGCCCTGGCCAGCATCAGCCGCGCCGCGTTCGCCGCCGGAGAGCACGCCGCACCGGCGTGCGCGCCTGCTCCGGCGTGAACAGGAAATCCTGCATATAGCTGACGACATGGCGCGGCTCGCCGTCGATGAAGACCGTGTCGCCGCTGCCGCCCGTCAGCACCGCGGCCACCGTCCATTCGGGTCAGGCTGGCGCGGTTCTGGTCCAGGCGGCGATCGCGACGTTCGCGCCGAGCCTGCACCGTCGCCCTCGTCGGGCGCAAGCTTGCCAATCAGCATGTTGAGCAGCGTCGTCTTGCCGGCGCCGTTGGCGCCGACGATGCCAACGCGGTTGCCGCGGAGGACGCGGAGCGAGAAGTCGCGCACGATGCGAGCGGTCGCCGTAGGATTTCGAAATCGCGCTCCGCCTCGATCACGCAGCTTGCCCCCCTCGTCGCGCCTCGCCGCCTCCGAACTTGACGCTGCCCGTGCGCCGCGCTGCTCGCGCTGCTCCTGGCGCATGCGCCGCAGCCGCGCCAGGCGGCCACTGTTGCGCTTGCGCCGCGCCGCTGACGCCATAGCGCACCCAATCGTCCTCCCTCGCGATTTTGCGGGCGAGCTTGTGCCGCTCGCGTCTCTTCCTGCGCCAGCACCTCGTCGCGCCAAGCTTCGAAAGCGGCAAAGCCCTTTCGAGCTGCCGCGTGCTGCCGCGATCGAGCCACACGGTGGCGCGCGACAATTTCGAGGAAGCGGCGGTCGTGGCTGATCAGCACCAGCGCCGAGCCATGCGCCGCAGCTCGCTCTCCAGCCATTCGATCGCCGGCAGGTCGAGATGGTTGGTCGGCTCGTCGAGCAGCAGGATATCGGGCTCGGGCGCCAGCGCGCGCGCCAGCGCCGCGCGGCGCGCCTCGCCGCCGGACAAGCGCGCCGGGATCTTCCTCGCCGCTCAGCCCAAGCTTGCCGAGAAGATAGACGGCGCGGTGCGGATCGTCGCCCGGGCCCAGGCCCGCCTCCACATAGGCGCGCGCCGTCGCGAACCCGGCAAATCCGGCTCCTGCGGCAGGTAGCGCAGCGTCGCGCCCGGCTGCACGAAGCGCGTGCCGCCGTCGGGCTCGATCAGCCCCGCCGCGATCTTGCAGCAGCGTGGATTTGCCCGAGCCGTTGCGCCCGACGAGGCAAAGCCGCTCGCCCGCCGACACCGACAACTCCGCGCCATCGAGCAACTGCGTGTTGCCGAAGCGGATCGCGATCGACTGAAGGGAAAGTAGCGGAGGCGCCATGCGCGGGTTCTAGCACAATCTCCGCCACCGCCCGCGCGCGCACCCCGACCCGGGCGAGAGCGCCGTCGGACTGTAAATTGGCGCGTCCAGGGCCCCATATTTCGCTTGCATAATATAATGCCTTCATCACCCGGCGCGCGATAGCGCGTCCGGGTGACCCATTTTCCTGCATAGACGGTGGAGAAAGGAAGCCTCGCCGCTGCCCTTCCCCGTCGCGAAGCGATGGGAGCGAGTAGCGGCAGCGTACGAGCGACCGCATGCGTCTTCGCGCAGCGAAGGCACAGGCGGTGGAGAGGGCATCTCGCGCAGCGTTCGCCATGTTCTGATCGCCGCGTAGCCATTCGACACAAATGGCGACTGCCAACAGCCACACGCTGAAATTCGCGCGAACATCGCCCGCGAGCCTCAGCGAGCGGGTTCGAGGAAATATGCTCTTGACATCATATTCTCAGGGTACCGCCAATTGCCAGTGGCCGAAAAAAGAGTGGGTCGTGTTGCTGGACGACGCGTTCCAGGGGAATTTGGCGTGTGCGTACAGGACAAGATCTTGAGCCGCTGCGGGCCGCGTCAGTTCGTACGACTTGCCGAGGCCATACGCGGACAAGTTGGCGGCACAAATTTTTAAAAACTATGAAGCTGCGCGCCCCGGTAGGCAAGCAGGTTTGGCGCATAGCTTACGCCTTCGATCGAAAGCGCCGTGCCATTTTGCTGTGCGCCGGCAGGAAGGCGGCAACAGCAGGACGTTCTACGAAGATCCACTCCCACGGCCGACGAGAGGTTCGGCAAGCATATTTAACGGAGTTCGCCATGCCCAAGACACTCGAAATTATGTAGGCGCTTCCAAAGGCACGCCGCAAGCGGATTGAGGCTGAGACGTCCCGGGAAGCAGCTCAGATCATGAGCCTTAGGGATGTACGCAAGGCGTTTCACAGAAGCCAGGAGTGGTCGCCCAGGGCGCTGGACATGGAGCAGGAGAGCGTGTCGCACATCGAGCGGCGCGCCGATCTTTTGCTTTCGACGATGCGGAAATGTCGAGGCTATGGGCGGCGATTTGAAATTGATCGCGAAATTTCCAAATCGCCCGCCAATTCAAATTGAAACGCTCGCAACGCTGGCCGATCGGGAAGAACCCGAAAAGCCCGCCGAGGCGAAAACGCGCTTAAGGTTCGTGTTCGAGATCGCGGCGGCGGACGGAGTAAGCATCATGGGCAAGACCCCCAGTTTCAAAGACCTGGTGCAGGGTCGCGCGGCGCGATCCCGAATTCGCGACGGCCCTCCTGCGCGAGGGCGTCGATGCCTTGCTGAGCGGCGACGCGGGGGAGGTGGCACGCGAGCGCTAGCGAGCGTGACGGCTTGCCAAGGCGTAGCCGCGCGACCCGTCACCAGCCCGTCGTCGCGGCCCCGCTAACCCGCCTTGTGGGCGTGCCGTTGCACTCTCGCGCAGGGCACGGTTGATGTTCGTCTGATACCCTTCGTCCTCGGGCGCATGGTCCTTGAACCAGGCGATCATCGCGTCCGATGGGCGCTGGGCGTGATTTGTATGGCCTGCGGCGGGACGGCACCGAGTTTTCAGATGGAAATCGGCTTAAATCCAATCACGACGGAAGCGGGCGTCATGGTCCTGTCGGCGATCATTGATATTTCCGATCGAAAGCAGAAGGAGGAAAGCATTCGGGCGGTGCTTCCGGGAGAAGGAAATTCTGCTGGGAGAGGTGCACCACCAGGTAGAGAACAACCTGCAAATCGTCTACAGCCTGCTGGACATGCAGTCGGCCCGCATTGCTGACCCGACAGTTCTTTCGATGCTGCGAGATACGCAGAACCGCGTGAGATCGATGGCCCTCATCCATCAGACCCTATACCGCTCGCGCGATTTCGCCGACGTCGATTTCAGCAGCTTCCTGGAAGCGCTCTGCCCCATCCTGGTCGCGTCGTACAGGCGCGCCGAAAATCCTGATCTCATCACCCTTTCGATCGCGACTGTCGCGGTCAGGCTGCCGATCAATACGGCGATTCCGTGTGGGCTGGTGGTCAACGAACTGGTGTTGGACTCCCTTGAAGCATGCGTTTTGCCGATGGGCGGCGGGGTGAGATCAGGATCAACCTGGTGCGGGATTTGAACGAGGAGGTGGTGCTGTCGGTGAGCGACGACGGCGTCGGAGTACCGGACGACTTTTCGATCGAGGATGCGACGACGCTGGGTCTTCAGCTGGTGACGACCCTGGCGGAACAACTGGGCGGGCGGTTGACAGTGCACAAAGCGGATCCGACGAGCTTTGTCTTACGCTTCCCACTGGAGAAATAGCGGTGGCCGAACCAG
>CAWDKN010000051.1:0-151846 GCA_963802815.1 uncultured Alphaproteobacteria bacterium
GGCGTGCCGCTGTTCCCCTTGAGCGTCAAACCGCGTGGCGTCCAACCGGTCGGCGAAATGCTCGGGCCGCTCGCAAGGGTCGAATCCGATCGCATACAGATCGGACACGGAGAAAGTCCAACCGCCCGCCTGCAAAGCGGAGGCCCCCGAACGCACCATGTGCGCGTTGAATGATTGCGGCTCCGGGTGCGCGAGAACGAAGTGAGCATGCATTATGATGGCTCGGTGTGTTGACCAGCCTTCTGATTAAACGCCCGAGCTTTGCTTGACCAGGGTCCGCCAATCCCGCGATCAGCGCGCCAACATCGGCAGTCGAAATTCGGCCGATAGTCTCAAAGCATACAAGGGGTCTCGACCTTGGCAGGCTGGTACGCAACAGCCGGAGCTAACCGGATTGAATGGATCGAAGACCGTTCACGCGCAACTGAAGATTACCGAGGGTTCGCCAAGTGATCAGGGGCGCACGTTTGAGCCACTGATCACTCGTCAATTGTTGGATGACGAACTTCGCGACGTCCGCGCGCGCAATCGTGCCGCCATGGATGTGAGTAAGATCGGTTTGCGCGCGCACCGCGCCCGTGGCGGGTTTGTCGTTCAGGACCGTGGGTCGGACTAGCACCCAGTCGAGATCGCTGGCGCGGATGATCGCCTCTTGCCGATCCTTGTCGCGGTAGACCTTCCGCAGCAGCAACGGCAGCACCAGGGTGTCGAAAACAAACCCGCCGTGCCCGCGGCTGTCTCCGGCGCCTAAGCCGGTGATGCACACCAAACGGCGAACCTTGCGCCTGTCCAACGCCTTCACCAGCGCACGCGTTGCGACGGAAAGAAGCGTCACTTCGCGAAACGGGCTCATGGGCGTGCCAATCGAGCTGATCGCTGCGTCGCAGCCCTCGAGCGCGCGGCAGAGCACGTCTTCGTCGCGAGCATCTCCCTCGACGAGTTCCGCGGCGACGAGATCGCCGCCTTTCGATTTGGAGCGCACAGCGCGACGACGGAGTGACCCTGTGAGGTTGCCTCGTTGACGATTTGCCGACCTGTGCCACCCGTGGCGCCAAGAACGAGAACCCTCATCGGTGCTCCTTTGCGACGTCGGATCGACGCTCGGCCTACTCGTTCGAGCCGGCTGACGGGATGAGCAACTGCGTCTTGAATTTAGGCGCGAGGGCGAAGGCCTTCTTCATGAACGCGGCCTGCTCATCCTTGGTCAGCTTCAGCGCGGGACTGGTGCGGCTGTCAACCGGCGTTCCAACGAGCATGAAGAACTCTTCCTGACCGGCCGGTGTGCACATGCACAGAAGGCGTGCCGGCTTGTCGGATGTGTTCTTGAAGGAATGGGGAGCGTTGGCCGGTATGTTCACCGTCGAGCCGGCGCTTGCGCGCTGCGTCTGGCCGCGAAAGGTCAACGAAATCTCGCCATCGAGGATCGTGAACATCTCCTCGAAGTCATGGCGATGGGGCGGCGGTCCCCCGCCCGGCGGCACGTGCATATCAATCAGGCAATAGCGGCCACCGGTCTCCTCGCCGGTCAGAAGGATGGCGTAGGTGTCTCCGACAACCGAGACGAAGCGCGTCTTCGGATCGTCGGGATTTGCAGCCGCGAGCTTGCGGTTGGGGTCGTCAGCCGGAATTGCTGCCTGGGGCGGAGCGGTCTTGTGTGCACTATCGGTCATTCGATCTCTCCTGTGTTGAACTGAATCACGCCTTGGAATCGAATCTTGGCGGCCACGGCGAGTACATTGCGCACGACGGTGTCCGGGCTTTCTTCGGGCACGAAATGGCCGCAGTCGGGGATCGTCTGAGCTTCGACCTCGAAGGCGACCCTTCTCACCATCTCGCCGACCTTGGCGCCCAGGCCCCGGTCGCCGCCGATCGCGACGACCGGCGTCCTGATCTTGTCTTTCGTCAACGGCTCCGTCTGCGCGATGCTGGCGAAGGCCGCGCGGTAGACGCCTAGGGCGCCTAGCACGCCCTCGCGGCCGGCGAATGTCCGGACGTTTTCGTCGACGGTCTCGGAATCGAATGCATCGTGCTTGACGACGGCTGCGCCCTGATAGAACCAGTTGAGGAAGGCGCGTTCATGGCCGACGATGAGGGCTTCGGGAACTCCGGGGGCGAGCGGCAGCAGCCACCACCACATCGAGCCCCGCTTCGTCGTTTCAGGGGTGTAGGCGATGATCTTCGAGAGCACGTCGCCCAGCATTACCGGCCCTTCAATGTAGAGCAAACCGGCAATTTCTGACGGGTGATCGGCAGCCCACAACAGCGCTGGCGGCGCCCCCATGTCGTGCGCGGCAATGATGATCGGTCGACCGCCGCCAAACCCGATCTTCGACACCAGCGCACGACACTCCTCGGCCAAAGCGCGGGCGTCGTAGCCGTCGACGCCTTCCGGCTTGTCGGAGTCGCCGTAGCCCCGCATATCGGGGATCAGCACCGCCATCCCTTTTTCGGCGAGCAAAGGCGCGACGTGGCGCCAAGCGAAGCCGGTGCCGAGGAAGCCGTGCCACAGAAGCACCGGCTGGCCTTCGGGAACGCCGCCGATCCAATAGTGCAAGCGGACCCCGTCAACGGTCGCCGTTTCCCTGCGAAGTCCCGGGATCACCCCGGCCGGCGACTTGCTGTTCATCTCAAGGACCCTGGTTTGCCGTTCGCTAGGAGGCTGTCGCTGGCGGCGAAGGGGCCACAACGGTCAGCTGCCGGTAAGAAATCTGGCGCGTCTCACGCGATCGCGGTCGCCTGTTGGCTGAGTAATTGTCGCCGGAGAAATCCACCGATGGCGTCAAGCGCCTCGTCGGCGGCCTTCAGCTGAGTGACGCTGGAGGGAAAGACATGGATCATGCCCTCCCAGGTGTGGACCTCAGCCGTTCCGCCGGCGCGCTCAAGCCGCTCGCCATAGCGAACGCTGTCGTCGAGAAGGACGTCGTCTTCGCCCACATCCATTCTGACCGGCGGCAGGCCGGAGAGAGCGCCGTAGAGCGGCGAGGCCGCCGGGTCTCGCGGATCATGTCCGGCGAGATAGAGTTGCGCCAAAGCGTCGAGCGAGTTCTTGGTCGAAAGCGGATCCGCTTTGGCGCGCGTGACCATGCTGTTGCCGGTCAAAGCCAAGTCGGTCCACGCCGAGATAACCGCTGCGCCGGATGGTCGGACAATTGAGCCGTCTCGCGCCTCAGCGTTCAGCCGCGAAAGCAATGCGAGCGTCAGGCCGCCTCCGGCAGAGTCGCCAGCCAGCGCGATCTTCGCGAAGCCCTGCCCCGCAAGGCCATCATAAGCGGCATGAGCGTCATGCAACGCCGCAGGAAAAGGACGCTCGGGCGCAAGCCCATAGTCAGCCACGAAGGCGGCCGCATTCGCTCGTGCAGCAAACTGTCCAACGAAATGCCGGTAGGCTCGCGCCGAACCGACCACATAGCCGCCGCCATGGAGGTATAGGAGGCATGCGTCGGCCACGGCGTTGTCCGGTCGACACCACCAGCCGGGCACGCCGCCGGCCTCGGCCGCCTCGTACGCAACGCCTGACGCCGCGGGCACGTTCTCCATCATATGGTCAAACGGCTCGCGCGCCTCGGGACCGGCCACGGTTCCCTTCAGCCCCTCGATCATCAACCGCATTTTCGCCATAGCTTCGCGATCGGGCTGGTATTGGGGATGGGGAGTTGTCGTCATGGGTTTGCTCCAGGCGAATCTGTTGGCAGCTGGGGCGACGGCAGCGGGGCAGTCGCCGTTCGTCTTCAATCCAGCGTCAGCGCGAGCGACAATGGTGTCGCGCGAGAGCGCGGGCGACTTAAATTCCGGAGATCGAAACGTTATTATGAGGTCATAACGATATAATGATAGACAGTCAAGCGAAAATGCGCTATCAGAGCGACTCGAAGGGAAAACATGACGACTTCAACGCTTCGGCCAGGCGACGCAGCCACCCGACTTCCTCGCACTCCCGGCACCGCGCTGCACCGCCAGCTCTTCGTCATCCTGCGGGAGCAGATCTTCCGCGGCCTGTATCAGCCAGGCGCAAGGATTCCGAATGAGGAGGCGCTGTGCGCCCAATTCGACGTCTCGCGCATTACCGTACGCCGCGCCGTCGCCGATCTGGAAGCGAGCGGTCTCCTACAAAAGCGCCCCGGCCTCGGCACATTCGTGACCGCCGAAGTGCGTCCGACGCGGCCGTCGGCGACTCTGAATTTCATCGATTCGATGCGAAAGACTCAAAGCGAGACGCAAACGGAAGTGATTGTCGTTGAGAACGCAGCGCCGCCAGCCGATATCGCTGAGCAGCTCGACCTTCTCTCAGGCGCGAAGTGTGTGCATGCGATCCGATTGCGCCGAAGCACAGACACGATTGTCATGGTTACAGAGGCGTGGGTTCGCGGGAATGCCGGCGCCGGAATCACTCGGCAAGCGCTGCTGAAACACCCGCTCTTCGATATTCTCGCTACGCAGGGCGTTCGATTTGGTCGCGTGATCCAGGAGATCACCGCGGTCGCGGCGAACGCGTTCCACTCTGAGCGACTCAATGTCGAACTTGGGTCGCCATTGATCAAGATCTCGCGCCTGCTTTACGACACAGAACGCCGTCCGGTCCTCCACCTGAACATTTACATGACTCCCGAGCGAAGTCGGGTTCTCATGGATTTCTCAATCGACGAAATGAACACTTTGGCGGCCGGGTCGATATTCCATGACTTGGCGACGACTACGAAAACCCGAGCAACTCGAGCAGGCCGTTCTCGCTGACGCCAACGACCGACTTCAGCAATCGCGGCCTCTGCGAGAGGGTGAATTCCGGCACGGCGGCCGGACGCCCGTCTGGCAAGGCATGGCGTCTTCCGCGCCAACGTCTCGCCACCACTTGAATGGAGAAGCCCCATGACGCGTATTCTGTTCGTCGGCCAGAAGCCGGAAACGGTCGACTTCTCGGACCCCTCCCTGCCGCCGGGCTTCAACGCCGAAAAAATCAATGCCGGGATCGTGCTGGGCGTCTCGAAGATTGAGCAACGCGGTTGGCGGGGCGACACCTGCATGATCACGCCCGACGCCGCCGGAAGCGCCATGCTCGAAAATGCGCTGAAAGGCGCCGCCTACGATTGCGTCGTGATCGGCGGCGGCCTGAGGCTTCCGCCCAACAGCCTGGCGCTGTTCGAAACGGTGGTGAACATCATCCACAAGGCCGCGCCAAACGCGGCGATCGCCTTCAACACGCGTCCCGAAGACACTGCTGACGCGGCTGCCCGACAACTCGAGGTTGGCTAGCGGCAAAGCGGCGAAACGCAACGTCGTTATCGCTTCGGGCCGCGTAAAGCGCTCCACGTATCAGTGGGTGCAGAATGAAAATGCTTCCGACCAGCGCCATCGGCTTTGTCGGTTCCCATCTCGTTGCGGAACTCGAGGAGACGACGTGATTGTTCCCTTCCAAATTCCTTGGGATCCCGAGGGACTGGCCGATCTCAAACACCGGCTGGAGGCGACGCGCTGGAACGACGCGGTGGTCTCCGACTGGTCCTACGGAATGGAGTTCGGCTTGCTGCAACAGCTCGTCGGTTATTGGCGGGACCAATACGACTGGGCCGAACGCCGCGACGCCCTGAACCGCCTGCCCCACTTTCGGGCGACCATCGACAGCTATGGGCTGCACTTCCTGCGCTACAGCGGGCGGGGCCCGAACCCCGTGCCCCTGCTCCTCATGAACGGCTGGCCGTCGAGCTTCGTCGAGTATCAGCGCATGGCTGTGTTGCTCTCGCAGGGCGAGCCGTCGTTCGAAGTGGTGATTCCCACGCAGCCGGGCTTTGGCTTCTCCGATCGTCAGACGCTGCCCTATCAGATCGAGCCATCGGATCTCTATCCCAAGCTGATGTCCGCCCTCGGCCATGATCGGTTCATGGTCTCGGGGACCGATATCGGCTCGGGCGTGGCGACGCGGATCGCCCTGCACTATCCGGACCGCGTGATCGCTGCACACGTCGCGACAGTCGCGAGCAAGCCCCGAGCGTCAGACGATTCGCCGCCAACCGCCGCGGAACGGGACTTCGAGGCGCGGGAGGCGATCTGGGCTCGAGACGAGGGCGGTTATCAGGCGATTCAGAGCTCCAAGCCGCAGACCTTGGCCTTTGCCTTGGCCGACTCACCTGCGGGACTGGCAAGCTGGATCGTCGAGAAGTTTCGCAGCTGGTCCGATTGCCATGGCGACGTCTTCTCGGTGTTTCCCCCGGAAGTCCTGATCGACAACCTGATGATTTATTGGACGACGAACACCATCGGCTCGTCGGTGCGCTACTACTACGAAGCCACCCATCTGCGACCAAAGATACAAGCGGGTGACTTCGTGCGCCCGCCGACAGCGGTCGCGATGTGGCCGAAAGACATCGCGCTGGCGCCGCGTGAGCTGGCTGCCCGGCTCTACAATGTGCAGCGCTATACCGTCTTTCCAAAGGGTGGCCATTTTCCGGCCTGGGAGCAGCCCGACCTCTACGCGGATGACCTGCGACAGTTCGCGGGGACGATCCGGCCGAGCCGCTGAGTGGCGAGGTCGGCGAGATGAGTCGCGGTGAGCTGGGCGTCAGTGGCCGGGGTCGGCGGCCGCCTCGAGCTTGGACGCGTTGGCGAGGCGGCGGGCGTGGCGTTCGGTGTGGGCGAGCACGATGGTGGGGACAGTGGCGGCGATCGTGATCGCGAGCACCCATAGGTACGTGGTCCCGAATCCGCTGGCCTGGCCGGCGGGCGTGGAGTGATGGCGGAGTTGGTCGTCGAGGATGACAATGAGCGTGGCGGCGCCGATCGCGCCGCCAACGCGTTGGAGCACATTGAGTTGCGGGGTGGCGTCGGCGATCTTGCTCGGCGGCAGGGCGCGATAGGCGGCGCTCATGATCGGGGTGATCGATAGGGTGAACCCGGCGCCTCTGATGACCATGATCAGGCATAGCGGGGTGTAGGAGGTGGTGGCGGTCAGGAACACGAACGGAATGGTCGAGACCGCTTGCATGGCGGCGCCCGTGAAGGCGGTTATCCCGGCGCCGTAGCGGTCGGCGAACGGCGCCGCGAGCAGAGCGCCGAGCCCGACCGGCGCCACCAAGAGCCCGGCGAGGATCACGTCCTCGCCGCGGACGATCTGGAAGTACAGAGGCGTTAGGATCATCCCGCTGTACATCGCGGCGCCGAGCGCGAACGTGGCGACCGACGCGGCGGTGAACGCTCGGCTGGCGTACAGCCCGAGGTCGAGCAGCGGCCGCTTCGCCCGTCGGGCGTGAACGACGAAGCCGACCAGGGCGGCCACTCCGACCAGCAGCGCAACGATGGCGGCCATGTCCAGCCCAGCCGCGGCGCCGAGCTCCGTCAAGCCGTAGGTGACGCCTACGGTCCCCGCGGAGGCCAGGATCAGGCCGGTCACATCCAGCCGTCCCGCGTCACCTCCCTTTCCCTGGGGCAGGAGCCGCAGAGCGAGCACGGCGCCGACGACGCCGAAGGGGACGTTGAGCCAGAAGATCGCCCGCCAGCCGACGTCTTGGATGAGCAGACCGCCGATGGTGGGTCCGAGCGTCGGGGCGAGCACCATCGGCACCGCGATCAGGCTCATCACCCGCCCCATCTGCGCCTTGGAGGACTGAGCGGTCCAGATCATCGTGCCGACCGGCATGATCGCGCCGCCACCGACGCCTTGCAGCGCCCGAGAAGCGATCAGCATCCCCACGCTCTGCGAGCACGCGCACAACGCCGACCCGACGGTGAACGCCGCCAGCGCGGCGACATAGAGCCGGGCGGCGCCGAACCGGCGGGCCGCCCAGCCGGTCACGGGGATGACCGCCGCGAGCGCGAGGAGGTAGGCGGTCACCACCCACTGCACCGTCCCCAGTCCGGCGTGCAAGTCGACCGACAGGGTGCGCACGGCGACGTTGACGATCGTCGAGTCCAGAAGCGACAGCGTCGCGCCGATCATCACCACCCCTACCGATCGGCGTAGACTTGGCGAGAACGGCTCGCTGGGAGCGGTCATCGGCGGTTCTCCTGCTGACGTCTCTTCTCGTCGGCGAGGATCTCGGGGAGCCTCTCCAGGAGCGACTCGTGCCAGGCGATCTCGGCCTCGAGCCGGGCGTCGCGGTGGCGCGCGACGAACGTCTCGTTCACGCTCAGGTTCGGCGCGATCTCTTCGATCTTGGCGCGCTCGCGGGCGAGCATCGCGCGCAGTCGCTGCAGGCGGAGCTCCAGCACGGCCGGGAACTCCTCGAGCCGGTCGCGGTCCAGCCGCGACATCGCGAGGTCGAACGGGTCGGGGCGGAACACGACCTCGCCGAGCCCCTCCTCGCGCAGTCGGGCGAGGGCGACGCGGCCCTCGGCGGTGATCCGCCAGATCTGGCGTTCAGGGTAACCGCCCTCCCGCTCAATGCGCGCCTCCTCGATGAGCCCCTCTTGCGCCATGCGCTTGAGCGCGCCGTAGAGGGCGCCGACGGAGATGTCGGTCCACAGGGTGACGTACTCCTTGTCCGCGAGCTGGCGGAGCTGGTGTCCGTGCATTTCGCCTTCGGTGGCGAGCGCGCCAAGGATGTAGAGTCGGATGCTTGACATGAGACTACTCTTACACGAGTAGTCGCTCATGTCAACTCCACAGGTGAGCCGGGTGACCCATCGTTACGCCGCGCGCCCGCGCCCGTTTTTACCGTTCAGCCGGCGTGCCTGCGACGACGCGCAACCCGCGCGCCCGGCTGCCACATCGCCAAGAGCCCCTGCTCCGTGCCTTACGCGGCAAAAGCGGTCCGTACCCTCACTCTGGACGAGGCCGGCGCCGGTCAGTCCGCCTTGGGCGCCAACCGCAGCGTCAGCGATGTGATGATCACGTCCAGAGCGCGGACGCCGATCGCGTCGTCCTCGGCGTCCGTCATCGCTACAAGGCCGCGTAGGCGCGGTCCGCTGGTGGCGACGTCGAGCACGATCCGAGCCGTCGCCGCCGCGTCGTGGGGGCGCAAACGGCCACGCTCGACACAGGCGTCCAAGTAGCGCGCCAGCGCCCGTTCGGCGCCGACGACGGCGGTCTCGTAGAGCGCGCGGCCCATGGCGGGATGGCGTTCGGCCTCCGCTATCACCAGGCGCTGGAAACGGAGACTGTCCGGCGCGCCGACGAGATCTGCGAGCCGCGCGGCGAAGGCGCGCAGTCCCTCTGCCGGCGTCTGTGGCAAGTCGTCAACGTTTGGCAGTAGGCCCACGAATTGATCCCCAGCGAAGGCCATTACCTCGGCGAACAGCGCCTCCTTGGAACCAAAATGGTCATAGACCGTCCGCTTGGTTGTGCCGGCGACTTCGGCGATGCGGTCGACGCTCGCCAGCTGGTAGCCACTGTGGAAGAACACCTTCTTCCCAGCCAGCAAGATGTCGCGCCGCCTTTGCTGCGAGGCCGGCGTCCGCCCCCAGTGGGGGCCGCGCGCGGCGGCTGTCTGTGTCATCGTCCCTCCGGAGTCTTGACAGCGTGAACCTTACTCGTCAGTATAGTATATACTGACCGGTGAGCTCACCGTAAAGGCGCGAAGCGCGGATAGGAAGCCCATGCGTTCGAATGACGATGACCGACGCGCCGAGACGCTGCAGTTCCTGCGCGACTATCAGGCGCTGCTCGGCCAAGGACGCCTCGACGAATGGATCGATCTCTGGGCGGATGACGGGGTGCTCGAGTTCCCCTATGCGCCCACAGGCCGTCGCCGCGCCTACCAGGGCAAGGCCGACATTCTCGCCTATATGAGGCGCGCGACCGGCAGGTTTGCCGTCGACGCCGTCGAACAGATGCGGATCTCCCAGATGCTCGACCCCGGCATGGCGGTGGTCGAACTGTCGATCAAAGGGCGCGCGGTCGCCAACGATGCGCCCTACAACCAGAGCCTGGTGATCTTCTTCGAGGTCCGGGGCGGCAAGTTGCGCCGCCATCGCGAGTATTGGAACCCGCTGATCACCGTCGACGCCGTCGGCGGTCGCGACAAATGGACTGCGGGCTTCGGCTTTGCCCAGGGGCCGGCAACGTGAGCGGCCTCGAGTTGGCGACGGGCGCCGGTAGACCGGAGCGCCGCATATGATGAAAATCGCCGTGCTGGGAGCGACCGGCCGGACGGGCGGCCTGGTCGTTGAACAGGCGCTCATGCGAGGCCACCAGGTCGTCGCCTACGTCCGGCGGGCCGGCGCGTTGCGGGCGCGCGAAGGGCTGCGGATCGTGGTGGGCGAGCTAATCGATACGGAGCTTCTGCAATCGGCGTTGAGCGACGTGGACGCGGTCATCTGTTGTCTCGGAACCCTTCGGCACAAGCCGGTTGACCTGATGCAGAACAACCTGCCGCTGATCGTTCAGGCGATGAAGCGCGCCGGCCGCACGCGGCTGATTCTTCTCTCGGCATACGGCGTTGGGGAAACGGCGAAGACGGCCTCGCTCGTCGCCAGGGTGCTTTACAGGACCATGGTCGGCTCGATTTTTCGCGACCAGGAGCGTTCCCAGGCTGGCCTGGCGACAGCCGGCCTCGACTGGACGGCGATCTACCCGGTGCGGCTGGCGGATGGCCCATTGATTGAGGCGGTGGACGTGCGCGCCGCCGATGAGGTGAAGAGGGTCAAGGGTCTGCCCATTGTTTCCCGCGCCAACGTCGCCAAGGCGCTGCTCGATGCGGTCGAAGACCGCCGAACCATTGGACGCAAGTTGCTTGTCACCAGCAAGGGTTCTGTGCGCTGACCTGACCAACGTGGGAGAAGGCTCGTATGACGTTCCCAAGGGCGCGTCGGCGGATTTGATCAAGATGAAGTCACATTGCAGAGCGTGTTGATCGCACTTGACCCTGTCCGCACATGCGGCCGAGATTGACCGTGCCGCGAGCGATGAGACCCTGAGAAGCTATGAGCACGACGACCAAAAGCGCGCGCAGTCAACCATCGAGCCCGGCCAGCGCCGCGTTGGGCGCCTTCCTGCGCGCCATGCGTTCGCGAACCAAACCCGGATCGGTGGGCTTCTCATCAGTTGGTCAGCGGCGGCGGGTGCCCGGCCTGCGCCGGGAAGAGGTGGCGCAACTCGCCGGCGTCGGGGTCGCCTGGTACACTTGGCTTGAGCAGGGACGCGACGTCAACGTGTCAAGCGACGTCCTGGAGCGGCTGCATACCGCTCTAGCGCTCTCGACAGCGGAACGAGAGCACCTGTTCGCTCTCGCCCACAACCGGCCGCCGCCGAACGTGGGCTTCGATGGCGGCGTGATCTCGCCGTCGTCGGCGGCGTTGCTCGGAAGGATGACGGACGCGGCGTACGTCGCAAACAGGCGTTGGGATGTGCTCGCTTGGAACGGCGCTGCAGCGGACCTGTTCGCCGACCTCGCGAACGCACAGGGTCGCCAGCCCAATATGATGCGGTTCCTGTTTATCTCGCCCGCCCTGCGGGCGCTGCACGTCGATTGGGAGACAGACGCTCGCGTCAGTCTCGAAAAGTTCAGGATGGACTTCTGGCGCCACAGGAACGAGCGCTCCTTCACCGATCTGGTGAGCGAGTTGGAGGCGGCGAGCCCGGAGTTCCGGCGATGGTGGGCGAGCCCCTTCGTCCATCCGACCGGCGAAGGTGTGAAGACCTTCCGATCGAAGGATGGCAAAGCGGTGGATTATAGCTACAGCGTGCTCGCCCTTTCGGAGAACCAGAGTCAGCGGTTGGTCGTATTCCTGCCGCTGAAAGAAGCCCATCTGAGGAACGGCGTCAGCTACGCCGCGCAGCCGAGTGGCGACGGTTCGGCATAGAGATCCCAACCCGTCCAGGCCGACAGATTTCGTAGAGCTCTTAGACTCCGTTTTGAAAATTGCGGATGAGCGTTTCGGCGGATGGGGTTGCCGGCCATGAGGACGAAGAGTTCCCGATCTTCGCGCTGCATGGGCCAACACACTCCTCGGGGAGCCAATCCTTGACCTCCGCCCGCTTGATCAGGCCGTGCTGCCCCGCAAGCGCGGCACCGCAAGTTCGCGCGGCTGAATCTACTAGCCTCCAGTGGGACGACGGCCTCGAGGCGTAGGCGAACGGGCCCGCGGTTCGTGACGCAAGCTCGCGCAGATTCCAACCGTTTGACCGGCGAAAACCGCTCTCGGGGCCGGAAGACACAGCGTCGCCAATGAGCCGGAGCAATCAGCGCCCCAACGACGGGTGCGGTGGGCCGACGTCTCGTGTCGGCAGGCAGGCAAGCCGGTAGGCGCCCCCGGAATTGTCCGCCAAATGGTAGTCGCGAACTTCGCACTGGCCGCGGCGTCGCTTCACCCCAACTCTGGGTTCAGCGATCCCTTGACATATGCCCTTACATGAGTAATATTTTTCTTACGCATGAAAGGGTATGCCCTAATGACGGTGATGTCTGGTGACCGCATGCTGCTGATATTAACGGCGTTGGCGAGTCCGCACAGGCTCCGGATCGTTGAGCGGTTGCATACGGGCGGTCGGAACTACATCAGCCAACTCGCTCGCGAAGTCGGCCTGAGCCGGCCACTCTTGCATCTTCATCTCCGCAAACTCGAAGACGCTGGGCTCGTTACCAGCCGGTTCGAACTCTCGAACGAAGGCAAAGCGCTGAATGTTTTCGAGCTGGCGGCCTTTGCCGTCGAGCTTACGCCATCGTCAATCGCATCCGCCGTCCGCGCAATCAAAGCGCAATCCGATAACCCGCAAATGGAGAACAACCAGCCATGACGGAGCACTCGATAGCTTTCTTCCTACTGACTGTCCTCGCGTTGGCAATCGTACTGATCATCTTCGGCATGAAATATTTCTCTGCCGGTCGAATTGCTCGCCTGCGTGCGGCCGGCGACATCCCTTACAAAGACTTCATGGAGAAGCTAATCGCAGCGCAGTCCACAAACGCGTCCGCGCTCGCTGCGGTCCAGGCCGATCTCTCCGAAATCAAAACCGCCGTGAACGCGATGGCGCACCTTCTTAAGGAGGTGCAGTGATGCACTCGGCCGAGGGGACAGTCCTCGCTTCACGCGACCCTCTGAGAGTGCAAATCCTGTTGTTCGACGGGTTCGACTTGCTGGACGCTCTCGGGCCCTACGAGGTTTTTCAAGCTGCCAAGATGTTTTTGGGCGGCGGGATATGTGTGGACCTTGTCTCAACTGGGGGCGCACGACGTGTCAAAAGCGGCCTTGACGGCCCCGAAATAGCGACAAACGGGCCGCCGGACCTAACCGCTGTAAATATTCTGCTTGTACCTGGCGCTGCCGGTTCGCTGAATTGTGCAGCGTCAGAATAGACGCCATGCAAAAGGCGGAAAGTCTAACTCGGATGACAAAATAGTCAGACCCGACTTGCCGCGCTCAGCGCCAAATCGCAACTCTCCGAGGCCTTTCGAGAGGCCCGATTCCCCTTTGCTACAATAGCAATAGTACAAACCGAGGCGAAGCGCCGCTTGAATGTCGCCGACGGACGCCTGGCTGCGCCTCTCGCTAGACGGGTCGCCGTTGCGGGATCGGGCGCGCGGCGTTGGATGGCAATCGATCGCCCCGCGTGCGCAATCCATTAACGCTGCCGTACGGCCGGCGGTCTGTAACGCCGACCATACACCGTCAATTAATGTGCTTCCGGCTATTCCCTCCAGCCGTGTGGCTGAGCACGCCGCCAACGCCCCTCGCGACCCGACTGCCACAAGACAGCGGCGCCAGCGCGTGACGTCTTTGGAAAAAACGCATGTCGTTGGCGCTGAGAGCGGCAAAGATAAATCGCGCGAAGATCAACCCCAAGATCCCCGCGCGCTTCCAGCCAAATTTTTCGGGTGGCTTCCCGTCCACCAAAAACGAACGCCTGGTCGCTTACGCAAACCTCATCGAGCGCGACTTCATAGTCCTTTTGGAAGACGACCCCGCCGTCAAATCCTACAATGAATTGCCCAAGCCGCTCAAATGGTCAAAGGGCAGGCAAAAGTTCGAGACCGCGTTCGAATTCAGCTATCGCCTGTCGGGCGAGCGCCGGATCCTCGCCGCCGTCAAATCGTCGGCGACGATCACGAAGTTTGAGCTCGCCGAACTCTATTGCGCCGCCCGCGCCAGCGCGCGGAAGAAGGGCTACAGCGACCTCAAGCTGTTCACCGAACACGAAATCCGCGCCATGCCGCGCCTCGCCAACGCGGAGATGAAAGTCTTCCAGCGTGCGCCCGGCGACCATGGCGCCCAGTATCTCGCCGTGCGTTCAGCCTTGCGGATGGGCGGCGGGCGCATGTCGCTTGGATGCTTGCGCCAGCGCTGCGGCCTCGAGGCGAACGCTTATCGCGCCATCGTGCGCCTGGTGGCGGAGGGCGCGTTGGCCGCCGCCGACCCCGGCGTTCTGCTCGACGACGACGCCGACGTTCTGCTCGACGACGACGCCGAGATCATCGCCCGCGGGAGCCTGCCATGAACGCCGCCGAGTTTTCGCCTCGAGCGGCACGACGCCCTGATCATCGACGACCACCGTATGAGGGTCATCGATCGCGATCGCCATGGCCTGACGCTCAAAGGGGGCGCCGACGCGCCGACGCAGTTCTACGCCAACGACGAGCTGCTCGAGCTCTATTTTCAGCGGCGCCTGACCATCGAGCGCGCCGGCGAAGGCGCGCTGTCGCCGGAGCGGCGCGACACCTTGACGCGCGCTTACGAAAGCTTCGACCCGCGCTGGATCGAAGAGATGCTGCGCCGCCACGAATATGTGCTGGCGTGCGACCGCTTCTTCACTCGACTGAAGGGCAACCCGAACTTCGCCCAGCGCCCGGAGAGCGGCTATCGACGGGTCGCCGCCATCGTCACGCGTTACCGCGCCTCGCGGGCGCGCAGCGAGGCGGGCCCTAGAGGCAAGACCAGCGGGCAAGGCGAACGCTTCGTCGCCGGCGCGACGCTGCGCTCCTGGCGTCGACAGTGGATCGCCGCCGACCGCGACCTCCTCGCCCTGATGCCGATGCACCATCGCAAAGGACCCAAGGGCCCCACGACCATCACAGGCCGGGTCGCCCAGGCGATCGAGAGCAAGGTCAGGGAGCTTTGGCTGAGCCTGGAGCGCCCGTCGGTGTCGCTTGTCTACGACGCCATCCGACGCCGGCTCGCCCACGAGCGCAAAACGGGCCTCCTCGATCCCGGCGAGCCCGACCCGAGCAAAATGACCGTGCATCGATGGATCAAGGCCAACATCGGCGCGTATGAGCGGGTGGCGGCGCGCGAAGGTCGCAAAGCGGCCGACGCCAAAGTGCGCGCCAGCCGGCCCGGCCCGGAGATCGGCGTTCCGCTGCGGGTCGTCGAAATCGATCACACGAAACTCGACATTTTTCTCGTCAATTCGGTCGACGCCAAGCGCGGCCGCGGCAAGAAGGCGGAGACGAAGCCGCGCCGTCCCTGGTTGACCACGGCGATCGACGCAGCGACGCGGATGATCGTCGGCTTCCACCTCTCCGACGAGGCGCCGTCATGGACCAGCGTGATGATGACGCTGCGCATGGCGATCCTGCCCAAAGACCTCAGCGACATCAAGGCCGCAAGCCCGTGGCCGGTCGTCGGCGTGCCGGAGATTTGCAAACTCGATAATGGTCGCGAATTTCATTCGACCTCGTTGCACGCCGCCGCCGCGCAGCTGAAGATGGAGTTGCGCTACTGCCGACCCGGCTCGCCGCATCTCAAGGGGAAAATCGAACGGTTCTTTGGCGAAGTTGCGCGCGATTTTTGCACCATCCCCGGGCGAAGCTTCGCCAACACGGCCGCCAAAGGCGACTATCGCGCCGAATACCACGCCCGCATGACGCTCGAGCAGGCAAGAAAACTGTTCAAGCTGTGGGTCGTCGACGTGTACCATAACAATCGGCATAGCGGCCTGATGGGCAAGACGCCGCTGCAGCGCTGGGACGAGTTGTCTGGCTTCGGCGTCCGCCTGCCGCCCACGGCCGAAGAGCTCGTCGCGCTGATCGGTCTCGTCGTGCCGCGCCAGATCCGGCGCACCGGCGTCCAATATCTCGGTCTTCGCTACAACTCCCCCGAGGTTGACGCGCTGCGCCTGGCGCCGCTGAGCGATCGCGGCAACAAATGGTCGATCAAGATCGATCCCGAAGACCTGACCTGCGTCTACGTCCTCGACAAGCTCAACGGCCGGTGGCTCGTCGCCCCATGCCTGCGTCCCCACTGGGTCAAGGGCCTCAACATCAGGATGTGGAAGCAGACCTGCGAGCGGACTCGCGCCATGACGCCGGCCAAGGAGAAGGTGCGGTTAGCGACCCTTTTGGGCGCCCGGGATTTCATCCTGGATCAGGCCAAGAATATGGGCGCTCGGCCGTCGGTCGTCCTCTCCCCGGACGAACGCAGCCTGTTTGGGGCCGAGCGCGATCCGCCCATCTTCGCCGTCGCGCGCCAGGCGGCACGCGGGCGACCGGCAAAGGCGCAACCGGCCAAGACGAAGGGGGCCAAGACGAAGCGGGGCAAGGGCGCGCCGATCTCGGAAAGCGCCGGCATGGATCTGGGCAAACCACAAGAATTCCGCCACGGCGCACGTCGCCCAAGCCGCCAAGGCGATCTTTGAGGCGGCGACCGACGCGCCGGCGGCGTCCGCGCCGCCGACCGATCCGGCGGGGCCAGACGGCGAACAAGCCGCAGCGGCGCCACGCGCCAGAGGGAAGAGCGTCCCGACAGGCGCGACCTTATGCAAGGGCTTGGGATCACAAGGAAGACGAAACGATGACGCATGCTGCCAATGACGTCGCGCGCCCTGCGAAGCGACGCCGCCGGAAAATCACCGACCCGGAAGACTATTTCCTCCCGCCCAAGCTCCCGGCCGCCAAGGACGTGGCGATGCGCATCCGCGGGACCGACCAAGCCGGAAGAGCCTACGCGCGCCGCTTGGCCGCGCTGGGCCTCATCCATTGCGAGACCCCCGCCTGGATCAAAGCACGCGATCTCTTTCTGGGGGCGGTCGACGCCATCAACGTGTCGAGCTATTGGCACGGGGATCCGCGAAGGCGCCCTGATCGCCATTCTTGGCGAATCGCACAGCGGCAAGACCCATATTCTGCGCCGCCTGAGCTGGCATATTGACCTGCAGGAACAGACGCTCGCAACAGGTCGCTACCGGCCGCTAGTGAGGGTCAAGGCGCGTGCCCCCACCACAATGAAGGGGCTCGGCGAAGACATTCTGACCGAGCTGCGCAAACGCGACACTCCGCCGACCAGCGATAACGCGCCTGTCCGGGTGCGCGACCTCAAACATCGCACCGCAAGGGACATCTGGAGCGAAATGGGGAGCCTGCTCCACCACTATGGCGTTTCCGTTCTGATCATCGACGAGGTCCACAACGTCCTCGTCCGCGGCGCGGCCGAGGACTATGAGACGACTGCGGCCAACATCAAGTCGCTGGTGATCGACGAGCACATGGCCGATGACCGTCGTCCTGGCCGGCACCAAGGCCAAGATGGGCCGGCTCATCAAGACGGCAAAGGAACTCGAAACGCGCGCCGAACCCGTGGTCATTGAACCCATCGACAAAGGCCGAGACCAACGAAATCCAGACGTTCGTCGCCGCGATCGAGGCTAAGCTCGATCTGCCGGAACGCTCGGGCCTGGGCGATGAAGATCGGCCGGAGCGCTTCTGGCTGGCTTCGAACGGTCATCGCGGGCGAATCGCCAAGCTGATCTACCGGGCGGCGGAAGAGGCCTACCAGAAGGCGCGGCCGCGTCTCGACGACGCCTTGTTCGCCGACGTGCTGAGGCGCCGCTACAATGTGATTGACGACGTCAACCCCTTCCTGATCACCGAACTCGACAACGCCATTCCGATCTCTGATGACGCGTGGGAGGATGAGGATGAGGATGAGGATGACGAGACGAGACGACGAAATCTCGCTGACCGGCAATGGGCGAGGCCTGAAATGATGGCTACAGATCCTTCAGGCAGAACCAGTAAGCGTGGGAGAAACGGATTCAGGCGTCCCCGCGCTGCGCGCGGTCGGGCTGTCGTGAACCGAACCCGCAAGCGGTTTCGGCCAGTCGGCTTCCATCCCTGACGCGCTGATGACGGATTTTCTCGCTCTCGCTGCGGATGGCGCGGCGACATGCCCGGGCGCGATCGCCAAGCGAGGCGTTTGGCCGGTCCCGGCCGACCCAAGGTGCGCCCCGTGCTGCTGACCCCAATGCGGATCGATCCGCAGACCCTCAATCTGCGCGTGTTTCCCTTCGAGGGCGAGCCGCTGTTCGGCTATGTCGGCCGGCTCGCCCGCCTGCACGGCAAGGCCTCGATCAGGGCGTTCCTGACCGACTACGCGCCCGATCTGTCGGAGACCCAAGTTTGGCGCGGCGAGGCGCAGGGCGCGATCGCCCGCCTGGTCGACCTGCCCGAGGACGTCTTCCTCGCGTCGACCTTCGCACCAACTCAAAACGGCGACTGGGCCGTCAACGGTGAGGCCGTCGGGGCGCGCGACTGGTCGTACCGGACGCCCAAGGTCTGCCCGCATTGCCTCGCCAAGGATCGCGAGACCCTCCCAGGGTGGCCAAACTTTCGCGCTCATCTGCGATTTTGGTGGGGCCTCGACGACGTGCGCGCCTGTGGGGTCCACGCAGTCGAACTCGTCAACGCCTTTGACGCCGACGACGCGTCGGCGACGGAGCGGACGCTCGGCGCCATTCTCGCCTCCGACGCCGGCCTTTCTGAGCCGCTGGCGGTCCCGGCCGACGACGAAGAGGTCGCGCTGTCGCGCTTCCTTGGCGTGCGGCTCGTCTTCGGCGGCCTCATTTCCAATTCCGAGCCCGAACTGCTGCGCGCCATGCCGCTCGGCCTTGCGCTTCAGGCGTGCCAGGTCGTCGGCGCTTTGACCGCGCCGCCGCCGCCCTCGACCCGCGAGGCGTTCGGCCTCTGGCCCGAGCCGCTCGATCGCCATGGCCTGCGCCGGGCCGGGTTCGCTTACTTTCAGGCCGGGCCCGAGGCGCTGGCGCGGGCGCTCGACGGGCGTCTCCATGGGCTTGCCGCGCGCGGCCCGCTGCCCAGCCCCGTCGAGGCCTATGGGCCGCTCTACGCCTGGCTCGCGGCGCGCCAAACCGACCCGGCGGTCGAGGAGCTGCTCGAGTTCTTCCAGACGCAAGCGCTGGAAAAGACCCGGGTGTCGGAACGCCAGGCCCTTCTGCGCGGCAAGACTGACGACCGGGGGCGCTTGTCGCTCCGCCAGGCCGCCGAGCAGCTCGGTGCGCCGATCGAGAAAGTCCAGTTGGTCTATAACCAGCTGAAGGCCATGCCGAGCCAGCGGCGGCGCGTCTACGCGACGCCCGACGATGTCCTCGATAACACTGACCTCGAGACGTATCGCATCCGTGCTGCGCCAGGCCCTAACGTACGCCAAGGCGCGCGCGCTGCTCGCCATCGATCCGCCGCTGATGAAGCGGCTGAGCGCCGCGGAGATCATCGAGCCATTCGCCGGCCGTGGACGTCGAGCGATCTATCTCGAGGCGGACCTGAAACGGCTGATCGGAGAGCTCGCAGGCGACGCCCCGCCGGTCGATTTTGCCGCCGCCGACGAGGTGCTGTTGACCAAAACGTCGGCTCTTGACCCGCCATTCGCAGTGGCGAGAGCGATGCGGCTGTTGCAGGAAGGCAAGCTAGAGGCGCGTGGGCTGCTCGAAGACGACGTTCGGCCTGCCGAGCGTCGTCCTCGGCGTTCAAGACCTCGAAGAGCAGCGTACCCGGCCGCGACCGCCGGACGCCGGCTCGCTGAAGGTGGTCGGCATCGCCAGGCTCGCCGAGCGCCTTGGCTGTCCATTGCAGGTCGCCAAACAGCTTGCAGAAACCGGCGCATGTCGGCGCAAATCACTCTGAAGGGAAAGGCGGGTCGGCGAACCCCGGTGTTCGATTCGCAAACGGTTGCCACGTTCGAACTCGCTTTCGTCCTTATTGGGGAGATCGATCGGCGGCTTCCGCAATCGCGCAAAGAGATCTTGTTGCTCTTGCAGCGCCGGGGCGTTCAGCCCCAGGGGCCGAAGAAGACCGCAGGACCCGTCTATTTCGATCGCGCGGCGGCCGAGACGGCGCTGAAGCTGATCTGACCCTCGAGGCCAACGCTGCGCGGCGGCGAACGGGCCGTCTAGCCTCGTTCTAGCGGCAGCGCCAAACTCGTGCTTGCGCCGCGGCAGCGCGCATTGGATTTGGGTCAGGCCCCAGCGGGCGCCCATCGCCGCGGCGCAAACGACGCCTCTCGTTGGAAGCCGAGGTCGGCTGCCCTAGCGCGCCGAACCCGCCGCCGCCCGGCCGCTCCACGCCGCCATGACGCGCTTGTTCCCAGCACGGGCGCCAAGGCGCCGGCGCCGGCCATTGTCGCGCAATCCCATCGGCTTCCAAAATAAGGTCTTGTTGCCGCGAGAAATCGGCTCAATTGGGCGCTTTCGGCGGCTTTGATGTTAGATCTTGGCAAAGGGTGCGCCAATTCTGTTTCCGGGGCAAAGATTGCTGATCGCGCTGATTTCGTAAGTTATTGAAAAGGCGGACGTCGCGCCCTTCATCAGGGAATCGAATTGATATATAATTGATGTTGCCGCACATCGGTGTCTATGGATGGAGGCGGCGAAATCTTGTTCGCGCAACTTCAGCAAATAGCGCCGTTGAATTGAGAGAGTGCACCAGTTTGCAGTAAGGCACTGATTCATTGCAAATTTCATGCCACTTCTTGCAGGTGCCACGCAAGAGCCATTCAATCGCAGATACGCATGAGAATTTTTCGATCGGCGTGGTTCCGGGTCTGGGTTCCTCCCGGAATTATGGGGGTGTTGAGGCGGGCCAGACGTGAACGCCGGAACACCACTGTTGCGCGCGCGAGGCGGTAAATGGCGAGACCTCTGAACAAAAAAATGGACGAAGGCGGGTTCTGCACCCGCCGGCCCGAGATCGAGGCCTGCATCGACGAGGCCTTGGCCCAGAGTCCCGAGAGGGTCTTGCGACGGGCGGCGATCCGCAACGTCCGTGACACCGACTACATGCCGATGGAATGCCTGCTCCATCTGATGCGAGAGGCCAGGCTCAAAAAGGACAAGTCGTCGGAAAGCAAGCTTTACGTCCACTTCATGTCGCGCTGTGAGGCGCGGCTGAAGCGGGCAATCCCTGATGGCAGCCGGACAGACGCCGGCAGCCTTCGCGACGAGGTGATGTTCAAATTCAACGTGCTGTTCGCGCGCATCGGCACTAACGAGGACAGCGCCGCCCTCGACTATTATGAGGTTAATTTCAATCAGGCGTTCCAGTTTCTCTGGTGGAAGCAGATCCGCAAGGACAATGCGCGCAAGAAGATCTTCGTCGATATCGGTCAGGAAAAGGACGAAGAAGGCCGCCCGCTCGACCACGAGAACACACTCGCAAAACTGTCGGAGGCTGCACGCAGCCCGGCGCAGCAGGACAATTACGTCTACCTGGCGCAGGTCGGCAAATTCCTCGCGACCTTATCCCCGGAGGACCGGGAGACCGTCAGACTGGTGCTGATCGAAGGCTACACGATCGAATCGGATGACCCGGACGAAGTAACCGCTGCTCAGAATTCTTGGCGTGGGCCGCCGGGCCATCAACAAGCGGCTCGCCAAGGTGGCGGTCAAACTCAAGACATTCCAGAAGGAGAGTTGACCATGATGACCACTGGTACGAAGGACGAGAGTGATGTGCTCTATGCGCTCGCCCTCGCCATGCCGACACCCAATCCAAAGACGCTCGACGCGTTCGTTCGCAGACATCCGCAGCACGCTGTAGCCTTGACCGAATTTGCCGTACAGCTTGCGCTGAATTCGGAAACCCTTGGCGACAAGGAAGGCGACGAGGCTGCCGACGGAGCGGTCAGCCCGGCGGTCTCACGCGCCATCAGTCACTTCCAGAACATCTCGTTCGAGCTGGAAAAGAAAGGATTGTCTGAAGCGCCAATCGCGTTCGCCAACCCCTTCACGTCTCTCAGCACCGAAGGGTTTCAAGCGTATGCAAAGACGCTTGGCGCCAACTCGATATTCGTCATGAAACTTCGAGACGGCAGGATTGATCCCGAAAGCTTATATGCGCGTCCCGGCTTTTGTAGGAACGCGGCCGCCGGCCTCGATGTCCCTGTCGAAGCGCTGATGGCGCATGTGCTCTCCGGGCCGACGGTCAACGCCCAGCAACTCCATAAATCCAACAGCAAGCCTGTCGCTCAAAAACGCGAGACGTTCGAGGAAGCAGTCCGAAGCTCGGCCTGACGCCTGAACAGCAACGGCATCTTTTGGACATGTGAGGCGCACATGGATGCCTTCGAAACCATACGGGTCGTTGCCGCACGGCTGCACGACCAATTCGTGGCCCGCGGCGTCGATGCGCTGAAGCCGCTGACGCTCGTCGATGCCGCAATCAGGCATTACGGCATAGAGTTGGCGTTTTTAGAGCCAGGCAATACGGCGCTTAATGGTGGCCGTGCGGTTTTCGACCAGCAGAGCCGCACGATCTGTGCGGAGAACAAGGGCTCGGACGCGGATCGCGCGCTTCTTGTCGGCCATGAGATCGGCCACGTCGCCGTCCATACGATGTCGAGCTGTTGCAGCGCCAGCGACATCGACCGATCGCGTTCGACGAAGTCCGCTCCTGTCGGGCTCCAAAAAGTGGAAGATTACGGCGCGCGCGAGCGGCGAGAACTGGAAGCGAACGTTTTCGCGCGCGAGTTCTTGTTTCCGCGCGACCTCGCGCGGAACATGCACGTCGAGCAGGCCATGTCGGCGGCCGATATCGCAGCGGCGACCGGCCTGCCGGTTCCGCTCGTGCGGCAGCAAATCCTGGACGCGCTGCTCTTGCCGAAGATCGAGCCGACCGCCAGCAAATCGAAGCCGATTTTCACGGAGGATCCAGCGCAAGAGGACGCCGCGCGCCATCGTGATACGCCCTATCTGCTGCGCGCGGGTCCTGGGACCGGCAAGACCCGAACGCTTGTTCGGCGGGTCGAGACCCTCATCGCGGACGACGTAGATCCGCCATCCATGCTTGTGCTGACCTTTTCGAACAGGACGGCCGGCGAATTGTCCGAGCGCCTGTCCAAGGCTGTTGGAGAGGATGCGGCCCAAATGTGGGTCGGGACTTTCCACGGTTTCGGCCTCGATCTCGTCAGGCGATTTCACGAGAAGCTCGCGCTGCCGTCGGACCCGACGCTGTTCGACCGCAGCGATGCGATCTCGGTGCTGGAGCAAATTCTTCCTACCCTGCCGCTCCGGCACTATCGCAATCTCTGGGACCCGGTCGTCGTGTTGCGCGAAATTTTGCAAGCGATCTCCCGCGCCAAGGACGAAGTCGTAACGCCCGCCGAATACCGGCGTCTGGCGGAAGCCATGGCGAAGAACGCCGACCCGATGGACGAAAAGGCTACGGATCTCGCCGCGAAATGCGTTGAGATCGCGTCGGTCTACGAACTTTACGAAGACGCGAAACGCAGCCGCGGCGCAGTGGATTTCGGCGATCTCATCATGTTGCCGGCCTTACTCATCGAGCAGGACGAAGCGGTGCGCAACGCGGTGCGTCTACGCCACCGACATTTGCTCGTCGATGAATATCAGGACGTCAACCGCGCCAGCGTCCGCCTGGTGAAAGCCATGGCTGGCGCTGGCGAGAATCTCTGGGCGGTCGGTGACGCTCGCCAGTCCATCTATCGCTTCCGGGGCGCGTCCTCCGCCAACATGGCTTCCTTCGGGACGGACTTCCCCGGCGCCAGACTTGGTCAGCTGGGCTTGAGCTACCGATCGACCCAGAAAGTGCTGGATGCATTCGGCGGCTTCTCCGCAGGCATGCCATTGCCGCCAGAGCTCGCGAACCTGCCCTTGAAGGCCGAGCGCGGCGTCGGTGAGGCGGAGCCCGAACTGCGCACGCTCGACGATCCTGCCGATGAGGCCGCCGGTATCGCCGCGAGCGTTCGAGAATTGGAGGCGAGCGGCATCGTCCTTCGCGATCAAGCCATCCTCTGCCGCACGAATGACAGGCTGAACGAGATCGCCCAGGCGCTCGAAGATCGCGGCATTCCCGTCCTTCATCTCGGCAGCCTGTTCGAGCGCGAGGAGGTGCGCGATCTGCTCAGCGTCCTGAGCCTTGCGGCCGACCGGTTCGGGGCAGGCCTGGTCCGCATCGCCAGCATCGAGCGATATGCGATCCCGGCGCAGGATGTGAAGCGGCTGCTCGACCACCTGCGAGCCAACAAGAAGCCGGCCATCCTCCATCTGGATGAACTCCCATGCATCGTAGGCCTTTCGCCAGCCGGGGTCCAAGGCGTCACGAAACTCGCCGGCGACCTCAAGGGCATGAAGGCTTCGGCGTCGCCCTGGGGCATGGCGACGACCTTCCTCCTCGACCGCACCGATCTCGTCCGCAGGATGGCTTCCGGCACGGGCATCGGCGACCGCATGCGGGCGATCGCCATCTGGCAATTCCTCAATTTCTTGCGCGACCAAAGCCCCGTGGCGACGGGCTCGCCGGTGCAGACGCTCCTCGATCGCGTTCGCAATCTCGTCCTGCTCGCGGAAGAGCGGGATCTGCGTCAGGTGCCTGACGCGGCTTTGCAGATGAACGCTGTGCGCCTCATGACCGTGCATGGCAGCAAAGGCCTCGAGTTCGAAGCGGTTCACATTCCAGGCTTCGTGAAGACCGGCATTCCCGCCAGCTATCGCGGCCTGTCATGTCCTGTGCCGGAGGGCATGATCGAGGGCGCGATCGGCACCGTGTTGCAAGAGGCGGAGCGCGCCCACAAGCAGGAGCAGGAATGTTTGTTCTTTGTCGCGATGTCGCGCGCGCGCACCCATCTGCGCCTCTATGGCTATCGGCAGCAGGCGAACGGCGCCGCGCGCAACCCTTCGGACTATCTGGCGCGGATCGCCGGCAGCCTGCGCTCGATCGCGTCTCCCGCCACGATCCATTTGCCCCCGCGTCCGCCGCGCCGCATCGAGATCACCATCGCGGATGAATGGGAGCGGACGCACAGGCATGTTTCGGCATACGAGAGCTGCCCGTTGCGCTTCTTTTACACCCATGTTCTGGGCATCGGCACGGCTCGGCGGACGACGCCATTCGAGCGCACGCACGCCTGCATCTACGAATTCATCGACTGGCTTGCGGAGGCGCGGGTCAGCGCATCACCCGACCTGAAGGCCGCCCAGGACGCGTTCGATGCGATCTGGAAGACCAGCGCCCCGCACGACAGTCCCTATGTCGCCGACTATCGCACGCTCGCGGACACCATCATCGAGGGCCTGATCAGGGCCGGAGCCGGCCGACGATTTCGTGAGGCGTCTCCGCTCGCCATCAACTACCGCAATGGAAAGGTGATCGTCACTCCGGACGAGATCGCGGAGCGGCACGACGGTGTCATCGTCGTGCGCAAGGTGCGCACCGGCAAGCGGGGCAAGACCGAATTCGGTAAGCTGGAATACTCGCTCTACCAACGCGCAGCCGCGCAGAATTTCGGGCCCCGAGCCGTGGTCGAGGCCGTGCATCCGAGTGACAGCGGCGTCGAAGACGTGCCGCCGCCCAAAGCAAAGAAGGCGGGCGACAACGACACGGCCGTCGAGAAAATCCTCGCAGGCATCGCAGCTGGGCTGTTTCCTCCCGATCCGGATTCCTTCCGCTGTCCGCGCTGTCCGCACTTCTTCATCTGCGCATCGGCTCCGCAAGGTCCGCTCGCCATCGCGTAGAATCTCTTTTCCCAGCCCGGTTCCGGTTTTGCTCGCGACCCGGAATTAGCCCGGCAGAAGCGACAGGAACGGCAATCGGGCCCGCCCTCTCGCCACCGAAAGGGTTGGGACATGAAGATCATCGACATCTACTATCAGGGCGAGGGCGTCGGCGCGCTCGAGCATCTGGAATTCGACGCCGAAGCCACGTTCGCCGCGTTGCAGGCGGCAATCGCCGGGAAACATGCCATCGCGGGCGAGATCGTCCTGTTCCTCGAAGACGAGGACGAGCCGATCGATGGCAACGCTAAGCTTCGCGACAAGGCCGGCCGCGCCGGCATTAAGGCGCATGTGCATCGTTGCCGCACGATCGAGGTCATCGTCCATTTCAAGGACAAGACCGTGCGGCACGAGTTCGCGCCGGGTGCGACGGTCGCCCGCGTCAAGCACTGGGCGACGGTCCGCAAGTTCGGCATGACCGAAGAGGAAGCGAGCCACCACCACCTACAGATCGCCGGCACGACCGATCAGCCCGATCCGGGCACGCATATCGGCACGCTTGCATCCTGTCCGAAGTGCAAGGTCGAGTTCGACCTCGTCACCACGCCGAAGGTGAACGGCTGGGCTGTCGCATGAGCATCGCGGTACCGGCAGGGCCCGACGAACGGGCCCTCCGAGCCGATCTTGCCCGACCGGCATTTCGGCTCGCACAATCGGAAGGCCGCTTCCGGTTGATCTCGATCACCTGGCCGGTCGTGCTGCTCGGCGTCTCGGCCATCGATGGTCAGGAATACGTCCTGAGGTTCGATTGCAGCGGCTATCCCGCGCTCGCACCGACGGCACGCCCCTGGGACGCGGAGCGCAACGTGCCGCTGCCTTTCGACCGATGGCCGCGCGGCAAAGGCGGTCGTGTCGGCGCGGTGTTTCGGCCCGACTGGAAGGAAGGCACCGCGCTGTATCTGCCATGCGACCGCGTCAGCCGGGAGGGACACGACAACTGGCGCACCGAAACACCCACGATGATCTGGCGTCCCGAGCGCGGCATCACACAGTATCTGGAGATTGTGCATGAACTTCTCAATTGCGGCGATTATCAACCGGCTGCTCGCGCCGCAGCGTGAGCTGTCATGCGCCTGGTTTCTGTGGAGGCGGTTGACCGCGCGACTTCGCGAGCGTGGGCGGGGCGAAAGCCGTGAAAGCGGCGCCTTCCTGCTCGGCTATGCCGACGCGAATGGTGTCGCGCGGATCAGCGATTTCGTCCTGTATGACGATCTCGATCCGCACAGTCTCGACACCGGCATCGTCCGCTTCGACGGCAAGTATTTCGGGCGGCTGTGGGCGATGTGCCGGGAGCGCGGTCTGACCGTTGTCGCCGATGTGCATGTCCATCCCGGCGATTCCGGGCAGAGCAACTCAGATCGCGCCTATCCCATGGTCTCGCAGGCCGGGCATATCGCGCTGATCTCCCGCGCTTCGCGCGCAAGCCGATCCAGCACGACGACATCGGCATCTACCGCTACCTCGGCGGCGGCGCTTGGCACACCGTGCCGCGTGTTCAGCGTCGCCAATTCTTCAAGATTGGATTTTGAGGATTGCGATGAACACTTTTACCCCTGCCGACGAGATGCATCGGCTCGCCAAGCGCGCCATGGACAATGGCACGGTCGCAAGCCTGTCAAGAGGCCGAGGCCATGCTGCGCGGCTACCGGATCGTCTTGTCCATAGGACCGGACGAGGCGATCGATCGTCATCATCAGGCCGCGCTACTGACCGCAGTGGAGGTCGGCCGGCGCGTCTTCTCGGCGGCGTAACCGTCGAGGGCGACCTTGATGTGCCGCTGAACGTTCCCGTGTCCCCCGGCCCGACGCTCCGGCTCGCCGTCGCGGCCGCAGGCGGCACGCCAGGGCCAGCGACCGCGGGTATCCCGCTCATCGCGATCGGCGGTCTGGCCAAGCAAAAGTCAGACGGCTTCTCGATCAGGGCGGTATTCGATGGCTGGCGCGGCGGGATCGTGCCCGGTCACGCTGAAGGTCCCGATCGCGGCGAGATCGGCCCGATGGCTATGGCGCCGATGCTCGCCGCCGCATTGGCGATCAACGAAGCATTCCTCCATCTTTCGGGCGACAGTCCCTTCGCCGGAAAGCGAACCGCCGGACTCAATTTCTGGAACCTGTCGCGGTCGACCGACTGGATGTCGTGCGACGCCAGCGCGCCGGAGCTCTCCTATCTACCGTCCCGCCTCTGGCTCATCGGCCTTGGGCATCTCGGCCAGGCCTATCTCTGGGGACTCGGGCTTTTGCCCTACGCGGCCGACTCGAAGGTCGAACTGCTCCTCCAGGACGTCGATGTGATCACCCCCTCGACCGAAAGCACCTCGATCCTCTCGGACCGCACGATGCTTGGCGAAAAGAAGACGCGCGTTACCGCCAAATGGGCGGAACGGCGAGGATTCGCCACCGCGATTACCGAGCGGCTGTTCGATGAAACCTGCCGCCGTCACCACAATGAACCGTCGATCGCGTTGTGTGGCCTCGACAATGCCGTAGGACGACGCGCGCTCGACCAGGTCGGCTTCGACTTCGTCGTCGAAGCCGGGCTGGGTCGCGGGCATCAAGATTTCCGTAGCCTGCTGATTCACACACTGCCCGGCGAAATGTCGGCGAGCACGCTGTGGAAAGACGAAGGTGAAGGCAGCCAATCAGCGGTCGATGCGGCAGCCTATCGCAAGATGCTCGACGAGGGCTCCCTCGACCGTTGCGGCGTGACCTTGCTGGCAGGCAAGGCGGTCGGTGCTCCGTTCGTGGGTGCGGTTGCTGCGACGCTCGTGCTCGCTGAGGTGTTACGCCTCCTGCACGGCGGCGCCCTGCACAGGCTGATCGATATGAACTTGGTCGACCTTGCGTACGTTCGAGCTGTGCCTCAGCTGCGCGACTTTTCGACGTTCAACCCCGGCTTCATTACGGCGGAAGGCAGTTGCTCTTGATACGGCCGATCGCTAAGCGCAGACGCGTTTCGGAAACGACTCGACGACAGCACGATTTCCTGCTCCGTTTCATTCCGTGCGGGTCGGGAAATAGAGCTATTTCCTAGGCAGCAAGGCGCTTTTCCTCTCCGGAACTCGGCCACATCTTCCCCCTCGGCCTTTCTCAGGAACCGTGCGAGCGCCGCCTTTCGGGAATTGCGATCAAGAGCATAGGCGGTCTGCTTGAATTCCTTCCCGTCGAGCAGGCCCTCAATGTAGCCCGCGATCGTGTCCGCAGCCATGATGAGGGCCGTGTCGAGCGTGTGGATGTATTTGCTGGTGACGGAACCTTTGGCGTGGCCGACCAGCGCCGCGATCGTCACCTCGGTGAAGCCGAGATCGTTGCCGACGCTCGCAAAACTATGTCGCAAGACGTGGGGCGTGACATCCGAGAGCGGCGAGTCCTTGAAGATCTGCTCCCAGTGGTTGGGGAAACTGCCGAACGCGTTGTCGTCGCCGTAGCCAGGGAAGACATATGTGCCGGAGGCTGTCTTCTGACGCGCTTCGAGGAACTCGACGACGGGCAGTCCGATAGGACGGACCGAGGTGCCCTCCTTGCTGTCGATCAGCCGCAGGCAGCTCCTATCGGTATCTGCTTCGGTCCACATGAGGCCGATCATTTCGCTCCGGCGGCAGCCGGTTAGCGCGATCTGACGAATGATTTCCACGGTCGTCGCGTACTTCTCATCCTTCTCAGCCGTGCGCAGCATCTCGCCCAGCGTCCGATACTCCGCTTCCGTGAGCCGGCGGGTGCGGACATTGTCCTTCGGCTTCCGCAGGCCGTGGGCAGGATTGGTGGTGATGATGCCAGCTTCGACCGCATAGGTGAGGATGCCGCCGAGGAGCCCGACGGTTCGCGTGGCCGTTCCGGCGCCGCCGCGGACGATCGCCTTGCCGCGCAGCTTCTTCGTCTTGACGGCGACTCGCGTCTTGCCGGCCATGATGTCCTTCAGGACCTTGTTGATGTCGGCCTTGGTTAGGTCCTTCACGCGGCGCGTCCCGAGGAGCGGGATGATGTGCCGCTCGATGCGGCCGGTGTCCGTCCCCACGGTCGTCGGTTTCTTGGGCCGCCCGCCCTTCCCCAAGATGAGGCCTGCGTTCAGGTCATTGACGTAGAGCGTGCAGAGCTCCTTGACCGTGATGGCCTTGTGATCGAGTTGGCGCTCCTCGGCGGGGTTGTCGCCCTGAGCAACGCGGCCCAACTGGACCTTCGCCTCCTGCCGAGCGCTTTCGGCCGTCCAGACGCCATGCAAGCCGATGGTGTAGCGGCGCGAGCGGCCCAAGGCGCGGTATTGAAGGACGTAGCTGCGCTTGCCAGAAGCGAAGACGCGCAGGCCGAAACCTGGTAGCTCGTCATCCCAGATGACGTAGTCTTTCTCGAGGGACTCGGCGGCATCGACGAGCCGCTTCGTGAGCTTAGCCATGGGAATTCTCCCGTCCAAACTCCCATTCTCGCGTAAGCACCACGTAAGCAGCAGGACGCAAGTCGGAGCGTGTTCGAGGGTACGTCAGGCGAGCCGAAATTTCAATTTGTTTAGTGATTACAGCAACATAGCGCATCGGAGCGAAACCCATCGTAAAGCGTCGAAGGGCAGATTAAATTGCTCCGAAGGCAGAGGCCAGGGGTTCGAATCCTTTCGGGTGCGCCATCCTGCTTCGCCCTCCGGGCTTCGCAGGACTGACGCCCTACTTCGTGCGAAGCAGGATGCCCTCCAAAAGCTTTAGTGTAGGAGGGCTGGCGAAGGGTTCGCGCCGCATCGGTTGGCGGGCCATGCGGCTGCGCGCGCGCCTCTTAGAAAATTGTATTGGTGTATTCCATCAATCCAGTTCGCCGGATTAGATGCCTTCCCATTGGAATGTGCGCTTGCCAAGCTGACGCTGCCTTGAGCAATCTTTGCGCGGGGAAGAGGCTTTATGGCGAACGACGATCCAACGCTAAAGAATATAGCCAAAGAGGTTTTCTCAGCCGGTTATTGGGATCGAGCGGCAGAGAGAAAGCGTAAGTCAAAGACGGTTTGGGATTTGATTTTTCTCCCAGTCGGCTTTGCGGCAATAGGTCTATTCTGGTTTGCCTTTAGCAAATTTTTCGTATGGCTCCACGTCGCGATCTACCCGGCCGATGGTGTCCAACTCAAGGCAATCACTGGCGGATCACTGACGTTCGCGCAGGCGCTCGTATTCCTGGTGCCGATGCTCGCAGCTGTGCCGCTGGGGTTAATGGTGAGTAACGCGCTTATGTGGCTTGTGCCGTGGGCTAGGCGGGCCTCCGAGGAAAAGGCGAGAGGAGTCAAATGGGCGAGTTTTCGCAACTCGCAGAGGGCTCTGTTCAAGATGGCCCTTGTACTTGTTCCTCTTGGTTTTTGCTGTGGCACGTTCGGAGCATTTTTGCTGGGGAAATAGAAAGCTGACGGCGCGCGGCGGATCATTCAAGTCCGCTGCCCCGAATCTCAGCGACCGTTCAGCGAATGCCCGGAATGAAGCCTTCGTCACGCGGTCCGGTATTCGCCGGCGTGTCGGCGTCGCCGCTCATGCCCGCGTCGAATCGAAACCGCGTGCCGCAATAGGGGCAGAGGATATCCGCCTGCTCCCCCATGTTGAGATAGACATGCGGGTGATCCATGGGCGGGGATGCGCCGATGCAATGGAAGGCGCGCGTGCCGATAGCAATTTCGGCCACGCCTTCATCGTTCCAGTATTTCGGAATTCCATCCATCTTCGCCGCCTGACGCGCCGCCTTCGTTTTCCCAGCGGGACAGGCTGGCGGCCATCTCGTTGTCGTCTGCAAGCGGGTGCTGCGACCGGCGCATCATCTGTGCTCCGGCCGCGCCCGCCAGCTGGCGCTCGTTACTGCTGCCAGCCGTCATTGCCGTCGCGGTTGTGCTTCCAGTTGTGGAAATTGCTTCCCGACTGTTCGCGATAGTTGCGGAGATCGGAGTTGTGGCGCCAGTGGTGCCACTGATGGCCATTGTCCCAGTAGCCGTCGCGGTATCCGAAAGCGATGCCGTTCATGTCGACGGACACAGCGCTCGCGGGCTGCACGCGATACATGTCGGAGCGATAATGCGCATCGCGGTTGCGCCGCGCATAGCCGTCGTCATAGCCGTAATTGTAGCCATTGCCGTAATCCTGCTGGTTCGGATCGGTCACAGTGACGGACATGCCGGCATTGCTGTGGTCCGACAAATCGGCAGAGGCTGCGCCGGCGCTCAGCGCGAAAATCGCGGCGGCGCCGAGCAAGATGCTCGTCTTGTTCAACATAGGGATTGCCTTGTGGTATGGCCCGCGCGAGGTTCCGAAGGGAAATAGCGCAGGATAGGGAGAGCGCCAGTGCGCTCCCTCAGCCCTATAACCACGCGTTGCCCGCTTCGTTGCTTTGCCTTTCGAGAAAAAGGCCATTCGCGCTTGTCCCGCCTTGCGGCGCGGAGCAGCCCACCCTGACGTGCGGCTTCACGTGATGTAAGCGCGCAGGACGTCGAGAAGCTCGTCGGCCGCTTCCTGTTCGCGGCGCGAGGGTTTGCGATCGTCGTCGATCATGTGGGCGAGGACATGATCCTCGACGACCTCGGCCATCACGCCGTTGATCGCGCCGCGCGCCGCGGTCAGCAGCCGCATCACCTCGCCGCATTCGCTTTCCGCCTCGAGCGCGCGCTCGATGGCGTCGATCTGTCCGCGCAGACGGCGGATGCGATTGAGCAGCTTCTGTTTTTCCTGGATCGCGTGCGTCATTTTGGCGTTGCCGTATACCCCCAGGGGATACTGGAAATATACCCCATGGGGTATATAGACCCCATCGCGCGCGGCAGGCAATTGGGCGGGGACCTACACGCAAGCTGCACAAAACTGTGGAACGACATTCGGCGGAGGGGTCCGTGTCTTCGATCAGCCAGCAGCCAACAAGAACCCGCGTCCGCGCAACCGCGTTGATCGGGGCGGCGATATTCATTGCCCTGCCGCGGCCGGCCGCCGCCGGCGACGCGCCCGATGCGAATCCGGCGCCCGAAGACTGGGCCATCCACGGCCAGGCGACGTTCGTCGACCAGTATCATCCCGCTTTCCGCTCGCCGTATCGCGGCGCCAACAGTCTCGATCCGGGGAGCCGCGGCAACGAGACGGCGGACGTCACAGTCTATCTCGGTGCTCGGCTGTGGGACGGCGGCGAGGCCTGGGTCAATGGCGAGCTCGACCAGGGTTTCGGGCTCAGCAATACGCTCGGCGTTGCCGGCTTTCCGAGCGGTGAGGCCTACAAGATCGGCAAGTCGACGCCCTATCCCAAGCTGCCGCGCCTCTTCCTCCGCCAGACCATCGACCTCGGCGGCGACGTCCAAAACGTCGACCCCGACCTGAACCAGCTTGGCGGGAGCCAGACCAGCAATCGCATTGTCATCACCTTCGGAAAATTCGCGGTGACCGACGTGTTCGACCACACCGCTTACACCGGCGATCCGCGCAACAATTTTCTCAATTGGGCGCTCACCGATCTCGCCACGTTCGACTACGCCGCCAATGCCTGGGGTTACACCTATGGCGGCGCCATCGAGTGGTATCAGGACTGGTGGACAGTGCGCGCGGGACTGTTCGATCTCTCGGACGTGCCCAACAGCACGGTGCTGGAATTGACCTTGGGGCGGCAGTTTCAATTCATCACCGAGCTCGAGGAACGGCATACGCTCTGGGGACAGGGCGGCAAGCTGCATCTGAGTGCATTCCTGACGCATGGAAGGATGGGGTTGTTCAGCGATGCCATCGCCTTGGCCCAGGCGACCGGCGCGCCCGCCGAGCGTCGCGCTTGTCCGGCACATGCACGAGCGCGCCGGGGTCGGACTGACCTTCGAACAGCAGCTCACCGACGATGTCGGCGTCTTCGCCCGCGCCGGCTACGACGACCCGAGCCGCGAACCGTTCGAGTTCATCGATGCCGACGAGGCCGCGTCGGGGGGCGTATCGGTCAGCGGCAATCGCTGGGGGCGGAAGGACGACACGGTCGGGATCGCCTTTCTGATCAACGGCATCGCGCGCGAGCACGAGACCTATTTGAACGATGGCGGCTTGGGCATTCTCGTCGGCGACGGCCGGCTGCCGCATCCGGGGAGCGAGCGGATCATGGAAGCCTATTACGACCTTGCCGCCACGAAATATCTGTGGCTGACCGCTGACTATCAGTTCATCGTCAACCCGGCTTACAACCGCGATCGCGGGCCGGTTTCCGTGTTGGGATTCCGCGCACACGCGCAGATCTGAGGTTTCGCCACGTCATTCCCGGCGAGGGAAGCAGGTGGGGAAAACCTGGTAAGCGATCCCCGCTCAACGCGGGGACCAGCGAGCGGCAAAGTCCATCAGCGCGCCGACGTGCGCCGCGCCTGGTCCCCTTGACCTCGCTCTGCCATCGCAGCGCTCGCCGGGGTGACGGCGGTTTGTGATTCAAGCCAAGCCCAACCTGTCTTAGAATGCATGGAGAGAACCAATCGCGAGCGACCGCAAGCATGACCATGGCGGACATTGACGGCGCCAACCCGGCCGTCGACCCTTCGCAAGTGCGCGACGACGAAGCGCGCCATCGCTTCGAGCTCGACGTCGACGGCATGACCGCCTATTCGGTCTACAGCCGCGAGCCCGGCATCATCACCTTCATTCACACCGTCGTACCCGACGTGCTCGGCGGCCGTGGCGTCGGTTCGGCGCTGGCGAAAGGCGCACTCGCCCTGGTGCGAGCGAAGGGCTGGAAGGTGGTCCCGCAATGTCCCTTCATTCATGCCTACATGAAAAATCATCCAGAGACACAGGATCTGCTCGCAGATCCTTCTTCGCTTTGACCGGAGCAACACGATGAGCACGTTCCCGTTACCGGATGTCATCCCAGGAACCGTCGTCGTCGCCGAGACCGGTGACGGCGGCCTCGCGCAATATCTGCTCGACGGCCGGCATCACCTCACTGCCGACGAACCGGACGCAAATGGCGGCCACGACCTTGGGCCCGGTCCCTATGAGCTTCTGCTGATGGCGCTGGGCGCCTGCACCTCGATGACGCTGCGCCTCTATGCCCGGCGCAAGCAATGGCCGGTGGAGCGCATCGTCGTGCGCCTCACCCATGCACGCGACTATGCCGAGGACTGCGAAGCCTGTGACACCAAGACAGTCATGCTCGACCATATCGAGCGCACGATCGAGCTCAAGGGAGCGCTCGACGATGCACAGCGTACGCGCCTGCTCGGCATCGCCAACCAGTGTCCGGTGCACCGCACCCTGACGTCCAAGATCGTAATCACCAGCAGGGTCACGGCCGGCTGAACCGCCAGGCCGGACTGTGTCTCGCAATTCTCGTCCCGCCGCGGCACATTCGCGTCCGACATGAGCGGTCTCTCCGAAAATCCCGGGCATCACCTCGTCGTGCACGAGGCCATCGGCTCGGACATCACGGCCTCCCAGGCCGGCGCCGCGATAGGCCTCAGCGTCGTCTCGCTGATGCTGGCGGGCGTTTTGCCGGCGCTTCTTGGCGCGCTGGCGGACGAAGGCCGGCTGAGCGCGGACGGGATCGGCCTCTGCGCCGCTCTTGAGGCTCTCACAATGGGCGCGGCAACGGCCCTGGCGACCATCGCGCTGCCGCCTAAGCGGTTGCGGCTGCTCGGCGTGCTTGCCTCGCTCGCGCTCGCGGGCCTGGACTTCGGCGGTATCGGCAGCAGCCATCTCGCGATCTTCGCCACACGCGCGCTCGCGGGCATTCCCGAAGGAATCCTGCTCTGGATCGCCGTCGGCATGATCGTGCGCAGCGAGGTTCCGGCGCGTTGGGCCGGCGTGTTGTTCACGGCGACCACGGCCTCCCAACTTGTGCTCGCGCTCGGCTATGCCTTTTTCATCGTGCCCCGCTTCGGTGCCAATGGCGGCTTTTTCGCGTTGGGTGCCGTGACGTTGGCGGGCGTCGGCATCGCCCCGTTTGCGCCGGATCGCTACGCGCCGCTTCCAGGCAGCGAGGGCGGCGCCGGAGTGCCGCCGGTCCGCGGAATCGTCGCTCTGGTCGCCACGCTCGTCTATGCCTCGGCCGCCGCGGCTGTCGGCATCTATCTCCAACCCCTGGCCCATGAAGCGGGACTGAGCGCGGACGTCGCCCGCACGGCGCTCTGGGTGTCGCTGATCGCACAGATCGCGGGCGCGGGCGCGGCCACGGCGCTCGCCGGGCATCTGCGTTATCTGACGGCTTTCCTCATCGTCACGCCGCTTTTGATCGTGTCGTGGATCCTCTTCACGCTGCATCCGTCGGCCTGGCTGTTCATCGCAGCCAATGCCGCGGCGGGCGGACTTTCGCTGTTCATCCTGCCCTTCTTCGTGCCCATGACCATCGAGACCGACACGTCGCGCAAAGCCGCCTCGCAGAGCGCCGGCGCGCAGCTTCTCGCCTCCGCACTCGGTCCGCTGCTGGCATCGCGGGTGGTCAGCGACCGCGACGCCTTCGGTGCGCTGGTGCTCGGCGGCGGACTTTTGATCGTCGGTCTCGTCATCATTGCTGGCCTGCACATCGCATCCGTGAGAGAACGTCGCGTATCGGCGTGAGTTGCGCAACGGAACGTTCGCGCGAATTGCTCATTGTGCACTCACGCGATAGTTTGAATTTTTGGAGGTGGATATGGCTCGCAAGAAGAAGAAATCTGCAAAGCGCAGCGCCGCGAAGAAGAAGACGCCTGCGAAGAAGACCAAGAAGACGAAGTCAAAGGCCCGGCGCGCAGCGCCCGCCAAGCGCGCGAAGACCAAGGCCAAGCGCGTGACGGCGAAAGCAAAGCCGAAGGCAAAGAAGAAGACCGCAAAGCGCGCGGCCAAGCGGGATACCGGCGAAGGCAACTACGCCGCGACGCGCGCCTTCGACAAGGCCCAGACGAGCTTCGTCAAGAAGAACCGCAAGAAGATCCCCGCCCTGGGCAAAGAGGCCGAGAAGGCGCTCGACGGCCCCGAAGGCGCGGAGCTGGCCTCGGCCGAGGCCGAAGCCCGCGCACATGGCCTGGGTATACCGGGCGATCTCTGAGGCTTCACGCCGTCCGCTCAAGAACCTAGAGCATGATCCGATTCATCGAATTGGCTCGTGCTCTAGGTGTGAAGATCGAGGAAGGCGAGGATCGGCCGCTCGATCGCGGCGATCGGGCCGCCGATCAGCCATGGAAATATGTTCAGCCCGGCGATCGGCAGAAGCACGAACAATCCGAGCACGATGAGCATCCCGTAGCAACTCAGTCTCGCGTAAGGCCGCGCCAGCGATATCGGCAATAGTCCGGCCAGGACCTTGCTCCCGTCGAGCGGCGGGATGGGAAGAATATTGAAGGCGGCGAGCATCAGATTGATGGTCACTGAAGCCCACAGCGCCTGCAGCAACCATCCGTCGACGGCGAGTCCCAGCCGCGAAGGAACATAAATTCCCGCGACCGACAGGATCGCAAGCAGCAGGTTCATGCCAGGGCCCGCAGCCGCGACCCACATCATGTCGCGCCTGGGCTGGCGGAACATCCGGGGGTCGACGGGCACGGGCTTGGCCCATCCGAAAACGAACCCCGCATGAGTTCAGAAGCAGGAACGCCGGCACCAGAACGGTGCCGAGCAGATCGACATGCTTGATCGGATTGAGCGTGACACGGCCCTGGTCCGACGCAGTGTGGTCACCGAAATGGCGCGCGACAAAACCGTGCGCCGCTTCGTGAAAGGTGATGGCCACGATGACGGGAACGGCGAAGATCGCGACCCGGAGCACCTCGTCCATCGGCGCTATTTCTTTGCCGGCTCGAAGTTCAGCGCCGCGCCGTTCATGCAATAGCGGAGGCCGGTTGGCTTCGGCCCGTCGGGAAAGACGTGGCCGAGATGGCCGCCGCATTTGGCGCAATTCACCTCCGTGCGGGTCATTCCCAAACTCTTGTCGACGATGGTGGCGACGGCGTCGGGCATGGGCGCATAGAAGCTGGGCCAGCCGCTGCCGCTTTCGTATTTCGTCTGGGAATCGAACAGCTCCGCGCCGCAGCCGGCGCAGAGGAACTGTCCCTCGCGCTTCTCGGCATTGAGCGGGCTGGTGCCGGCGCGCTCGGTGCCGTGTTGGCGCAGGATGCGATATTGCTCGGGCGAAAGCTCGCGCTTCCACTCTTCTTCCGTCTTGCCGACGGGTCGTTCGTTCTTGTCCATGATGGGGATCCTTCCGGTCAGGCCGCAGCCTACCACGCTGCAAAATGGCGTTTACGCGCGCGTTTTCAACAGGTCGCGTATCTCCCGCAGGAGCTGGACGTCTTCGGGCGTGGGCGGCGCGGCCGGCGTCTGGGCCGGCGCAGCCTGCAGCCGGTTGATGGTGCGGATCAGCAGGAACAGCGCCATGGCCACGACCAGAAAGTTGAATATCGCATTCAGGAAAATGCCGTAGTTGACCGTCACGGCGCCGGCTTTTTGTGCCTCCGCCAGAGTGGCCACAGCGGGCCCTTTCAGCGTGATGAAGAAATTCGAGAAGTCGATGCCGCCCATCGCCCAGCCGATCGGCGGCATGATGACGTCCTTGACCAGGGAATTGACAATTCCGGTGAACGCCGCGCCCACGATCACGCCGACGGCCAGATCAATGACGCTGCCGTGCATGGCAAATTTCTTGAATTCCTCGAACATTGGGCTCTCCTGAGGGTGCCCAACGCTATTCGGCGGCCGGTTCCCCAACAAGACGAAGCCAGGGCCTGGCGTCCCGTCAAAAGCAGGACTGGGAGGCTCAAGCCGCCTTGCGCGAGCCGCCCGGCTGCCCGCCCGCTTGCAAACAGGCGGATTTTCCCTATAACGCGCGCTCTTTCGGGCCGACCGGCTGGGCATGCCGTGGCGACCCAAAATGCGAACGACGTCCGCGGCCTCCCGCCGAACCGGACCAGAAGGAGATCCGCAAAATGCCCAAGATGAAGACCAAATCGGGCGCCAAAAAGCGCTTCAAGCTTACCGCCAGCGGCAAGGTCAAGCACGGCCAGGTCGGCAAGCGGCACGGCATGATCAAACGGTCCAACGAACAGATCCGCGAGCTTCGCGGCACTGCGACCGTCTCGTCCTCGGAAGTCCGGCGCATCAAGCGCTGGATGCCCTACGCGTAAGGAGCCAGCACCATGTCCCGCGCCCCTCGCGCCGTCCCCTCCCGCAAGCGCCGCAACCGCGTCCTCAAGCAGGCCAAAGGTTTTCGCGGCCGCCGCAAGAACAACATCACGACGGCGAACGCCGCCGTCGACCGCTCGCTCCAGCACTCCTACATCGGACGAAAGGAGAAGAAGCGGAACTTCCGCGCGCTCTGGATCCAGCGGATCAACGCGGCCTGCCGCATCAACGGCGTCACCTACAGCCGATTTATCAGCGGGCTTGCGAAGGCGGGAATCGACATCGACCGCAAGGTCCTGGCCGATCTCGCCCATCGGGAGCCCGTTGCCTTCAAGGCTCTGGTGGATCAGGCCGGCGCTGCCACGGCGTAGTCGCGTCAAAGCCCCCATCGGAGCCGGCCGGTCTTGGCAATGAGCCCAAGGCTGTGATTCAAGCCGTCAACGACAGGGGCCTTTCATGAGCGATATCCAAACCCTCGAACGCGACATCCTCGACGCGGTCGCGGCCGCACGGGACGAGGCCGCGCTCGAGCAGCTGCGCGTGAGCGCGCTCGGCAGGAAGGGCACGATCAGCGAGCTGCTGAAGACGCTGGGCGGCATGAGCCCGGACGAGCGCAAAACCAACGGGCCCGTTTTCAATGGATTGCGCGATACGGTCGCGAACGCCATCGCCGCGCGTAGAACGGCGCTCGCCGATGAGGCGCTCGATGCGCGCCTTGCTTCCGAACGTGTCGACGTGACCTTGCCTTCGCGGCCGGAACCCGCGGGCACCATCCATCCGGTAAGCCAGGTGCTGGACGAGCTGACCGCGATCTTCGCCGACCTGGGTTTCGCGATCGCCGAAGGCCCCGACGTCGAGCTCGACGACTACAACTTCACCAAGCTCAACATCCCGCCCGACCATCCGGCGCGGCAGATGCACGACACGTTCTACCTGGCGCCGCAGGCGGACGGATCGCAGCATCTCCTGCGCACGCACACCTCGCCGGTCCAGGTGCGTACGATGCTGACGCAGAAACCGCCCATCCGCGTGGTGTCGCCCGGGCGCACTTATCGCGTCGATTCCGACGCCACCCATTCGCCGATGTTCCACCAGTTCGAGCTTCTCGTCGTCGACCGGGGCATCCATCTCGGCCATCTCAAATGGACGATCGAAGAATTCTGCAAGGCCTTCTTCGAGGTCGACACGGTCGAGCTGCGGGCGCGGCCGAGCTTTTTCCCGTTCACCGAGCCGAGCGTGGAATGGGATCTGCGCTGCGACCGTTCCGTGCCGGGCCAGATCAAATTCGGCACCGGCAATGACTGGCTCGAGCTCGGCGGCTCGGGCGTGGTCAATCCGCGCGTGCTTGAGATGTGCGGCGTCGATCCGAATGTCTATCAGGGCTTCGCCTTCGGCGGCGGGATGGATCGACTCGCCATGCTGAAATACGGCATTCCCGATATCCGGCCGTTCTTCGAATCCGATCTGCGCTGGCTGAGACATTACGGATTCTCGGCCTTCGATATCCCGACGCTGGACGGAGGGCTGAGCCGATGAGGGCCTCCATGAACGCAAATTGTCACTCCCCGTTGTCGTTGGAGGGTGAACGATGAAATTCACGCTCTCCTGGTTGAAGGACCATCTCGACACACCCGCCACCGCGGCCGAGATCGCGGCGCGGCTTACGGAGATCGGCCTGGAGGTGGAATCGGTCGAGGATGCCAGCGCGCGGCTGAAGGATTTCACCGTCGCCCATGTCGTCTCGGCCGAGAAACATCCCAATGCCGACAAGCTCAAGCTCTGCATGGTCGAGGTCACTTCGGCCCCGGCCGGAGAAACGGTCGGCCGCATCGTGCAGGTGGTCTGTGGTGCGCCAAACGCACATACGGGAATGAAGGCCGTATTCGCGAAGCCGGGCGTCGTCATCCCGGTTTCCGGCGAGGCGCTCAGGATCTCCGCCATCCGAGGCGTGGAATCGCGCGGCATGCTGTGTTCGGGCCGCGAGCTTCTTCTCTCCGACGATCACGACGGGATCATCGAGCTGCCCGCCGACGCCAAGGTCGGCGAGCCGGCGGCGAAGGCGCTGGGACTCAACGATCCCGTCATCGATGTCTCGCTCACGCCGAACCGCGGCGATGCGGCGGGGGTTTACGGCATTGCTCGCGATCTCGCGGCCAGCGGCATCGGCACACTGAAGGACGGCACGGTGAAAGCGGTGCCGGGCAGATTCCCGAGCCCTAAGACCGTCACGCTCGATTTCCCGCCCGCCGCGGCGAACGCGTGTTCGATGTTCTCCGGCCGCTATGTGCGCGGCGTGAAAAACGGGCCGTCGCCGCAATGGGTGCAGGACCGGCTGAAGGCCATCGGGCTCAGACCCATCTCCGCGCTCGTCGATGTCAGCAACCTCATCTCGCATGACCGAGGACGGCCCCTGCACGTGTTCGATGCCGACAAGCTCGCGGGCCAGGTGCACGCGCGACTTGCCCGGGACGGCGAGACGCTGCTCGCGCTCGACGGCAAGACCTACACATTCGATTCCGAGATGTGCGTCATCGCCGACGACGAACGGGCGCAGGGCATCGGCGGCATCATGGGCGGCGAGGAACTCCGGCTGCTCCGAGGCGACGACGAACGTCTTCATCGAATCGGCGTTTTTCGATCCGATCCGCACCGCGCGAACGGGCCGCAAGCTCGCCATCCTGTCCGACGCACGCTACCGCTTCGAGCGCGGCATCGACCCCGAATTCGTCGTGCCGGGGCTCGAGCTGGCGACAAGGCTTATTGTCGAATGGTGCGGCGGCGAGCCGTCGGAGATCGTCGTCGCAGGCGCCGTGCCCGAATGGAAGCGGACGATCGCGTTCGATCCCGGCTATGTGAGGCGCCTCGGCGGCATCGACGTGCCCGCGAAGGATGTCGAGGCGATCCTCAAGAAGCTGGGCTTCGGCGTGGAGGCGGGCGCGACGTTCAAGGTCACGCCGCCCTCCTGGCGCAGCGACGTCTCGGGGCCCGCCGACCTGGTCGAGGAGGTCGTGCGCATCTACGGCCTCGACAAGGTGCCATCGGTTGCGATGACGCGGCCGAGCGCCATCGCCCGCCCGACGTTGACGCCGTCGCAGCGGCGCGCGCGGACCGTGCGGCGCACGCTCGCCGCGCGCGGCTTCAACGAGACGATCAATTTCACCTTCATCCCGCGCACCCATGCCGCCTTGTTCGGCGGCGGCGACGATGCGCGCCAGGTCGCCAATCCGATCGCGTCCGATCTCGACGCCATGCGGCCGAGCGTGCTTCCGTCCCTGCTTGCGGCGGCGACGCGCAACGCCGCGCGCGGCTTCGGCGATTTGATGCTGTTCGAAACCGGCGCGCAATTCGCCAGCGGCGTGCCGGAAGCCCAGGCCAATGTCGCGGCCGGCATCCGGATGGGTGAGGGGGTGCGCAGCTGGACGAAAGCCAGTCATCCTCCCGACGCGTTCGACGCCAAGGCGGACATGCTGGCCATCCTGGAAGCGGCGATGGGCGCCGCGATGACGGCTCCCGTCAAGGCCGGCGCGGCCGCGTGGTACCACCCCGGCCGCTCGGGCACGCTGGCGCTTGGCCCCAAGGCTGCTGGCCTATTTCGGCGAAATTCATCCGCGCGTGCTGGCGGCTTTCGACCTCAAGGGTCCGGTCTCGGCCTTCGAGGTGTTCCTCGACGCCATCCCCGAGCCCAAGGCCAAGAGCAAGGCGCGCGCGGCATCTCGCCCTCGCCTTACCAGGCGAGCGAACGCGACTTCGCTTTCGTGATCGACACGAAGGTGACAGCCGACGAGATCCTGCGCGCCGCAAAAGGCGCCGACCGCGCGCTGATCGAACGCGTCGACGTGTTCGACGTCTATGAAGGCAAGGGCATACCGGAGGGAAAAAGGTCGATCGCCATCGCGGTGCGCATCCAGCCGAAGGACAAGACGCTGACTGACGCCGAGATCGAAGCGATCGCCCAGAAGATTGTCGCAGCGGTAAGCAAGGCGACCGGGGCGACGCTGAGGACGTAGGGGCACGAAGCGACCCTCCCCTTCTTGAGCTCCGCGATTCACACATCCCAACGGATCGTCATGGCCGGGCTAGCCTCGGCCACCCATGACCCAGTTTGGGAATCGGCCGGGGTTTGTCGAATCTGGTAGCCTTCTTGAGGGAGTGTCGAAGCGCGTAGCGCTTCAGGGAGGGGCAAGCCACCAACGCTCGCGATTTGCCCCCGAAAAATCTCCTCGCTTCACTCGAAGATTTTTCGACCCTCCCACAAGGGCAGGGTCGAAAGTTATGTCACAATCCTGCCATCGCGTGCCGGGAAGGTTCTGCGTCGCGGGAGGGTGGGATGGTTCAGAAATTCGACCTCGTCATCGTCGGCGGAAGTTTCGCCGGACTTGCGTGCGCGCGCACTGCCGCGCTCAAAGGCATGAAGGTCGCCGTCGTCGATTCCAAGCCCGAACCCGGCGCGCGCGTGCGCACCACCGGGATCGTGGTGAAAGAGGCGAGCGACGATTTCGATCTGCCGGCAAGCCTGATGCGCAAGGTGCGCGGGGTGCGGCTCTACAGTCCCGACAACCGTTCCGTCGATCTGCACGCACCGGGGTATTTCTTTCACGCGACCGACACGGCGGGGATCATGCGCTGGATGGCGGGCGAGGCCGAGCGCGCCGGCGCGAACCTGATGTTCGGCCGCAAGTTCGAGGACGCAGTCGAATATGAGCGCGGCGTCGGCATCTCGTCCCTCGGCCTGCACGCGCAGTTCCTGGTCGGCGCCGACGGCGCGCGCTCGCGCGTGGCGGAGCTGTTCGGGCTCGGCCGCAACAAGCGTTTCCTCGCCGGCCTCGAGATCGAATGCGAGGCGCTGGCCAATATCGACGAGCGCTTCCTGCACTGTTTCGCCGACAGCAGGATCGCGCCGGGCTATATCGCCTGGGTCGTGCCCGGCGCCGGCGTGACGCAGATCGGCGTGGCAGCGCGCAGGCCGGCGAAGCCCGATCTCGGCGAGCTGCTGCAACGGCTGAAAACCTTCTGCGACATCCGCGAGATTCGCGTGCGCTCGCGCCGCAGCGGCCTGATTCCGACGGGCGGCACGTTGCGCGAACTCGGCACAAATCGCGTCATGCTGATCGGCGACGCCGCCGGCATGGTCTCGCCGGTGACGGGCGGCGGCATTCACACCGCGCTGCATTTCGGGCGCCGCGCGGCGCAGCTCGTCTCTGACTACCTGTCCGATCGCGGCCCTCATCCGGTCAAGGCGCTGACCCGCGAAGCCCCGCGCTATCGCGCCAAGAAGATGCTGCGGGCGCTGCTCGACCTGGCGCCGCCCAACGCGCTCATCAACGCGATGCTGATGACGGAGCCCGCCCGTGCGCTGGCGCAGCGCATCTATTTCCACAGCCGAGGCGGCGACGCGACATCCTTCGAAGCCTGGAGCCGCGCCTTCGAACGCGGCGAGCTGGAAGCGCGCTCCTCCGACGTGCCGTCGATCAGGTTGCGCGTGATCTGAGCCGCGCGGACAAAAATAACGTCGTCATTCCCGGCGAGCGCGAAGCGCGAGGTCAAGGGAACTCCGCGGGCGCGCGTCCGCGCGCCAAAATGACTCTTTTGCTCGTCGACGCTCGCGTGCTGGGTCCCCGCTGGAGTTTACACTCCGACCGCGCTCTCGCGCGGATCGGGGTGCGGGGATGACGATGGTAAGAACGCAACGCAATCGCGCGCTGCCTCACACCGCGATGGTCATGCCCATCGCGCGCAACTTTTCGCGCGTTGCTTTGAGATCGTCGCCGAGCCCGGGCTTCCTCAGCTCCGGCCGCAGCACCTCGATGGGATCGCGCAGATCGTCGACATAACCGAGCGCATAGGCGCCGCGGCGATAGCCGATGAGCTTTTGCAGGTTGAGCGGAAGGGTCCGCGCGATGTCGAGCGGCACCGACAGGTACTGGTTCTCTTCCTGGCGCAGCCACGAAAGATTGTAGGTGATGTTGATGCCGACGCGCGTCGTCTCGGAGCGGTTGGCGCCGCCGCCGTGATAGACGCTGCCGTTGTAGAGCAACACGGAGCCGCGGCGCATCTCGGCCGGGATCGACTGCTCCTCCTTGAATTGCAGCTTGTCCTCGAAGTGATTGCTGCCGGGAATGATGCGCGTGGCGCCGTTCTTCTCGGTGAAATCTGTCATCGCCCAGATCGTGTTGAACTGGACTTCGTATCCCTTGGGGAAGGGGAAGAAGTCGAACGCCCATTGGTCGCGATGAATGGCCTGCGCCGGTTCGCCCGGCCCGATGGCGATCACCTGGGTCAGGTGCAGCTGGAAGCTCGTCGCCTGTTCGAGAAGCTGGCCGGCCGCAGCCAGGATCAGCGGATGCGCGACGAGGTCCCGGCATAGCGGCGAGCGCGCGACAAGACCGCCGGTGCGCTTGGTGCGGCGGCCGGAGAATTCGTCGGGCCCGAACGGCGTGGCGTCGACCCAGGGTTTGAGCTCCGCGCTAATCGCATCCATCCGGTCGTTCGGGATGAGCCGGTCGACAATGACCGCGCCGTCGCGCTTGAGGATTTCCGTGATGGCCTCGGCCGTGGTGTCGGCCGGCAGATGCTGGACCTTCATGCCTGCCTCCTGCGGGATCTGGTGGCTGCGGCCACGCGTACCATGCGTGCGGGCGTCAAGGAACCGAAACTGGGACAGACCCCTCCGGCGCAGCCCGCGAACCCGACATTGCGATCATCCACCCCGTCGTGGCCATGTCGGTCCAGCTCTGGGTCCATAGTGCCTTGGCACGCAAGCCGGATCCCGCGGCAGACAGCGCCTTTCCGGCGCAGTTGGAACGCGGGAGCGACAATGCTAGGACCACGCCCCTCATGCCCGACCTCGCCCACATCCGGAATTTCTCGATCATCGCCCATATCGACCACGGGAAATCGACCCTGGCCGACCGGCTGATCCAGTTTTGCGGCGGCCTCTCCCTGCGCGAGATGAAGGAGCAGGTGCTCGATTCCATGGATATCGAGCGCGAGCGCGGCATCACCATCAAGGCGCAGACGGTGCGGCTGGCCTATCAGGCCAAGAACGGCGAGACCTACACCCTCAACCTGATGGACACGCCGGGACATGTGGACTTCGCCTATGAGGTCTCGCGCTGCCTCGCCGCCTGCGAGGGCGCGCTTCTGGTGGTGGATGCGAGCCAAGGCGTCGAAGCGCAAACCTTGGCCAATGTCTACCAGGCGATCGACGCCAATCTCGAGATCGTGCCGGTGCTCAACAAGATCGACCTGCCGGCGGCCGAGCCCGAGCGCATCCGCCAGCAGATCGAGGACGTGATCGGAAATCGACGCCTCGGACGCGATCGCCATCTCGGCCAAGACCGGGCTCAATATCCAGGACGTCCTGGAAGCGGTCGTGCACCGGCTGCCGCCGCCCAAGGGCGACGAAACGCGCCGCTGAAGGCGTTGCTGATCGACAGCTGGTACGACGCCTATCTGGGCGTTGTGGTTCTCGTGCGCATCGTCGACGGCGAGCTGAAGAAGGGCCAGAAAATCCGCATGATGGCGGCCAACGCCTTCTACCAGGTCGAGCGCGTCGGCGTGTTCACGCCCAAGCAGGTGATTGTCGATTCGCTCAAGCCGGGCGAGGTCGGATTCATCACGGCGCAGATCAAGCTGGTCGCCGACACCCAGATCGGCGACACGATCACAGACGAGCGCCGCGGCACCGAGACGCCGCTGCCCGGATTCAAGCAGGCGCAGCAGGTCGTGTTCTGCGGCCTGTTCCCCGTCGACGCCGCACTGTTCGAGGATCTGCGCGAAGCGCTCGGCAAACTACACCTGAACGATGCGAGCTTTACCTACGAGACGGAATCATCCGCCGCTTTGGGTTTCGGTTTCCGCTGCGGGTTTCTCGGTCTGTTGCATCTGGAGATCGTGCGCGAACGGCTGGAGCGAGAGTTCAATCTCGATCTCATCGCGACAGCGCCGAGCGTGATCTATCGCATCCACCTGAACGACGGCACGATGACCGAGCTCCACAATCCCGCCGACATGCCCGATGTCACGCGCATTGCCTTCATCGAGGAGCCGTGGATCAAGGCGACGATCTTCGTCCCCGATGAGCATCTGGGCGCGGTGCTGAAGCTGTGCGAGGACCGGCGCGGCCGCCAGGTCGAGCTCACCTATGCCGGCACGCGCGCGATGGTGATCTACAGGTTGCCGCTCAACGAGGTTGTGTTCGATTTCTACGACCGGCTGAAATCGGTCAGCCGCGGCTATGCGAGCTTCGACTATCACATCGACGCCTATGAAGAAGGCGACCTCGTCAAGATGTCGATCCTCGTCAATGCCGAGCCGGTCGATGCGCTATCGATGATCGTCAACCGCCAGCGCGCGGAGAGCCGCGGGCGCGCCATGTGCGAGAAGCTCAAGGACCTGATCCCGCGGCACCTGTTCCAGATACCGATACAGGCGGCCATCGGCGGCAAGATCATCGCGCGCGAGACCATCAAGGCGCTGCGAAAGGACGTGACGGCGAAGTGCTATGGCGGCGACATCTCCCGCAAGCGGAAGCTCCTCGACAAGCAGAAAGAGGGCAAGAAGAAGATGCGCCAGTTCGGCAAGGTGGAGATCCCGCAGGAAGCCTTCATCGCCGCGCTGAAGATGGACGCGGATTGAGAACCCATCGCGTTTTTGCTCAAACAAGATGTCGTCATCACCCGGCGCGCGGATAGCGCGTCCGGGTGAGCCAATTTGCTTTGCGCAATGAAAAAAGATGGGTCACCCGGACCGGCTAGTTTACACTCCGACCGCGCTCTCGCGCGGATCGGGTGCCGGCCGGGTGATGACGACCATTAGCGTTTAAAGAGCAGCTTCTCTCCGCTCGCGCTCCGCGCGCAGATATCGCCGCGTCCACACGATCAGCAGAGTCAGCGCGCCAAAGCTCATGATCGGCGAGAGCGACACGACCTCGGCCGGCGGGAGCTTGAGCGCCATCACCACACGGGCGGCGGCTTCCAGTGCGAAGATCACGCCCCACACGGATGTGACCAGATACATGGCAACGCGGAAGGTCCGGGCCGCCCAGAGACCGTTCCAGATTGCGAGCTTCTGCGGATCGTCGCCGGCCGCGAATTGCCGAGTGACATAGTAAAGAAGTGGCCGCGGCAGCAGGAGCGAGACGAGACAGACAATGCCGAATGCGCCGGTGAGGAGCGAATCCTTGATGAGCGCGAAGAACACGCTGCCGGAGATGAGCGATCCAGCAGCACTGACGGCGATGAGAGTCAGCACGATCGCTCCGAGCGGCTCAAGCCGCCGCGCCCGGATCCAGCTGCGGAGATTGTTGAGCGCAGGCGCGAGACCGCCGGCAACGAGCGCCGGTAACGGGGCGACGCCGCGACTGGTCAGGACGAAATAGATGATGACCGGCAGTGCGACGTCAATGAAGAGCGGCGTCAGGATTTGCAGATAGCTGACCCGCAGCAGTGCGCTTCGCGTCGGGAGTGTTTGTCCGGGCGCAGACATCAGGCAGCCTCCGCTATCGCTTGCACATTCGCCACTGCGCTCGGCTTGCGATCGCGTTCATCGACCGGGATCGCGTCGTAGATCGTGGCCGGCGTGATGTTGAGCCTATTGCGGGCGGCTTCGAGCGGCTCGCTCATGAGCTGTACGAAGTCTTCGCCGGGTAGCCACTTCGCGGCCTTGCCGCGCCGGTAACCCTGCCAGATTGCCGCCACGCGCGGCTGGCCCGGATAGGCGCGAGCGCGCCACATCGCACCGGCTGCTATGAAGGCCCAGCCGATGCCGCGAGTCTGCGCGTAGGTGAAGGCAACGAGGCACGCCTCGCCGAGCCCGTCGCGATGATAACCGCTGAGGATGTGCCAGATGTCGTGCGTGTCGCGCATGCGCCGGCCGAACCACGCGACGGGATGTCTGACGTCGATAGTGGTGGTTTGCTGGCGGCTGATTTCGGCGAGACCTTCGGCGGAGATATTCTCACTGCGGATGAACGTGCGATACGCGGCGCCGACCGTGCCAGGCGCAAAGCTGTCGAGCCACGCATCGTCCATCAGCTTCGGCGCCATCTCGACGCGGTCATAGGCGATGCGGCCGCCCCTTAGCGTCGTAAGCAGGCGCTGGTAGTTGCGGTCTTCCGTGCCGGCGTTCAGGGCGCGCAGGATTTCGAACACCTGACCGGTGTCGTCCTTGTCGGAGAGAAGCTTCTGCAGGGCGCGCAGCGCCTTGCCCCATTGGCGGCGCGGGCACTCGATCGTGATGTCGGCTGGTGGCGTCGCGGTTTCGGTCAGGGCCATGGAGGTCACTCCTTCGTCGTCAGGGATTCGGGGTAGGCCGCGTTGGCGTCGCCGGTGGACAACACGCCGCGCAGCATCGCGGTCAGCATCACGCCGATGGAATGGAGATCGAAGCTTTGGCCGAGGCAGGATTGGAGGTTCAGGCCCTGGAAGGTCGCCATGAGAATTCGCGCAACGGCGTCGGGTTTGGCGTCGCGCCGGAATTCGCCGTTGGCCTGGCCGCGTTCGATCAAATCGATGATGGCATCGTGGACGGCGTTCATGCCCTGGACGGCACTCGCATGCACGGTCGGATTGCGCAGCGCCTCGCCCCAGCCCTGAATGCCGACACGGCGCATATCCAGGCGGCGCTCGTCTTCGAGAGAACGCCCGTAGGTTTCGAGCAGGAGCGAGAGACCCTGGATGGGATCGGGCTCGCTCTGCGCCAGCGCGTTCACGTAGGCGTCGCCCTGATGCCGGTCGTCGGCCAGCGCGACGATGATGTCGTCCTTGGTCTTGAAATAGAGATAGAGCGCGCCCTGGCTCATCCCGGATTCCCGCACGATGTCGGCCGTGGTGGTGTTGTGAAATCCGTCTCGCGAAAAACAGCGCATGGCCGCGTCCAGGATTTCCTGGCGCCGGCTTTCTCGCTTGGCATCGCTGATCTTGGGCATTCGTCTCGTATAAAAACTGACTGATCAGTCATTATAAGATCCGGGCGGGCTGAACGTCAAGGATCCAGCCACAGAGCATCGCAATTCTGGCGTATGCTGGTCGCGTCGAACGGGGAACTGCCATGACCGAGGGTGCGGACGCTGCCGGTGCAACCCCGGTGGTGAAGATGGAATCCGGCCGAGAAGCGGACGATCTTCCCGCGGTAGGCGTGTTCCGTCTCGCGGTCGGCCTTGCCCAGGGGCTCGGTCTCTACTGGCTCGACCGGCAGCGCGCCAGGGCTGGCTGGCCCGCGACCGATCCCCACCTTTTCGCGCCGATCTTCGCCGTCGCCCTGCTGGTGCCGATTTTCGTGTTGCAGGCCGCGGGACGGATGAGCAGGCGCACGCTCGTGCTCTGGACGATCGCGCTCGTTGCCGTCGTCGCCAGCCTCGCCTGGTATGATCGGTTTCGCGCGGCGGTCCATCTCGACCATGACACGACAAGCGACCGCAGTCTGGGCACGTTGATCTTCGGCGGAGCCCCGATCGCGCCGCGTTTCGTGCTCCTGTTCTTCGCCTTCGCCGCGCTCTTCATCGCGCAATCGCTGATCACCGCCGGTGACGCGGATTTCGAGCTTCGTCACGCGCTACCGCAACTATTTCGATGCGACCTGGAAGTTCGGAGTGCAGCTGGCATTGGCCTTGGCCTTCGTTGTCGCCTTCTGGCTGACGTTGTTGCTGGGCGCCCAGCTGTTCAAGCTGATCAATCTCGATTTCCTCGAGCGGCTCATCGAGCACTCGTGGTTCGCGGATCCGGCGACGGCGCTCGCCATCGCCGCAGCGATCCACCTGACCGACGTACGCGCCGGACTTGTCGCCGGCATCCGCACCGTCGTGCTGACGCTGCTATCCTGGCTTCTTCCATTGATGGCGCTCCTGGCGCTGGGCTTTGTCGGCAGCCTCATCTTCACGGGCCTCGATCCCTTGTGGCAGACCAGATCGGCGGCCGGGATCATGCTGACCGCGGCGGGTGTCCTCGTTGTCCTGATCAATGCGGCCTACCAGGACGGCGAGGCGGAAGGCGCGCGGCCGTTCGTGCTGCGCTATGCCGAGCTCGTCGCGTCGGCTCTGCTGGTACCGCTCGTGGGTCTCGCCGCTTATGCGCTGGCGCTGCGCGTGCAGCAATACGGCTGGTCGGTCGAGCGCATCGCGACGTTCGGCCTGCATTCTCGTCGCCTCGTGTTATGCGCTCGGCTACACGGCAGCGGCTTTGTTCTCGCTGCTCGGCGGGCAATGGATGTGGGCGCTGGAGTTGGTCAATGTCTTCGTCGCGTTCCTGATCCTCCTGGTTTTGCTCGCCCTGTTCACGCCGGTCGCCGATCCGGCGCGGCTGGCGGTGCTGAGCCAGGTGTCGCGGCTCGAATTGGGAACGACCACGCCCGATAAGTTCGATTTCAGCTATTTGCATGGGCAGGGCGGGCGTTACGGAGAGCTCGCGCTGCAGCAATTGTCGTCTTCGGCAACAGGTCCGAACGGCGGGACGATCGGCGGCTGGCGAAACTTGCGATGGCGGCGTTGGTGTCAAACGTCAAGGAGCCAAGCGCGCTTTCGCCAGATCAAATGGCGCAAATATCTCGGTCTATCCCCGAGGGAAGATCGCTGCCCCCGGCGTTGCTCCGTCGCGACTGGCGCGGCGTGCTCTACGTCCCTGCCTGTTTCGTGACGGTTACGAAATGCGACGCCTTTTTTGCCGACGTCGATGGCGACGGCGTCGATGAGATCCTCATCTTGAACGGCGGCAACGATGGCTGGGGTGGCACGGTCCTGAAGCAGACGGGCGGGCAATGGAACGTGGTCGGCAAGCTTCATACCCACCGCATTGCCCCGGCGCGCTCGCAGCGCTCCGTGGCGGCAAGCTTCGCGTGGTGCCCGCGACGGGCTTGCGCGATCTGGACGTCAACGGAGAACGCATTGCCGCTGGCCTGTGCTGCCTTTCGGCATCGACAAAATGTCCTGACTGACGCATCGTCGGCGCGGGTGGGATTGCGGGGGCCACGCTAGAAAGCCCCATGACTGCCATTGTCGCGCTGATCGATTACGGCTCCGGCAATCTCCGCTCGGCGGAGAAGGCCCTGGCGCGCGCGGCGGCCGAGCACGGCACCGGCCATCGAGATCGTCGTCACCGACAAGGCGGAGGTCGCCGCGAAGGCCGAGCGCATCGTGCTTCCGGCGTCGGTGCGTTTGCCGACTGCATGAGCGGATTGAAGGCCGTCCCTGGCATGGTCGATGCGCTGAGCGATGCGGTGCGGGCGCGCGGCGTGCCGTTCCTCGGCATCTGCGTCGGCATGCAGCTTCTGGCCGAGCGTCGGGCGCGAGTTCGGCGATCATCCGGGCCTCGGCTGGATCGAGGGCGAGGTCGTTCGTATGGCGCCTTCCGATTCCGCGTTGAAGATCCCGCATATGGGCTGGAACGAGCTGCGGTTCGCGAGGCGCGCATCCTTGTTCGCCGGCATCGCGCCGGGCGCGCAGCGTATTTCGTGCACTCGTATGTGTTCGAGCCCCGCGACAAGTTCGATGTTCTTGCGACGTCGGACTATGGCGGCGCGTTCACCGCGGCCGTCGGACGCGACAACATCGTCGGCACCCAGTTCCATCCCGAGAAGAGCCAGGCAGCGGGCCTCGCGCTGCTCGGAAATTTCCTGGGTTGGACGCCATGATCCTCTTTCCCGCAATCGACTTGAAGGACGGCCGTTGCGTTCGCCTGAAGCGTGGGTTGATGAACGATGCCACGATCTTCAACGACGATCCGGCCGCGCAGGCAAAAAGTTTCGAAGCGGCAGGATTTCAATGGCTGCATTGCGTCGATCTGAACGGCGCCTTCGAGGGGCGCTCGGCCAATAGCGATGCGATCAAGGCGATCCGCGGTGCGATCGAGCTCCCCATTCAGTTGGGTGGCGGCATCCGCGACTTGAAAGGGGTTGAGGGATGGCTGGCGGCCGGCATCACGCGCGTGATCCTCGGCACGGCGGCCCTGACCAATCCCGCTTTCGTCAAAGAGGCTGCACGGAAATTTCCCGGACGAATCGTCGTCGGCGCCGATGCCAGGGGCGGCAAGGTGGCGACGCAGGGTTGGGCGGAGGTGTCTGAGCTGACGCCGGTGGAGCTCGGCAAGCGGTTCGAGGATGCGGGCGTGGCGGCGATTCTCTTCACCGACATCGATGGCGATGGACTGCTGCAAGGCGTGAACGTGGCGGCGACCGCGGCGTTGGCCAGGGCGGTCGCAATTCCGGTTATCGCCTCTGGCGGGGTGGGAAGTATCGCAGATATCGACGCCTTGATCGCTGCGATGGAGCCCAACATCGCAGGGGTTGTGATCGGGCGTGCATTGTATGATGGGCGTTTGGATGCTGGAACGGCGTTGGGCAGAGCGAACGGTGTTCGGCTTGACTAATTATCCACAGAAATTATACTTAATTTGCAATGGGTTGAAGTAGTTATCCCCGACTCTTGAGACGGTGGACGATGTCGTCGAGTTGCTCAAGCGTTTTGTAGGAAATCCGTACCTCTCCGCCTTTGCCCTCCTTGTGCATGATCTCAACTTTGAGGCCCAAGGCATTGGAAATACTCAATTCATAGTCTTTGAGGTTTGCGTCCTTCTCCACAGCCTTGCCGGATCCATGAGATTTCCTTCCCGAACGCTGTTCGGCCTCACGGACGTTGAGGGATCGGGACACAATGTCGTTCGCCCTCGCCTCCGCGTCAGGGACACCGATCAGCGTTCGAGCATGCCCTGCCGTCAGTCGCCCATCGCGCACCATCGCTTTGACGCTCTCGGGCAGGGTCAAAAGCCTAAGGGTGTTGGCAACATGGCTGCGGCTCTTGCCGACGTCATGGGCGATACGTTCCTGGGTGTAGCTGAAGCGGTCCATGAGCTCGTGATAGGCGGCGGCTTCTTCGACCGCGTTGAGATCCGAGCGCTGGACGTTCTCGATGATCGCGAGCTCGAGCAACTCCGAATCCGAGAGCTCGCGCACCACGACCGGGACGTCGTGAAGATTGGCGATCTGGGCCGCGCGCCAGCGCCGCTCGCCGGCGACGATCTCGAAATTGGTCGCGTCGCCTTTGATGGGCCGCACGAGGATGGGGAGAAGAATTCCCTTCTCCTTACCGACTCGGCGAGATCGCGCAGGTCTTCGTCGTCAAATCGCTTGCGCGGCTGGAAGCGATTGGGTTTGAGAAAGGCCGTCGGCAGCAGTCGCGCGCCCTTGGGCGGCAACTCGCCGCGCAATTCTCCTCGCACCGGCACCGCTTCGTCGCCGATCAGCGCCGACAAGCCTCGTCCCAATGCGCGCGGCCGTGCGTCTTCCGCCAATGTCTCCTCAGCCTCCGCCATGGAAAATTACGCCGCGCGCCGCACGCGTTCGCGTTGAATCAACTCGCCGGCCAGTTTGATATAGGCCTGGCTGCCCGGGCATCGCAGGTCGTAGACGAGCGCCGGCAGGCCGTGGCTGGGCGCTTCCGATACGCGCACATTGCGCGGAATGATCGTGCGATAGACCTTGTCGCCCATATGCTCGCGCACATCGGCCGCCACCTGGTCGGACAATTTGTTCCGCTTGTCGAACATCGTGAGCACGATGCCCTGGATCTCGAGCGAAGGATTGAGGTTCGCGCGCACCAGTTCGATCGTCTTGAGCAATTGGCTCAGGCCCTCGAGTGCGAAAAACTCGCATTGCAGCGGCACGACGACGGCATCGGCGGCGGCCATCGCATTGACGGTCAGAAGCGTCAGCGAGGGCGGGCAATCGATCAGGACATAGGAAAATTGCTGCGCAGAATTCTTGGCGAACTCTTCGAGCGCGTCCTTCAAGCGAAAATTCCGCCGCGCGACGTCGATCAGCTCGAGCTCGGCGCCGGAGAGATCGACGGTCGAGGGCACGATCGACAGTTTCGGAATGCGCGTCGGCACGATCGCGTCGGCGATCGTGGCCTCGCCCATCAGCACGTCATAGCTCGTGATTTTGCGATCCGGGCGCGGGATGCCAAGTCCGGTCGAGGCGTTGCCCTGAGGATCGAGGTCGACAACGAGCGTTGGTTCGCCGACCGCAGCGAGCGCCGTGCCGAGATTGATCGCCGTCGTGGTCTTGCCGACGCCACCCTTCTGGTTGGCGACGACCAATACGCGCGGTCTAGCGTCGGACATCTGGGGCAAGCTCCCGTATTTCCAGGATGACGCCGGAGGGATCCGTAAGGCTCTGGTGCCGCTGGACCTTCATCCTCCAAGATTTATGGGCTTCGGTCAATTCAGCCTCAATATTTTGTCCCTTGAGGAATAGGCATGCCGTTGTCCGGCCAACGAAATGCTGTGCATAGGACACGAGCTTCGGCAAGGGGGCGCAGGCCCGCGCGGTGACGACATCGAAGCGCTCGCGCGCGGCCTCTTCGATGCGGCTGTTGCAAATCTCGCTGTCGAGGCCCAGGCGCTCCGCGACCGTCGCCAGGAAATCGCACTTCTTGGCAGTTGCTTCATACAGGACCACTCGGGTTCTGCCACGCAGGAGCTCGGCCAGGACCAGACCTGGAAAGCCCGCACCGCTGCCGAGATCGACGAGGTTTTGGGCGCTTGTCGGGACATAGGCCACAAGCTGGGCAAAGTCCCAGACATGCCGGCGCCAGACATCCTCGAGTGAACGATCCGAGACGAGATTGTGCCGCGCGTTCCAGTCTCGCAGCATGCCGACATAAGTTTTCAGGCGTGCCATTGTTTCACGTGAAACATTGGCCGCGCGAGCGAACTGCTCCGGACCGAAGATCTCAGCCGGCACGGCGTGCGGAACTGTTGGCGCGGACATGCGCGAGAACGAGGGTCAGGGCGGCAGGAGTCACGCCGTCGATACGCGCGGCCTGCCCAAGCGTCGCAGGCCTTATCGCCACCAGCTTCTGCGAAGCTTCGGTGGAAAGTCCATGCACCGCGCCGTAGTCGAGATCGGCTGGCAAACGGAGGGACTCATCTTTGCGGAAGGCGACGATGTCGGCCTCCTGACGGTCCAGATAGCCGGCATATTGGGCGTCGATCGCGAGCTGCTGGCTGACATCCGGCGCGAATGCGCGGAGCTCCGGCCAAATCTCCGCTAGAATCGGCAGCTCGACGCCGGGCAGGCTCAGTAGCTCCAGCGCCGACCTCCTGGCGCCGTCGAGGCGGACCGCGATCCCGTGCCTGTGGGCGGCATTCGGAGTGAGATTAAGGGTCCGCATCAGCTCGCGCGCAACCGTCAGTCGCTCGGTCTTCGATGCGAAAATGTCCGCGCGATCACGGCCAACGATGCCGCCACGCTCACCGATCGACGTCAGCCGCTGGTCGGCATTGTCGGCGCGGAGTGAGAGCCGGTATTCCGCCCGGGACGTGAACATCCGATACGGTTCGGTAACGCCCTTCGTGACGAGGTCATCCACCAGCACACCGATATACGCCGCGGCGCGATCGAGAACGATCGGTTGCTCGCCCGCGGTCTTGCGGGCGGCATTCCACCCTGCCAACAGCCCTTGGGCCGCGGCCTCCTCATAGCCGGTCGTCCCATTGATCTGACCGGCCAGAAAAAGGCCCTTTACGGCCTTGCTTTCGAGAGACGGGAGCAATTCCCGCGGATCGACATAGTCGTACTCGATCGCGTAGCCAGGGCGCTTCACACCGGCATTTTCGAGGCCAGGAATGGTCTTCAGGAGTGCCCGCTGGACATCCTCCGGCAGGGAAGTCGAGATACCGTTCGGATAGACCGTGTCGTCGTCCAACCCTTCTGGCTCCAGGAAAATCTGGTGGCTCTCGCGGTGACCGAAGCGGACGATTTTGTCCTCGATGGACGGGCAATAGCGCGGACCCGTGCTCTCGATCTGCCCCGAATACATCGGTGCACGGTGCAAGTTCGCGCGGATGATCGCATGGGTCTCGGCCGTCGTCCTCGTGATGTGGCACACAGTCTGCGGGGTCGTAATCCGGGTCGTGAGGAACGAGAAGGGCGAGGGAGGATCATCCCCATGCTGCACCTCGAGTGCGGCCCAGTGGATGGTCCGGCCGTCGAGCCGCGGCGGAGTGCCCGTCTTGAGCCGGCCCATATTAAGGCCGAGGCCGTAGAGGGTTCGCGAAAGTCCGATGGACGGCGCCTCTCCGACACGGCCGGCCGGAACCGTCATCTCGCCCATATGGATCAAGCCACGCAAGAACGTGCCCGTCGTAAGCACCACTGCGCCGGCTGATATGATCTCGCCAGCGGCAGTGACGACCCCGCACAAGCGGCCGTCCAAGAAGGCCAGGTCCTCGACCGCGGCGGCCCGAATTTCGAGGTTTTCGATGGCTTCGAGGGCAGCCTGCATGGCATTGCGGTAGAGCTTGCGGTCGGCTTGCGCCCGCGGGCCCCGAACCGCCGCGCCCTTGCGCCGATTAAGCAGCCGAAACTGGATTCCGGCCGCGTCCGCGGCCCGGCCCATCAGGCCGTCGAGTGCGTCGATTTCGCGGACCAGGTGCCCCTTTCCAACGCCGCCGATGGCGGGATTGCAGGACATTTCCCCGATGGTCTCGCGCTTGTGGGTCATTAACAGCGTACGCGCGCCAAAGCGCGCCGCCGCGGCTGCGGCCTCACAGCCGGCGTGGCCTCCACCGATCACGATGACGTCGAATGTGTTCACGCGCGGCTCAATACTCGGCCGTCCGGGCGGGTGCAATGTTTCACGTGAAACAATTACTTGCCGATACAGAAGTCCCGGAAGACGATGTCAAGCAGCTCCTCCACATCGACGCGCCCGGTGATCCGCCCGATGGCTCTCAAGCCCAGTCTCAGATCCTCAGCGCAAAGTTCCGGTTCGGTCGCAACCAGCGCCCGCTCGAGCGCCGCGTTGGCGTCCTGAAGCGCGTCGCGATGCCGGGCCCGAGTCAGGGCCACGGAACCCCTCGGGCTCTCGAGCTTCCGCTTGATTTCGGCCGTGAGCACCTGGACCAGATCCGCGAGGCCTTCACCCGTCTTGATCGACAGCCGTAAGCCGTCCCGCGACTTTGGCCAAGGCAGGTCCGCCTTATTCCAAGCGACGATGGACGCCTGGGCGATTGTTTCACGTGAAACATTGGCCAGGGGATCCGTCACTGAGCCATCGAGAAGCAGCAGCACCAGATCTGCTTGCTCAGCCCTTGCCAAAGCGCGTCTGACGCCTTCCGCCTCGACAGAATCAAACACCGTTCGAAGGCCCGCAGTGTCGGCCAAGACCACGGGATATCCGCCGAGATCCAGACGAATCTCAATCACGTCCCGCGTGGTACCAGCGGTCTCCGCCACAATGGCGACGTCGCGCATCGCCAGCGCATTGACCAAGGAACTCTTTCCAGCGTTCGGTGGGCCAATCACCGTTAGGGATAAGCCCTCACGCACCAGCTCCCCACGGCGAGAATCTGATGTATGTGCTTGTATTTGTTCACTAATAGCGGCTGCGGCCGTTTTTGCCCTTGCGAGAAGATCCCCTGGAAGCTCTTCATCGGAAAAATCGATCGCTGCCTCAGCCCACGCCGCGGCACGTATCAACTCACTGCGCCAGGATTCGTAGAGTTCAGCCAGGGCGCCATCATACTGCCGCAGCGCCTGCTGCCTCTGAGCCGCTGTTTCCGCGTCAACAAGATCAGCGATAGCTTCCGCCCGCGTAAGGTCGAATTTGCCGTTTTCGACCGCCCGGCGCGTGAATTCACCGGCTTCGGCAGGTCTCAGCCCAAACTTCTCCAAAGCCGCAAACAGACTTTCAACAATCGCGCGGCCGCCATGAACGTGGAACTCGACGCTGTCCTCACCGGTAAAGCTGCCAGGGGCGGGAAACCACAAGACCAGGGCTTCATCGATGGCGGCACCTTGCCAGTCGATCAATCTCCTCAACGATGCCTGCCGCGCCCATGGCCGGCGCTTTGCTGTCAACGCGTCGAGCGCCGCGCCCGCTCGCGATCCAGACACGCGAATGACAGCCACCCCGGCTTTCCCGGGGGCGCTCGACAGTGCGAAAACCGTATCGTCGCGTGCGGCCATTACCGCCCGGTTTTGTCAGCTTTCGCGGCCGAGGTTCCGCTCGCGGCCCGCCGCGCGCTGTCCCAGAGGAACTTCTGGAATTGCTCAAACCCCTGCCCGCCAAGCGGCATCCAGGCCTTGAGCATGGCTTCCGGGTCGGAGGTGTCGAGGGCAGCCTTCATCCGGCGCTGCATCTCCTTGAGCATCTCGTCCTGCATCGCCGTGACGTCGGGCAGGCCCATCAGCTTGCGCGCCTCGTCCGGGGTCATGTCGACCTCAACGTGAACCTTCATTCGAACCACCTGCTTGTGAGCGCAACTGCTGCCGCGCTAGAAGCTTCGCCCAAATACAGCCTCTCCCGCAACGCCATGCCGCACGCGCTTTTCACCAAGGCGGCCGCACACCGGATCGGAACGTCCATGAGCACCAATCGCCTCGCCGACGAATCAAGCCCCTACCTCCTCCTGCACAAGGACAATCCGGTCGCCTGGTATCCCTGGGGGCGCGAAGCGTTCGCCGAAGCAGAGGCCACCAACAAGCCCATTCTTCTCTCCGTCGGTTACACCGCGTGCCATTGGTGCCACGTGATGAATCACGAAAGCTTCGACGACGCCGAAACGGCGGCCCTCATGAACGAGCTCTTCGTCAACGTGAAGGTCGACCGCGAAGAGCGTCCCGATATCGATCAGCTCTATCAAGCGGCCGCGAATACAATGGGCAATGGCGGCGGCTGGCCGCTCACCATGGCGTTGACGCCGAAAGGCGTGCCGTTCTGGGCCGGCACCTATTCGCCGAAGGAAGAGCGCCTCGGCATGGCGCCGTTCAAGACCGTGCTGCGCGAAGTCTCGCGCCTCTACCGAGAACAGCCCGAGCCCGTGGCGCAGAACGCCGAGCGCCTGTTGCAGCAGCTCAATACGCTCTGGTACCGCGACATGCGCGGGCCGATCGACACGTCTCTCATCGACAGCGCCGCGGTTCGCATCGGCCAGCGCTACGACATCTTCTTCGGCGGCATGGTCGGGACGATGAAATTCCCAAGCGTCTCGCTGCTCGAAGTGCTGTGGCGCGCCTTCCTGCGTACGGGCATCCCGCAATTCATGCAGCTGGTCTCGACCTCGCTCGACCATATGCTGCTCGGCGGCCTCTACGATCATGTCGGCGGCGGCTTCTCGCGCTACTGCACCGACGAGCGCTGGATGATCCCGCATTTCGAGAAGATGCTCTACGACAACGCCCAGATCGTCGACATCATGACGAGCGTCTGGCAGTTCAATCGCAACGATCTGTGCCGGCTGCGCATCGAGGAGACGATCGACTGGCTGATGCGCGAGATGAAGGTGCAGGACGCCTTTGCCTCGAGCCTCGATGCGGATTCCGAGGGCGAGGAGGGCAAATATTATATCTGGACCGAGTCGGAGATCGATGCCGCGCTGATGGGCACCTTCGCGCAGAAATTCAAGGCCGCATACAACGTGCGCCGCGACGGCAATTTCGAGGGCAAGAACGTCCTCGTCCGTTTGAACTCGGCCGCACCCTTCCCGCAATCGGAAGCCGATGAAGCGCTTCTCAAGAAGCAGCGCGAGCTTCTCCTGAGCGCGCGCCAGGCTCGCGTGGCGCCGATGCGCGACGACAAGGTTCTGGCCGACTGGAACGGATTGACGATCTCAGCGCTCGCCAATGCGGGCGCGGTGTTCCAGCGCAGCGACTGGACCACCGCCGCGATCAAGGCCTACGACTTCGTCGTCAAGGCGCTCGGCAACGGCGACCGCCTCAGCCATTCCTGGCATAATGGCAAGCGCGGCGCGCAGGGCTTCTCGGACGACTACGCGCACATGATCCGCGCGGCGATCACGCTGTGGGAGCTGGTCGGCGACAAGCGCTTCCTCGACGACGCGAAACGCTGGACGCACACGCTCAACGAACATTACTGGGACGCCGCGCATGGCGGCTACTGCTACACGGCCGACGACGCCGATCCGCTGATCATCCGTACACGCATGCTGTTCGACCAGCCGGTTCCGTCGGCGAACTCGACCATGATCGCCCAGCTCGCCAAGATCTATCAGGCCACCGCCGACAACGCCTACGCCCAGCGCGCCGACGAGCTATTCAAATCCTTCGCCGCCGAAGCCGGCCGCGCCTTCGTGTCCTGTGGCACCTATTTCAATGCGCTCGAGACGGCGATCGCGGGGCTGCAGATCGTGATCGTCGGTCCCATCACACATCCCAAGACGCATGAGTTGACCGCGGCCGTGCTGGGACGCGCGCTGCCCAACCGGCTCCTCATGGTCGTGGCGCCGGATGAGCAATTGCCGGAAGGCCATCCCGCGCACGGCAAGACGATGCAGAACGGCCAGCCGGCCGCCTATGTCTGCCAGCGGGGAACCTGTTCGGCGCCGATCGTCAATCCGGTGACGCTGAGCCAGGCGCTGCAGCTGCCGGCGCGAGCGCCTGCCGGGGTCCGTCCCCAGTAAGGATGGGATACCCAATGCCGTCATCGCCCGGCGCAATGCCGGCCGGGTGATGACGACCATTGATTTCGTCCAAACAAAAATTGCTTTAACGTCCAACCAACAACAAAAGCGGTGGGCGCGATGGCCGGGAAAGATATCAGGATCAAAGGCACCGACGGCGAGTTCGGCGGCTATCTCGCGACGCCGGCCGCCGGGCGCGGTCCCGGCATCGCCATCATTCAGGAGATTTTCGGTGTCAACCAGGTGGTGCGTGACGTCGCCGATGGGCTCGCGGCGCACGGCTACTTTGCACTTGCGCCGGACTTGTTCTGGCGGCTCGAACCCGGCGTTCAGCTGACCGACAAATCCGACGCGGATTGGAAACGCGCCTTCGATCTCATGGGCCGCTTCGATCCTGACAAGGGCGTCGCCGACATCCAGGCCACGATCAACCATGTCCGCCATCTTCAAGGCGCGACAGGCAAGGTCGGCGCAGTCGGCTACTGCCTGGGAGGGCTGCTGGCCTACCTGACCGCCGCGCGCACGGACGCCGATGCCTCGGTCGGATATTACGGCGTGAACATCCAGGAGAAACTCGGCGAGGCAAAGGCCATCAAGAAGCCGCTGATGCTGCACATCGCCGGCAAGGACGAATACGTTCCGCCTGACGCGCAGAAGAAAATCGCCGAGGGGCTCAAGGGCAATACGCTCGTCACCATCCACATCTACCCCGAGATGGACCACGCCTTCGCGCGGCCGGGCGGGGCGCATTACGACAAGGCCAACGCCGAGCTCGCCAATGGCCGCACGGCGACCTTCTTCCGCCAGCATCTGAGCTGAGACTCAGATCGCCTTCACGATGGCGCGCTTGACCTCTCGGATTCGGGCTTCGTCGCGCTTGTAGAAAGTCCATTGCTTGATGCGCCTGGCGCGCAGGAGCCCGCTCTGCGCCAGGATCCGCAGATGCTCGCTCACAGTCGGCTGGCTGACGCCGAGCTTGGCGGCAATGTTGATGCCGCAGACGCCGTCCTTCACCAGGTCGCCGTCGATCTGCGGCGGGAAATTCGCCCGCGGGTCCTTCAGCCAATCCAGGATCTGCAGCCGGCGGTCATTGGCCAGCGCCTTCAGCGCTTCATCGATAGGCATATTGCCAATTAGCCAATCGACGAAGTATCGTCAAGCCGCAAACGGAGACGAGGCGGGATCATGCGCGCGCAATCCACAGCTTACGATGAGGAGGCCGCCGTCGACCGCGATGCGGCGCTGGCCACCGCGAAACTGATCCAGGAGCATATCCGCAAGACGCCGGTGCTCGAGCTCGACGCCACCGAATTCGGGCTGCCCGCCATGCGCCTGTTCCTCAAGCTCGAGCAATTGCAGCGTTCGGGATCCTTCAAGGCGCGCGGCGCCTTCGCCAACCTGCTGCTGCGCCAGGCGCCGCCGGCGGGCGTGGTGGCAGCATCGGGCGGCAATCACGGCGCCGCCGTGGCTTGTGCGGCCGCGGCACTCGGCCTGTCGGCGAAAATCTTCGTGCCCGCCATTTCGTCGCCGGCGAAAATCATGCGCATCCGCCATTATCGCGCCGATCTCGTCGTGCGCGGCGAAAACTATGCCGACGCTTACTCGGCCAGCGAAACCTGGCGCACGCGGTCCGGCGCGCTCGGCGTGCACGCCTTCGACCAGCGCGAGACCATCCTCGGACAGGCCTCTCTCGGCATCGAGCTCGAAGCCCAGGTCCCCGCACTCGATACGGTTCTCGCTGCCGTCGGGGGCGGCGGGCTGGTCGCGGGCATCGCTACCGGCATGGGCGGGCGCGCCCGGATCATCGCCGTCGAGCCGGAGGCCTCGCCGACCCTGACCCACGCGCTCGAAGCAGGCCGGCCGGTCGATGCGCCTGTCGGCGGCTTGGCCGCAAACTCCCTGGCGCCCCGCCGCATCGGCGCTCTCGTATTCCCCATCGCGCGCCGCCGGGTCGACCGCGTCGTCCTGGTGAGCGACGACGAGATCCGCGCCGCCCAGCGCGCCCTGTGGGACGCGGCAAGAATCGTCGCCGAACCGGGCGGCGCCACCGCCTTTGCGGCCGTCCTGGCCCAACGCTATGTGCCACGGCGCGGTGAGCGCCTCGCGGTCGTCATCAGCGGCGGCAACCTCGCCGGAGTCGATCCCGGCGGCTGATCCGTCATCGACTCGGCGTCTATAATCCGCACTCAAAGCAGGAGTCATACGAATGAAAGCCATTCGTTTCGCCAAGACCGGCGGTCCGGACGTCCTCATGCTCGAGGACATCGAACTGCCGCCGCCGGCTGCGAACCAAGTCCGCGTCCGCCACACGGCGATCGGCGTCAATTTCATCGACACCTATCATCGCTCAGGCCTGTATCCCGTCCCTTTGCCGTCAGGCCTCGGCCTCGAAGCCGCCGGCACCGTGGAGGCGATCGGCGCGGGCGTCACCACGTTCAAGATCGGCGATCGCGTCTGCTATTGCTCGGGTCCCCTCGGTGCCTATGCCGAGGCGAACAACGTGCCGGCCGAACGCCTGGTGAGGATTCCCGACGGCGTCAGCGACGACATCGCCGCGGCGGCGCTGCTCAAGGGCATGACCACGCAATACCTGCTCAAGCGCACCTATGCCGTGAAACGCGGCGACACGATCGTCATCCATTCCGCCGCCGGCGGCGTCGGCCTGCTCGCAGGCCAGTGGGCGAAACACCTGGGCGCGGTCGTCATCGGCACGGTCGGCCATGAGGACAAGATCGCGCTTGCAAGAGCCAATGGCTGCGACCACGTGCTGAACACCCGCGAGGACGGCTGGGCCAAAGAGGTGCGTGAGCTCACCAAGGGCGAAGGCGTGCCGGTCGTTTACGATTCGATCGGCAAGGACACCTTCGCGGGTTCGCTCGACTGCCTGGCCGTGCGCGGACTCATGGTGAGCTTCGGCAATTCATCCGGCGCGGTCCCAGCGTTCGAGCCCGGAATTCTCAGCGCCAAGGGCTCGCTCTATCTGACCCGGCCGACGCTCGCGCATTACACGCGCACCCCGAAGGAACTGCAGGAGACGGCCGACGATCTCTTCGCGGTGTTGAAATCCGGCGCCGTCAAAGTCCAGATCAATCAGCGCTTCAAGCTCGCGGACGCGCGCAAGGCGCACGAAGCGCTGCATTCGCGCGAGACCACAGGCGCGACGATTCTGACGGCTTGAGGATTACTCCGCCGCGACCTTCTGCTCTTCGCGCAGATAGATCGAACGCTTCGGCCGAGCCATGACCCGCTGGACCATCGGCACGAAGGCCTCGAGCGGCATCGTGTCGTAGTTCGGGTCGAAGGCGTTCTGGTCGTGACGCGCGCAGAACATCGCCGTGCGCTCGAAACTCGGATGGCCGCGGAACTGGTCGCGCATGTTCCGGTCCAGCCCAAGGTAATGAAAGAAGTAATAGCCCTGGAAGATGCCGTGATGCTCGAGCATCCAGCGATTTTCCTCGCTGACATACGGCTTCAGGATAGTGGCGGCGAGATCGGCATGGCTCGCTGAACAGAGAATATCGCCGATGTCGTGCAACAGCGCGCAAACGACATATTCCTCATCCATCTTGTCGCGATAGGCGAGCGTCGCCGATTGCAGCGAATGCTCCAGCCGGTCCACGGCAAAACCGCCGCAATCGCCTTCCAACATCTTCAGATGGGCGATGACGCGGTTGGGAAGATCGCGACCGAAGCCCACCGAAGCCGCGGCAATAGCCGTCCAGTCCTCCTGGGTGCCTTCGGCCATTGCGTGGAATGTCGCGCGGTCTGTGGGGTGCTCGGTCATCGGCTCGTCCTCGGATATCGCAAGCGCAGAGTTTCCGCCCGGGCCGCCGGACGGTCAACCCGCGCGCGCCCAGCACTGGACAATGCGCGGCATGCTCATGAACACGCCCGGATCCCGGGCGGCAACGAGGAGGTCGGCGATGGCGGAGTCGACGGCTTCGCGCGTCGCCAGGGCCTCAGCGACAAGCCTGTCGGCGACGGCGGCGAGCGTTGCCGCGGCCATCTCCTTGATCGGACCTGCGATCCCAGCCGGATTGACCGCCCGGGCTTCGATGTCCCACGCACCGGCCTTGGCCAGAAGGGACGGGAGCTGCGGACCCAGCTGCGGGTCAACCCCGGCCCGGCGTGCCGCCGCTTCGTACCATGCCACGTAATGAGCAAACGAGGCGCGTTCCGGGTGGCAGAAATGACCGCGGAAATCCACGTCCTCAAGAATGATCAGACCGCCGGGTTTCAGGCACGCCATCACGCGCTCGAGCCCATCCTGGGGTCGCGAAAGATGGGAAAGAAGAAACCGCGCATAGACCGCGTCGAAGCGCTCGGCGGTCTCAATGGCGAGGAGATTGCCCGTCCGGAACTCGATATTGCCGAGACCGAGCGATCCGACTTCTTCGCGCGCAAACCCGATTTCGACCGGGTCCATGTCGATCCCGACAACGCGTCCGTCCGCACCCACTCGCCGCGCAATCTCGCGCGTGACATCTCCTGCACCGCAACCCGCATCCAGCACATGTGCGCCTTGGGGAATACGCGCGTCGTCCAGCAGCCGGGCGGTATACGGGCCCATGGCCGTGGACAAGAGCTTGAGACGCGCTCGACCGTCGGCACCGCCCCGGATGATGTATTCGCTCATGCAGCCACCCCGCAGCCCAACAGCGCAAGGTGGGATTACCATGTGGCAAACCCAAGAGAAACCGGCCACACCGCCGCTTAGCGTAGACGGAACTGCCCCGTCTCCAGTCCCGATTTGACGACCTCCGCGGTCTCTCCGGCGCTCGACGCGGTCAAGTCGAGCACATGGCTCTCCAGCGGACCAAGATTTTGAAATGCTTCCCACATCTGGCTGATGGTCTCTTCATCGCGCAGGGCTTTTTCGCCACGCCGTGTGACGCCGCGATGCAGGGTCACGGCCGCATTGGGGCGCAATACGACGTAATCGAACGCGACGCCGTTCGTCTGCCCGGCGGTCCTGAACGGATCGAGGAACCACGGCCCGACAATCCCGTCGACGATGACGTCATAGCCGCCTGCTGCGTAGGCGAGCGCGGCCGCCACGATGACGCTGATGACGGTCTGATTCTGCGCGTGCGCCTCCGGCAGATGGGGCGCAACGAAGCCCTTGCAGATCGCGCTGTAAAAATCGTCGGTATGCAGATGCACGACGGGCCTCGTGCTTGCATCGGCAAGCAATCGCGCCACAGTGGATTTTCCCGCGCCGGGCGGGCCTGTGAGGATCAGAATGGGACCAATCGCGGGCCTTAAATCCGACTGCATGTGCCTGTCTACAATGGTGTGACATCGGCAAATATGGCCATTGAACGCCGATGGTGCGGATGCGCAAAATTGCCGTTGCAGTCGGCAAGGATCACCTCGCTGCCGCGCAGGCGCATACTGGTGAGGGATCACAGCGATTGTTCGAACCGCTCTGAAAACGCTCAAGCCGGCAGACGCGCAAGAATCGTCCCCGCCGCCAAATACGAACACGACACGTGGTTCAACGCTCCGAAACAAGCGCTACGACCGCTCCTGACGAGCCATCGAAAAACATCCGCACATCCGTCATCGCCCGGTCGGCGGATAGCCGATCCGGGCGACCCATTTGTCGACACGCGAAGAAAGATAGTTCAACTGGACGCGCTACTCGCGCGCCGGTTGGTGACAACCTTGATCGGTGGACGAAAGCGGAGTCGCAACGCCGCGCGCCTACGTGTTCATGCTCTCGAAGAAGTCCGCGTTGTTCTTGGACGTGCGCAGCTTGTCGAGCAGGAACTCGATCGCGTCGACGGTGCCCATCGGCGCCAGGATGCGGCGCAGGACATACATCTTGGCAAGCGTGGACTTGTCGACCAGCAGCTCTTCCTTGCGTGTGCCCGATTTGAGGATGTCGATCGAGGGGAAGACGCGCTTGTCGGCGACCTTGCGGTCCAGGATGATTTCCGAATTGCCCGTGCCTTTGAACTCTTCGAAGATCACCTCGTCCATGCGGCTGCCGGTATCGATCAGCGCGGTGGAGATGATGGTCAGCGAACCGCCTTCCTCGATGTTGCGCGCGGCGCCGAAGAAACGCTTCGGCCGCTGCAACGCATTGGCATCGACGCCGCCCGTGAGCACCTTGCCCGAGCTCGGCACGACGGTGTTGTAGGCGCGGCCGAGACGCGTGATGTTGTCGAGCAGGATGACGACGTCGCGCTTGTGCTCGACCAGGCGCTTGGCCTTCTCGATCACCATTTCGGCGACCTGCACGTGCCGCGTTGCCGGTTCGTCGAAGGTCGACGAGATGACCTCTCCCTTCACCGTGCGCTGCATGTCCGTCACCTCTTCCGGGCGTTCGTCGATCAGAAGCACGATCAGGTAGCACTCGGGATGATTGGCAGCGATCGCCTTGGCGATGTTCTGCATCATGATCGTCTTGCCGACCCGCGGCGGCGCCACGATCAGGCAGCGCTGGCCCTTGCCGAGCGGGGCCACGATGTCGATGACACGGCCCGTGCGATCCTTCACGGTCGCGTCGAGCAGCTCCATGTTGAAGCGCTTGGTCGGATAGAGCGGCGTCAGGTTGTCGAAGGCGACCTTGTGCTTCACTTTTTCGGGGTCTTCGAAGTTGATCGTCGAGACCTTCAGAAGCGCGAAATACCGCTCGCCGTCCTTGGGGCTGCGGATAGGGCCTTCGACCGTGTCGCCGGTGCGCAGGCCAAAGCGGCGGATCTGCGACGGGCTCACATAGATGTCGTCGGGACCGGCGAGATAGTTGGACTCGGGCGAGCGCAGGAAGCCGAAGCCGTCCTGGAGCACTTCGAGCACGCCCGCACCGGTGATCTCGACATTGCGCTCGGCGAGTTCCTTCAGGATCGCGAACATCATGTCCTGCTTGCGCATGGACGAGGCGTTCTCGACCTCGAGGTCTTCGGCAAACGCAAGAAGATCGGTGGGGGTCTTGGTCTTCAGGTCCTGCAGCTTCATAGCCTGCAGGCCGGATTGCACTGTCATGGGAGTTTACACCTAAGAGAATTATGCCGGGTGATGGCTCCGAGCGCTTTTTCCGGAAACGCCCGCGAGTATATGGAGGAGGTCTGGTCGCCCGCCCTGCCGGCCTTCGGCCGGTACCGGTGTGCCTGCAACCCTTGCAAGCGCCGTGAGCTGAGCGTCAATGGGGAACTAGCGCCTATATACCGCGATTTGTTGCCGTTGCAAATGGGAGGGGACTAGAAAGGTTTGACGACCGCCAAAATCACGATTCCCACCATGAGGATCGTCGGGACCTCGTTGATTATCCGGTAGAAGCGCTGCGGCCTTGTGTTCGCGTCGCGGGCAAAGGTCTTCACGCAGGCCGCGAAGAATCCGTGCAGACCACTCAGCGCGAGCACGAGCAGGACCTTAGCCTGCAACCAACCCTGGTTGTAGGCGTGCGTCGTCATCGCCAGCGTCAAGCCGAGCACCCACACAACGATCATCGCGGGATTCATGATCAGCCGGAGCAGCTTGCGCTCCATCGTTTTGAAACGCTCGGATTCGGCCGAGCCCGGCTGCGTCTCGCAGTGATACACGAACAGCCGCGGCAGATAGAGCATGCCCGCCATCCAGGCGATGATGGCGATGATGTGGAACGCCTTCACCCACAGATAGAATTGCTCCGACCCGAAAACGTTCACGGGCGATCCTCCGAATAGCCGCAGCGCGTAGCATCTTTGGGACAAAGCCGGCCGTTCGCGCAAGTCACGGCGACATCGCTCTGCGCGGCGCGTGCGACCAGTCGCGCCAGACCCGCGACGAACGCCGGCTGCACGCCGACCGTCCGAACCCGAAGATAGTCCGGGACCCCGCTTTCCCTGGCGAGATGGGCGTACTCGATATCCAGCTCCACCAGCGTCTCGGAATGCTCCGAGACAAAGGCGATCGGCGCCATGATCAGACCCTTGCGCTCGGCACCCGCGCGCCGGATCTCGACATCGGTTGCGGGTCCAATCCATTCGAGCGGCCCAACCCGGCTCTGGTAGCAAACCAGCCAATCGAGATCACTTACCCCCAGCTGCTCCACAAGGGCCGCGGCGGTCCGTTCGACCTGCCAACGATAGGGATCACCCTTCGCGACCGTTCGCTTGGGAAGCCCGTGTGCCGAAAGAAGCAAACGGTACTCCACCAGGGGCGTCTTCCTTGTGAATGCTTCGTGGATAAGGGCGGCCTCTGCCGCAATGAACCCCTCGTCCCAGGGATAGCAACACACGCGCGAATGCGGCACGCCCAGACCGGCCGCGCGGGCGGCGCGATGCCAGTCCTCGACGGACGACGCCGTCGTCGTCGTCGAATATTGCGGGTACAAAGGCAGCAGAACCACGCGCTCGGCGTCCCACGCCTTCACTTCTCGCGCCGCTTCGTCGCTGAATGGCTTCCAGCAACGCATGGCGATGAACACACGTGCCTCAAGACCGCATTGCCCGAGCTCACGCTCAAGCGCACGGGCCTGTGCCTCGGTCTCATCGAGGATTGGCGAGCGTCCCCCTATCTTTGCGTAAATCTCGCGCGCAATCGGCGCTCGCCGGCGCGCGACAAAGGATGCGAGCGGCCTGCGAATGAACCCGGGGAGATCGATGACCGCGGGATCGGAAAACAGGTTTCTCAGGAACGGCTCTACCGCGTCCGGCGAGTCCGGCCCGCCAAGATTGAACAGGACGACGGCAAGCTTCACCGTGCACCTCGCACCCGACCGATCAGCTGTTCCACATGTGCGATAGGGGTCTCCGGCAATATCCCGTGCCCGAGGTTGAAGATGAAGGGCACATCCGTCGTCACGTCCAGAATCCGGTCGATAGCCTCGTCCAGGGCCTTGCCGCCAGCGATCAGGACAATCGGATCGAGATTGCCCTGGACCCCCACGAGCGGACCCAGTGCGCGCGCGGCCCACGCCATTGGCACGGCCGTGTCCAGCGAAACCACATCCACACCCGTCTCGTTCGCGTAGCGCTCGTAACCCGCGAGCGTCGTCGCGCGCGGAAAGCCGATGATCCTCGCCTTTGGATAGTCTGTGCGCAGCTTGTCGACGATCTTCGTCGTGGGCGCGATCACCCAGCGCGTGAACATTGCCTCCGGCAGGTCCGATGACCAGCTGTCGAAGATCTGCACAACGTCGGCGCCCGCCTCCAGCTGTCCGGCAAGATGCGACGCCACGCGCTCCGCAAGACGGTTCAACAACGCGTCGAAGCCCACCGGATCGCGATACCCCCAAAGTTTCGCGGCGCGTTGATCCTTCGAACCGTGACCCTGCGCGAGATACGTCGCCAGCGTCCACGGCGCGCCGGCGAAACCGATCAACGTCGTCGTCGCCGGCAGCTGCGCGCGCACGTCGCGCAGCGCTTCATACACAGGCGACATCGTTGCCGACCACCGCGCCGGATCGTCCACAAGCTCCGACACCGACGCGATCGCCTTCATTCGCGGACCGAAACCCTCCTCGATCGTGACGTCGATGCCGAGCGCCGGGGGAATGACGAGAATGTCCGAAAAGATGATCGCCGCATCGAAGCCGAAGCGTCGGATCGGTTGCAACGTAATTTCCGACGCCAACGCCGGCGTCAACGCCATCTTCCAGAACGAACCCGCTTTCGCGCGGAGCTCGCGATATTCCGGAAGGTACCTACCAGCCTGGCGCATCAGCCAGATCGGCGGCGGGGAAACCTTCTTTTTCGCGAATATCGACAGAATGGATCTCTCATTCTTCAAAACAAGAATCCTTAAGGTAATGTTTGATGAAGTTGATGTGAGGCCTGTGATTTGTGGATGGCTCTGGGCATGACCGATCCTCTAGGCCGCATGATGTTCAGACTCAAGGGCATAGGGGAATACCCCTGCTCGACTCAATGCGCGAAGTCTGTCTATGGACATGGGAGCGCTTTACCGGAGCATGCACAGAACGGTTGCCTGAAGGAGCTTCTGTGGGCAAAGAGATGAGGCTGTGACGAATTCGGGACTATGTCGGTGGATCGAGCCTTTCATGTGCACCTTGTCTCCGATGCGACCGGCGAGACGCTGAACGCGATCGCCAAGGCCGCTCTTGCCCAGTTCGACGATGTCCTGGTGCATGAGCATTCCTATGCGCTCGTCCGAAGCCACCGCCAGCTGCAGCGGGCGATCGAGCATATCCGGCAGGATCCCGGACTCGTGTTCTTTACGTTGGTGAATCCGGAGCTGCGTAAGGAATTGCTCGCGCAATGTGCCGTGCTCTCCGTGCCCTATCTCGACGTGCTCGAAGGACCCGTCGCGACGATGCGGCAATTCCTTGGGGCTGCGGAAACACATCGCCCCGGAGGACAGCACGAGGTCGACCAGCGCTATTTGCAGCGCATCGAAGCGTTGAATTTCACCATCCAGCACGACGATGGCCAGGCGCTCGACACGCTCGACGAAGCCGAAGTCGTGCTTGTCGGCGCCAGCCGCACATCGAAGACGCCGACTTGCGTTTATCTCGCGATCCGGGGCGTGCGCGCGGCGAACGTGCCGCTGGTACCGGGCATGCCGTTGCCGCAGCCGCTCTTCGCGGTGAAGAAGCCGCTTGTGGTCGGATTGTGGGCATCTCCGGATCGGCTGGTCCAGGTGCGGCGCAACCGGCTGCTCACCATCGGCGAGGTGCGGGACACCGACTATGTCGATCTCGAAGCCGTACGCGCCGAGATCGCCTCGACCCGCAAGCTGTTCGAGCAGCACGACTGGCCTGCCATCGATGTCTCGCGCCGCTCGATCGAGGAGACTGCGGCGGCGATTCTCAATCTCCTGACCGATCGCAGGAGCATTCCGGCGTGAAGCTCGTCCTTGCCTCCGGCAGCGCCAGCCGGGCGCGCTTGCTGACGGCCGCTGGTGTCGCGTTCGAAGTGCATCCCGCTTGCGTGGACGAGACCGCCGTGAAGGATTCCCTGCTCGCCGACGGCGCGGATGCAGCGGTCGTCGCCGACGCCCTGGCAGAGCTGAAAGCGACGCGCGTCTCGGTGATCCATCAGGACCGGCTGGTTCTCGGCGCCGACCAGGTTCTGAACCTCGACGGCGCCTTGTTGAGCAAGTGTGAATCGATTGCCGAGGCCGCCGCCATGTTGCGCCGGCTGCGCGACAAGCAGCACACGCTTCTCTCGGCCGTGGTTCTGGCGCGCGCCGGCGCACCGGTCTGGCGTCATGTGGCGCGCGCACGCCTTTCGATGCGCGCCTTCTCCGAAGCGTTCCTCGAAGAGTATCTTCGCGGCGAAGGCGAGGCGATCCTGTCCGCCGTCGGCTGCTATCATTTCGAGGGCCGTGGCGCGCAGCTTTTCGATCGCATCGAGGGCGACTATTTTTCGATCCTGGGTCTGCCGCTCCTGCCTTTGCTGGCGGCGCTCAGGGACCAGGGTGTGATCGCAAAGTGACGCTGACAGGAGCCGCAAAACTCGCCGGAGTGGTCGGCTGGCCGATCGCTCACTCGCTTTCGCCCCGCCTGCACGGCCGTTGGCTGGCGGAATACGGGATCGACGGCGCCTTCGTGCCGCTGGCGATACGCCGGGAGGATTTTGCGGTTGCGCTGCACGGCCTGCGGCTAGCGGGCTTCACGGGTGTGAACGTCACTGTGCCGCACAAGGAAGCCGCTTTCGCGATCGCCCACACAAGCGATGCCGCAGCGGAAGCCGCCGGCGCGGCGAATCTTCTTCTCTTCGGCGCCGACGGGCGGATCGCTGCGCACAACACCGACAGCGCCGGCCTGACGGAAAGCCTGATCGACGGCCTGGGAGCCACGGCGCTGCAGGGCCAGACCGCGGTGCTTCTGGGCGCAGGCGGCGCGGCAAGAGCCGCGATCTTGTCGCTGGATGCGCTCGGCGCGCACAAAGTGTGGATTCTTGCGCGGGTCCGCAAGCGCGCCGAAGATCTTGCTTATGTGCTTCGTTCGCATGTGAAGGCCAATCTTGCGCCCGGCGGGCTTGACGACTGGGCGGCAGCGGCCGGCGACGCGAACCTTCTCGTGAACGCCACAAGCGCGGGGATGAAGGGAAATCCGCCGCTCGCTCTCGCGCTCGACCCGCTGCCGAAGACGGCCAGCGTTTGCGATCTCATCTACAACCCTCTCGAGACAGCGCTTCTGCGGCAGGCGCAGGGCCCGCGGTCAAAAAACCATCGATGGCCTGGGCATGCTGCTGCACCAGGCGGTCCCGGCCTTCGAGGCTTTTTTCGGCGTGAGGCCGACGGTAACGCCGGACTTGCGCCAGATGCTCGAACAGGCGCTCGCCGATGGCCCCTAGCAAACCTCCGCTGATGATCGGCCTCACCGGCTCGATCGGCATGGGCAAGAGTGAAACCTCGAAGATGTTCGCGAAGCTCGGCTTGCCCGTCTACGACGCCGATGCGGCCGTGCATCGTCTCTACGAGCCCGGCGGCGCCGCTGTGGCTGCGCTCGAGGCGGCCTTCCCGGGCGTCGTCAAGCAAGGCGGCGTTGACCGGACGGAGCTCTCCAAGCACGTCACGGGCAATCCCGAGGCCACGAAGAAGTTGCAGGCCATCGTTTATCCGCTGATGGCCGATGAGCGCCGGCGCTTTGTCGAGGAGGCCACTGCCAAAGGCGCCGACCTGATCGTCTTCGACATCCCGCTCCTGTTCGAGACGGGCGGCCATGCGACCATGGATGCCGTTGTCGTCGCCAGCGCCCCAAGCCATATCCAGCGCACGCGCGTGCTGGCGCGGCCCGGCATGACGGAAGAGAAATTCGACTATCTCCTCTCGCGCCAGCTGGCCGATGAAGAAAAGCGTGCAAAAGCCCATTTCGTCGTTGTCACGGATAAGGGCCTCGAACACGCTTTCGATCAGGTGAAGATGATCGTGGCCGAGCTCCGCCGCCGGGCACACGAAGGACAGCCGGATGCGTGAGATTGTTCTCGACACCGAAACGACGGGTCTCGATCCGGCGGACGGGCATCGTATTGTCGAGATCGGCTGCGTCGAGCTCGAGGATCATTTGCCCACGGGGCGGTCGCTGCAGCTCTATCTCAATCCCGAGCGCCTTGTGCCGCCGGAGTCGCAGAGGATCCACGGCCTTTCCGACGAGTTCCTGGCGGACAAGCCGCTATTCGCCGCCGTCGTCGAGGAGCTGCTCGAATTTCTGGGCGACGCGCCGCTCGTCATCCACAATGCCGGCTTCGACATAAAATTCGTGAATGCCGAGCTGCATCGCTGCGGCAGGGCACCGATCCCCTACGCGCGTGCCATCGACACCATTGAGATCGCCAAGGGCAAGATCCCGGGCGCGCGCTATTCGCTGGACGAATTGTGCAAACGCTTCGGCGTCGATCTTTCGGCGCGCGCCAAGCACGGCGCACTGCTCGATGCAGAATTGACCGCGCAGATCTATCTGGAGCTCGTCGGCGGCCGGCAGAAGAAACTGTTGCTGGTCCCGGTCGACAGCGCCGCCGAAGGCTTCTCGCCGGAAAGCCGCACGGCGCGTCCTCGGCCTGTGCCGCTCGATTTGGTGCTGACGATCGAGGAACTCGAAGCCCATGCGAGCTTCGTTGCCCGCGAACTCGGCAACGACCCGATCTGGAACTGGGGATAGTGGCACAACTCCAACGGCTGGTTGTCCTGCTCGCACCGAACCGCCAAGCCGCCAAGGGGCTCGCAACCCGTGATTGGCCATCGTCTTTTGTCGGTATGGCGCCTTGGCGGTTCAATCTTTGATGCCAGGAACCAACTGTCGGATTCGGACCATTGGCAGCACAATCGCGCGACCAACAAATAACCGGGTGTGCATGCTCCAATGTTACGCGATCGCGCTTCCGCCGCGCGGCTGCTGCATCTGTGCCGCCTTGGCGCGGTACAGGGCGGCAAAATCGATCGGCTCGATCATCAGGGGGGGCATGCCCCCGTCGCGCACGACGTCGGCGACGATGCGGCGCGCGAAGGGGAACAGCATGTGCGGGGCTTCGATCAGCAGCACCTGTTGCAGGACCTCGTCCGGCACGTTCTGGATCTGGAACAAGCCGGCATAGACAAGTTCCAGCAGGAATACAGGCTTTTCTTCGTTTTTCGCCGTCACGCGCAGCTTGATCTCGACCTCGAAATGCTCGCCATCCATGCGGCGCGCCTGCAGGTCGACTCCGAGATCAATACCGGGCCGTTGCGCGATGCTGGCGGGGGCGCCCGGGTTTTCGAAGGAAAGATCCTTCACATACTGACCCACGATCTGGATGCGGGGCTGCCCACCGTTCGGTGCCCCGCTGCCGCCGTCAGGACCCGCGCCGTTTCCGGTGCCAGACATTCCGCCGCTCATTGTGCTTTTGCTCTCGAAAAACGCCGGGCGGGCTACCATGGATCGCGCCGGTGTGACAAGGCGAGGCCCGTGAGGCACTGGCGAAGCTGCCGCTGCCTCGCCATATTTGGTTGGCCATATTGGCCGGTAATGCTGGACCCCTCCCCAAAGGCGGGTCTAGGCTTGTTTTTCCGCCGGAACGAATGCACACCCGTCAGGTTGTCGTTACATGCCCGAGTCCCAAGTCCTCGATATCCTTCTGATCGCCTTAGCGGGGGTCATCCTGTTCCGGCTCTATTCCGTGCTGGGGCGGCGGACGGGACATGAGGGCCAGCGACCGCAACCCGCGCCCAGTTCCAATGACGTCGTGGCACTTCCTGACCGCGCCCAGGCAAAGCTCGACCAACCGTCGCAGGCCGCCAGCGATCCCGTGGCGCGCGCCCTGCTCGACATCAAGCTCGCGGACCGAACCTTCGAGACCGACCATTTCGTATCGGGCGCGAAAAGCGCTTACGAGATGATTCTCGCCGCCTTCGCGTCTGGCGATCGCGCCACCCTGCGTCCGCTTCTGAGCGACGAAGTCTATGCGGCGTTCGACGGCGTCATCCGCGGTCGCGAGGAGCGTCACGAGAAAGTCGTCTTTACCTTCGTCGGCTTCAAGGACGTGAAGATCGCGCATGCAGCGCTCAAAGGCCGTGTCGCGGAGATCACTGTCGCGCTCGGCGCGCAGTTCATCTCCCTGACCATGGATGCGAACGGCGCCACTATCGAAGGCGACGGCAAGACCGTGCGCGACGTCACCGACGTCTGGACTTTCTCGCGCGACTCGCGCGCACGCGACCCCAACTGGACACTTGTCGCCACCTCCGGCGACCTTCCCTGATCCTCGATGGCGAAGCGGCCGCGCGCGGGTTGGACAGCCCTTGCGCTATTCGGCGTATTGCTGCTCATCGCCGCCGCGGCCGTGCTATGGTTGTGGACGCTGCCGCAGGCCCAGGGACCGCTTCGCCTCACCACGGTCTCGTTCGACGATCTCCCCGGCTGGCGAGCCAATGATCCGCGCCCGGCGCTTCAAGCTTTCCGGCGTTCCTGCGGCGCCATCGCAAGGCTTGCGCCGGCGCAATCCCTGGGCGGGTCGGGTTATGCCGGAACCGCAAGCGACTGGAGCGATGTGTGCCGCAGCGCGCCCGCGCAGGGCACGGCCGAATCCGTCCGGCGCTGGTTCGAAGCGTCCTTTGCGCCGGTAGCCGTCAGCGCGGGCGACGCGGAAGACGGTCTCTTCACGGGCTATTACGAGCCCGAATTGAAGGGAAGCCCGACGCCGCACGGCGTCTATCGCACGCCCGTTTATGCGCTTCCCGACGATCTCGTCCAGGTCGATCTCGGCGATTTTCGCGACACGCTGCGTGGAGAACGTATCGCGGGACGTGTCGTGGATCACCGTCTCGTACCCTACGAGACCAGGGCGCAGATCGATGCCCACGGGCTCGACTATGCCCGTGTCCTCTTCTATGCCGACGACCCGGTGGCGGTGTTTTTCCTGCACATCCAGGGTTCGGGCCGCGTGACGCTCGATGACGGCCGGAGCTTGCGCGTCGCCTATGCCGGCCAGAATGGCTGGCCTTATACGCCCATCGGCCGCGCCCTGATCGATGAGGACGCGCTCCCGCGCGACCATATGTCGATGCAGGCGATTCGCACCTGGATGGTCGCGCACCCCGACGGCGCGCGCAGGGTGATGGAGATCGACAAATCGTTCGTGTTCTTCAAAACTTCGCCCGTCGGGGACCCCGCGCTCGGCGCCGACGGCGCGGAAGGCGTGCCGCTGACGGCAGGCGCCAGCCTTGCCGTCGACAACAAGCTGCATGCGCTCGGCGTGCCGGTCTTTGTCGCGGCGACGGCGCCCGATCCCGACCCGGCGCAACCCGAACAGACGTTCGATCGGTTGCTCGTCGCGCAGGACATGGGCGGCGCTATCCGCGGTCCCGTGCGTGGTGACGTATTCTGGGGCTTCGGGACGCAGGCGGAATCTACCGCAGGCCGGATGAAATCGACCGGCAAGCTTTATGTCCTGCTGCCAAAACCGGTGGCGGCCCGTATTGCCGCTTCGTCATGACACGGCGCACCACCACGCCCGACGAACGGGCGTTGTTCGAAGAGGCGTTCACCGAAACGCGGCCGATGAAGCGCGTGACAAAGCCCAAGCCGCCGGCCGCGCCCGCAATTCCAAGCGCCCGCGCCGTTGCCGACAAGGCCAGGGACAATGGCGGAGGTCTCGACGGCCGTACCAGCGAGCGTCTGCGCCGCGGCGTGCTCGACCCGGAAGCAAGGCTGGATCTGCACGGCTACACCGAAAAAGACGCGCATCGCGCCCTCCTCGTCTTCTTGCGCAGCGCGCAATCGCGCGGGCTGAAGCTGGTTCTCGTGGTGACGGGCAAAGGCGGCCGTGCGCCGCAGGCCCATGAACCCTTCGATCTGGAGCTCGACCGGCGTTCGCGCGGCGTGCTCAAAACATCCGTGCCGCGCTGGCTCAAGGAGCCGGGTTTTGCGTTTCTGATCGCAGGCGCGCGCGACGCCCACCGCCGTCACGGCGGCACCGGAGCGCTTTACGTCTATCTGCGGAAGCAGCGATGAAGCAGCACTTCGATGCACTGGCGATCGAGACGAAAGGTCCGGGCCTCTACGACGTGACGACAAAAGCCGTTGCGGCCGTCGAGCGATCCGGAATCGCGGACGGTCTGCTCACCTGCTTTATCCGGCACACCTCGGCGTCTCTTTTGATCCAGGAAAACGCCGATCCGGACGTCCTCTTCGACCTGGAAGATTTCATGAAGCGCGCGGTGTCGCGCGATGCGAAGCTCTATCGGCACACGACCGAAGGCCCCGACGACATGCCCTCGCATATCCGCGCGATGCTGACGGCAGCATCGCTCTCGATCCCTGTCCGCAATCGCCGCCCGCTGTTCGGCACCTGGCAGGGACTTTACGTCTTCGAACACCGCGACGCACCGCACCGGCGCGAGGTCACGCTGCATCTGATCGGCGAGTGATCAGGACGTCATCGACGGCATTCATACGCTTCGAACGGCCGTCATGGGCGGACGGTTGGAGTACTCTTCGGGTCGAAATACTCGAAGGCCGTCATCGCCCGGCCGGCGATACCCGGTCCGGGCGACCCAATTTATTCCGACAAGAAGGAAATGAGTCACCCGGACGCGCGACTGCGCGCCGGTTGATGACGATCGAGGGTGTGCTTAGAGAAGTCCCGCTTTCGTCGCCAATGTCTTTAGCGACACTTCGGGCCGTGCGCCATAGTGCGAAATGATCTCGGCCGCCGTCAGCGCGCCGAGACGGCCGCTGTCGGCAAGCGAACGCCCGTGAGTCATCCCGTAGAGGAATCCGGCAGCGAACTGATCGCCTGCACCCGTCGTGTCGACGACGCGCTCTACCGGGGCCGCATCGATGACATGGACCTCGTCGTTCTGCGCGATGACGCAGCCTTCGGCCGAGCGCGTGATTGCCGCAACTCCGTGCCAGGCGCGCATGGCCTGCAGCACCCGATCGAATTCCTCGACCTCGAACAGGGACTTCGCTTCCTCCTGGTTGGCGAAGACGATGTCGAGCGTGCCGTCGCGCAGGAGCTGAAGGAACTCATCGCGATAGCGCCCGACCAGGAACGGATCGGAGAGGGTGAAGGCGACTTTGGTGCCCGCCCTCTTCGCGGCGGACATGGCTTTGAAACACGCGTCCTTCGCCAAGGGGGCATCCCAGAGATAGCCTTCGATGTAGAGGATCTGGGCGTCTGCGACCTGCTCGACATCGACATCCTCAGCGGAGAATTCGCGATTGGCGCCGAGATAGGTGCTCATGCTGCGCTGGCCGTCGGGAGACACCGCGATCACGCAGGACGCCGTCGATGGTCCGGACTTCGCCATCGGCGTCGTGTAGTGGACGCCGAGATCGGTCATGCTCGCGTTGAAAGCGTGCCCGAGCCTGTCGTCCTTGATCTTGCCCTCGAAGGCGCCGCGTGCGCCCAGCGAGGCGAGACCGGCCATGGTGTTCGCCGCCGAACCGCCACCGACCTCGCGCGGATTTTCCAGGACCTCCAGGAGGGTCTGGGCGCGAAATTCATCGACCAGCGTCATCACACCTTTGGCGATGTTGTGCTTCAACAGGAATTGGTCGTCGACGGCCGCAATGACGTCCACGATGGCGCTGCCGATCGCGGTCACGTCGAAATTCCGGTTCATCATGCACTCCCGCCGTATTCCGGCTCAATTCCCGAGCCAGGGTCGAGTTAGAGGACAGTTCCAATGTTCGCAAGTCTGGCCCGCGCTATCGGCAATTTTTTCGACGGCACGCTCAGGGGTGTCGTGCTGAAATCCGTCGGTCTCACGCTGGGGTTGTTCGTCGCCCTCTTTGTCGGCGTCGAGTATGGCCTTCATCAACTTCCGACGCTCGGTGCCCACTGGGTCAACGCCATTCTCGAGGTGCTGACACCCGTATTGCTGGTGCTTCTCGTGTTCTTCCTGGGTGCCCCGGTCGCGGCGATCTTCGCTTCGCTGTTCCTGGACGAGGTCGCCAAAAAAGTGGAGGCGGGAGCTTATTCCGCCACTCCGCTGCCGCAAGGGGCGGCGTTCTGGAGCAGTGCCGGGGCGGGCGCGCGCCTTGCCGGGCTGATCCTGCTCATCAATCTTGTGCTCTTGCCGCTCGATGTGGAATTGCCGGGCGCCGCCGAAATCGTCACCATTCTCGCCAATGGCTGGCTTCTAGGCCGAGAATATTTCGAGCTCGCCGCCCTCAGGCACATGACGCGGCTGTCGGCCGACGCGCTGCGCCGGCGCCATGGCGGCAGCGTCTTCGTCGCCGGAACGATCATCTCCGTCCTCACTCTGATACCGATCGTCAACCTTTTTGCGCCCTTGTTCGGGGCCGCCTTCATGGTGCACATGTTCCGGCGTTACGCGCAGCAGGAGCCCGCCAAATGAGCAGAGTTCTTCTCGCCATGTTGTCCTGTGCATTGCTCGCGGCGTGTGCGGGCCAGCAGCAGCAACAGGCGAACATACCGGCCGCGCCGCCGAGCGGAGAACCTGCCGGATTGACGGGTCTCGGCGGTTCGGAGCTGCGCGCCGCCTTCGGCCCGCCGACCTTCGTGCGCAAGGACGGATCGACGGAAATCTGGCGTTACGACGGCACGTCGTGCAAGGCGTTCTTCTTTCTGTATTCGCAGGGCGGCGCGCCGACGGTGAAGCATGTCGAGACGCTGCCGCGCGGGACTACGATGGCGGCCGATACGACCTGCCTCGGCGCTTTGCGGTCGCCGGCGAAGGTTTCCTGACCTTCGGTTCTGCTTTTTTTGTATTCGGCTTCGGCTCGGCGTCTTCCGGCGTCTTGCTTTTGAAGCGGCAAAGATCGCGCTCCACGCAGACCGGGCACAAGGGCTTGCGCGCCACGCAGACATAACGCCCATGCAGGATCAGCCAGTGATGCGCATGCAGCGCATAGGTATCCGGAACGATCTTCACCAGGCGGTCTTCCACCTCGCGCGGTGTCTTGCCGGGCGCAAGGCCCGTGCGGTTGGCGACCCGGAAAATATGCGTGTCGACCGCAATCGTTTTTTCGCCGAAGGCGACGTTCAGCACCACGTTCGCCGTCTTGCGGCCCACGCCTGGGAGCGATTCCAGTTCCTCGCGCACATGGGGCACTTCGCCGCCAAACTTGTCGGCCAGGATCTTCGACAGCGCGATGACGTTCTTCGCCTTGTTGCGATAGAGCCCGATGGTCTTGATGAAGTCAGTGAGCGCGTCCTCGCCGAGCGTCACCATCTTCGCCGGCGTATCGACGCGTTTGAATAGCGGCGCCGTGGCCTTGTTTACGCCCTTGTCCGTCGCCTGCGCCGACAGGACCACCGCGACGAGCAGGGTGTAGGGATTGGTGTAGGCGAGCTCCGTCCGCGGCTCGGGCATCCAGGCCTTGAGCCGCGCGAAGAACGTTTCCACCTCGGCCTTAGAGAAAGGTTTGGGCATGGGAACTGCCGGAGAATCGTTCGAGAAATAGCATGAGGTTCGGATTTGGGGTCTTGCGGCGCCTGGGCGCGCCACCCATCATCCGGACATGGACGATCGCGCCGACAGCGACGTGCTTCTCGATGCGGTGCTTCGGCCGAACCCGCCGCTGAACGCCGATGTGCTCCGGCTCATCCTCGCGGGCGTGGCCCTCGTCAATCTCGTCTTTGCGACCTTCTTCGTGCTGCGCGGTGCCTGGCCGATCGCGCCGTTCATGGGCCTCGACATCGCGCTGCTTGCCTGGGCGTTCCGCGCCAGCCGGATTGCGGCCCGTCGCGAGGAGCGCGTGACGCTGACCCCGTCGCTCTTGCGGGTGACACGAAAGCCGGAACCTGGCGAGGTCACGCTTAATCCCTATTGGGTGCGGGTCGACATGGCCGATCCGCCGGAGCCGGGAAGCCAGCTCACGCTGTGGAGCCATGGCAAAGGCGTGCGGATCGGTTCATTTCTGGGGCCGGCCGAACGGGCGGCTTTCGCAAAGCGGCTGAAATCCGCGCTTTGGCTGGCAAAATCCTGGCCTGGCTGACGCAGAAAATCGGGTCGAAAGCGCCACGCCGCAGGCCCATATTCGGCTCATGACCGAGATGCTTCCCCAAGACGCGTTCGAAGACGGGACCGACTATCGCCGCATTGGCCGCGCGATCCGTTACCTGTCCGAGCATTATTCCGAGCAGCCGCGCCTCGAGGATGCGGCGGGCGCCGTCGGGCTCTCGCCGTTCCATTTCCAGCGCCTGTTCTCGCGCTATGTCGGCGTCAGCCCGAAATCCTTCGTCGGCCACCTGACGCTCGATCATGCCAAGTCCGAACTGGCGCGCGGCGCGAGCGTGCTCGACGCGGCACTCGATTCCGGATTGTCGGGCCCGTCGCGGCTGCATGACCTCAGCCTCAAGATCGAAGCGATGACGCCGGGCGAGATTTCCAGGGGTGGCAGAGGGGTCGCCATCGCTTACGGCTTCCACGATTGTCCCTTCGGCATTGCGCTGGTGATGGCGACGACCAAAGGCGTATGCGGTCTCGCCTTCGGCGACGAGGGCGCGGAATCCGCAATGCTCGCCGATATGAAAAGCCGCTGGCCGCAGGCCTCCTATCGCGAGGATGCGACGGCAACGGGCGCATTCGCCGGGCGCATTTTCGGCGAGGGGCGCGGCGGCGAAATCTCCCTGCATCTCCTCGGCACGCCCTGGCAGGTGCAGGTGTGGAAGGCGCTGCTCGCCATTCCGGAAGGAAAGGTCGCCACCTACAAGACCATCGCGCAAAAGGTCGGCAGCGCGAAGGCGAGCCGCGCCGTCGGCGCCGCGGTCGGGCGCAATCCGATCTCGTTCCTGATTCCCTGCCATCGCGTGCTGGGCAGCGACGGCGCGATCAACGGCTATCACTGGGGCGTCGTGCGCAAGCGCGCAATGCTGGCTTATGAGGCGGCGCGCGCTTCGGCCTGAGCCGCGATCGCGGCGAGCGCCGCGTGAAGCCGGTCCGGGGCTTCGGCCGGAACCTCGCCATCGAAAACGAGCTTCGTGCCCATGATTGCCAGCGTCTCTTTCAGCGATGCGCGTGCATATTCGCCCCGCGCGGAAACATGGAGCAGCGCGACCGGCTTTTCGTAGAACTCGCCGCTGCCGACCAGCCAATCGAACGCGTTCTTGAGTGCGCCGGGTACGCCGTGCGCGTATTCCGGTGTCGAAAGCAAAATCACGTCCGCTTCCCGCACCGCGGTTCTCAAGGCTGCGACGGAATCGGCCGGTGTGTCGCCTTCGCGGTCGGGATTGAAGGGCGGGATCTCTTCGAGCCGCGCGAACAAGGAGACCGAAATTTCCGCCGGCGCGCTTCGCACCGCAGCCTCCAGCAACGCCGTGTTCGAGGAGCCCGCTCTCAGGCTGCCTGAGATCGCGAGCATCCGCATCGAATCAGTCCGCGAGGCCGAGGACGTCGGCAATTCCATAGAGCCCCGGTTTCTTTCCCTGGCCCCAACGCGCGGCGGCAATCGCGCCGCTGGCGAAGATCGCGCGATCTTCCGCGATGTGGGAGAGCACGATGCGCTCCTGCGGACCGGCCAGCGTAACGGAATGATCGCCCGTCACCGTTCCGCCGCGCAGCGAGGCGAAACCGATCGCGCCGTCGGCGCGCGGGCCGGTATGGCCGTCGCGCCCGCGCTCTGCATGGCCTTCCAGCGCAATGCCGCGGCCTTCGGCTGCCGCCTGCCCGAGCAGCAAAGCGGTGCCTGACGGCGCGTCGACCTTCTTGCGGTGATGCATCTCAACGATCTCGACGTCGAAACCGGGAAGCGTCTTCGCCGCGCGCTTCACCAGCGCGGCGAGCAGCGTCACGCCGAGGCTCATATTGCCGGATTTGATAATGACGGCGTGTCGCGCGGCGGCGCGGATCCTGGTCTCGTCATCGGCCGAAAATCCCGTGGTTCCGATCACGTCGACCATTCGCGCCTGTGCGGCGAGGTCTGCGAGCTCGACCGACACCTGCGGCGTCGTGAAATCGATAAGCGCGTCCGCCTTGGCGAGGACGGCGAGGGGGTCGTCCGTCAGCGCAACTCCGTTGCGCCCGATGCCGGCGAGCTCGCCGGAATCCTTGCCGAGAACGGGGCGGCCCTTCGCTACCAGGGCGCCGGTGAGCGCGAAATCCGTCGTCTCCGCGAACATGCGGATCAGGGCCTGGCCCATGCGCCCCGAGGCGCCGGCGATGACGGTGCGAATCGCGCTCATGCGATCATCCTATTGCATCAGGATGCCCAGGCGGTCGACGGCAAAGCTTGCGAGCATGCGGCCGGCAAGAGGCGCCGTGAGGATCAGCGCAGAAGCGGCCACGCGCATGAGCGTCGTCTGGTCGAAGGGCCATTCGTGCACGGCTGCAATCCGGGTTTCATAGGCGAGAAGGCCCTGCAGCTTCTGAGCCGCGTCCGCGTCGGCATGTGCGGTGCGGCAAACGACGTCGATCTCCCTGCGGATGCGGTTCAGCTCCGCCTTCTTGACGGAGAGGATCTTGCGGTGGGCCAGGCCCATCGTATTCACGAAAATGAAGACCCCCATGCTGGCGCAGGCCGCCAGCAGCACGGCGGTGTAGATCGTCAAGCTGCCTTCGACGAAGAACAGGCAGGACACCGCGCTGATCGAAAACCAGACGAGCGCGGCGCGCGATGCCGAGCGGCCGATGACGGAAAGCTGGTCGATGCGCAGCAGATCGACGATGAGCTCATCGTCGACAAATCGCCGGGTGCTGTCCGTGCTGGCGCGGGTGAGTTCGACCCCTCGGACAAAGAGCATGGACAGGATGATCGTGACGACGGCGAACCAGGGCTCTTCGACCGCATCGTGCGGTACCAGGAAAATGCTGGTGCCGATCCCGAGCAGCACGCCCGCCGCCGCCGCGGTCTTCAAACGTGCTGTCGCCGGCGTCAGCATCGCGAAATGCCGCGCGCTCGTCACGCCATGCCGCAAGATCGGAGGCAGGGATGCGATATCGGCGCGATCGGCGACGCGCGCATAACGCTGGACGCCGAGCACCGTTGCCACCAGCAGCGACAGGATGAGCGCGGCGCGCGTTCCGTTCGGAATGGCGATTCCCGCGGCGGTCGCGAGATACAGCGGATCGCGCATTGCGAGCGCGAATAGCGCGTAACTTCCGATCAATAGAACGAAGATCGCAGCCGACGTCCCGAATGTGCCCACGGGCGACAGAATGAAGATCCGCTGCTCCACATAGGCGCCGCGATCCGACTGCTCCAGTGCCTCTGCCAGGGGTTGCGGAAGAGCCTCGCTCATCGTTCGCTCATGGGCACGAGCATCACCCGCGAGCCTCCCGCTGTCGAGGCTCAGGCCCTCGTGTCGACGCCACCCGCGGGACCGGCCGAAGGCGCGCCCTCGGAGCGGGCGACCGTGACCATGGCCGGCCTCAGCAAGCGGTCGCCGATCCGGTATCCGCTCTGCACGATGGCGACGATCGCTCCCGGCGGTTTGCCATTGCCGGGAACCTCGGCGATCGCCTGATGCAGGTTCGGGTCGAATTTGCCGTCCGATGTGTCGATCTGCTTGACCCCATAGCTCTCGAGCGCCGCGAGCAATTGTCTTTCGGTCGCCTCGACGCCGTCGAGGACGGCTTTCACTTGCGGATCGGCGGCGTCGCGCAACGCGGGCGGAGCAGCGGCCAGCGCGCGGCTGAAATTGTCGGCGATGGTCACCATATCGCGGGCGAATTTCGTCACCGCGTATTGCGACGCTTCCAATTTTTCACGCTCGGCGCGCCGGCGGGTGTTCTCCGTCTCGGCCAGGGCGCGCAACAGCCGGTCCTTCAGATCGGCGACTTCCGCCTTCAGGGCCAAGGCGTCGCCCTGTTCCTGTGCGTTGCTGTTGGCCGGGTTTGCTGCTTCTGCTTCGTCTGACATGGTTCAGTCCTTAAAACGCATCAGCCCAGAAGTCGACCGACCACTTTTGCGGTGTGATCGACCATGGGAATGATGCGGCCGTAGTTCAGCCGCGTGGGTCCGAGGACGCCGATGACGCCCACGATCTTGCCTTGCGAATTGGCGTAGGGCGCGGCCACGATCGAGGAGCCGGACAGGCTGAACAGCCTGTTCTCGGAGCCGATGAAGATGCGCACGCCGTCACCGTCCTTGGCGAGCTCGAGCAGGCGGATCAGGTCGTTCTTGCGCTCGATGTCGTCGAACAGCGTGCGAATGCGTTCGAGGTCGGTCTGCGCCTCGACGCTGTCGAGGAGGTGCGACGTGCCACGAACGATCAGGACCTTCTCGTCCGCGTGGCGCGAGGCGCCGGGACCGGCCAGCGTGGCCAATCCTTCGGCAACGATCTTGGCCGTCAGGACATCGAGCTCGAGGCGTTCGCTTTCGAGCTCGGCCAGGATCTCGGTCCGCGCCGCATCGAGCGTGCGCCCGCGCAGCCTCGCATTGAGATAGTTCGTGGCTTCCGCCAGTGCCGAGGCGGGCAGGCCGGGCGGGATGTCGATCACGCGGTTTTCAACCAGTCCGTCCTCGCCCACGATCACGACGAGCGCCTTTCCGGGCGCCACGCCGACAAACTCCACGTGCTTGAGCGTGGTGTCCTGCTTGGCGGCGACGACGAGGCCCGCGCAGCGCGAAAGCCCCGACAGGAAAGTCGTAGCCTGGGTCAGCACGTCCTCGAGGCCACGTCCGGTGCCCAGGATTCGCGCCTCGATCGCGACGCGTTCGTCGGGCGCGAGCTCGCCGATCTCCAGCAGCCCATCCACGAACAGCCTCAGCCCGCGCTCGGTCGGAACGCGTCCCGCGCTCGTATGCGGCGCGTAGAGAAGCCCCATCGTCTCAAGATCGGCCATGACATTGCGGATCGAGGCGGGGGACAGGTTGATCGGCAGTCTCTGGCTCAGCGTGCGCGAGCCGACGGGCTCGCCGGAGGCGAGGAATGCCTCAACGAGATGGCGGAAAACCTCGCGCGGGCGTTCGCCGAGGGGGGCGCCCGGGGCTCTTGAGGATGGCGTATCCACGATCTAAGCCTTTGAGCCGATTAACCGTTTCGGCTGTTCCGGCGGCACGATTTGCACCGCCGCGCGCAATGCCGCTAGGTAGCGGCGGACAACAAAAACTTCAAGGGATCAAGCTTATGCGCCCAAGCAAGAGGGCCGTCGATCAGTTGCGGCCGGTCAGCCTCGAACCCGGCGTCGCCAAGCACGCCGAAGGCTCCTGTTTCGTGAAATTCGGCGACACCCATGTGCTCGTCACCGCCAGCCTCGAAGAGACCGCACCGCCGTTCCTGCGCGGCTCCGGCCGCGGCTGGGTCACGGCGGAATACGGCATGCTGCCGCGCTCCACCCATGAGCGCATGCGGCGCGAGGCGGCGCAGGGCAAGCAGTCCGGGCGAACCCAGGAGATCCAGCGTCTCGTCGGCCGCAGCCTGCGGGCGATCGTCGACCTGCCTGCTCTCGGCGAGCGGCAGATCGTGATCGATTGCGACGTGATTCAGGCCGATGGCGGCACGCGCACGGCGTCAGTGACCGGCGGCTTCGTCGCGCTGCATCAGTGCATTCAATTCATGAAGAAGACGGGCATGGTGACGAAGCCCGCGATCAAGGACCATGTTGCCGCCATTTCCTGCGGCATATGGAAAGGCACGCCCGTGCTCGATCTCGATTACGCCGAAGATTCGACCGCGCGAAACCGATGCGAATTTCGTTCTGACCGGTTCCGGTGGGCTCGTTGAGATCCAGGGTACGGCCGAAGGAGCGCCGTTCAGCGACGCGGAATTCGGCGAACTCCTGAAGCTCGCGCGCAAAGGGATCGGCGAGCTCGTCATGCTGCAGAAGAAGGTGGTCGGCGAATGAAGCTGGCTCGCGGCAGCGAACTCGTCCTCGCCACGCACAATCCGGGAAAGGTGCGCGAAATCGCGGAGCTGCTCGCGCCGTTCGAGATTGTCGTGCAGAGCGCGGCCGCGCTTGGATTGTCCGAACCCGAAGAGACCGGCGCGACCTTCGCGGATAATGCCGCGCTGAAGGCGCGTGCGGCGGCCAATGCGAGCGGCAAAGTCGCGCTCGCCGACAATTCCGGCCTCGCGGTCACGGCCCTGGACGGCGCGCCGGGAATTTATTCGGCGCGCTGGGCGGGGCCCGGCAAGGATTTCGCCATCGCGATGGCGCGGGTCGAACGCGAGCTGAAAGCGAAGACCGCGCGCGACAAATCCGCGAAATTCATCTGTGCGCTGGCGCTGGCTGCGCCCCGGGGCGAGACCGCCATCTTCGAGGGCGAGGTACACGGCCATCTCGAATTCCCGCCGCGCGGCGACAAGGGCTTCGGCTACGATCCGATCTTCGTCGCCGACGGCATGACCGAGACGTTCGGCGAGATCGCGCCTTCCACCAAGCATGGGATGAGCCATCGCGCGCGCGCCTTCGCCAAGTTGGTCAAGGCGGCGTTCTAGTGGAGAGCGAATTCGGCATCTACGTGCACTGGCCGTTCTGCGCCGCGAAATGCCCGTACTGCGACTTCAATAGCCACGTCCGCGCGGCGATCGACGAGCAGGGCTGGATCGATGCGATCACGGCCGAGCTCGAATGGACGGCCACACGACAGGGGCGAGGGCGTCCCGTCGTCTCCACAATGTTCTTCGGCGGCGGCACGCCGTCGCTGATGAGCGGCAAGTCCGTCGGGCGCGCAATCGACGCGGTGACGCGCCTGTGGCGGATCGCGAACGACGTCGAAATAACGCTCGAATCCAATCCCGCCAGCGCCGATGCCGGCCGCTTCCGCGACTATCGCGCGGCCGGCGTGAACAGGCTCTCGCTCGGCATACAAGCGCTGAACGATTCCGATCTCAGGATGCTGGGACGTCTGCACGACACAGCGGAAGCGAAAGCCGCGCTGAAGATGGCGCAGGCAAGCTTCGAACGCGTGTCGCTCGATCTGATCTATGCAAGGCCGCAACAGAGCGTGGCGCAATGGCGATCCGAGCTCGGCGAGGCTCTCGCCTTCGGCACCGAGCATCTGTCGCTCTATCAATTGACGATCGAGCCGACGACGCCGTTCGCGCAGCTTCACCGCAGCGGCGCGCTGGTGATTCCCGACGAGGATCTCGCCGCCGCGCTTTATGAGGCGACGCAGGACATGACGTCCGCCGCGAACCGCCCGTCCTACGAAGTGTCCAATCACGCGAGCCCCGGCGCGGAGTCGCGGCAGAATCTTCTCTACTGGCGCTACGGGGACTACGCGGGCGTCGGTCCCGGTGCGCATGGCCGACTGACCCTCGACGGCCGCCGCTTCGCGACGTCGACCGAACGGTTGCCGGAACGCTGGCGCGAAACCGTCGCGCGCGAAGGACGCGGCCTTACGGAAATGGACGAAATCTCCGCGACCGATGCCGCGCGCGAGCACCTGCTGATGAATCTGCCGTCTCAGCGAGGGCCTCGATCTCGCCGATTTCCGCGCGCGCTGGGGGACGGCGCCTGATGAGGCTCGGATCGCCGGGCTCGAAGAAGAAGGCCTGGTGACGCGCCGGGGCGAGATACTCGCTGCCACGCCGCGCGGACGTCTGGTGCTGAACAGCGTGGTGGCAGCACTGGCGGAATAAATTCCGATCCAGTTGCTGCGCGAAGCCCCTCCGCCTCCCTCGATGCAGTCGGTCGCCCATCGCTTCGCGGCGGCGGTGGAAAGACGGTGCGCAAACCGCATAGCGGAGATGGTGGAAGGGGCAACCCGGCGCAGATCGATCGCGAACGCGTCGTCGCTAAGACCCTGCTTCTGGAACGTGGTCGGCGCAGGATCGACCACGCGGAACGCGCCGCCGGGCTCGACCGCCAGCACGGCAAGACCGCGATCCACGGTTCCGTCGGCGTTGAGACGAAAGATGCCGTCGACACCGGCAAAGCCGTTGGCGTCGGTCAGCGCGGCCGGTGTAAAGCGCTGGTAAGGCGTGCCCGGCGACAGCAGCGCCACAAGCGACACCGCGTCATAGGCGAGCGACGCCAACGTCGGCGGCGCCGCGCCGAAGGCATTGCGATATTTGGTGGCGAAGGCGGCGTCGGCTTCCGGATCGGGCGCCGCAAACCAGCCGTCGTTCAGCAGCGGTTCGCGGCTGATGGACGGGTCGTCCCACAAACCCGTGCCCAGCAGCTTCACCTTGGTGCTGTCGACTCCGTCGTAAGACAGCGTCGGCACGATGCCGCGCAGCAGCGAGCCGCCTTGGGCGATCAGGATCGCGTCGGGATTGGATTTCGCGATCGCGGCAGCGGGTTCGACGATCTGGCCCGCCGTGGGATTGAAGTGCTCGACGTCGGTGACCTGGCCACCCGCCGCCGTGACGGAGTCGTGGAACGTCTGCGCCACGACGTCGCCATAGGGCGTTTCGGGAATGAGTGCCGCGAAGGCCTTGCGCCCCTGCGAGACCGAATAGGTGACGATGCGTTTGACTTCGTTCTGCGGCAGGAAGCTCAAGAGGTAAACGCCGTTGCCGGCAACGCTCATGTCGGTGGAGAAGGCGAGCACCGGAACGCCCTTGTCGCGCGCGAGCGGCGCCACGGCCGAGACGGATTGCGAGAAGATCGGCCCGATGATGATCTCGGCGCCCTGAGCTCAGCAACTTCTGCGCCGCGGCGGCCGCGTCGGCGGATGTGCCGCTGTCGTCGGCGGTCATCAGCAGGATGTCGCTCTTGCCGGCGCCGAACAGGGCGAGCTGTGCGGCCTTCAACATCGAATTGGCGAGCAGGCGCGTGGTCGGCGTCGCGCTCGAGAACGGCAGCAGAATGCCGACGCGCACCGGCACTTTGTCGGCCGGCATGTTGGGCAGGCGCAGGAAGTCGGGCGCCTCCTGGCTCAGCTGATGCGGCGCGGGCGGTTGCGGCGGCGCCGGCGGGGCGGTGACGAGCGGTGCTGGCGCGACCTTGTGGGTGGCGCAACCCGAAAGCATCGCTATCGCAACCAGGCCTGCAATGGCGCAAAATCGCCGCCCCAGCGTGGCCGGACGGAATGAAACAGGACGATACATCCAATGATCCTTTGGCGCTCCCGGGCCGGGAGCCTAAAGCCGCGCGCGCCGGGCGTAAATCGTCCGCCCCGGACGACCTGCCCGCCGGGCTTTACGTCGTCGCGACCCCCATCGGCAATGCCCGCGACGTCACATTGCGGGCGCTGGAGGTGTTGCGCCATTGCGACGTCATCGCGGCAGAGGACACGCGGGTCACCTCGAAGCTTCTCGCCATCCACGGCATCTCCAGGCCGCTCACCGCCTATAACGACCACAATGCGGCGCGCGAGCGCCCCAAGCTCCTCGCCCGGTTGCGTGCCGGCGCGCGTGTCGCGCTCGTCAGCGACGCGGGCACGCCACTCGTCTCCGATCCGGGATTCAAGCTCGTGCGCGAGGCCATTGCCGAAAGATTGCCGGTTCATGCCATACCCGGCGCGTCCGCGGTATTGACCGGCCTGGCGCTCGCAGGCCTTCCGACCGATCGCTTTTTCTTCTCCGGCTTTCTTCCGGCGAAATCCGGCGAACGTCGCAACGCGCTCGCGGCGCTGAAGGCCGTTCCCGCCACCCTCATCTTTTTCGAGTCGGCGCAGCGTCTCGCCGAGTCGCTTGCCGACATGAGCGTCGTGCTCGGCCGCCGCACGGCCGCGGTCGCGCGCGAATTGACGAAGCTGCATGAAGAAGTCCGCCGCGGCGATCTCGCCGCGCTTGCCGCAACCTATGGGCGCGAGGACGCGCCGAGGGGCGAAGTGACGATCCTCGTCAGTCCCCCGCACGAAGAGGGCGTGGACGTCGCACGTGTAGACGCGTTGCTCGAAAAGGCGCTCGCCTTCATGCCCGTGCGCGCGGCGGTCGACCTGATATCGGAGGCGCTCGAGGCGCCGCGCCGCGCGGTCTATGAACGCGCCTTGCAGCTGAAGCGTGACGCCGATGCGTGATCCCGTTTCGGCGTTGCGCCGCGCGGCGGAGAAGCGGGGCCGTCGCAGCGAGGCGGTCGCGGCCATGATGCTGCGGCTGAAATTCTATCAAATCCTCGGCCGGCGGGTGCGCACCCATGCGGGCGAAATCGACCTGATCGCCCGCTCGCCGACAGGCGTTGTCTGCTTCATCGAAGTCAAGGCGCGCGAGCGCGAGGACCTGGCGGCGGAGTCCGTCGGCCCGCGCCAGCAGTCGCGCATCGCACGGGCGGCGTTCCTCTACCTCGCCTCGCGCCCGGCACTGGCGCGCGCGCCGGTTCGCTTCGACGTGGTCACCGTCACGCCGCGCGCCCTGCCGCGCCATCGCCGCGACGCCTGGCGGCCGACGGAGCACACAGGCTGATTGAGCGGCGGCTGGCGCTGGGGCAAGCTTGGGCGATGCAGCTATCGGCCGACGAACCCACCGAGTATTTGCGCCGCCTCGGCGAGGCGGGCGCCGGTCCGCACGACATCGCGGGTGCGGCCCTGATGCTGGCGGCGCTCGATCACCCCGCGACGCCGCGCGCCCCTTATTTCGCGCATCTGAGCGAGATTGCGGAAGCGATCCGCAACGACGCGAAGATGATAGTGACCGTCGACGAGGGGGCGCGCCTGCTTGCCCGCCTGATGACCGCCCGTTTCGGCTATGAGGGCGATCGTTTGTCTTACGACGATCCGAAGAACGCCGATCTGATGGCCGTCATCGACCGCAAGCGTGGCCTGCCTGTCGCGCTCGGTATTCTCTACCTGCATGCGGCGCGCGCCGCAGGTTTCTCGGCGCAGGGACTTCACTCGCCGGGACATTTCCTGCTGTCCGTCCTGCACAAAGGGCGCGAGGCGCTGATCGATCCCTTCAATGGCGGAGCCGCCATAAGCAGGGAGACGCTCGGGGCGCCGCCGCGCATGGTGGCGCCGGTCTTCAGTGCCTCGCCCGTCGCAGAGCCGGTCAGCGACATCGATGTGCTGCTCCGCCTGCAGAACAATCTGAAGCTTCGCGCACTCGAGACCGGCGATGTCGAGCGGGCGCTCGATATTGCAGGGCGCATGGTGCTGATCGGACCGAAGCGCGCCGAGCTGTGGCTGGACCTCGCCCGCCTCAAGGAGAACTCGGGCGCGCTCGGCGCGGCGCGCAAGGCGTACGAATCGTGCCTCAGCCTGTCGCGGTCGGGCCAGGCCCTTCACAACGAAGCCGCGTTGGGCTTGAACAGCCTCAAGCGCAAGCTCAACTAAAGCATGATCCGAATTGAGGGAATCGGATCAGGTTCTAGTTTCCCTCTTCAATTGTCGCGCGATCTGGGCCGAACCGGCCCGCGCGCGTCGCGCGCGAATTTGGTAAGAAGGCGCGCAACGCGCGCCAGGGAATTCGGCGGATCGCGCTCCTAGGTAGGATCATGGCCCTTCGCGTCGCCATCCAGATGGACCCTATCGAGAAGATCGACATCGGCGGAGATTCGACCTTTGCGCTGGCGCTCGAGGCCGAGCGGCGCGGCCACTCGCTTCTCTATTACGGCCCGCGCGATCTCACCTTCCGCGAGGGCAAGGTGACGGCGCGCGCGCGTCCGCTCAACGTCCGCGCCGTGAAGGGCGATCACTTCACGCTGGGCGATGTCGCGGTCCACGACCTGTCCACGATGGACGTCGTCCTGATGCGCCAGGACCCGCCCTTCGACATGTCCTACATCACGGCCACGCATATCCTCGAGCGCATTCATCCCAGGACGCTCGTCGTCAACGACCCGGCCCATGTGCGCAACGCGCCCGAGAAGCTCTTCGTCACGCTGTTCAAGGACCTGATGCCGCCAACGCTGATCACCAGCGACCGCTCCGAGATCGCGTCGTTCCGCGCCGAGCACAAGGAGATCATCCTCAAGCCGCTCTATGGCAATGGCGGCGCGGGCGTCTTCCGGGTCAAGCCCGACGACGAGAATCTTGGTTCGCTGCTGGAAATGTTCACGCAGTTCTATCGCGAGCCGGTGATCGTCCAGCGCTATATCCCGGAGGTTCGCAAGGGCGACAAGCGCATCATCCTCGTCGACGGCGAATTCGCCGGCGCCGTCAACCGCGTGCCAGCGGCCGGTGAAGCGCGCTCGAACATGCATGTCGGGGGGCGGCCCGAAGCGACGACGCTGACCGCGCGCGAGAAGGATATCTGCGACGCGCTCAGGCCCGAGCTCAAGGCGCGCGGACTCATCTTCACCGGCATCGACGTGATCGGCGATTACCTGACCGAGATCAACGTGACCTCGCCGACCGGCATCTGGGAAGTAAGACGATTCGGCGGCCTCGATATCGCAGCCCTCGTCTGGGACGCGATCGAGAAGCGGCGCGGGAATAAATAGGTCTACTCCGCGAGCCCAAACCGGCTCTTGTAGCGCGGATCGATCTTGGCGACGGGAAGGTAGATGAACACGTCCGTCGTCCCGAACTGCTTGTCGATGACGGCGCCGTCGCCGATCACCGCACCGGCGCGGATATAGCCCTTGACGAGCGGCGGCATGGCGCGCAGCGCTTCCTTCAGCTCGATCTTGTCCTTCGACACGCAATTCATGTCGACATAGAGCTCCGATCGCGCGCGCACCGGGATCTCCGGCGGCACGTGATGGAAGTGGTGCAGATAGGAGAGCGGCAGCGCCAGGGCGTCCGCATCGGTGCCGGCGAGCGAGGCGCAGCCGAACATGAGGTCGATGGAGAAGCGCGCGACATAGGCCATCACGCCGCGCCATAACAGCTGCATCGTGCCGGGCTTGGTGCGATAGGCCTTGAGGATGCACGAACGCCCGAGCTCGAGCGAGCGCGTGCCCGGCGGCAGCGCCGCGAGCATCGCGGAAATGTCATATTCGCTGGCGGTATAGAATTCCCCGACGCGCGCCGCATCGACATCGCGCATCAGCCGGTAGGTGCCGACCACGGCCGGCTGACCGTCATCGTCATGCACTGCGCGGTCGATGACCAGCAGGTGGTCGCAGACTTCGTCGAAGCGATCGAAATCGCGGCGCGTCTCGCGCATCTCCGGCGACGGAATGGCCGCCATCTCTTCGTAGAAGATGCGATAGCGCAGCCGCTGCGCTTGCTCGACCTCCGCTTCGGTCTCGGCCAGACGCACTTCAAGCGCGCCCGACACGGCCAGGACAGGCCATTGCGCAAGACGCCCCTCGAAGGCTCCGGGCTCGTGAATATTGACCACCGAGTTAATCGCTCTCGTTAGGCGGGCCGTAGCCCAGGCCAGCGTTGAAACGCTTTTCCGTGAACGGAGGACTTTTACCCCGGCTGCCCGGCGGGAGCAAATCGTTCGAAGCCTATACGGGACGTTGCGGCCCTAGGCCGGGATCAACCGTTAACGAGCTCCGACGTGCCACAAGTACGGCAAGCACCATGGATGCGACCCCCACAAGCCCGGAATAGAAGAAGAAAACCACGTACCCGGCACCCAAAGCAGCCGGTGCGACGTGAGACTTTTCCATGGCGCTCGCGAAGGCTTCGGGCGGCGCATGCGCAAACAAGTGCTGCAGGAATGCCAGCGGCCCTTTGCCCTCCGATGCATTTGCCGCGTTCTCGACAATTCGGCCTGACTGGGACGCGATGAGTTTTCCCGGCAACGAATAGAGCGAAGAGAAGAGGGCGTACTGGGTTGCGGTGAAGCCCACGCTCGTCAGGCTCGACATGTACGCGATCAGGCAAGTTCCGGCATAGCCGGAAACGACGTTGTCGATGCCGATAGCGACAAAGAGCGAGGTCATGTTGGGTCCCTGTGTCGCCAGCCACGCGAAAATCGTGTTTGTGATTGGCAAAGCAAATGCCCCAATGACCATCGAGCGCATGATTCCCAGGCGCGCGACAGACCAACCGCCGGCGAAAACACCGACCATCGACATCACCACGCCGAATACTTTCCGAGCCTCGGCAATCTGTGTCTTTGAGAAGCCCAAGTCGAGGTAGAACGGTGTCATGATGTTGAGCACAAAATCCGAAATTCTGTAGAGGCAAATCAGCGCCAATATGAGCCCTGCAGTTCTCCCGAACCGGCCGAAGAAGTCACCGAGCGGATCGCCGAGAGCATGCGATAGATAGATGCCGGGACGCGTGCGAACATGCGGTATCGGAAGCGCTGCCAAGGCAACGACTGAAAATCCCGCAATCACGCTGAGGAACTGCAGCCAAACTCCCTCGTTCCTTGAAGCCCACGCCGTCTTCAAGGCTCCGGCGGCCCCAGGAAAGCCAAAGCCGCTGATAACGTGCGACAGCAAGTCCGCATTCGCACCCAAGCCGGAACCAAGTAGCACCGCGCCTGCCACGAGAAGCGCGAGGCGCAGACCCCACTCGACGCTCTCCCTGGCTGGGGCCGACTTGAAGCCGTCCGCCGGCATGGGTCGAATGACGTGACTTTGTTCACTGGGCGCGAGAAGCACGGCGGCAATGCCGACGCCCATCAACAATGCCATGAGACCGTATGAAATATTCCAGCCATAGCTGTCGGCCAGGACCAGCGGCACCGCGCCGGCCACTATGATCGAAATGCGATAGCCCCATTGGTAGGCCGCGGCCATTGCACCCTGGCGCGAGATGTCCGCCGCTTCTATTCGCCAAGCGTCGACAACGATGTCCTGGGTTGCCGACGAGAAACCCGTGAGAACGGCAAATAGCGCCACCAGGCCGAGATTGGCTTTCGGGTCGGAACCGGCAATGCAGAGCAATCCGAGAATGATCGCTGCTTGCGCGACAAGCATCCAGGAGCGGCGATGACCGAGCCACGCGGTCAGACCCGGAACAGACGTGCGATCGACCAGTGGAGCCCAGAGGAATTTGAAGGAATAGGAAAGCGTTGCGAGACTGAAAAAGGAGATTAATTCGAGCGATAGCCCGGAATCTCGCAACCACGCCGAAAGCGTGTCGAAGACCAACAGGTTGGGCAGGCCCGCTGCGAATCCCAGCGCAAGCATTACGGCAGTGCGCCGCTCTGCAAAAACTCCAAGTGCACCAAAGATTCCACGAGACACTGGTTGCTGGACGGCGGCTGCTGTCTCGGTCTCGTCCGCGAGGCGCGCCAACTCATCGTGAGATGTCATGCAGCCGCGTTGCGCGTGCCGGAGCCGGCGGGGAATAGCAGGACAAACATCTCGTCAAGCTCGTTGGGATCGACAGGCTTGGTGAGAAAACCATCCATCCCGGCGTCTTGGCAAGCCCTGCGGCCGGTCTCCAGCGCGTCTGCGGTCAGCGCAACGATGGGTGTGCGCGGTCGCGAATATCGGACTTCGTTCGCGCGAATCGCCATCGCCGCTTCGATGCCGTCCATTCCCGGCATGTGGATGTCGGTCAGCACGAGGTCGAAGCGGCCATTCTCGATCGCCTTGACTGCTGCTTCGCCCGAAGTGACCTCTGTCACGCGATGGCCGCGCTTGCGGAGCAATTCGCGCGTGAGAAGCATGTTGATCGGATTGTCCTCCGCAAGGAGGATCTTGAGCGCCTGCGGCACGCGTTTCGTCTCGACGAGGGGCGGCGGGACGGTGGACAGCGCAGTCCCGTCCGGAACAAGCATGTCGACACCCTTGCCGGCGCGAAGGCGCTCCAGCAGCGAAGTCTGCCGCACGGGCTTCACCAGATAGCCCGCATAACCCGATTTGAAGTTGGACAGACGCGTGCGTGCCGCGGGCGTGACGAGAACGAGCGCGGGCACACCGGGGTTGGGACGGGAAGGCGGATCCTGTTCGGCATCGGTGCCGGCGTCGATCAGCATGGCATCGAGCTGCTTTCCGTCGACGTCGAACGCATTGAGGCCCGCGACCTCGCCGCCGCCCGCGCGAATCTGTGCGGAGAGGCCTTCGCGCAAGATGGCGTTGCGCGTCACGATGGCGATGCGCACCCCCGCCAGCGGCCCTTCGCCTTCCGCCGAAGCACCCTGCACGACGATGGCGGGAACGGTGAACCAGAATGCGCTGCCGCCGCCGGCCGCCGCATCGATGCCGATTTCGCCGCCCATGGCTTCGGCGAGCTTCTTTGAGATCGCAAGGCCGAGGCCCGATCCGCCGAATTTTCGCGCATGGCTGGAATCGGCCTGCACGAACTCGCGGAAGATCTCCTCGCGCTTCTGCAGCGGAACGCCGACGCCGGTGTCGCGCACCTCGAAGCGCAGGAAGCGGCGCTCGCGCCCCTCCTGCACCGTCACGTCGATGCGCACGCCGCCTCTTTCCGTGAACTTGATCGCATTGCCAACGAGATTCGTCAGCACCTGCCTGAGGCGAAGATCGTCGATGCGGATCGATACCGGCACATCGGCCGCGGCGACCGCGACGATTTCGATGTTCTTCGCATGGGCGCGCGGACTCTGCAGCTCGACGACGCCCTCGACGAGCGCGCGCACGTCGACTTCGTCCTCCTCCAACGTCAGTGCGCCGGATTCGATCTTGGAGAAATCCAGGATGTCGCCGATCAGCCCGAGCAGCAATTCGCCGGATTGCGAAATGGCGCCGACATAGCTGCGCTGCTCCGGACGCAGCTCGGTCTCCAGGAGCAACCGCGCCATGCCGAGCACGCCGTTCATCGGCGTGCGAATCTCGTGGCTCATTGTTGCCAGGAAGCCGGATTTCGCGCGCGACGCCGCTTCGGCGCGATCGCGCGCCTCGGTCAGCGCATCTTCCAGCGCCTTGCGCTCGGTGACGTCGCGGCCGACGCTCTGCACTTCGACGAGTTGGCCGTTCTGGTCGCGCACGGCGTAGTCTTCCCAGGCGATCCAGCGCCAGCCATAAGCCGTGCGCACATGCTGGTCGTAACGCACGCGTTCGCGGCCCAGGTCGAGACCGGCGAAGCTTCCGAAAATCGGCGCGCGGCTGTCGGGGTGCAATTCCGGCGCGAAGGGATGGCCGATCGCCATCTGAGGTGTCAGCGAGAACAACCGGAAGAACGCGTCATTGGCGTAGGTCAGCCGGCTCGACGCATCGCGCCGGAAAATGGCGTCGCCCTGCAAATCGACCAGGCCTTTGTAGCGGGCCTCGCTCTGGTTGAGCTGCGTGTTTATGGCCGCGGCCTTTGCGAGCGAGCCCTCGAGCCGCGCCGCCGCAGACTTCAGTTCGTCGGCCTGCCGATCGAGGAGCTCGGTGTGTTCCCGGGCCGTCAAGAAGGCGTGCAGCATGAACGCGATGACGACGGCGAGGAGCGCGCCGAATGCGGTCGGCGAGATCCAGGTCAGCTTGCCATAGACGAGCACGTCGCCGAACGCGGCCATGAGGAGGGCCGAGGCGGTCACGCCGAACAGAATCCGAATGACGCGCGCGCCGGTCAAACCGTTCGCCTCTGGGAAGCCGCCCCTAAATAAGCCGGGTCGCCCTTGAGAAACGCTTAAAACACAAGCGTTCGCGCTAAAGGCCGGACTTCGGAAACTGTCGCATTCGTGGTTAATATTTCCTTGGCCCGACGTTGGGCCCGGCGTTGGGGAAGCCGTCTTCTAGGGGGCGGTACAGCGGGCCTTGGCAAAAAACATTTGAGGGAGATGATTTCATGCGCTTACCAATGACCGCCTTGGCGGCCGGATTCATGCTCATGGCCACCGCGGCCTATGCCGACGATCCGATGGCCAATACCTACGCCAATACGGTGACGTCGACGGACAAGGCCACCGGCGACACGGCAACGCTGCTGTTCAATGCCGACGGCACCTATTCCGCCAAAGGCACCCAGAAGGGCCAGCCGATCGCCTACAACGGGAACTGGACGCTGAAGGATGACGGCAAGACCATTTGTCTGACGCCGCAAGCCCCCGCCAACGCCGCCAGCCCGCCGCCGACGAGCTGCTCGCCCTTGAGCACGCATAATGTCGGCGACAGCTGGACGATCACCAACGATCAGAACCAGACTTTCGACGTCTCGATCAAAGCCGGCCGCTAGCCGGGTCAAGGGGGACCGCGGGCTTTGCCGCCCGCGGTTCCTCTTTTTAAATCAATTAATTATCGGCCGATGCTCATCCGCCGCACGGTTCTTGTCACAAAACCTTCGTGAAACTGTGATGGACGTTAAACCCGCGCCCGCCTCTATGGCGGAAACGCGTGGGGAACGCCCAAGGCCCGCATCCGTGCGGCCGACGGCGTCGTTTGTAAGAGGCAAAAATGCGCCAGTCCGCGATACGACCGGCCGCGACAACGGCCGGCAATGTCGGGCTTGGGATTTTTTCGCCGGACCCATCCGTCGACCGCCGGTTTCAGTCTAAGAGTTGGGCTCATCATTGACATGGCTGACATCGCCTTGACGGACACACTCTCCAACTCCGATCGCGCCGCCGTCGTCCGCAGGTCCGGGGGACGCGATCGCCGCTTCCGCATGCTCACCGGCAGCGCGGCTATTCTGGTGATGGTGATTTTCGCCGGCGTCATCACCTCGCTCGGGATCGGCTCCTATCCGGCGTTCCACACATTCGGATTCGCATTTTTCTATACCGAGGTGTGGAACCCCGTCACCGAGAAGTTCGGCGCTCTCGCCTCGATCTACGGCACCATCGTCACGTCTTTCCTCGCCATGTTCGTGGCAGTGCCGGTCGGCATCGAAATCGCAATCTTCCTGACCGAGATCTGTCCGCGCTCGCTGAGACGCCCGATCGGCATCGCGATCGAGCTGTTGGCCGGCATCCCCTCCATCATCTACGGCATATGGGGTCTTTTCATCTTCGCGCCGTGGTTCCAGGCGCACGTCCAGCCCGACATCATCGCCATGACCGCGGATATGCCATTCCTGCAGGTCGTCCTCGCGGGACCGCCCTATGGCATCGGCATCTTCACCGCGGCGCTCATCCTCTCGATCATGGTCCTGCCCTTCATCTCGGCGGTCACCCGCGACGTCTTCGAGACCGTGCCGCCGATGCAGAAGGAAGCCGCCTACGGGCTCGGCTGCACGACCTGGGAAGTGATGTGGCGGGTGGTACTGCCCTTCGCGCGCTCGGGCGTCGTCGGTGGCGCCATGCTCGCACTCGGCCGCGCGCTCGGCGAGACCATGGCCGTAACCTTCGTGATCGGCAACGCCCATCGCATCAACCCGTCGATCTTCGCGCCGGGCACCACGATCTCGGCCACGATCGCCAACGAGTTCACCGAGGCCGTCGGCGACCTCTACCTGTCGTCACTCATTGCGATGGGGCTGATCCTCTTCCTCATCACCTTTGTCGTACTGGCAAGCGCCCAGCTGATGCTGCGAGCGCTTGAACGTCGCGCGGGAAGCGCGTCATGAGCGGCAGCGCGCTGATGCAGGTCAAGAACAAGGCGATCTACACGCGCCGCAAGCTCTGGAACCAGTTCTTTCTGGTGATGTCGGTGCTGGCCGCCGGATTCGGTCTGAGCTGGCTCGGCTTCATCCTGTTTGCGCTGATCTCGCAGGGCATCGAGGGGGTTTCCCCCAAATTGTTCACCGAAATGACGCCGCCGCCCGGCTCCGACGGCGGCCTTGCCAACGCGATCGTCGGCAGCCTCATCATGAGCGGGGTTGCGGTCGCGGCCGGCACGCCGATCGGGCTCATGGCCGGCACCTATCTGGCCGAGTACGGCCGCTATACGCGGCTCGCGTTCTTCGTGCGCTTCATCAACGACATCCTGCTCAGCGCGCCTTCCATCGTCACCGGCCTCTTCATCTACGAGATCTTCGTGCTGAACATGGGCCACTTCTCGGCTATAGCCGGCGCGGCCTCCCTGACGGTGATCGTCATCCCCGTTGTGGTCCGCACGACGGAAAACATGCTTCTGCTCGTCCCCAACGGCTTGCGGGAAGCGGCAGCTGCCCTTGGCGCACCGCGCAGCGCCGTCATCCGCGCCGTGACGTGGCGCGCGGCCCGTGCCGGAATCGTCACCGGCGTGCTTCTGGCGGTCGCACGCATCTCGGGCGAGACCGCTCCCCTTCTTTTCACGGCGCTGAACAACCAGTTCTGGAGCACGGATCTCAACGCACCGATGGCGAGCCTTCCGGCGGTGATTTTCCAGTTCGCCATGTCGCCCTACGAAGACTGGCACCGCCTGGCCTGGGAGGGCGCGCTCCTGGTCACCGCGACCGTGCTGGCGCTTAGCATCATCGCGCGCATTCTCGAATCTTCCAATCGGAGCAAGTGATGGACGCGCGGACCGAAGAAAAGGTCAAAGTCGACGTGAACGACTTGTCGTTCTACTACGGCAGCACGCAGGCGCTGAAGAACATCTCCCTGCCACTTTACGACCGCAAGGTGACGTCGTTCATCGGCCCGTCGGGCTGCGGAAAATCCACGCTACTGCGCGTGCTCAACCGCATCTACGAGCTTTACCCGAACCAGCGCGCCGAAGGCGAAGTGGTGATGGACGGCGAGAACATCCTGAGCTCGCGGCTGGACACCAACCTGTTGCGCTCGCGCGTCGGCATGGTGTTTCAGAAGCCGACGCCGTTCCCGATGACGATCTACGACAACATCGCTTTCGGCATAAAGCTCTATGAGCGGATCCCGCGCAGCGAGCTCGACGGCCGCATCGAGGACGCGCTGCAGCGCGCCGCGCTGTGGACCGAAGTCAAGGAGAAGTTGCGCGAGTCCGGGCTCAGCCTCTCGGGCGGCCAGCAGCAGCGCCTCTGTATCGCCCGGACGGTCGCGACGCGGCCCGAGGTGATCCTGCTCGACGAGCCTTGCTCGGCGCTCGATCCGATCTCGACGGCGAAGATCGAAGAGCTGATCGACGAGCTTTCGGCCGATTATACCATCGTGATCGTGACCCACAACATGCAGCAGGCGTCGCGCGCCTCGGACTACACGGCCTTCATGTATCTGGGCGAGCTCGTGGAATTCGGCCAGACCGAGAAGGTCTTCACCACGCCCGAGAACAAGCGCACCGAGCAATACATCACCGGCCGCTTCGGCTGACGCCCCGGCCCCGTTCGTCGCGTCACTGCGGCGGCAGGATGCTCTTGGATTGGGTGCCCATGTTGCATCGCGAAAGATCCGCCGGGCCATTCGTGCCGGCGCCGCAGGCATTCCAGTACAAGGGGTGAATGTCCAGGCCTTGGGCGACGGAGAAACCGCTCGCGCCGGAAGATTGCACGACACGCGTCATCGCCTGCGTGCAGGCGTGGCGTACCAGCGCGATCAACGCCACTGTGGCTAGAAGTTGGAATACGCGAGCACCCATGGTCCGCGAGCCTCCGGTTTTGCCAGAGTCTCGTCGGTCGCGGTATATGCGCGATTAACGCGCATGCCGGGCGCGGTTAAATCAAATTCGCCGCGTGCCGGATTTCCGCGGGCTCGGTCACGCGAACCCTAAATTTTTTTTCCGGCTGCAGCGACAGAGGCGCGGCTCTATTGGGGCGGAAGAATGCCCTTCGCCTGCGTGTTCGTATTGCAGCGCGGATCGACCGGCGCGCCGTTCGCGCCGGAGCAGTCGGTCCAGGCGTAGGGCTGCAGCGCCGGATCGTGGACGACGGCCAAATCGGTCGATCCCTGAGACTGCACCGCCTGGGTCATCGCCTGCGTGAAGGCGTAACGGACCAGCGCGATCAGCGCCACCGCGGCAAGAAGTTGGAAAAGGCGAGCACCCATGGTCCGCAAGCCTCCGGTTTCCCCGGGAGTCTCGCCACTCGCGGTATATGCCGAATTAACGCGGGCGTTCGATTCAAATTCGCGCCGCCATCGCCGACATTTTACGCCTCAGACGTAATCTTCTGCCGTCGTCGCATCGATACCCCCCGATGCCGGGTTGAAAACAAGGCTCAGCACGACGCTGACGGCGACGTTCAAGAGCAGCGACGACAGCGCCGCGTAGCACGGCACAGCAACGCCCATGATGTGCAGCGCATAGGTCGTGACGATCTGGCCTTTCGGACTCCAGACCATCCAGGTTCCGGCGCCGAGTTCCGAGCCCCATCCGGCGAGCAGCGCCCAGGGATTGAGCCGCGCCGTGTAGAGCCCGAACAGAATTGCGGGCAAGGTCTGGATGATCCAGACGCCGCCCAGCAGCTGGAGCTGGATGGCGTACGCCTTCGGCAGGGCGATGACGAAGAACAGTGCGCCGAACTTCACCACCAACGACGCGTTCTTGGCCATGCGCGATTCCCGCGCGGGCTCGCAATTCGGATTGATGTATTCCCGATAGATGTTGCGCGTGAACAGGTTGGCGCAGGCGATCGACATGATCGACGCCGGCACCAGGGCGCCGATCGCGATCGCAGCGAACGCCACGCCCACGAACCAAGATGGGAAGGCATGAAGAAAGAGCGCCGGCACGGCGAAATTGTTGCCGAACGACTTGAATCCCTCGGCATAGGCCGGCATCGACTTCACGCCCGCCGCGACCGCCATGTAGCCGAGCAGCGCGATAAGCCCGAGCGCGAAGGAATAGACAGGCAGCACGACGGCGTTGCGGCGCACGACGTGGCGGCTCGAGGAGCTGAGCAGTCCGGTGATCGCGTGCGGATAGAGGAACAGCGCCAGCGTCGAACCCAGCGCCAGCGTCGCATAGGCCGATTGCGGGCCGACATTCGTGGCCGTTGCGGGCGCCAGGAGAAGCGTTTTCGGATTGATGCTCGCGAAGATCTTGGCATAGCCGCCGAGCTCGCCCGGAATGATCATCACCGCCGCGAGCACGGTCACGTAAAGCAGCAGGTCCTTGACCACGGCGATCATCGCCGGCGCGCGCAATCCGCTCGTATAGGTGTAGGCGGCAAGCACGACGAAGGCGATGATCAGGGGCGCCTCGCCGCGCACGCCGAGCCCCGCGATCACGACTTCCATGCCGATCAGCTGCAACGCGATGTACGGCATCGTCGCCACAATTCCGGTGACCGCGATGGCCAGCGCGAGCGTGCCGTTGCCGAAGCGCCCCCGCACGAAATCGGCCGCGGTGACATAACCCTTCGCCCGCGCGACCGACCATAGCCTGGGGTACACCGCGAACAGCAGGGGATAGACGAGGATCGTATAAGGCACGGCGAAGAAGCCGGTCGCGCCGGCGCCGAACATCAGCGCCGGCACGGCGACGAAGGTGTAGGCGGTATAGAGATCGCCGCCCAGGAGGAACCAGGTCACGAGCGTGCCGAAGCGCCGTCCGCCGAGACCCCATTCGCTCAATTGGGTGAGATCGCCTTTGCGCCAGCGCGCCGCGACGAAGCCCAGGATGGTCACAAAGGCAAAAAGCAGGATGAAGACGCTGACGGCGACAGTGTTCATTGAGCGCCCGTTTTGTCGTCGCGTTCCTCCACGAGATAGACGGGCAACAGGATGGCCGCGCCGATCACGATCCACGCCATCTGGTACCAGTAGAAGAACGGGATGCCGGCGAGCGTGGGCGTGAGCCGGTTGTAGGACGGCACCCACAACACGGCGACGTAGGGCACCGCCAGCAGCAGATGGACGAGGCGAAACCGCCTCTTGCGTCCAGGTTCGCGCATGATTCCCCCGCCCGTTTCGATCCTGCTTACGGCATCGCCGCGCTTGCGCCAAGCACGCCCCGGCTCGCGCAAATTTCGCGGCGCACAACGGCCGGCTGCATGATTTTGTCGTGCAGGCTGCGCTACAATGGTCTGTCTGCGATCGCGAGGGGGTGGCATGCGCACGTTGTTGGCCGGCATCGTCGGCGGAATCCTGATGTATCTGTGGGCGTCGGTCGCGCATCTGGCGACACCTCTCGGCCAGATGGGAGTCAGTCAGCTGCCCAACGAGAGCGCGACCGTCTCGGCGCTGGCCACGACGCTCGGCGACCGCTCCGGTCTGTTCGTCTTTCCCTGGGGCATGGGCGGCAAGAGCAAGGCGCAGCCCGCATCGGGTGCGTCCGGCTTTCTGGTCTATCGCGCCAACACGCCGCTGATCGTGAAGCCGGCGACACTTGTGACCGAGTTCGGCGCGGAGCTCGTCAAGTCCATCATCGCGGCGATCCTGCTGTCCTGGGCGATGATCGATGGATATTTGCCGCGCGTGGGCTTCGTCACGCTGGTTGGCATCGCCGGCGCGATCACCACAAATCTCTCCTACTGGAACTGGTACGGCTTTCCGACAAGTTACACGCTCGGCTACAGCGCGATCCAGATCATCGGCTATTTCGTGGCAGGCCTCGCGATCGCGTGGCTCGTTCCGCGCCGCGCCGCTTCGTAGCCCGCGCCAATTTCCTGGGATTCCGCCATGGACCGCATCGCAACGCTTCTTGTGACCCTGGGCCTTCTGCTGTCGACGGCCGCGCAGGCGGCGGACATTGGTGATCCTTGCAAGACTTTTGCGTGGCCGCTCACGAATGAACAGACGCTCCTCGCGGGCGCCGCACAGACGCCGGTTGCGACGGGTGGGCGGATCGATCGCGCCGCTCCCGTTGCGTTTCGGCTGACGCTGTCGCCGGACGCGGCTGTCGCGTTCGCGCTGCCGCCGCAGAAACCTCCCATGAGCGGCGGTCTCGGCGGCGTCGTCGGCCTTCCGGCACCCGCGGCGGACGGCGACTATTTCGTCACGCTGTCGAGCGAAGGCTGGATCGACGTCCTCCAGAACGGCGCCGCCATCGCCTCGACCGCGCATTCGGGCGCGAAAAATTGTCCAGGCATGCGCAAGAGCGTGGAATTCCACTTCGCCGCCGGGGCGCCGCTGACCCTGCAGCTCAGCAGCGTTCCCGGACCGACGATTGACGTTGCCGTGACCCAGGCGGGGACGTCGAATTAGCGCGCCTGCTTCGTCGAACGGAATTCGCCTTAAAATGCGATCTGCGAACGGAACGCGATGGTGTCGTAGGTCTGTCCGACCTGCGTGTTCGCGATCGCCGGATGCCCGCCGGCCCCTGCGACGGCCGGTATCGTCCCGAGCCGCCCGACGTCGACGTTCTGAAACTGCAGCTCGAACTTGAGCACGCTGTTCGGATACCAGTTCAGGCCGAGGGTCACGATCTTCTGGTCGCCGCCGCGCGAGCCGCCGGCGGGCAATGCCGATCCCGCGACGCCCGCATTGTCATTCAGATTGAGATCGCTGAAGCGGCCGGCCAGCTCCCATGCGCCCCAGCCGCCGCCTTCCAGCGAGAACGGAACGCGCGGCTTCGGATTGGTGAAGGCGCCCGTTGCTGGCGAATAGGGACGCGACTCGCCCGTAAGGACCCACGTCGCCTGTCCGTACCAGCCGTCGAAATCGAATGCGCCCGGCGCGCCGCGCTGATCGACTCCATAAGCAAAATAGCCGGCTTGCCCATACAGATTGCGCCACTGCGCGCCGGTTTCGAGCCCCCACTCCCAGACGTCTTCCGCATTGAGCGCGCCGCTCGACACGAGCTTGGTACCCGTGTTGTCGACCGTCAGTTCGGGTGGATCGCTCAACGTGATCGTGTCGGGTGCGCCGACGCCGACTGCCGTGTCGGGCACCTTGAACACATATGTCCCGTTGCCGCTCAGCACGATGTTGGTGTCGTCGTCCGAAAGCACCAGGCCCGACAGGCGTCCGACGACTGCCTGCTGTTCGGAGAAGACTCCCGTGTCCTGGATCTTGTCGCCGGTATAGGTCAGCGCGCCGTAGACCTTGTCGCCGGCATAGATGACGCCGACGCCGTCGCGCCCGTCGCCGCCGGCGATGTTGCGCGCCAGATCGGACGGCGAGTTGCGCTCGAGGAAGATCGTGTCGCCCGACGCCGTGTTGTCTTCGAGCCCGGCCGACGGTGGAAAGGCGCCAATGCGAAAGGCGAATGGCGCGAGCCCGTCATATTCGACATAAGCGGCCTGTATGTGGCCCGGCGTCTCGGTTCCGCCTGAGCCGGCGAAATCGTAGTTGAAGAAATACGACCAGTCGCCGAAGACCTTGCCCTGCAGGCCGAGCTGGACGCGACGGAAATTCGCGCCGGTCGAGAGCTCCGGGCCGTTGGCGGCCGCGAGCCGCAGCGCGCGCGCCCCCTGCATGTAGGAAGCCATGTCGTACTGGCCGATGGCGCGGATGGCCACAGAGAACCGTCCGTCGGACGACGTGATCGTCGGCCTCCCGCCGGCGAAGCTGACGACGGATGCGTCCTGCTTGGCGAGCTTGGCCTCGGTCTCATCCGTCTCGATCTTTTCCATGGCCGCGTCGATCTCGCGCTGCTGGGAGTCGACACGTTCCTCGATGGGCGCAGGTACAGTCGCCGTCTCGACCGGCTCGACCTTCACCCCGCGCTTGTCGAGCGCATGGCGCAGCGCGCCGATCTCATTCTTCTGCGCCTCGATCTGCTTCTGCTGCGCCTCGATCATGTGCTGCATCTGATCGAGACGGCTTTCGATGGCCGCGTCGTCGGCCAACGCCGGCGCGCACAGCGCAGCCCAGGCCGACGCCGCCAGCAGCAGCGCGCGCACCCTCACGGCTGTCCCGCCAGGATGATGAATCCGTCCTTCTGGAAAATGGCCGTCGCATCGGGACTGCTGAGAAAGGCGAGAAAGGGCTTCGCATACGGCGAAGCGTCCTTGGTCAGTGCCGCGGGATAGACGATGGGCGGATGCGTGTCGTCCGGAAAGGCCGCGACGATGCGGACCTTCGGCTCGGCCATTGCGTCGGTGGTGTAGACGATGCCGAGCGGCGCCTCACCTCTCGCGACGTAGGCGAGCGCCACGCGAACGTTCTCGGCCTGCACCAGATGGTCGACGACGGCGTTCCATACGCCGAGCGTCATGAGAGCGGTCTTCGCGTATTTGCCGGCCGGCACGGAGTTCCGGGTCCGCGACGGACAACCGTCCGCCGCCCAGCGCGCCGAGGAGATCGAAGTGCGGCGCGATCGCGAGCGTCGCCGCCGAACCGGAAGGTGCTATGAGCACGAGATGATTGCCGAGCAGGTTCTCGCGCGTGGAGTGGGCGATGAGGCCGCGGCTGTCGAGATAGTCCATCCAGTCGGTGTCGGCCGACACGAACATGTCTGCGCCGCCCGAGGCCTCGATCTGTTTCGCCAGCACCGACGAGGCTGCGAAGGAGAACACGACGGTCTGTCCCGTCTTGGCCTGGTAGGCTTTGCCGATCTCCTGCAGCGCATCGGTCAGCGATGCGGCGGCGAATACGGTGACGCTGGCTGCATGCGCCGCGAGCGGCAAAATGGCGATCAGCGCGGCGGCGAAACACGCGCGAAACGGACGAAACATCGGCTGGCCCCCTCAGAGACATCGTCCGAGCGTGATATCGGATCGGACATCACGAGTTGAGCGGGGTCAGTGCCCTCGGCGCGGGTGCGCTGCGATCAGCGTCAGCAGCATCGATTTCAGCCGCGAGCCCGGGCCGCACAGACCGACGCTCTGCACGTCGATGCGCGCGCCTTCCAGCATCAGGAAGATTTCGTCGGCGAGACGCTCCGGCTCGGCGAAGCCTGCCTCGCGGCAGCAGCGCAGGATGTTCTGGCGCTGATGCGTCTTGTGTTCCTCGATGACGAGGCGTCCGGGATGATCCTTCTGCGGCAGTTCGACGGCGGCGTTGGCGATCGGGCAACCGCGCGCGCCGGGATCGGCCAGCTTGGCGCAGACAAAGTCGATCCAGGCCTCAAGCCGGGCCAGCGGATCGCCTGCGAGGCGCCGCTCGACGTCACGCCAGATCGCATCGGCCTCGACCGCCAGCGCCTTCAGATATTCGACGACCAGCAGCTCCTTGGACTCGAAGTGCCGGTAGAGCGTCATCTTGTTGGTCTGGGCGGCCGTGGCGATCTCGTCGACCCCGACGCCGCGGATGCCGCGCGCATAAAAGAGCTCACGGCTCACCGCCAGGATGCGGTCCCGCGGCGGGGAAGCGGCCGTTTCGGCGGTGTTTTCCGCGGGTTTCAAAAGTTTCGCCTCTGCTCTTGAAAAGGTACTTACCGGTAAGTACCTAGCTCCATGTTACCGATCAGTACCACGGGTCGGGCAGGAAGTCACCGCCAGGCGGCGGATCCGGAGGGGTCGATGTTCCAATCCCTGTTCAGGCATCGCCAAGACCGCAAGACGGCCAGCCCAACTCCCGGGTTCAAAGAATTCGTTTCGGCGGCCAGTTCCGCCTGAAACGTCGGGCCGGAGCGGCGGAGCGTTCTCCCCCCTCCGCGACGCCGTCTCCGGCCCGATGACATTTTCGAAGGGCGCCATGAACCATTTTCCCGTTCTTGTTTCCTGGACGCTCGCGACCGTCTTCGGCGCGGGCGGATTGCTGCACCTTTTCGGACTGCGCGGGCTCTATGAGCGGCTGCACTATCCGCGCGGCTTCCACCGCGTCACCGGCACGCTGATGCTGCTCTCGGCCGTGTTCCTCGCCGTCGGCGAAACGCGCATCTGGGGCGTCGTTCTCGCCGGCCTCGTCACCTTCATGGCGACCGTCACGCTCCTGAACCACCGGCAATACGCCTACGCCGTGCCGGGCATGCTCGTGCTCGCCGCACTCGCGCCGGCCACGCTCGCGGCGCTGTAACGGTCTCTATCGCGTCACAGCCGTGTGTTGCGAAGTATTCGTCACGCGCCTGTATGACAGCGCCTCCGCAATATGGGCGCGTCGCACGCCCGTCGCCCCTGCGAGATCGGCGAGCGTGCGGGCAACGCGCAACACGCGGTGATAGCCCCGCGCCGTCAATCTCATTGCCTCTGCGGCGTCGCTCAGCAGCCGCGCGCCCGCGGCATCGGGACCGGCGACCTGGTCCAGCAACGCACCTTCCACTTCCGCATTCGTACGCAACCCGTGCGGCTCATAGCGTTCGCGCTGCACGGCACGCGCAGCCGCCACGCGCCTGGCCACTTCGGCACTTCCTTCCGCCGGCGGCGGCAGCGCCAGGTCGCGGGCCGAGACGCTCGCGACATCGACATGGATGTCGACGCGATCGAGCAGCGGTCCCGAGATCCGCGATTGGTAATCCTGCGCGCATTTCGGCGCGCGGCCGCAAGCCTGCGCGATATCCGCGAGGTGTCCGCAGCGGCACGGATTTATCGCTGCCACCAGCTGGAAGCGCGACGGATAACGCACATGCGCATTGGCGCGCGCGACGACCGCCTCACCCGTTTCAATTGGCTGCCGAAGGGAATCGAGAACGCCGCGTTGAAACTCCGGCAGCTCATCGAGAAACAGCACGCCCAGATGCGCGAGGCTCACTTCTCCCGGTTTGACTCGCAGCCCGCCGCCGACCAGCGCCGCCATCGACGCCGAATGATGCGGGCTGCGAAAAGGCCTGCGTCGCGAGATCGCGCCGCCCGCCAATTGCCCGGCGAGGCTCTGGATCATCGACACTTCCAGCGCCTCGCGCGCGTCCAGCGGCGGCAGCAATCCTGGCAGGCGCTGCGCCAGCATCGACTTGCCCGCGCCCGGCGGGCCGATCATCAGCATGTTGTGGCCGCCGGCCGCCGCGATCTCGAGCGCGCGCTTGGCGGTCTCCTGTCCCTTCACGTCTTTGAGGTCGGGCGCCGAGCCCGGCTCCGCGGCGAGCTTCGGTCTGGGCGCATCGAGGACGTGCGCGCCTTTCATGTGATTGATCAGCGCGATCAGCGATGGCGGCGCGATGATCTCGATCTCGCCCGCCCACGCCGCCTCCGGGCCGCACGCCGCCGGACAGATCAGGCCGCGCTGCTGTTCCGACGCCGCCAGCGCGGCCGGCAGCACGCCCGCAACCGTCGAGACCTGCGCGTCGAGCGACAACTCGCCCAACGCGACATAGCCCGCGATCTCGCTCGCCGGCAGGATGCCCATGGCCGCGATGAGGCCAAGTGCGATCGGGAGATCGTAATGACTTCCTTCCTTGGGCAGATCGGCCGGCGCAAGATTGACAGTGATGCGCGACCACGGCAGCGCCAGTCCGATCGCCGCCAAGGCCGCACGCACGCGCTCGCGGCTCTCGCGCACCGCCTTGTCGCCGAGACCGACGATCTCGAAGATGCCGCCGCCGCCTTCGCCGATATGCACCTGGACATCGACCTCCCGCGGCTCGATGCCCTGGAACGCTACCGTGTAGACATGCGCAATGCTCATAGAACGCCGCCCCGCCTCTTGTGAGAAGGGAAGCAGCAACGGGTGTCCGCGCTATGCCGCGCGCGGCGCGGACTGTCGCAGAGTTTGTCCGTTCGAAACGCCGCGACAGAATCCGCCTCAGGTCATGCTGAGTGCGACTCCCGCCGCGATCCCCGCCAACGCCATCCGCGCCAGATACCCCGCGCAATGCGCCGCCGTGACCTTCGGGTCGATCTTGATGAACAGCCCGTTGATCACGATGACGATCGCCGGACCGATCCAGGCGAGAACAGCGACAAGAACCCCGCGCCCAATCGAGTGCGCGCCGGCCAGCACGCACAGCCCGACCACCGCTGCCGTCATTGCGTAGCCGAGAACCGAAGACCAGATGATCTCCGTCCGGTTGTTTCCCCCGCGTGGCCACCACACTTCGGGGTATCGGTTGTAGGCGTCGTGAAACAGTACTCCCATGAACAGCCAGTCGGTCAGCGAGCCCAGCGTGCCCGCGACAAGAATGGCCGCAGCGATTCCGATGATCATGATTTCCCCCAATCCCGTGTTCGGCGCCTCGTGTTCGGCACCGGAAACACCGCTTTATAGGCCCTTTTGCCAAGATTGACGCTAGGTAGGCGCTGCCCTTGCGCCCCCGGCACCGCCCCCCTACGCTTTCGCCCAGCGATATCCCGACAGAGAGAACCAGATGACCCGCGCGCGTTTCCAGGGCACCGACAAATATGTGGCGACAGACGATCTGAAGATCGCCGTCAACGCCTCCATCACCCTAGAGCGGCCGCTGCTCATCAAGGGTGAGCCCGGCACGGGCAAGACCCAGCTCGCCTATGAGGTGTCGGACGCGCTCAAGGCCCCCCTCATCACCTGGCACGTGAAGTCCACGACCAAGGCGCAGCAGGGCCTCTACGAATACGACGCCGTCACCCGCCTTCGCGACAGCCAGCTTGGCGACGTACGCGTCAAGGACGTGAAGAACTACATCAAGCCGGGCAAGCTCTGGGAAGCCTTCGACACCAACGTCCGACCCGTCCTCCTGATCGACGAGATCGACAAGGCCGACATCGAATTCCCCAACGACCTTCTGCTCGAGCTCGATCGCATGGAGTTCTTCGTCTACGAGACCGGCGAGACGATCAAGGCCGCCCAGCGCCCCGTCGTCATGATCACCTCGAACAACGAGAAGGAGCTGCCCGACGCGTTCCTGCGCCGCTGCTTCTTCCACTACATCAAGTTTCCCGAGCGCGAGACGATGCAGAAGATCGTCGACGTGCACTATCCGAACATCAAGCAGAAGCTGGTGGCGGAAGCGCTCAACGTCTTCTACCAGATCCGCGACGTGCCGGGCCTCAAGAAGAAGCCCTCGACGTCCGAGCTGCTCGACTGGCTCAAGCTTCTGCTGAACGAAGACATCCCGCCGGAAGCGCTGAAGGAAAAGGATCCGACCAAGCTGATCCCGCCGCTGCACGGCGCGCTGCTGAAGAACGAGCAGGACGTGCATCTGTTCGAGCGCCTGGCTTTCCTCGCGCGGAGAGAGAGCCGGAACTGAACGACTTCGATCAGGCGTCGGCGAGACCGATACGGCGTTCAATTCGCTCCAGGCGATCTTCAATTCGATCGATGCGCCCCGACACGTGCGCATACTGTGCTTCCAGAAAACCGATTCGACTCTTTAGCTCTTTGACGTCCAGTCGAACTTCATCTACGGCCGCACGGATGTGCCGCAGATGCTCGAGAACGAGGTTTTCGCCGGAGCCGCTCATTCTGATAGTCTCTATCAGACGAGAGTTTCGGACAAGTAAGCGGTCTTAACGATGACTAGGGCCCGGTTTTTCCACATTTTCGGTCTTTGCATGCTGGCGGGCCCTGCCTTCGCGCAGCAGGACACCGACGTCTTCGTCGACGGCAAGAACAACGCGAAGGTCCATACCGCGTCGGGCTTCGTCTGTCCGCTCGCCATCGGCGTATTCGAGCGCGACTCCATCGGCGAGACCGATCCGGCGACCAACACCGATTTCTGCGCCTACTCCGCGCTCGACGGCGTCTACGGCACCATCACGCTGAAGCCGCTCACCGGTCCCTACGATGCCAAGGATTCGCTTTCGGCCCAGTTCGCCGAGCAGGAAGGCTCGGCCGGCCAGCTCATCGGCGAAGGCACGCAGAAGTTCACCCCCCACGGCAAGGGCGCGGCGCTCGAGGTCTACACCCGCACCTACGGCACGGCGTCGTTGGCGGAGCTGCACTATCGCGTGCTGTTCGCGGGTGGCGTGGTCGGCAACTGGGCCGTGGAAGCGACCGTCGAATACGCCGACCCGCGGGACACTCTGCTCGAAAAGGACTTCCTGGACGCGGTTTACGCGGCCGCGCTGGCGGAAATACGCCCCGGAGGCCCACCGGCCGCGCAGGCCCTGGGCCAGCCGCCGCCGCTGGCCGCAAAGCCGCCTTCGCGCTAGAATCCGATTACCGCTATCCGCCTATCGCCTGAGGTCCGCCCATGTTCTTCCAGTTCTTCGACGAGCTTCGCTCCGCCAAGATTCCGGTGACGCTCAAGGAATATCTGGCGCTGATGGACGCCCTGTCGAAGGACGTCATCGATATGAAGATCGATGAGTTCTACTACCTCTCGCGCACGGCGCTGGTGAAGGACGAGCGCAACCTCGACAAGTTCGACCGCGTCTTCGGGCATGTGTTCAAGGGCCTCGAAGGCCTCGACCCCTCGATCATCGCGCAGATCCCCGAAGAGTGGCTGAAGGCGCTGAGCGAACGCTTCCTCTCCGACGAGGAGAAGAAAATGATCGAGAGCGCGGGCGGCTGGGACAAGCTCATGGAGACGCTGAAGCAGCGTCTCGAAGAGCAGAAGAAGCGCCACGAAAAGGGAAACAAGATGATCGGCACCGGGGGCACGTCGCCCTACGGCGCCAATGGCTACAATCCCGAAGGCGTGCGTGTCGGCCAGGACAAGTCGCGCCACGGCAAGGCCGTCAAGGTCTGGGACAAGCGCGAATACAAGAACCTCGACGACACGGTCGAACTCGGAACGCGCAACATCAAGGTGGCGCTTCGCCGGCTGCGCAAATGGGCGCGCGAGGGCGCGGAGACCGAGCTTGATCTCCCCGGCACCATCGCCGATACCGCGAACAAGGGCTATCTCGACCTGCGTCTGGTGCCCGAGCGCCACAACACGGTGAAGGTGCTGCTGTTCTTCGATATCGGCGGCTCGATGGACGCGCATATCAGGCTCTGCGAGGAGCTGTTCTCGGCTGCGCGCACCGAGTTCAAGCACATGGAGTTCTTCTACTTCCACAACTGCCTCTACGAGTCGGTGTGGAAGGACAATCGCCGGCGCCACAACGAGAAGACGCCGACCTGGGACGTGATCAACAAATTCCCGCATGACTACAAGGTGATCTTCGTCGGTGACGCAACCATGAGCCCGTACGAAGTCACCTATCCCGGCGGCAGCGTCGAGCACTGGAACGAGGAAGCGGGCGCGGTGTGGATCGACCGCGTGACGAACATCTACGAGCATGCGATCTGGCTCAATCCCGTGGCGGAGAAACACTGGGACTACACGCCGTCGATCGGCCTGGTCTCGCAGATCATGAACGGGCGCATGTTCCCGCTCACGCTCGGCGGCCTCGAAGCCGCGATGCGCGAACTGAGCAGATAATAAGAGCGCAGGCGGCGCGCGCGGCAATTGCCGTCGCACGCGGTATCGAGGGAGAATTCATGTCTGCCGTAGCTTCGGCGCGCGCCACCGGATCAACCGTGCGCACAGCCACCTGGGCCGACGCCGAGCCGTTGTCGCAGATGCTTGGCCGGGCCTTCCACGACGACCCGATGATCTGCCATTTCATCGCCGATGTCGCCGCGCGGCCGCGCAAGATGCCGCGCATCTTCAGGCTGTTGTTCAAGCTCGCGGTGAGCTACGGCGCCTGTCACGTGACGGAGGGGTTCGAGGCGGCGACGATCTGGCGGCCGCCGGGCCACTGGCATATGCCGTTCTGGCAATATCTCACCAATGGTCCGGAACTTCTCGGCGTGTTCGGCGCCGACTCGCTGCGGGTCATGGCGACGATGGACCGGATCGAGAAGGTCCATCCGAAGACGAACCACTGGTACCTGCAGGTGATCGGCACCGATCCGATCAAGCAGGGCAAAGGCTTCGGCAGCCTCGTCATGCGCCACCAGCTCGCGATCGCCGACGCCCAGGGCATTCCCTGCTATCTGGAATCGAGCAAGGACACGAACATTCCGATCTATCAGGCGTTCGGCTTCGCGCTGACCGGCGAGCTCAAGATTCCCGACGGCCCGACGCTGTATCCTATGTGGCGAAACGTCGGCGGCGCGAAGACCTGACTTTCATATCTGCATCACAAAATAAGTTGTCATCCCCGGCAAACATCGCGCGTATCACGCGGGATGAGAGGAATTTTTTCCAAGAGGAACACCTTTGATTTCATTGAAATAGAAATCGCTTCGGCCGTTCGTCGGTGATGACAGATTTATTTTGACCAAGCGCGACAGCAAAATGCTCTAGGATCGACCAAGGACAACGAGGGAAACGCGCCATGCTGAAAGTCCATCATCTCAACAATTCGCGCTCGCAGCGCATCCTGTGGCTGCTCGAGGAGCTGGGCACGCCGTATGAGATCGTCAAATACCAGCGCGGCACGCCGATTCCCTTCGCGCCGCCGGAGCTGAAGGCGGTTCACCCGCTCGGCAAGTCGCCGGTCATCACAGACGGAAACAAGACGATCGCGGAGTCCGGCGCGATCGTGGAGTACATCATCGACACCTACGGCCACGGCAAGATGAAGCCGAAGCACGGCACCGACGAGTACTGGAAATACATCGAGTGGATGCATTATGCCGAGGGCTCGGCGATGCTGCCGTTGCTGATGGCACTGTTCATGGGCTTTCCCGGCGTCGTCGCCGATCCGCTCAAGCCGCGAATCGACGGCGAGATCGCCAACAACCTCGCCTACATGGAAGCCGGCCTCGGCGGCCGTGATTTCTTCGTCGGCAACGAGCTGACCGGCGCCGACATTCAGCTTCTCTTCGTGCTCGAAGCCGCGGGCGCGCGCCTCGATCCCTATCCCGGCCTCGTCAAATACCGCGAGCGCATGCAATCGCGCCCCGCCTACAAGCGCGGCATCGAAAAGGGCGGGACCTATCAGCTGATGAGCCGGTAGATCTTTTCGCGGTCGCCCAATCTTTCAGTGTCGTCATGGCCGCCCTCTGGCGGCCCTCCCTGAACGCCCACATCGACGTTGTCGCGGCTCGCGCGGCCACGTGCAGCGGAGATATCTGCACATGGCCGATACAAGATCGGCCAATTTGAGAGTTATGTTCATGGGTAGGCGGGACGGGCCCGCCAATGAGGAACCGTTGGGAATTGCGGCCTGGAAGTTCTACGCCGCGAACCGGTCCTTAGCTTGCATAAGCCGTCCCGTCGCCGGCACGTGCGAGGTCGCGGCCGCCAGCCCGAACAGCGGCATGTTGCCGTAGACCGTCTCGTATTTGCCGGGCTCGATCAGGTAGGTCTCGTGCCAGATGCCGACCGAGCCGTCGGCGCCGATCTTTCGGTTGAACTCCGCCCAAGCCGGAAAATGCTCGCCGTTCCTGTCATGGGCATAGGCGAGAAGCTTATCGAACGACTCCCAGTATTGCTGGGTCATCACGACGCGGCCGGACAGGTAGGCGCGATACCAGAGAAGCCCCGTATCTGGGTTTTGCGACAGCTCGCGCAGCATTTTCGGCATTGCCTGGGACACCAGCCACCATTTGCGCACATCCCACAGACGGTTGATGCGCATGCCGATCAGGAACAGCACCACCGGCTTGTCCGTGCGCGCGGTGAACCGGCCCGGAAACATGTCCATCGCTTACCTCTTGGTGGCGCTGCCCCAGTAGTTGAAACCGGCGAAGCGCGGCGTTCCGGGCAAATACATCGTGTCCATGTCTTCTACAGCGAAGCCGCCGTCATGGATCAGTTTGGGGATCGGCCGTCCGACCTGGCAGCCGCCGCCGATGACCTTCCAGACGGGCGTGACGCGCCGCTGCCAGCGCCGCACGTTCTCGTCGGGCGCTTCGCCGTGCTCGGAAAAGATCATGCGTCCTCCCGGTTTCAGCACGCGGCGCATCCCGCCGAGCGCCTTCATCACGTCGGGAATGGTGCATAGCGTGTAGGTGATGAGGATCGAGTCGGCGGCGTTGTCGGCGAGCGGAATCTCCTCGCCCGGCAGATCGAGGAATTCGATTTCGAGCGGCGAGGCGGCCACGCGCCCGGCGGCGCGGGCGCGCATCTCGCGCGACGGCTCCAGCGCCCACAGATGCGAAACCTTGCGCGGATCGTAAAAGGGAAGATTGTGGCCGGCGCCGAACCCGATCTCGAGCACGCGGCCTTCCGCGCGCGGCACGACCTTGCGGCGCTGGTAGGTGATGGGCTTTGCCGACATCGCCGCATCCAGCAGCACCGGCAGGATGTGTCGGTCGTAAAATCCCATGCGCGTCGCCTATCGCCGTCCCAGCTCGTGCAACACGTTGCGGCGCAGTCGCACGACTTCGCGATCGATCTCGAGCTGGCGATACGCTTGCGGGGTGAGAGAGGTCAGGACCAGGCCGTCCCGCGTCTTCGCCAGGGTTATCGTGTCGCCGATCTTGGCGCCCAGCTCCGTCAGGACCTCATGGGACAGCGAAATTCCCGGGCCGTTTTCCGTGACCGATATTTTGACGACGTATTCCATCGCGCGCCCCCACCGAGGGCACAGTTTACCATGCCTGGCGGCGTTTGGCCTATTCCGGCGCGACGGTGACGGTGAGCCCGTCGAACGCGGGCTCGCAGGTGATCTGGCAGGACAGGCGCGAGTTCGGCTCGACGGCCAGCGCCATGTCAAGCATGTCGACCTCGGCTTCCGATTTGGGGGGAAGCTTTTCGGCCCAGTCGCCCGTGACATAGACATGGCAGGTAGCGCAGGCGCAAGCGCCGCCGCACTCTGCCGCGATGTCGAGGCCCGCGTCGCGCAGGATCTCCATCACGCTCCAGCCGTCGCGGCCTTCGATCGTGTGCACCTTGCCGGCACGGTCTGTCGCGATGATCTTCAGCGACCCCCAGTTTCTTCTGCAGGCTCGACGACGAGGTCGTGTACTGGAAGCGCAGCTTCTCGTTCGGCCTGCAGATATGGAACGCGGCCTGCGCCATCAGCGCGGCCTCGTGGAAGCCCGACAATATCAGCTTCAGTTTGCCGGGATAGGTGTTGATGTCGCCGATGGCGAAGAGGCCGGGCGTGCTGCTTTCGAAACGCGCCGTATCCACCGGGATGAGATTCTCGTGCAGGTTCAGACCGAATTCGGCGATGGGTCCGAGCTTGATGGTGAGGCCGAAGAAGGGGAGGAACGCGTCGGTGTCGAGCGTCCACTCGCGCTTGTCGGCGCCTGCGAGCGTCACCGCTTGCAGCTTGCCGTTTTCGCCGTGCAGGCCTTTCACGCTTGCGACGTGGAATTTGATTTTCCCCTGTTCGACCAGCTCGCGCATCTTGTTGACGCTGTGCTGCGCGGCGCGGAAGCCGTCGCGGTGATGCACCAGCGTCAGCGACTTGGCGAGCGGAGCGAGGTTGAGCGTCCAGTCGAGCGCGCTGTCGCCGCCGCCGGCGATCAGGATGTTCTTTCCGCGGAAGGTTTCCATTTTGCGCACGGCGTAATGCACGCCGACGCCGTCGCCGCGGTTTTCGTAGCCCTCGATTCCAGGAACGGGCGGGCGCTTCGGCACGAAGCTGCCGCCACCCGCCGCGACCACGACCACCGGTGCCACGATTTCCTTGCCGGTGTCGGTCTTCAGCTTCCAGCGTCCGTCGCCGAGTTTTCGAGGCCTGAGGCCATCTCGCCCAGATGGAAGGTCGGGTTGAACGGCTTGACCTGCTCGAGCAACCGGTCGGTCAGCTCCTGGCCCGTGACGATCGGAAGACCTGGAATGTCGTAGATCGGCTTCTCGGGATAGAGCTCGGTGCATTGCCCGCCGGGCCGGTCGAGAATATCGACGAGCTGCGCTTTCAGGTCGAGCAATCCCAGCTCGAACACCGCGAAGAGACCGATAGGTCCCGCTCCGATGATGGCGACGTCGGTCTCTATCACGTTGCTCATGCCGTTTTCACACTATCTTTCGTGTTAGAAAGAAAAAACTGCTGCTCTTATATGTAAAAAGCGGAAGCCCAACAATCCCCGCAAGGAAGTGCCGAAAAAGTGTCGCGGAGACCGCCCAATCGACTGCTCTTGTACCGCCCCCGCCCCTGCATCCACATACGGGTTGTCACGTGCTGCGGTTTCTCCATCATGACTAAATCCATTTCCCCTTCGCCCGCCTCCGCCTGCCGATCGATGGCCGACGTCCGGCGCGAAATCGATCGCATCGACAGGGCCCTCGTTCTCCTGCTGGCGGAGCGGCAGACCTATATCGAACGGGCCGCGGCGATCAAAGACCGCCGTGCCGCGGTCCATGACAGTGCCCGCATTGAAGACGTGGTGGCCAAGGTTCTGGCGGCCGCGCGGAATGCGGATTTAAGTCCCGCCATCGCAGAGCCTGTGTGGCGCGTGCTTATCGACCGCTCTATCGCGCATGAGTTTTGTGTGTTCGATGGTCGTCATCGCCCGGCCGGCGGATAGGTCGCCGCTTATACCGGGTATCCAGGCGACCCGCTTTTGGCTCTGCATGTTTGCCGGTAACGGAAAAGGACGGCCCCGGACGCGCTGTTCCGCGCGTCGATCGATTTGTCGAGCTAGCGCGCGAGATAGTCGCGTATGAACGCCTGAACGTCGGTCGCGTGCTGCTTAAGTGCCGCGAGCGCGACCGAGGCGTTGTTTCTGTCGGCAGGATCGATCGGTTCGGCAAAGGCCGCAGCGTCGGCGAGGACGAAGGCGCCGATCCCGCGCGCGGCGCCCTTGATCGTGTGGGTCACTTCCTTCCACGACTTCCGGTCGCGGGCGTCAAGTATGGCGTACAACTTCGCGACAAGTTCGTTTGTCTGCGAGTCGAAGAGGCGAAGCACCTCGGCGTTCAGCGCCTCGTCGCCTCCGGTGTAGCGCGCCAGATGGGAGAGATCGACAGCCGGAGCCGCCATGACAACCGCCTCAGGTCAAGAGCGCCCAAGGATGCGCCGGAATCCGTCAAGGCCTCGTTAATGCATGCAATTATTGCGGTCCCGTCAGAACGGAACCCAGCCGTTGGGAAATGGCGAAACGCCGAACACGCGGGCGTGGCCGACGAGAACGATGCCGAACAACGCCACCGCGACGATGAAACGCCAGTCGAAATACTCATAGGGCTTGAACGAATTGCGTCCCGCGAGGATCGCCGCGAACGGGATGTTGGACGTCCGGCTGGCAAAGCTTTCCCAAGTTGCGCCCATCTTGCGCCGGCGCTTGGCGTCAATCGAATACGGCCCGAGCAGAGCGAGCAGGAAAAAGGTGCCGAACAGGATTACGGAGGCGAGATCTCCGTTGGCGCTAAGGTGGAATGCAGACCAGATCACGACGCCCAGAGAAAGGGATGGCGCGTGACGCGCAGGATCCCGCGAACGGTCTCTTCCTTCGCGGCGGTCCCCTCCTGAAGCACCGACGTCGGGTTTGGCGTCAGGAGGCCGGGTACTCCGATCAGGAATGCGAGGAGGATGACCGGCAAGCCCATATGGCGAACGCCGGCGCCCAGCGAATAGAGTAGCGGATCCGGCCCCGACGCTTGCGCATGGTTGTAGGCCACTATCAGCCAGACGATCGACGCCAGCGAGGCGAGCGAGAACAGGCCGAGATAAGACGGCTCCCCGATCGCGGCGACGATGCTGTCGCGAAGCGGCGTACCGGACACCAAAAAATGGACAGCCAGGAACACCACGGCCGCGACGACCAATATAAGCATATGCCCCTCCTCGATCCGCGCCTCGCGCGGCGCCCGAAGGTATAGGCGCCCGCGAAGCCCCGTACACCCCGAAAGTCGCGTGCAAATCGGTAAATCGTCTGCATACACGGCTCGCGCTGGGCGCTGCCGATGGTTAAACTGATCGTCCGTACGCGGTGATTCTGTCAAAGGGGAACATGGCCACCAACGCTCCTGAGCGCAGCCAGCCGGTCATGCTGCAGGCCTCCGACCCGTTGGGCGACGAATCCTCGCCCCGGGCTGCCAAACGCGCCGCGAATCAGTTCGGACTCGCATCCATCGTCTTCTCGGTCACCCTGTCGGCCTTCTGGATGGGGGTCACCTCCGCTTATTTGTGGGGTTATTTCGGGCCCGGCGGTCTGGCGAGCCTGGCTGTCCAGGAATTGGCGCTGTTTGCCGCCGCAACGTTCATCCCGCCGCTGCTCTTCATCGCCGCCGCCTGGACGCTGGCCCGCGGCGCGCAGATGGGTGCCGCCGCCGAAGCGCTTGCCGACGCGACCGACCGGCTCTTCTCGGCCGACGAGACGGCTTCACGCACTGCGGCCCGGCTGGGCCGCGCGGTGCGGCGCGAGCTGGACGCACTGAACGCCGAACTCGATGGCGCCTTCGCCCGCCTTCGTGCGCTCGAAAGCGTGCTGGAAAATCAGATCGCTGCGCTTGATGAAGCCGGGGCCCGCGTCGACGTCCGCGGTGAAGCCGTCGCCGCGCGTCTTACGCAGGAACGCGAACGCATCGAGGAAGTCGCCTCCACCCTGGCCGATGCGGCTTCACGCGCGAGCGAGACAGTCGCGGGACGCGCGGCCCAGCTCAAGGCGATGATCGAGTCCGCAGAAGGCACGCTCCGGACCGCCGGCCTGTCGCTCGACACCCAGGCGGCAAGCTTTCGCCAGGCCGCAAGCATCGCGGCCGACGCGCCTCACGCAGCTGCAGCGGAGCTCGACCGGCAGGCAAAGAAAATTGAATCCGTTGCCGACGCCGCGATGGCGCGCGCGGAATTCGTGCTCGGCAGGCAGGAACGTCACCGCGGCGCGATGAACGAATTGCTCGAGCGCCTCAAGACCGAAAGCATGGGCTTTGAAGCCACGCTCGGCGCGCAACGCGCGGCCATGGAGCAGGCGATCGGATCGCTGAACACGGAATCGCACAAGTTCGAATCCGTTACGGGCGATGCCGAACGCAGGCTCGAGCTGATCATGGCGAACGCCGCCGCGCGCGCCTCGCAGCTCGCGCAAGGCTACACACGTGAGGCCGAGCGTTTCCGCGAAGCGGCCGACGCCGCCAGCACGTCGCTATCCCACCTCGTAAATTCACTCCACGAAGCCGGCGCCGGGGCGCAGGCATTGATCGGCGAAACCGCGAGCCAGGCCAAAATCGAGGCCAAGGCCCTTGTCGGCGAGGCGATGGCGGAATGCGAGCGCCTGCTGCGCACGGCGGGCGAATTGTCGACGGAGGCAAACGAGATCCGCTCGACGCTCGCCAAGGCCGTCGAAGATGTCGAACGTCACCTCCTCACGCTTCCCGGCATCGCCCAGCAGGAAGCCCAACGCGTGCGTCAGATGGTGCGCGCCGAGACGGAGGAAATTCTCGACTTGTCGGCGCGAACGCTTTCTACGATCCACGCGCGCAGCGCGCCGCGCCCATCGCTGCCGCGCGGCAGGTCAAGCGAGCCCGAACCCGCCGAACCGGCCGAAAGCGAAGGCCTGATCGGTCTCGCGCGCAAACTCACGCACCGGCCGAAGAAGAGGCCTGGCGAAGGCGAGGCGAAGGCGGGCGACGCAAAGCCCTGGGAAATGAGCGCGTTGCTCGCGGCGGTCGAAACCGGCGAGAACCGCAACAAGGAACTCTCGTTGACATCGGCTGCGGCTCTCGGCGCGCTACAGGCCGCCTTGTCCGACATGGCGGTCGATCTCAAATCGATCACGTCCGATGCAGTCCCCGGCGAAGACGAATGGCGTCGCTATCTTGCCGGCGACCGCGCCGTCTTCGCTCGGCGTCTCGCGCTCGCAATCGACAACGACGCGGTCAATCGCATTGCGATACTCTATCGCGAGAACGCCCGCTTCCGCAAATCGGCCAACGCCTATCTCACCGAATTCGAAGGTTGCTCGCGCGCGCCCGGCAGGGCGACGGCGGCGGACTTCTCACTTCGACCATCCTCAGCGCGGATACTGGCAAGATCTACCTCGCCATCGCCTACGCACTCGGGCGTCTTTAAAGCCGCGTGGACGCAAAGAAGCCCCTAAGCTTCTGCGCCTCAACCGCGCCGCATAAAATCCATCCATCCCGCCCTTGTCCGCGAGATGACAAGGCAACGTCCGCAGATCCCCCGCAGCCGTGACGAGCTCGCCCCTGCCGAAGACGTCGCTGGCCGCGATGGGAGCGCGCGCGAAAGCGTCGTTGCGCTCCAGAAAACCGTCGATCTGTTCGACGCCTTCCTCGGGCTCGAGCGAACAGACCGCATAGATGAGCATGCCGCCCGCCGCGGTCATGTCGGCTGCCCGAAGTCGAGAAGCTCCGCGGACAACGCCGCACACGATGTGATGTCGGATGCGCTCTTGATCCACGGTAGTTCGGGATGGCGGCGGATCGTGCCCGTGGCCGTGCAGGGCGCGTCGAGAAGGACGAAGGGCGCGGGCTCTTCCGGTTTGAAATCGCGGACGTCGGCGTTCACCAGCTTGGCCTCGCAGATGCACGCGTTCGAGATTGCCGCGGACGCGTTCGAGCCGCATCGCCTCGCGTTCGACGGCGGTAACGCGCGCGCCCATCTGCGCGAGCTGCATCGTCTTGCCCCCCGGCGCCGCGCAAAGGTCGATGACCGCCTGTGCGGCGACATCACCGAACAGGCGGGCGGGCAAGGTCGCGGCGATGTCCTGTACCCACCAGGCGCCGTCGTAGCCTGGCAATGTTTCGATCGGCGCCGAGGAGGTGAGCCGCACGACGCCGCCGAACAGCGCCGTACCCTCTGGCCGCCGGTCAGACGTCGCATCGGATTTCAGCACGATGTCGATCGGCGCGGGATGGGTATGCGCCATGGCGATCGCGTGCGTCGTCTCTGCGCCGAAAAACTCCGTCCAGCGCGACCAGAGCCAGTCCGGCGTGTCGAGGCGGCCGGCGTCTTGCGCGGCGACCACGGCTTTGCCTTCGCGTGACACGCGCCGCAGCACGGCATTGATCAGCGCCTTGAAGTGCACGGCCTTGCCGTCCGCCTGCGCCGAGACGGTTGGCCGCGTCGACGGCGGCATGCGGGGCCACGTCGAGGAACACGAGCTCGCAGGCGCCGATGAGCAGGATCTCGAAGGTCGGACCTGCGCGATGCGGCGGCGGCAGTTTCGCAACGAAGCCGCGGATGAGCGCGTCGAGCTGTCCGAAGCGGCGGAGCGTCTCGCTGGCGATGGCGCGCGCAAAGCCGGCATCGCGCGGCGGCAGATGCCGACGCGGCTTCGACGGCCGCGTCCAGCGGACGCCGTCGCGTGCAGCACTTCGGAAATAATGGCGAGCGCCGCGGCGCGGGCCGCTAACCCTTGCGCCTCTTTCACGCCCAGGGACCGGGCGGCCGCCTGCATCTTTCCCGCCATCGCTTTCAGGCGCGCGACGCGCTCGGCCGTCGAGGGATGGCTCGCGAACAGGCCCGCGAAGTTTCCGTGCAGGGGATTGACGATGAACATGTGAGCAGTGGCGGGGTTGGCATCGGCTTGCGGATTGTCGATCACCTGCGCGGCGCTGTCGATCCTCTGCAGCGCCGATGCAAGCCAGAGCGGGCGTCCGGAGATCTCCGCGCCTTCACGGTCCGCCTCGAATTCGCGCGAACGCGAGATCGCCATCTGCACGAGCAGGGCTGCAATCGGCGCCAGCACGGAGACCACGATCACGCCCACGATCCCGAGCGGATTGTCGCGCCGGCCGCCGTTACCCCCGAGGAAGAATGCGAAATTGGCCAGCATCGACACCGCGCCCGCGAGCGTCGCGGTGATAGTCATGGTCAGCGTATCGCGGTGCTTAACGTGACCCAGCTCGTGCGCAAGCACGCCGGCGAGCTCCTCGTCGTTGACGCGGGCGAGAAGACCCGAGGTCACGCAGAGCGCGGCGTGCTCGGGATCGCGGCCCGTTGCGAAGGCGTTGGGCTGGTCGTTCTCGACAACGAACAGTTTCGGCATCGGCAGGCCGGCCTGGCTCGCGAGCTGGCGGACGATATGCGGCACGCGCGGATCGCGGGTGTCATCGATTTGGCGCGCGCCGTACATCGAGAGAAGCACGCGGTCCGAGTTCCAATAGGCGAAGAGGTTGGTCCCGGCCGCAAACAGGAACGCGATCGCCATTCCGGCCTCGCCGCCGACCAAAAAGCCAACGACGAGGAATAGGCCAGTCAAAGCGGCCATCAGCAGTCCGGTGCGAAGGGTGTTCATCGAACTCTTTCCCGCCACGCAAAAATACCCGCTTGCGCCCCCGTGATGTATGCTGACCGCCTATGAGATCAAGCGCGAAGGACCGGGCCATGGCCGGCCGCAAACCGACGGATAAATGCCTTTCCAGGGCCCAGATCGAAGCGCGGATTCGCGAGGCGGGCCGAAAGGGCCCTGGCGGAGGCGGACGCCCGCCGCGCCGCGGCACCGCCCCCCGCCGACCGCCCCAAGGAGCTCAATGGCCCCAAGGGCCCCGAACCCACCCGTTATGGCGACTGGGAAAGGAAGGGGATCGCCTCGGATTTTTAAGCCGTTCGGCGCTCCGACCGCCCGGCGCTTGATTGGGCCCGCCCGCAGGTCCATGTAAGACCTTGGAACCGCTCCAAAGTAGAGCCACGCAATGTTCATCCAGACCGAATCAACGCCCAACCCGGCGACGCTGAAGTTTCTTCCCGGCCGCGAGGTCATGGGCGAGGGCACGGTCGCCGACTTTCCGACCCGCGAGGCCGCCGCCCGCTCGCCGCTCGCCAGCGCCCTGTTCGCGGTCCCGGGCGTCAGCCGCGTCTTCTTCGGCTCGGACTTCATTTCCGTCACCAAGGGCGACGATGACTGGAAGCACATGAAGCCCGCCGTCCTGGGCGCGATCATGGAGCATTTCACCCGCGGCTTGCCGCTGCTCGATGCGGGCAGCGCGGAAGCCGAGGAGAGCGTTGACTATCGGCGAGGGCGATCCCGAGATCGTGGCGCAGATCCGCGAACTGATCGACACCCGCGTGCGCCCCGCGGTGGCGGCCGACGGCGGCGATATCATCTTCAAGGGCTTCGACGGCGGCGCGGGAATCGGTGTTTCTGCACATCCGCGGCTCGTGCGCGGGCTGCCCCTCCTCGACGCTCACGCTCAAGAACGGCATCGAAAACATGCTGCGCCACTATGTCCCGGAAGTGAACGCCGTCGAAGCGGTGTGACGAGGATACTTCTCCGAGGATCGATTCGAGTCGATGCGGAGCCTTACCGTGTCCCACGCCATCAGTGACGAAGCGCTCGACACGATCTTTCGCACGGCGCGCACGCAGAACAAATGGCAGGACAAGCCCGTCAGCCCGGCGCTGCTGATGGCGGTCTACGACCTGATGCGCATGGGACCGACCAGCGCCAATGTGAGCCCGGCGCGGATCGTCTTCGTCGCGTCGGCCGAGGCGAAGGCGCGGCTCAAGTCGTTTCTCAGCGCCAAGCAACACGGACAAGGTGATGGCGGCGCCGGTGACCGCGATCATCGGCTACGACCTGAATTTCGCGGAGCACATTCCAAAGCTGTTCCCGCACAATCCCGGCGCCAGGGAGTGGTTCAAGGAGCCCAAGCTCGCAGAGACGACGGCCTTCCGGAACGGCACGCTCCAAGGCGCCTATTTCATCATGGCGGCGCGCGCGCTGGGGCTCGATTGCGGACCGATGTCGGGCTTCGACAATGCCGGCGTCGACCGCGAATTCTTCGCAGGGACTATGATCAAGTCCAATTTCCTCTGCAGCGTCGGCCATGGCGATCCATCCGGAGTCCTGGCGCGCAGTCCGCGCCTGTCCTTCGATGAAGCCTGCAAGATCGTCTGATCGCGCGATGCGGCCGCGATGAGGATTCTCGCGGTCGACACCTGCTTTGCTGCGTGTTCTGCCGCAATCCTGTCCGACGACGTCGTGCTCGCGCACCGCCATGTCGCGATGGAGCGCGGTCACGCCGAAGCGCTTGCGCCGATGGTCGAAGCCGTCATGCAGGACGCGCATCTGGCGTTCCCGGGCATCGACCGCCTCGGCGTCACGGTCGGTCCCGGCACCTTCACCGGCCAGCGCGTGGGTCTCGCTTTCATGCGCGGAATGCGCGTCGGCTTGAAACGGCCGCTCACCGGCGTGACCTCTCTCGCGACGATGGCCGCGCAGGCGATGGACGAGACCGGACTCGCATCGGCGGCCGGCGTTCACGATGCGCGCCGCGATGAGGTCTATGTCGAGATCGTCGAGCGAACGGCGTCTCGCGCCCCGCCGGCTATAATGAAGTTCGAGGACGGGGCCGCGATGATTGGGGCCGTTGCCGCGGACGCGCCGATGGCGATCGCCGGCACCGCCGCGAAGCGCGTCGAGGAATGGTGCCGCGCCCGCGGCATCGATGTCCGCGTGTCCAGGTGTCTGCGCCTGATGCGGTCTGGGTCGCGCGTCTTTGCGCAAGGGAAACGGCGATCGCACGCCGCCAAAGCCGCTCTATCTGCGCGCGCCCGACGCCAAACTGCCGGCGGCGCGATGATTGCGACAAAAATCGTGGCTCCGTCCGGCGCCGATTGCGACGCGCTTTCCAGGCTCCACGCGGCTGTGTTCGCTGAAAGCTGGAGCGGGCAATCGATAAGAGGTCTCCTCGACACGCCCGGGACCTTTGCCGTCACGGCGCGGCGACCTGCTCGGTTTTCTCATGGCGCGGGTCGTCGCCGACGAAGCCGAGATCCTCACGCTCGCGGTGCTGGAACACCGCGCCGGCAGGGCGACGGCGCGGCTCTTGTCGAAGCGGCCGCCCGTCATGCTTCCGACAAGGACGCAAGGGCGATGTTCCTCGAGGTGGGGACAGACAACGGCGGCGCCCGCGCGCTCTATGCGAAGCTGGGCTTTCTCGAGGTGGGCCGGAGGCAGGGCTATTACCGCGACGCGAGCGGCGGAAAGCCCAAGGATGGGTTGGTCCTCAGGGCCCGGCTCCCCTTGGGAAAACCGGCTGAACTCGACTAGACTGGCCAAGTGGGCACCTTGCAAAGCAGGAGAGCATTGTGACGCGAGTGGAGAAACTCTGCGTCGAAAAGGGTCTGCGCATGACCGACCAGCGCCGCGTGATCGCGCGCGTGCTGTCGGACGCGGCCGATCATCCCGATGCGGAAGAACTCTATCGCCGCGCCTCGTCGATCGACCCGCATATCTCGATCGCCACCGTCTATCGCACGGTGAAGCTGTTCGAGGATGCAGGCATCCTCGAGCGGCACGATTTCCGCGACGGCCGCTCGCGCTACGAGGAAGTGCCCGAGTCGCATCACGACCATCTGATCGACGTGCAATCCGGCCGCGTGATCGAATTCCGCAACGAAGAGATCGAGAAGCTCCAGCGTCGCGTGGCGGAAGAACTCGGCTTCGAACTCGTCGATCATCGCCTGGAGCTTTACGGCGTGCCGAAGGGCGCGAAGGAAACGGCGGTCAGCTGACCGATGCAGTCGCTGCGCGCCGCCGGCCATCCTGACGATTTTCTCCTCGTCACGCTGTCGTGCATTCCGTGGCAGGCGTCGGCGCTGCGTTTCGGGCTGAAGCGGCGCAAGACGTTTCCGCACCGCTATCACGTTTCCTCTGCCGGCTGTTCGGCATCAACGTGACGCGACGATCGGCACGCCGATCCAGGATCGGGGCGTGCTGCATGGTCGCCAACCACACCTCCTATTTCGACATCCTCGTCTTTCCGCTGCCGCGCCGCGTTTCCTTCGTGGCGAAGGCCGAGGTCGCGACCTGGCCGTTCTTCGGCACGCTTGCGCAGATTGCAGGAAACCGTCTTCGTCGAGCGCACGCGGCGCGCGCAGACCGGCGCAGGCGCGCGACCAGATCCGCGAGCGCCTGCTCGCCGGCGACGCGCTGGTGCTGTTTCCCGGAAGGCACGTCCAACGACGGCAACGCGTGCTGCCGTTCAAGAGCGCGCTGATGGGCGCGGTGGAGGCCGAGATCGGCGAGGATGCCGCGGGCAGGGCCCGGCATGTGCCGCGTGCAGCCGGTGTCGATCAGCCTATGTCGGGCTGCACGGCATGCCGATGGGCCGGGAAAATCGTCCGCTTTTCGCCTGGTATGGCGACATGGAGCTCGTGCCGCATCTGTGGGAAGCGCTAAAGGCAGGCCCCATCGACGTCGTGGTCGAATTCCATCCGCCGATGAGCGTCGACACGGCCGGCGGCCGCAAGGCGCTCGCGGCGGCGGCGGAAGCCATCGTCCGCGCGCGGCCAGACCCGCGCGCTGGCGGGGTCATTGGACGCTCCGGCGCCGGCCGGCGCCGAGGCGATCTGCGGAAACGCCCGATATCGCAGAGGCGCAGCCTGACAGGCAACCGGCGAACGCCGCTTGCCATGCACACCGCACGGCATCCCGCATAAGCCCGGGCCCGATGAAGAAGCTCTTCATCAAAACCTATGGCTGCCAGATGAACGTCTATGATTCCGCCCGCATGGCGGAATCTGCTGGCGGCGTCGGCTATGCGCCGGCCGATGCGCCCGACGGCGCCGACATGGTGATCCTCAACACCTGTCACATCCGCGAGAAGGCGGCGGAGAAAGTTTATTCCGAGCTCGGGCGCCTGAAGCAGTTGAAGGAGGCGCAGACGCCTGGCCGGCGGCGACATGCTGATCGCCGTCGCCGGCTGCGTCGCCCAGGCCGAAGGCGCGGAGATCATCGCGCGCCAGCCCGCCGTCGATATGGTCGTGGGGCCCCAATCCTATCATCGCCTGCCGGAGATGATCGCGAAGATCGCTCGCGGCAGCGGCCATGTGCTCGAAACGGATTTCCCGCGAGGACAAGTTCGATGCGCTGCCCGAAGAACGTCGCGCATGCCGGCGCCAGCGCGTTCCTTACCGTGCAGGAAGGCTGCGACAAGTTCTGCACCTTCTGCGTCGTGCCTTATACGCGCGGCGCGAATATTCGCGCCCCGTCGGCCAGATCGAGGCCGAAGCGCGGCGCCTGGTGTGCAGCGGCGTGCGCGAGATCACGCTGCTGGGCAGAACGTCAATGCCTATCGCGGCGCAGGCCCCGACGGCGCGCCGTGGAATCCTGGCGCGAGCTGCTGCGCCGTCTCGCCGAGATCGACGGCGTTGCGCGCCTGCGCTACACGACAAGCCATCCGCGCGACATGGACGACGAACTGGTCGCCGCCCATGGCGAGATGGATGCGCTGATGCCCTATCTGCACTTGCCCGTGCAGTCGGGTTCCGATCGCGTCCTCGCCGCGATGAACCGCCAGCACACGCGCCGATGACTATCTGCGACTCGTCGGCCGCATGCGCGAGGCGCGGCCCGATATCGCGCTGTCGTCCGATTTCATCGTGGGTTTTCCCGGCGAGACCGACGCGCGATTTCGAAGCGACGCTCGCGCTCGTGCGCGACAGTCGGCTTCGCGCAGGCCTATTCGTTCAAATACAGCGCCCGCCCCGGAACGCCGGCCGCCGCGGCGGCGAAGCAGATTCCCGAAGCGGTGAAGGCCGAGCGTCTGGCAGACACTGCAGGCGCTGCTGGCGGCGCAGCAGGACGCATTCAATGCCGCCTGCGAAGGCCGCATCATGCGGGTTCTGTTCGAGAAGCCGGGCCGCCAGGCAGGACCAGGTCGTCGGCCGAAGCCCTTATCTTCAGCCCGTGCATGTGCGAAGGCGCGCCGGATCTCGATCGGCACGATTGCCGACGTGCGCATCGAAGCGGTGCTGCCCAACAGTCTCAAGGGCACGCTCGCGGCGGCGCGGCTTTGGAAAGCGGCGCAATGAGCGCAAGGAGCGCGGCCAGCAAACGCCGGCCGACGCGCGGGAACAGACGACGCTCGAGTTTCCCGACAACGCGCTCGCTGGCCGCGCTCGCCGGCGCGCATCAGAAGCAATCTCGTCGCGGATCGAGCAGAAGACTCGGCGTGCGCGTCGCCATGCGCGGCAATATCGTCGTCGATCGAAGGCGCCGCCGAGGCCGCGCGACCAGCGCGGCTTCCGTGCTGCGCTCGCTTTATGCGCGCATCGAAGGCGGCGAGACGGTCGGCCCGGCCGAAGTCGACGCGGAAATCCGCTTTGCCCAGCAGGGACCGAAGAAGTCGGCCGGCCGGCGATTTCGGCGTGCCCGTCGATCAAGACCGCATCCGCCCGCGTCACGCGCGCCCGCTCGCCGGCGCAGGCGGCCTATCTCGATCTGATGCGGACCCATCCCCTCGTCTTCGGCATCGGCCCCGCCGGTACCGGCAAGACGTTTCTCGCCGCGGCTTTCGGCGCCCATCTGCTTTATGAGCGCCGCGTCGAGCGTCTGATCCTGTCGCGACCGGCACTCGAAGCCGGCGAACGTCTCGGCTTTCTGCCCGGCGACCTGAAGGAGAAGATCGATCCCTATCTGCGGCCGCTTTACGACGCGCTGTTCGATTCGATGGGCGAGCAATGCGTCAAGCTGATGGAGCCGGCGAACATCGAGGTGGCGCCGCTCGCCTTCATGCGCGGTCGCACGCTCGCGCGCGCCTTCGTCATCCTCGACGAAGCGCAGAACTGCACGACGGCGCAGATGAAAATGTTCCTGACGCGGCTGGGCGAGGATTCGCGCATGGTCGTCACCGGCGATCCCTCGCAGAGCGATCTTCCGGGTGGCCGCGCCGAAGGCCTTGACCGATGCGCTCGACATTCTTCACGGCGTCGAAGGCGCGGCGGTGGCGCGGTTCAGCGAGCAGCGATGTCGTGCGCCATCCGCTGGTCACGCCGCATCGTCGCGCGCCTACAATGCGGCGCGAGGAGAAGCGCCGGACGATGAGTCCGCATCGAGATCGTCATCGACGGAGCCGGCTTGGCGCAGGACGCGCGCGGCTTTCCGCGCGCCTGCAGACGGCCGCCAGCGGCTGGCCGCTCGCCGCGGCGGCAAGCGCGGCCGCAACGCCGCACTGACAATTCTGCTCGCCGGCAACAAGCCGCTTCGAAGCGCTCAACGCGACAGTTTCGCGGCAAGGATAAGCCGACGAACGTTTTGTCCTTCCGGCGGCGTCGAACGACGGGGATTATCTTGGCGATATCGCGCATCGCTTACGGCGCTACGCCGACAGCGAAGCGCGCGAGGCGGGAGAACTTCCCCGGCCATGCCACGCATCTCGTCGTCCACGGCGTGCTGCATCTGCTAGGCTACGATCATGAAACGGTCCGCGATGCGTGCGCGATGGAACCGCTCGAGACCGCGATCCTGGGCGAATTCGGCATCGCCGATCCCTATGCGCCGCGCCGCGCCAAAGCGCGCGTAGCTGCAGCCGGAATGAGCGACTACGCGCCCGTCCGAACTCTGACGGCGACGACAGGCAGACGTCGCTGCTTCAAGCGCTTTGTCCAGATATCTCCGCGGCGAAGGCCCGGGGACCGCCATCCGCGAAAGCCTGGAAGCGGTCGATCGAGGAGAGCGACCGGCAGTCGACTGCGTTGTCGCCGCCCGAGCGGACGATGCTCGCCAATCTTCTGCGCTTCGGCGGGCTCACCGTCACGACGTGATGGTGCCCGCGCGCGGAGATCCTCGCGGTCGAGGAGCAGACGAGCCTCGCCGACCTCGTCGTCGGTCTTCCGCGAGGCGCAGCACTCCCGCCTTCCCGTCTATCGCGAGACGCTCGACGATCCCATCGGGCTCATTCACATCAAGGACATGATCGGTCTTGTCGACGCCGGGCCGGACGGACGGTTCCGCTGGCGCGGCGTGCCGCTCGCCACCATCACGCGCCAGCTGCTCTTCGTGCCGCCGTCGATGCCGTTGCTCGATTTGTTGCTGAAAATGCAGACCGACTCATACCCACCTGGCGCTCGTGATCGACGAATATGGCGGCACCGACGGCCTGGTTTCGATCGAGGATGTGATCGAGGAGATCGTCGGCGACATCGCCGACGAGCACGAGCGAAGAGTCGCCGCAATGTGCGCAAGGGCGAGGACGGGTCGTTACGTCGCCGATGCGCGGATGGATCTCAAGGATTTCGAGCGCACACCGGCATTGCGCTGGCGACGGAGGATACGGCGGAAGACATCGACACGGTCGGCGGCCTGGTCGTCTCGCTGCTCGGGCGCGTGCCGCAGCGCGGCGAGATCATCGATCATCCCGGCGGCTTCGAATTCGAAGTCCTGGAAGCCGATCCCCGCCGCGTCAAGCGTGTGCGCCTGCGCAGGTCCGCGCGCGGCATGGCCCAGGACGCGCCCGCCTGATGACCACGGCCCTTGCTCGCACCGGCGCCTGGGTCCGCGGGCTTCAGGGCTGGCAGGCATTCCTGTTCGCATGGATCTCAGGCGGTCTCTCGGCGCTGGCTTTCGCGCCGGTCTATTGCTTTCCGCTTCTGTTGCTAGGCTACACGGGTCTCGTGCTTCTGCTCGACGGCGAAAGCCGAATTGACCGATGTCGCGATCGATCTGCGCAATTCCGCCGCGCTGGGCTGGGCGTTCGGATTCGGCCAGTTCCTCGCGGGGCTGTACTGGATCGGTTACGCCTTCATGGTCGATCCGGCCGCGCATGGCTGGCAGATGCCGTTCGCCATCGCCTTCCTGACGGCGGGGGCTCGCACTGTTTCCCGCGCTCGCGACCTGGGTGTCCTCGTTCGCCTGGCGCGAGGACGGTTCGCGCATCTTTCGTCTTCGCGGTGGCGTTCGGCCTGGTCGAATGGTTGCGCGGGCACATCTTCACGGGATTTCCCTGGAACATTCGCCGCTTACGGCTGGGGTGCGTCGCCCGCGATCCTGCAATCCGCGTCCGTCATCGGCGCCTATGGCCTGACCCTCCTGACCGTGCTTTTCGGCGCGTCGCTGGCCGAACTTTGCCGTTCGCCGCTGCGATGGCGGTTGCCGGCACTCGTCAGCCGCGCTGTTCGTGCTGCTCTGGATCGGCGGCGAGGTTCGCCTTGCGGGAACGCCGGCGCACTTCGTGCCCGGCGTCTCGTCTGCGCCTTGTGCAACCCGACATCCCGCAGGCCGAGAAGTCTCGCGCGTCCTCTGGTCCTGCGCAACTGGAATCGTCTCGCTGCAACTGATCGCACCGGCCGCGAAAACGCCGATCGACCATCTGATCTGGCCGGAAGCGGCGCCGCCCTACTTCTTCACCGCGTGCCCTCGGCGCTGGACGAGATCGCGCGGCTTACGGGTTCGAGTCGCGTGCTGATGACCGGCGCCGAGCGCATGGCGTTCGCTCCCGACTTTGCGCTGCACTACTACAACAGCTTGTTCATTTTCGGGCACGGCGGCATCTTGTCCGCACTTATGACAAGTCGCATCTCGTGCCTTTCGGCGAATATGTTCCCTTTGTCGGGTCTGCTCGATCGCGGGGGCTTTCGCCTAGTCGACGGGGCGAGACGGATTTTCGTCCGGCGACGGACCGCACACCTTCGAAGTTCCCGGCGCACCCTCTGTCGGGCCGCTCATCTGCTACGAGATCATTTTCCCGGGCGCCGTTGCTGGTGAAGCGCGGCCCGGCTGGTTCGTGAATGTGACCGACGATTCCTGGTTCGGTCCCTCGGGCGGTCCGTATCAGCATCTGCTCGTCGCACGCGTTCGCGCGATCGAGGAAGGAATTCCGGTCGTCCGCGACGCCAATACCGGAATTTCCGCCGTGATCGATCCCCTCGGTCGGGTAATGTCGCCAGACTCGCCTCGATCAGATGGGGGTCGCTGGACTCGCCATTGCCGTCGGCGGTCATCCCAAAACGCCCTATGCCCGCTTTAGGTGACCTCGCGTTTCTGGACATGCTGCTCCTTGTCCTGGCCTCGTGGGCTGCGATGCTGGCGAAAGTCGACGCGGCGAAAATGTGAAGTCCTTTTTCCGTCGACAGTCGGCCAGCCGCTAAGGTCCGGGCCGGAAACGGAGATTTGTCGTGTTAGTACCGTGCCAAAAAAGCAAGCCAATCCGATAGACGCTAGGTCGGCAACCGTGTCCGCCTGAGGCGCATGTTGATCGGGATGAGTCAGGAGCGTATGGGCGAATTGCTGGGTCTCACATTCCAGCAGGTGCAGAAATACGAAAAAGGCGTCAACCGCATCGGAGCGGGGCGCCTCTTCGAGATCGCGCGACATCCTCGGCGTGCCGATCGACTACTTCTACGAAGGGTTCGACCGTCTGTCCGGCGACGGCGCGCCGGCTCCGATGCGAGTTCGCCGCCGGTGATGGAGTTCGTGTCGAGCGGCGAAGGCCTGCAGCTCTCGCTCGCCTTCATGCGCATCAAGGACCAGAAGGTCCGAAAGCGCGTCCTCGACCTGGTGAAGAGCCTCGCCGACGACGTCGAAGTGGTCGACGCGTAGGAGACCGCCCTCCTCTTGAGGGATGGCCGAAAAATTGGCAGCGCAAAAATCTCCTCGCTTCGCGCGAAGATTTTTCGACCCGCCTCAAGGGTCCTCGAGGGAGGGTCAATTATTTCCGCGACGCCTTCTCCGCGATCCCCGACTGTCCCTCGCGCGCCCTCAGCGCCGCGTAGACGTCGTCGGGCGCAATCCCGCTCGCCGCCCACAGCACGAGCAAGTGATAGAGCACGTCGGCGGATTCCGCGGCGAGCGCGGTCTTGTCCTCAGACATTGCTGCAATCACTGCTTCGACGCTCTCCTCGCCGAACTTTTTCGCACACTGCGCGACGCCGTCCCTGAGCAGCTTCGCGGTATAGGACGAGGTCGGATCCGCGCCTTTGCGCGCCGTGATGGTCGCGAACAGCCGGTCGAGCGGGTGGGCGTCCCCGGCCATCGTCAATTTCCCCGCTCTTCCAGCAAGCGGCGCGCGATCACGTTGGCCTGGATCTCGGCGGCGCCCTCGAAGATGTTGAGGATGCGTGCGTCGCACAGAACGCGGCTGATCGGGTATTCGAGCGCGAAGCCGTTGCCGCCATGGATCTGCAGCGCGTTGTCGGCGGCCGCCCACGCCACGCGAGCGGCCAGCAGCTTGGCCATGCCGGCTTCGAGGTCGCAGCGCCGGCCCTCGTCCTTCTCGCGCGCCGCATAATAGGCGATCTGACGTGCGATGGTGATCTCCACCGCCATCATCGCGAGCTTGTCGCGCACACGCGGGAAATGGATCAGGGCTTTGCCGAATTGCTGGCGTTCGAGCGCGTAGCGCAGGCCCAAATCCACGCCGCCAGCGCCACGCCGACTGCGCGCGCCGCCGTCTGGATGCGCGCCGACTCGAAGGTCTGCATCAGCTGCTTGAAGCCCTGGCCTTCCTCCGCGCCCAAGAGGTTCTTCACCGGAACTTCGAAGCCGTCAAAGCCGATCTCGTATTCTTTCATGCCGCGATAGCCGAGCACGGCGATCTCGCCGCCATTCATGCCCTTGACCGGGAAGATTTGCTCGCCGCTCTGCCGGGGCTTTTCCGCCAGCAGCATGGAAAGCCCCCGATAGCCAGGCGCGTCCGGCTCGGTGCGCACCAGCAGCGTCATTACGTCGGCGCGCGCGGCATGGGTGATCCAGGTCTTGTTGCCGTAGATCTTGAAGACGTCGCCCTCGCGGACGCCGCGCGTGCGCAATTCGGCGACGTCCGAGCCGCCCGACGGCTCGGTGAACACCGCCGTCGGCAGCGTCTCGCCGCTGGCAATCTGCGGCAGCCAGTGTTCCTGCTGCTCCTTCGTGCCGCCGCGCAGGATGAGCTCGGCGGCGATTTCCGAGCGCGTGGCGAGCGAGCCGACGCCGATATAGCCGCGCGCACAATTCCTCGGAGACGACGCACATCGCCGTCTTCGAAAGCCCCGCGCCGCCGAATTGCTCCGGGATGGTCAGGCCGAACACGCCGAGCGCGGAGAGCTCCGCAATCACATCGAGCGGGATCAGCTCGTCCTTCAGGTGCCATTGATGGGCGAAGGGCGTGACCTTCTCCTGTGCAAAGCGGAAGAACTGCTCGCGGATCATGCCCATGGTGTCGTCGAGGCCTGGCTCGCCGACGAACATCGCGCCCGCGTGCTTCGCCATGTGATCGGCGATTCCGGCGCGCACCTCATTGGCGATGCCGCGCTTGACCAGCGCTACGACGCCCGGCGTCCAGAACGCGGCGATGTCTTCGTCCGACAGGCCGAGGTCGTAGGGGCGCACGATCTCGTTCTGGCTCATCGGGATGCCGCCGACCAGCTGGGTCAGATACTCGGCGAATCCGGACTGCAGGATCAGCTGCTCGACCTCGCCGAACTTCTTCTGCACTCCGAGCGCACGTGCCCAATGCGCCAACTGGCGCAGGCATTCGACGTAGGTCGCGAACCAGGCCAGCCCGTGCGCGGCACGCTGCTCGGCATCGATCAGTTCGCCGGAGATCTTTCCATCACGCGTGACCTTGGCCGCCACGCGCGACTTGGCCGCGGCGAGAAAGCGTTCGGCGCCGCGGACGGCTTCATCGCAGGTATTCAGGAGTTCGGACGTGCTGGCCATGACCCAAATTGCGTGGATTTTCGATGGCCCAAATCCTAGCGGACTAAGCCGCCACGCGCACCTTTTTGGGCTGCGGCGCAATTGCCTCATGCGCCAGTTGCGGCCGCCGCATCGCTTGCCGAACCTGTCGGTCGCTTCGCGAGGGGACCACGCATGAAACGCACGCTGATTTTGGCGGCGCTGCTCGCCACAATGCCGGCGCCGGCGCTGGCGGCCGGGAATGCAGGCATGGTGCTCGGAAAGCTGCCGCCCATGCCGCACGATGCGGATTCGGCCTACGGCCAGTGGGACGACAACGACGGCAACCTGACGAAAGGTCCCGACTTGCTCAACTACGAAAAGACGGTGAACGCGGTGGGTGGCGCCATGATCATGGCGATGCAGCATAGCGGCGCTACGACAGTGGGGGCGACCGCTGTCAGTCCACACGACCAGGCCGTGCTGCAGGGGTTGCAACCCTATGCGGGCGCGACCGTACTCCAAGCACGCATGGCGCAAGCGTCGGCGGACATCGCAAATCTGAGGCGGCAATTCCGGGCGGAGATCGAAAGCCTCGGACCCCAGGAAGCGGCCGAGTCCACAGCCGTGCCGGTTTGCGCCGGGGAAGAGGGAATTCCCGAACCGAGCGCCGCGGCGGCCGTGGCGCAGAAATACGCCAGCAAGCGCGTGGCGATCGCGTCCAGCTATCTCGGCCGCGAAGCCGTCATCATCAATGCGGTGCGCCAGATGATCGGCGGCGAGGCGTCCTACGCCGATCGCGCCTATGCGGGGTGGTCGTCGCTCTCAGGCGGAATGATGAAGTCCGCCTCCTATCCAACCGTGATCGGCATGGAGACAAGCGCGCTTGGCGACGTGGGCGTCGTGCTCGGCTATATTGAGGACGCGTCGCGGGACGCGGCCGAGATGGTCGCCAAGCGCAACAGGCTCAACCACGCGGCCGGTCAGGCGCACGGCTGCAACTGACGACGTGGAGACGGATGCTCGCCAGGCAGATTCTCGTCGCCATCGGAATGGCACTTGCGGCGACAGTCGTCTGGCTCGCCTGGGCCGGACCGCTGCATCCGCTGATCTCGCTGCCGCCCGACGATCCTGCCGCGCGGCTTGCCTTCGCCGCCAGGTGGCTACTCGTCCCCGCCTTCGCGCTCGCGGTCGGCATCGCCATGCTCGCCAATCGTCGCTTCTTTTCTCCAGACGCCATGGATGGAACGCGCACGCCGCAGAGCCCGGCGCTCGAGATCAACCTCCGCTACAACCAGAACACGCTGGAGCAGTCGGCTCTCGTCGTCATCGCGTGGCCGCTGCTCGCGCTCACGCTCCCGGACGGCCAGCTGGGGCTGATCCCCGTTCTCGCCGTGCTGTTCGGCTTCGGCCGCGCCGCGTTCTGGATCGGCTATCTCATCGCACCGTGGGCGCGCGCCTTCGGCTTCGCGCTGACCTTCTATCCGACCGTCGTGGCGCTGATCTGGCTCGCGGTCAAAGTGCTCTGACCGCTGCGTCTCCGCGCGCAAGACGTGGGTCCGAATTCGCTTCGATATGAAAGCATCGCGCTTGAGGCGTGACAGTTTTTTCAAAAATCGTATCGGCGCGCACAGTGACGCTGGCTCGTCACATTCACCGTGTCTTATGCCGTAGAGCAAAGACGGCATCTGCGGGGTGGGCATGTTCGTGGGACAGCGGAAGCATGCACGCACGATGTGCGCAGCATGCTCGGTCGTAGCGTTGCTTGCGGCATCACATGTCGCGCGCGCAGACGATCTCGAGACGGTCACGGTAACGGGCGAGAAATACTCGCTCGAGCAATCGATCCAGGCCAAGGCCAACGCCAATATCGTCTCGGATGGCATTTCCGCCGACGAGATCGGCTCCATCCCGGAATTCGGCCTCGGCGATGCGCTGCGCAAAATTCCGGGCGTATCGCTGCAGATCAACAACGGCCGTGGCGAAGACCAGTTCGCAACGATCCGCGGCTTCAACCCCGACTACGACACGACGTCGGTCGACGGCATGGCGCTCGCGTCGACCGAAGAAACGACGCGCTGGGTTTCGCTGGACGTCATTCCGTCGATCATCATCAGCGGAGCGGCCGTCGACAAGACCTGGCGCGTGGATCAACCTTCCGACGCCGTCGGCGGCATCATAAATTTGCGCACGCGTAGCGCTTTCGACCGCCCGGGCGAATTCTTCGATGCCCATGTTGACGGCGCCTACTGGCTGGACAATGAGCAGGTCCATTCCCAGGAACCATCCGGCAACGTCGACGCGGTCTACAGCCGGACCTTCGGCCCGTCGGACGAATTCGGCCTCGTTCTGGCCGCGACCTACTGGCAACGCTCATCGTCCTCGACCAACACCTACACGCTTCCCTGGTCCTACTACCCGGCTGGCGATGTCGGATCGGGCAGTCCCGCGCCGGCCATCGGCGACAATGGTGCCAAGACAGGCTCGTCGCTGTCGACCGTCTCCAATCTCGCCAATACGATTGCGATTCCGGATCTGCACCGCTGGTACTTCTACGACAATGACAGGTCCCGGCCCGGCGTGTTTGGCCGCTTCGACTTCGACGACCACGACATGTTCCACGCCCATGTCGACGGCGGCTGGTTCCAGTTCATCAACGACGAGCGCCGCTACGACCAGTCCCTGGGCCGCGCGAGCGATCCTACGCTCCTGACCGCCACGACGGGCACCTTCTCTGCCGGCTCGGGGCTGATCGACTACGACAAATTCGTGCAGAACCGCGTCGTCGAATATGTCGAGGCGGGCGGAGGGTTGAACCTTCCCGGCGACATGCACCTCGACGCGACGTTCAATTTTTCCCAGGGCCATTACGCGCAGACGACGGCCCAGGATACGTTCGCCACCCTGTCGAGCGTCAGCAAGACCCTCGGCTTCAGCTACGACCTTGCGGCGCCCACTGCTCCGATCTTCACGCCGAACCAGATTCCGGTCTTCATGAATCCAGCGAATTACAGTCAGAGCCTGACGGAGACCCAGCTCGACACCAGCACCAACCAGCTGCCGCAGGCCAGGGTCGAATTTTCGAAGAATTTCGAGCCCGATGCGTCAGGCTTTGGTTTCGACGCCGGCTGGACCTGGCGGCAGCTCTCGCAGCACTACAACTTCTTCCAGACCGAATACGTGCCGAACACGCAGACGCTGCTGTCGCAGATCCCCAACGGCGTCATCAACACGAACGTTCATCTTTATGACGGCGAAGGCCAGACGCTGCTCCTGACCGACCGGGCCGCCATCCTTCAATATCTGTCCGCCAACATGGCGAATTACACGCTGCAGACTGCTGCGGACGCGAAGGCCGACAACGTCAACGACTACCACATGACCGAAACGATAAACGCCGTATTCGCGCAGGCGCAGTACCGGTACGAAGGCCTCTACGCACTGCTGGGGTTGCGCTACGAAACAACCGATCAATCGATCTTCAACGAGCTGCCCTCGCCGCTCAACCAGTCCGTCACCTATGCGCCGGTCCACAATGCCTCGACTTATGCAAAGCTCTTGCCCTCGCTGAACCTCGCCTACGACGTCACCGGCGAGGTCAAGCTGCGCGCCGCGGTCACCGAGACGCTCGGCCGGCCGGAATATGCCCAGCTTGCTGAGAACAGCTCGGCCACCGTGTCGGGCAACCAGGCGACCGAAACCATCTCGAACCCGGAATTGAAGCCGCGCAAGTCCGACAATTTCGACATCTCGGCGGAATGGTATTGGGCCCCCGGCGCTATTGCGTCCGTCGCCCTGTTCAACAAGCAGGTGAAGAACGAGATCGAGACCCTGACCACGATCACGAACAACGCGAGCGTTCCCCTCTGCGCGGCCCCCTGCACGCTGACGACGACGACGTCGGAAAATGCCGGCAACGCCGTCATCGAAGGTATTGAGCTCAACGCGGCCGACGTGAAGTTCAGCTTTCTTCCGGACGTCCTCGCCGATTTCGGCGGCTCGGCCAATGTGAGCTTCGTCAATTTCGACTCGCCCAGCATTCTCATGACCAACGGTACGATGCGGAAGCTGCCCCAGCTTCTCTATTCGTCGCGGACGGTCGCCAACGTCTCGCTGCTCTACAGCCACGGGGCGTTCAGCGGCGAAGTCACCTACAACTACACGGGGAAGATGCCGATCAGCTTCAACACGGCCAACAAGGTCAACGACCAATGGTGGGCCGGCATCGGTACCGTCGACGCACAGGCCAAATACCAGTTGACCGACTATCTGTCGCTGCGCATCCAGGGCAAGAACATCTTCGACTCCCGGCCGCAGAAGGTCGTGGGCCCGGCCCAGAATCTCAATTACTCGACCCTGGAAAACGGGCAGGCCATCTATGTCGGCGTGGGCCTGACGTTTTGAGAACGGGGCACCTTGTTGCGGCGGCCTTTCTGCTGGCTGCCTCCGCGGCCCCTGCCGATGCGTCCGCCCACAAGCTGCTCGTGCTTTCGGTCGATGGCCTCGACTGGCGCTATTTGCGCGATCGCGACGCGCTCGGCCTTTCGATTCCCACGCTCCGCGGCCTTCTCGCGCGTGGCGCCGTCGCCGACGGCGTGATCGGCGTATGGCCGACGATAACCTGGCCGTCGCATACCTCGATCGTCACGGGTGCCAGGCCGGATCAACACGGCATCCTGAGCAATGCGCGCGGGCCGATCGATTCCACGTTGAGCTACTGGTCGGCGACCAAGCTGAAGGTGCCGGCGCTCTGGCAGTGCGCCGCAGCCCACGCGCTTACGACGGCCGCCGTGACCTGGCCCGTCACGATGGATGCCGCCATCACCTACAACCTTCCCGAAGTGTTCGCCCGGCGCGACGGCGGCTCGATGGATCTGGATTCTGTGGCGGCGCACGCGACGCCCGGGCTGGTCGAAGCCATCCGCAAGCAATATCCGTCCTTCACCCAGCAATGGGTCGATGACCGCACGCGCACCCTGGCCACCATCTACCTTCTCCAGCACCAAAGACCCGATCTGGTGCTGGTCCATCTCATCGATCTCGATTCCGAATCGCACGATCAGGGACCGTTCGGCGAGAATGCCGACGCGATTCTCGAGCGCACCGACGAACTGATCGGCGACATCCTGAAGTCGATGCCGGAGGATTACGACTTCGCGCTCGTCTCCGATCATGGCTTCGAGCGTATCGACCACGTCGCCAATCTGGCGGCGGAAGCCGCGGCCGACGGCGTCACCGGCGATATCGAGGCGCTGGGTGGCATCGTCACGACCGGCGATCCGCATGTCGCGGGCTGGCTGCGCGCGCAGGCGCAAAAGCCCGGCAGCGATGTCGGCCGCGAAATTCCGCATGACGAGCTCGTGCGCTACGCGCCCACGCTTTCAAGCGCGGTGGCCGCATTCGAGCCCGCAGACCACGTGATGTTCGCTCCCGACGGCCCCATGCATGCGCCGCCGGCAGAAAAGGGCAATCACGGCTTCTGGCCACTTCGCCACGACTACCGCAGCGTCTACGTGCTCTATGGCCCCGACGTCGCCAGTCAAAGCTTGCCGCCGCTGGAGATGATTTCGCTGGAACAGCGCCTGGCTGCAGTGCTGGGGATCGACTGCAGCAGATAACGCCCCGCAGCGCGCCTCCTACCCGGCCCGCTCTATCCTAACGCCTGCCGTCCTCCACCACGTCCTCGAACGTGCGCAGTCCTGGACGCTGTGCGTTCACCAGCACGGCCATATTTCCCGGCAGATGCTCGTTCTTCCACATCTTAGTGTGCGCGCGCGGGATGTCCGCCCACGAGAACACTTCAGACATGCACGGATCGATGCGCCGCTCGACGACGAGGCGATTGGCCTGCGCCGCCTGGTAGAGATTGGCGAAGTGCGAACCCTGGATGCGTTTCTGGCGCATCCACACATAGCGCGCGTCGAAAGTGAGGTTGTAGCCCGTCGTGCCCGCGCAGAAGACGACCATGCCGCCGCGCTTCACCACCAGGCACGATACGGGGAAAGTCTGCTCGCCCGGATGCTCGAACACCATGTCGACGTCGTTGCCCTTGCCGGTGATCTCCCAGATCGCCTTGCCGAACTTGCGCGCTTCCTTCGTCCACGCATCGTATTCCGGCGTGTTGACGGTGGGCATCTGGCCCCAGCATTTGAAGTCCTTTCGGTTCAGCACGCCCTTGGCGCCGAGCGAGAGAACGAATTCACGCTTGGTCTCGTCGGAGATCACGCCGATCGCGTTCGCGCCCGACACCGCGCAGAGCTGCACCGCAAAGGATCCGAGTCCGCCGCTCGCGCCCCAGACAAGCACGTTGTGGCCCGGGCGCAGGATGTGCGGACGATGGCCGAAGAACATGCGGTAGGTGGTGGCGAGAGTCAGCGTGTAGCAGGCCGACTTCTTCCCAGGTGAGATGACGCGGCCGCTCCATGAGCTGACGGTCCTGCACGCGCGCGAATTGCGCGAAGGAGCCGTCAGGCGTCTCGTAGCCCCAGATGCGCTGCGACGGCGAGAACATGGGATCGCCGCCATTGCACTCTTCGTCGTCGCCGTCGTCCTGGTTGCAGTGGACGACGACCTCGTCGCCGACTTTCCAGCGCGTGACCTTGGAGCCCACGGCCCACACGATGCCCGACGCGTCGGAGCCGGCGACGTGATAGGGATTTTTGTGGCCGTCGATGGGAGAGATCGGTGTGCCGAGCCCCGCCCAGACGCCGTTGTAATTCACGCCCGCGGCCATCACGAGGACGAGCACGTCATGGGAATCGAGATCCCAGGTCGGCACCACCTCGATCTTCATTGAGTCTTCCGGCGGCCCGTGGCGCTCCTTGCGGATCGCCCACGCATACATGTTCTTCGGAACGTGGCCGAGCGGCGGAATTTCGCCGATTTCGTAAAGATCCTTGTAGACTTCGAGCGTCGGCTTCGCTTCGGCGGATTGCGCCATGACCCCTTACTCCTCTTCCCCTACGGCAGGCCTTTTCGGCCCTTGTCCGGGCGCGAAGTAAGCCCCCGCTCGTGCTGCAATGCAACAGGGAACGATGCGGTTTGCTGTGCGAAGATCACTCGTTTCGCAATAAAATTTCAATTTACCCGTGCTTTCCGTGCTGCAGCGCGATCAAAATAACGATTTGGAAGACAAAAGGCTGCGCTCGCGAGCCATTGACGGGCGGCGATTGAGCGGGCGAGGACCGGCTTCTTATTTCCCCGGATCGACCAGCGCCGAATAGACGCCCGTCTGTGATGACAGGATCAGCGCCTTGTCGCCGGAGTTGCCGGTGCCGAAGCGCTGCACCAGACCCAGGAAGAACAGGTCGTTCTTCGGATCGATCCAGAACCAGGTCCCAGCGGCGCCGCCCCACCACACGCTGCCCTTGCCCGCGGGCGAACCGAACTTTGCCGGGTCCTTCGAGACCGCGAGATCGAGGCCGAAGCCCAGCGCGTCGCTGCCGATGGCGGGACCCTCGGACGTGTCGGCATCCGGCACCACCGTGTTTTCCAGCGCATCGGTTTCCATCAGCTGCACAGTCTCGGGCTTCAGAATGCGCACGCCGTCCAGCTCGCCGCCGTTCAGCATCATCTGGCAGAACCGCGCATAGTCCATCGCCGTCGAAACCGATCCGCCGCCGCCGGAATCCATGCTCGGCGGCTTGGTGAAATCCTGGACCAGCGGCGTGATCGCCGGCGTGACCTCGAACAGCTTGTCACCGGTTCGGGCATTCTTCACGTAGACTGAGGTGAGGCGCGAAACCTTGTCCGCCGGCACCATGAACCCCGTGTCGGTCATGGCGAGCGGCTTGAACAGATGCGTGTCTAGGAAATCGGCGAGCGATTGCCCGCTCAATTTCTCGACGATGTAGCCCTGGATGTCGGCCGCGGCGCTGTACGACCATTTCGTGCCCGGCTGATAAAGCAGCGGAATGGTCGCGATCTTGTCGATCATCTCCTGCAGGCCGTTCGAGGCCAGCACATGCTGGCTCTGGAACTGCTTGTCGACATAGGTGTCGTCCCTCAGGCCGTAGCCGAAGCCGGCACTGTGCGTCATCAGCTCGCGCATCGTCGGCGGATGCTTCGGGTCTTCGAGGATCGGCTGGCCCTTGTCGTCGAGGCCCGTCATCACTTTCAGCTTGGCGAATTCCGGCACGAATTTCGTTACGGGATCGTCGAGGCGCCACTTGCCTTCCTCGTAGAGGATCATCATCGCTATGCCGGTGAGCGGCTTCGTCTGCGAGTACATGCGGAAGATCGCGTCCTTGCCCATCGGCACGCCGGTGGCGAGGCTCTGCTTGCCATAGGCGTCGAAATCCACGATCCGGCCGTGGCGCACCAGCATGGTGACGATGCCCGCGAACTCACCCTTGTCGACGGCCGCGTGCATCGCGCCGTTCAGGAGGGCGATGCGGTCGCTCGCGAAGCCTGCCGCCTCGGGCGCGGCGGGGGCGAGCGTCGCCGCTGCCACCTGAGGCGCTTGCGCCTGAACCGCCGCCGGCTGCGCCAGCAACAAGCCCGATACGACGGCCGCGCCAAGGGCGCCCGCCAGACTGCGATAGCTCATGATGTCCCCGTTTCCCGATTGCGCTGGGTGCAGCTTAAATGGTCTGCGAGCTTTCTGGTAGATTGTGAAGGGGGTCAAAGATTGGGAAGTGGCGGCAAGAAACGATGGCGAAGGTTGATTTATTTCCACCCAATTCCGTGCTTGCGTCTTGGGTTGGGAGTTTATGTGAAGAGATATCGCGCCGGGAATACGATTGGACTTTCCAATTTGGCAACTCCGGAAGTCGTTGTCGCGTCGTGCCCTTGGCGCATTATCGCAGAAGGGCGGATTGCTCATGCCGATGAGGATGACGGTCAAAAGTTGCGGGCTGCCAAAACCTGTTAATGGCGTCGAACGAGCGACAAGCCTTTTGTCCGGAAAGAAAGTTATTTCCGTCGACGTTTCGCCGATCTCGGGTGACCTGGAAATTCGATTTGAAGGCGACCGCACGCTGGAGTTTTTCAACAATTCGTCCGGTTACGAAGGGTGGCAGGCAGTCGTCAAAACTGCCGCGAAGACCACCAATATGGTCGCGCAAGGCGGGGGCCAGATTTCGACGTGGAATGATTAAGCTTCAATACGGGCCCACCACGTCCTTGTGACCCCGGGGCAATTGTCACGGCAATGACAAAAGGGCTTCTGCCCCTACGATATTGCACTGCACAGGATCGAAGCGTCCTATGGGTGACACCGGCAAGCGCGACAAGCCGTGGATTTTTCGCACCTATGCCGGCCATTCGAGTGCCACGGCGTCGAACGCGCTCTACCGCACCAATCTCGCCAAGGGCCAGACTGGCCTCTCCATCGCCTTCGACCTGCCGACCCAGACCGGCTACGACAGCGACGATCCGCTGTCGCAGGGCGAGGTCGGCAAGGTCGGCGTGCCGGTCTCCCATCTGGGCGACATGCGCGCGCTGCTCGACTCCATCCCGCTCGACAAGATGAACACCTCGATGACGATCAACGCGCCCGCGGCCTGGCTGCTTGCGCTCTACGTCGCCGTCGCCGACGAGCAGGGCGCGCCGCGCGCGTCGCTCACGGGGACCACGCAGAACGACATCATCAAGGAATATCTCGCGCGCGGCACCTACATCTTCCCGCCCGCGCCGGCGCTTCGGCTCACCACCGACATGATCGCCTTCACCACGGCCGAATTGCCGAAATGGAATCCGATCAATCTGTGCTCCTACCATCTGCAGGAAGCCGGCGCCGATGCCGTCGAGGAAGCGGCCTTTGCCCTCGCGGCCGCCACGGCGGTGCTCGACGCGGCAAAGGCGCGAGGCGCCATTTCCGATGCCGAGTTTCCCAAGGCGGTCGGGCGCATCAGCTTCTTCGTCAACTCGGGCGTCCGCTTCATCACCGAGATCTGCAAGCTGCGCGCGATGGCTGCGATCTGGGACGAGATCTGCCGCGACCGCTACGGCGTCGCCGATCCGAAACTGCGGCTGTTCCGCTACGGCGTCCAGGTGAACTCGCTCGGCCTGACCGAGCAGCAGCCGGAGAACAACGTCTATCGGGTGCTGTTCGGCATGCTGGGCGTGACGCTGTCGAAAAATGCGCGAGCCCGCGCGGTGCAGCTGCCGGCGTGGAACGAAGCGCTCGGCCTGCCGCGGCCCTGGGACCAGCAATGGTCGCTGCGCCTGATGCAGATCGGCGCCTTCGAAACCGACATGCTCGAATATGGCGACATCTTCGACGGCTCGAAGGTGATCGAATCCAAGGTCGTCGCACTGACCGCGCAGATCCGCGAAGAGATGGCGCGCATCGCCGAGATGGGCGGGGCGGCGAGCCAGGCAGCACTCGAATACATGAAAGAGCGCCTCGTCGCCTCCAACGCCGGCGCGCATCGAGGCGATCGAGACGGGCGACGAGATTCGCGTCGGCGTCAACGCCTATACCGAAACCGAGATCTCGCCGCTGACGGCCGGCGACGGCAACTTCCTCACCGTCGATGAATTCGCCGAGCGCGAGCAGATCGCCCGGCTCGACGCCTGGCGCGCCGAACGCGACAACGCAGCGGTGGCGCGGACCTTGGCCGCGCTCGAACGCGCCGCGAAGGAAGACCACAACCTGATGCCGACTTCCATCGCCTGCGCCAAAGCCGGCGTGACCACCGGCGAATGGGCTGGCACTTTGCGCCGCGTCTTCGGCGAATACCGCGCGCCGACAGGCGTTGCGGCAAAGGCTCCGGCGCGCAACGACGAACGCATCGGCGCGTTGCGCGACGAAGTCGATGCCGTCTCGAAGAAGCTCGGCCGCAGGCTCACCTTTCTCGTCGCCAAGCCGGGCCTCGACGGCCATTCGAACGGCGCCGAGCAGATTGCGATCCGCGCGCGCGATGCCGGCATGGACGTGATCTATGGCGGCATCCGCTTCTCGCCCGAGCAGATCGTGAGCGAGGCGCTGGCGAAGAAGCCGCATCTGATCGGCCTCTCGATCCTGTCCGGAAGCCATGTGCCGCTGGCGCGCGACATCGTCGCGAAATTGCGCAGCGCCGGACTGTCGGATGTGAAAGTCGTCGCCGGCGGCATCATCCCGCCCGCAGACGAAGCGGCACTGAAAGCCGCCGGCGTATCGGCCGTCTTCAGCCCGAAGGACTACGACCTCAACGCCATCATGCACGACATCGTCGAGCTGGCGGGAAAGTAGTCTTCTCCGCCGAGGGCAGTGGCCCTCTTACTACAGAGGTTCGCCAAGGTTTCGCAGACGTGCGCCGAGCATCTCGTGCGTGGCTGCAAGGGTGCACTCTCCTCGATTTGGACCGGCGCGCTTCACGCGCCAACCAAATCCTGGCGGCAACACACCATCATCGCAACGCGCGCCACACCATCGGCGCACCTCTGCGAAACCTCCCTCTGTGGTAAGAAGGCCACCGGATTCACTGGAAATGCCTCCGTCAGTACGCCCCCCCGATATCGAGCACATACTTGTATTTTCCGTCCGCCCCTCGCCGCCATTCGGTGACGTAGTAGCCCTTCAGCGCCAGCGCGCTGCCGTCCTTCTTCTTGCCGGTCAGGAACCAGTTTCCGCGTGTGTAGCCGAGCGTGCCGTCGGCCGAGGCTTCGGCGCTGATGGGCGTCCATTCCAGGCGCTGGGCGCGGCGCCGGCGGTCTTCTTGTCCTGGTCGGCGTAATAGGCCGCGACGGCCACCTTGCCCACCAGCGGCGGATGATCGCCGTCATATTCCAGAACGTCGTCCGCCATGTAGGCGAGGAAGGCCGCATGCGCGCCTTTTGCGACCGACATTTCGGAAAACGCCTTGTCCGTCGCCAGCATGTCGTCTTTGGCGCCGGCCAGGGCCTGGGTTGCAAAGGTGGAACTCAACACGACCGCAATGGCGACAACCCTGATCATTTCATCCCCCGAAAATAATTGTGGCGAGTTTGCCCCAATCCGGCCCCCCTTTGGCTATTAACGTTTAATTTACTGCAACCGCGGGGCGCAGCCTGCTTCGCTGCAACGGGGGAGAGGATTCATGGTCGCCTATCTGACACCCGAGGAGCCGCCGCAGCGTTCGCGGCGCGGGGCACTGAGCCGGGAGTTGTTTCACGGGCTTTCGCCCGGAAGAATTCGACCGCGAGGCGAAAACGCTGGCAGCGGCCGAATCGATGACACCTCAGGTTCGCGCCCGCATGAAGGCGCAGTTGGTCGAGCGGCTGAAGACGCCCGTCGATTCGCCGAGCTGGGGACCCGACTGGGTTAAGCATGGTCGAGCGCGTCGCGCGCGCCCAGCGGCGCAAGCGCGACGAGCGCGCAGCCCTTCGCCAAGCTGCTCGGCATTTTCGGCAAATCCCGAAGACGCGCCACAGGGCCGCCAGGCCCTCGATGTCGAGGCGCAGGTTGATCGCCCGCGCGAGAGCGCGGCGCGACTGGATAGCCCGCGCGCAGCCGTGGCGCGACTGGACAGCCCGCGCGAGAGCGCGGCGCGACTGGATAGCCCGCGCGAGAGCGCGGCGCGACCCGACGCGCTCGATGACGACGAGCGCGACGATGCTTCGATCATCGCGCGAAATATGGAAAAGAGCCGCCAGGTCGCGCATTACCGCCCGCTCTATGGCGCGGCCGTGATGCTCGCGATTGCCGTGGCGCTGCTCGCCATGTTTGTCGACTACCAGATCATCCGCGGCGATGTCGGGACGCGTGCGCTTTCCAATGAGTTCATGGTTGTCCCCGCAAGTCTCAAGGCCTCCGTCATCTTGAAGAGCTGCAGGTGCTCTTGCGGTCCTCATCGTGCACTTCATGCTGAAGATCACAGGCGTCTACGGCCGCAATGCGCTGATCATGACGGGGTTCGTCTTCGCACCGTCATGATCGGATGCCTAGGCTATCTCGTCGCCTACAACAACATGGCCGGCGGCACCTCGACGACGCTGGAACAGCATGACAACGCCGCGGCGGCGCCGGCGGCAACTCGATCGACCGGCTCTTCACCTCGCTCGACCAGAAGGTGACGGCGTTCAGCCGGCCACACAGTCATCTGCCGTCACGCCGGCCGCGTCGGAATATTCCTTGCCGCTGCCGCACATTTCCCAAACCTCTCTCGCCAACGCCAATCCCTGGTTCTGGCTCGCTTTCGCCAGCGTCATCTTCTTCATCGTGACGACGGTCGCGGCGCTGTACATGCAGACGGCCGAGAACAACGTGCGAAACTTTCACATCGCGCAGGTCACGCCAACAAGCACCGCCAGCGGCAGTTCGCGCAGCTCCATCTGCTCGAGCTTCGCCGATCGCCGGTGGAGTCGAGCAGTCGCCGGCGATGAAGATCCTGCTGGGACTGGTGACTGGCGTGGCTCTTCTGGGGCGGCGGCGCCCTGGCGATGGATGCCATGCGCACCGCGCCGCAATTCGAGCCCGCGTCCTACGTGTCCGATGCCCATGGAAGCGGCCGCCGGGCCGCAACGCCTCATCATCGGGCTCGACATCTCCAAGAGCAATCCGCTGATCGACAACGCGGACTTCGCGGCCAAGGTCGGTGCCAAGATCGCGGACATCGTCGGACGCCCCGGCTTCGCCTCCGAAGTGCATGTTCGCACCTTCGGCAGCTACGACGCGTCGGAGAACAATTTCGCCTACGACGCGGTGATCTCCGTGCGCGACCGGCCCGAGAACGTCGCCGCCGAGATCGAGAAACTCGTGTCCGGCACGCCCACGCTCGTCGAGCGCGGACGCTTCCATCCGCAGAATTACACCGGCAGCACTGGGGTTCCTCGACAACGCCCGCGAAAGCTTTGGGTGCTCCGGCCTGCCGA
>CAWDKN010000052.1:0-70597 GCA_963802815.1 uncultured Alphaproteobacteria bacterium
TCTCGCGCAGCGAAATGAGTACTGTGCTTCAGCTCGCGAAGCAATTGGTCCCTCACGTGCAACACGTACTGGGCCGTACTGCGATGGATCCGACAAGAGCGTAATCGACGTCCCCCTCCCTAGCCCTCTTTCGGCGGGGAGGGGGACTCGAATCCTCCCAGCGCGGCCACGCGATCGCAGACGTCGGAATCCGAGTTGGCGACGGCCGCCCGGCGCAATGGCGGGGCGTCTTCGCCGCGGCCGAACGGGTCGCGTTCGCCAAAACGCCGCTGCCAGCGCCAACCCCTCCGGGTGGCCTAGCCGATGGCCTTCCAGCAACATCCGGCCCAATCGGGGGCTGACCGGCAGCCGGGACATCGCCCGGCCGACGCTCGTAACATTTCCTTCGGCATCGATCGCGTCGAGTTGTCTCAAGAGCGATTCGGCCTGCTGCAGAGCGGCCGGCGGGGCCTCGAACCACGGAAAGGCCGCCGGATCGCGTTCGCCAAAGCACTCGCAATTGCAGCACCGGCCCGGCCAGATCGAGGCGGCGGATTTCCGGCTCTTCGTCCTCCGGCCGATGTTGTTGCGTCCGTTCGGCCCACAGTCGCAGACAAACGCCCGGCCGCGTGCGGCCCGCGCGGCCCGCCCGCTGATCGGCCGAGGCCTGCGAAATCGGCACGAGCTGCAAGCGGTCCATGCCCACGGCGGGGTCGAAGAGCAGCGACCGTGCCACGCCGGTATCGACGACCGCCGTGATGCCCTCGATCGTCATCGAGGTTTCGGCCACGTTCGTCGAAAGCACCATCTTGCGGCGGCCGATGGCCCGAGCATCGTCCTGCTTCTTCGGCCGGCAGATCACCGAAGAGCGGCATCACGGCCAGGTTGCGGCCGCGGCGAGCGGTTCCAAACGCCGGGCCGTCTGCCGGATTTCGCCCACGCCCGGCAGAAAAACCAACACGTCGCCGGGCGTGCGATCGAGAATCTGCTCACGGCGTCGGCGCGCGCACTCGGCGATCGGGCGAATCTGCAGGTCCTCCAGATAACTAATGTCAACCGGATGCAGGCGTCCGCGGCTCTCAACCGTGGGGCAACCGCCCAGAAAGCGGGCGATTGGCTCGGCTTCCAGCGTGGCCGACATGACGACGATTTTCAGCTCCGGGCGGACGGTCTCCTGCACGCGGCGGACCATTGCCAGGGCCAGGTCGCTATTGAGGCTCCGCTCGTGGAATTCGTCGAAGACGACCGCCGCGACCGATTCCAGGAAGGGGTCGTCTTGAAGCATCCGCAAAAAGATGCCTTCGGTGACGACCTGGATCCGGGTCTGCCGGCTCATGCAGCGGTCGAAGCGGACCTGGTAGCCGACTTCGCCGCCGAGCGTTACGTCTCGTTCGGCGGCGATCCGGCGTGCGCAGGCCCGTGCGGTCATCCTTCGCGGCTGGAGCACCACGATCGCGCCACGTCCTTGACCACCTGATCGAACATTGCCGGCGGCACGCGGGTGGTCTTGCCTGCTCCGGTCGGCGCTCGGAGCACGAGGGCGTCTGCGCGGCGCAGTTCCGCCACGATCTGCGGCAGGACTTCGTCGATGGGAAGAGGCAGGAGCATTGAACTATATGATTTTGTCCAAAAAGAGGCATCAAGGCCTGTGTACTTGCGGACTCTGGTATAATTGGTAAGGTTATAAAGGAATTCATACGATGTCCATTGCGACTTTACAATCTGAAAACCGCGTCCTGTTGGCCGGCGTGACTTGGTCCACCTACGAGGCGCTGGTGGCGGACAATCAATCGCCCGGCACAAGACTTACCTATAATAGGGGGTACTTGGAAATCGTGTCGCCTTCCCGTGAGCACGAATAAGTAAATATTCTTCTTGGGCGGATGATCGAGGCCGCGACCGAGGAATTGGATATCCCAATTAGCGGCGGCGGCTCGACCACGATGAAGCTTGGACTGAAACGGCGCAGGGCGGACCGGACGAAGTGTTACTACGTGGCAAACGAGCCGCAAATGCGGGGGCACGAGCACTACCGACCCGGCGGTGGATTCCCCGCCCGATCTCGTGATCGAGGTGGACATCTCGCGCAATTCGCTCGACAAGTTCGCCATTTACGCTGATTTCGGCGTGCCGGAGATATGGACCTATGAAAGCGACGCCCTGCGGGCCTATCACTTGCAGGATGATGGTACCTACGCGAGGCTGGGACGTAGCCGGGCTTTCCCGTTTCTCCCTTTGGAGAGCCTTCAAGGGTTTCTCGATCGCCGGAACACGACGGACAAGACGACCTGGATCCGTTCGTTTCGCAAGTGGGCAAGGAATCCTGTCGCGGCCCTAAGAACTCCGCAGGGACTATAATTGTCGCTGGAATTGAAAGATAGTGTCAAATGCCCGAAATCAAACAACTCCCTCTCCTAATGAAGTCACTCCCGCCGACACATCGGGACTTTTCCAGCCTCTATCCTTCAGACGTTGCCTGGGAGAACGGCCTTCACCGCATGGGAAGGCCGAATCGCCGAGTATGCCGCCTTCCAAGGCAAGCTCGGCAAGCCCGAATCGCTTGCCGCCTGTTTGCAGCTCGATCTCGATCTCGACCGGGCGGCCGAACGCCTGGGCAACTACGCCTTCCTGAAAACGGCCGAGGATGTCGGTGAGAGCCGTTATCAGCGGATGCAAGGCCGCTTTATGAACGTCGCCAGCCGCGGCCCAGGCGGCCAGCTTCATCCGCCCTGAAATACTGGCGATTCCGTCGGCCACGATGGACGCTTTTCTGGCTCGGCCGCGCTGGCACCCTACCAGCTGCTGCTAGCGCGGGTGCTCCGCTATAAGCCGCATACGCTGGGCCCGAAGGAAGAGCACCTGCTGGCGTTGCAAACGGAAATGGCCCAGGCGGCCAACCAGATCTTCCGCCAGCTTAACGACGCCGACCTGAAATTCGGCACGCTCGCCAATCAGGAAGGCCAGGTCGTCAAGCTGAGCCACGCCAGCTTCAGCGCCTTGCTGCACGCGCCCGGCGGGACGTGCGGAAGGCGGCGTTCCATCAGTATTATCGCGAGTACACGGACCACGCCCACACGCTGGCGGCGTCGCTGGCCGGCTCGGTCCAGGCCGACATCTATTACGCCCGGGCGAGAAATTATCCCAGCGCGCTGGAGGCGGCCTCTTTCCCGACCAGGTGCCAGTGGCGGTCTACGACAATCTGATCGACGCGGTCCATCGCCATTGCCGCGCCATGTATCGCTACTACGACGTGCGGCGGCGGAAGATGGGCCTGACGACATCCACCACTACGATACCTACGTGCCGATCCTCGCCGACTTGCAGACGCCGGCACACCTGGGACGAGGCGGTCAAGGTTGTGCTCGCCGCCTTGGAGCCGCTGGGCAGCGAGTATTGCGGGGCTCTGGAAAAGGGGCTTAGCGGCCGCTGGTGCGATCGCTACGAGAACCGCGACAAGCAGAGCGGGGCCTTCTCTCCGGCACGTTCGACAGCGACCCGTACATCCTCATGAACTACCAGCCCGACGTGCTGGACCACGTCTTCACGCTGGCCCACGAGGCGGGCCATTCGATGCACAGCTGCATTCGGCGAGGCGCCAGCCGTTTGCCTATTACGACTACGTGATCTTCGTGGCCGAGGTGGCAAGCACGTTCAACGAGCAGCTTCTGAGCAATTATCTGTTGAACAATACTGCCGACAACAAAAAACGGGCGTTCCTCATCAACCGCCAGATGGATGCCATCCGCGGCACGATTTTTCGGCAGACGATGTTCGCCGAGTTCGAGAAACTGGCCCACGCATCGGCCGAGGCGGGCGAGCCGCTCACGCTGGAGCGGTTCCGCGAGATCTACGCGGGCTGCTCGAGCTGTACTTCGGCCCCGATTTCGCGATCGACGACGAGTTGGCCTCGAGTGCCTGCGGATTCCGCATTTCTTCGGGCCTTCTACGTCTACAAATATGCCACCGGCATGTCGGCCGCGATAGCCTTGCCGAGCGCGTTACCCGAGGCGGCCCGCGCGATTTGGAAGACTACTTGAATTTCCTCCGCGGCGGCTGCTCGAAAGACCCATTGGATTTGCTTCGCGATGCGGGCGTCGATATGGAGAAGCGCGAAGCGGTCGATGCGGCAATGAGGCAGTTCGGAGAGTTGGTGGAGGAGTTGGATAGGTTGATTTGAACGGCGGCGGAGTGTGCGGAGCGAAACGGTCCACGAACGCGCGTTGCTGGTCCGAAATTAGCTGAACGGGATTCCATCAATACTCGATCCCCACTCGGTGTCAATGTACCAGTTGACTGCTGCGTCTATGTTCGCGAGTGTAGACGTCGTCGGAGCCCTTCAACGTCGCGAAATCCGTATTCATGAGCGCCGACGCCATGCCGAGCAGATTGTCGCCCTGCATCTGCAGCGTTCCGCGATCGAGGTTCTCCCGGCGGTCGAGCGCCGTGTGGTAGTGCGCGACGTTCTCGCTGAAGGCGAAATTGTAAGACAGGAATCCCCTGCGAAGAAACAGCGTCAGGTCGGTGTCGTTCGGAAGGAGCTTGTAGACCACCTCGAAAAGCGAGCTCGTCGCGTAATGCGGGACGGAGCGCGCATAGAGGTCGATGAGCGGGCCATCGCCTGGGCTCGTCTGAAAGAGAAGACTGGGGCCGTGATTGCCTCGCGCTTCGACATTCACCGCCGCGCCGACGCGCGCGGCAAATGCGGGATTGTCGAGAAAAGACGCGGCGCCGAGGAGTCCGAACTCTTCCCCATCGGTGTTGACCGCAATGACCGGATGAAGACTTGGCCCTCCTCGCGCCTGGAGCGCGCGGATGGTCTCGAAGATCGTGGCGTCGCCGAACTCATCGTCCGACGCGCCCGGGCCCGCGGGCACGGAATTGTAGTGCGCGAGAAGCACGACCGCCTTGGCGGCGCCGGGACGAACCTCGGCGATCACGTCGGTGACGGTGCCGCAGATCATGACGCCGTAGCTCTTGTTCACGTTGCAGCCGAGCGCGCGATACGTCGCGGCCTTCACGCCGAGGCTTGCGTATTCGCGCAGGATCCGTGCGCGCACGGCCGAGTTCTCCGCGCTCGATGCGGGATGGGGAATTTCCGGTCCGAGCAGGCGGGCAAGGACGGTTTCGGCACGGCCCGACGAGAACATGGTCGCCGGCGCGTCGGCGGCAAGGGGCTTCGGAGGAATGTCCTGATGGCGCGCCAAGGCCCAGAACCCGACGGCGACCGCCGCCAGAATCACGGCGCGCAATATCGCACCTGCATTTCCCTTATCCATCCCCGCCCTCCTCGAGCCTCGGACGCTTCGATCCGGAGTTGACGCAGCGTCGCTTGGCTTGCAGGGGCGGTCAACCACGCCCCTACGACGCGCGGGTAGGTATTGCGTGTGCTTGCGACACGGTGAAACGCGTTTCAATTTGCGTGCCCCGCCGCCTGGAGATCCGTCGTGGACACGAAAGAATTCGTGCTCGAGCTCCCCGAGCAAGTCGGAATTCCGCTGGCTGCCAAGCGCAAGGCACCGAAACCGACGCGCGCATGTCCGGCAGGTACAGTCATCGTCTCCGCCGACAGCCACATGCTTGAGACGGATTGCTGGATCGATTTCTTTCCGGAGCACCTCAAGGATTAGGCGCCGCGCATGGCGTTCCGGGATGGTGCCTGGCAGCTCACCATCGCGGACAAGCAGATGAGCCGATCCCGATCGCACAAGGTCTTTGCGAGGCGATGGAGCGCAATCCCGGTCTCACCGATCTGGGCGCGCGCTTCGCCGACCTCGATGTCGAAGGCGTCGCGAAGGAGCTGATCTTCCCGCAACCCTCTTCGGTCTCTTCATGTTCGGCGAGATGGGCCGAGCTGGTACTGGTTCAATCACTGCTACGCGACGGTCATGACCGATCCCGCGGGCTCGAGCCTCTGCATCGCATCGGTGCGGACCGCGTGATGTGGTCGTCGGACTATCGGCACCAGGAAAGCACATCGGCTATACGCGCAGCGCCATCCAGGCCGTGTTCGACGCGACGACGGTGGAGAACGCGCAGAAGATCCTGGCCAAGACCGCGCTTGCGCTCTTCGACATGGCCGAACGCTGATCCGCGCTACGCCGCTTTCTTGAGGAGCGGCCCGGCCAATGGCGGCGATTCTCGCTCCGCTGGGCGGCGGAACGGCGCAATGATCTGGCCGATGAATCCCCGCCGGCATCGGGGTCGATACGCCGAACACGACGGGCTTCCGTCCGCGCGGCAGGTAGAACGTACCGAACAAGAGATCCCAGAGCGGCAGCGCGCCGGCAAAGTTCCGATCGAGGCCCTCCTCCGCGCTGGTGTGATGCCAGCGATGGAACGCCGGACTCGCAATCGCATAACGCAAGGGTCCGTAGTCCCAGCTCAGGTTCGCGTGAATCATGATCGCATAGAAGGTCGCGAACGGCGCGTAGAGCGCGACGACGGCCGTATCGAAGCCGGCCACGACCAACGGGATGACAACGATCAGGCGCCCGATCACGTCGTTTACCGGATGCAGCCGGACGGAAGAAAGCCAGTCGAGCTCGCGCGACGAATGGTGGATCGCATGGAACGGCCACAGGCGCGAGCCGTGGAAGAGGCGGTGCTGCCAATAGCGCAGGAAATCGCCGGCGACGAAAATCTCGACGCCCTGCAGCCAGAGCGGCTGGGTCGCGACAGCCCCGTGACCCTACACCAGCGACTTGAGATCCCACCCGCACGCTGCCGCGAGCGGAAGCAACGCGAGGCCTAGCACTACAGGTGTGATCGTGCGCGTGACAACCGGCGTCCAAAGCCAGTAGAGGCAATCCGTCCAGAAGCCGGTACGAATCGTCTTTTGTCCATGAATCGATGGCCACAGACGCTGCAGCGCCCAAAACAGCAGCGACAGCACCACGAAGGCGATGAAAAGTCCGATGAGATTCCGGATCAGCATTGCTGCGTAGGCTCCGCACCAACCACGATAAAACGGGCCTCCGGTGCATTTTCGGTCGCTGTGCGTCGCGTCAAAAACGCCGCATCAGGTTGACATTTCGTCACGAATCCCTATGTTGCAATGCATTACGAACGGCGGCCGCCAATACGGGCAAAACCGCCAGGGCGTCACCATGCGCCCATCAGGAGCGTATGACCAACGTGACGAGCGCCGGCGCGGAAGCCGGTTTAGTAAGCGAATTCCAGGCTGAGACTTCGGTCCCGAGTTCACTGCCCCCCGAAACCACCGTGCGGTTCGACGAATTGGGCCTCGCGCCCGATGTGCTTCGTGCGGTAACCGAAAGCGGCTACACGACGCCGACCCCCATCCAGGCGCAGGGTATCCCCCAGGTGCTGAAGCGGCGGGACATCATCGGTATCGCCCAGACGGGCACCGGCAAGACGGCGTCGTTTACCTTGCCGATGATCGAGCTCCTCGCCCGCGGACGCGCCAAGGCGCGCATGCCGCGCTCGCTGATTCTCGAGCCCACGCGCGAGCTCGCGGCCCAGGTCGCCGAGAGCTTCGAGCGCTACGGCAAATACAACAAGCTTTCGATGGCGCTGCTCATCGGCGGCGTTTCCTTCGAGGACCAGGACCGCAAGCTCGACAGAGGCGTCGACGTCCTGATCGCGACGCCTGGCCGCCTGCTCGATCAGTTCGAACGCGGCAAGCTGATGCTGTCGCAGGTACAGATCCTCGTCGTCGACGAGGCCGATCGCATGCTCGACATGGGCTTCATTCCCGACGTCGAACGCATCTGCAAGCTCATCCCCTTCACGCGCCAGACGCTCTTCTACTCGGCGACCATGCCGCCGGAGATCCAGCGGCTCACGGAGCAGTTCCTGCACAATCCGGTGCGGGTGGAGGTGTCGCGTCCGGCGACTACCGCGACCAATATCGCGCAAGAGATCGTATTCGTTCCGAACAACGACTGGGCGAAGCGCGAGGGTCTGCGTCGGCTGATCCGCGAATGCGAAGCCGATATCAAGAATGCGATCGTGTTCTGCAACAGGAAGCGCGATGTCGACGTCGTGGCGAAGTCGCTTGTCAAGCACGGCTTCTCGGCGGCCCCTCTCCATGGCGATCTTGACCAGTCGCTGCGCACCAAGACGCTCGACGCCTTCCGTGCGAACGAACTGACGATCCTGGTCGCCAGCGACGTCGCGGCTCGCGGTCTCGACATTCCGGCCGTCAGCCACATTTTCAATTTCGACGTGCCGTTTCATGCCGACGACTACGTCCACCGCATCGGCCGGACTGGTCGCGCCGGACGAAGCGGTCACGCTTTCATGCTGGCAAGCGAGCGAGACGGCAAATATATCGAGGCGATCGAGAAGCTGATCGGCAATTCGATCGCGAAGCGCACCTTGGAAGGCATCGAGGTCCGCGAGGATCGCGGTCCCCGGCGCGAGGAGCGCGGACGTGGGCGTGGCGGGCGCGAGCGTGATCGCGGCCGCGACAAGAACCGCGACAGGCCCGTCAAACCACACGGTCATGTCGCAAGCATGGATCCGATCGAAGGGATCGCGCGAGAACTCGCCGAACCCGTCACGCAAGTCGTTCCCGTGGCGCAATCGGAAATAGCGGCGAAGTCAAGCCGCGCCGTCCGAGCCGAAGCCTCAGCCAGTGGGCCAAGGCCGGGACGATCACCGCCAGGACAACCGAAACCAGCACCGGCAGCAAAAGCCGCAGAAGCCGCAACCGAAGCAGCCGCGCGCAGATGATGGCGTGCCGGACGGAAGCCGCCTGCCGGCTTTCCTTTTCCGGCCCGTTCCGCTGCCAAAGGCCGCCGAAAAGCGACCGGCCCCCGCTAGCACCACGTCTGACACGGAAAGCTGAGCCAGGCCAATTCGGGACTCTGCCGGCGTGGCCCCGCTGCGCCGACGGCGAGCCATGGCTCCAGGAACGTTCGCTTCAATCCCGAGTTAACAGCTTGCAACGGCGCGGGGATGTTTCCGTGTATATCGCAGCTGACGGCGGCACCTGATGGTCGCCCTGGAATTCCAAGCCTCCGACTTCGCCGCGCCGGCTCTCCCCCAACGCTTCGCCGGCGCTCTCCGCGTGCTGTTCGTGATGCTCACATCAGGCATTCTTGTGCTGGCCGCCCTCACCATAAGGGACGCGAGCGGCTGGGGCGTGGCAGCCGATGACCTCTGGCGCTTCTCGGTTTTTGCCTTCGCGGCAGCAGTGATCTGGGAACCAATCGCCACTCTTTTTCCTCGCGGAGCGAGAGCGGGCTCTGGTCGCGAGACAGGCGTCGCCGTTGCGGCCTTCGCGGTCACCTATGCAACCTACCTCGTCTTCTCCTTTGCTCCCTTCTGGCTCGCTAAGACCGAGCCTCTCATCGGCATACGCGTCTTTGGACTTCTCGCGGCGACCGCTTGCCTCGTCCTGGCAATAAGCGCGCTTCCGCGCTGGCCCGGTACTTTCGGGCAACCATTGCGGCGCGGCGCTCAGGTCCTGATGCTGGGCTTCTTCTGGATGTCGTTTGCGATATGCGACCTCGACCATCTCTATGGTCCGCATCGCCCAGACCGGTTTTTCGGCATTTCGGTGCTGGTTCTGGTTGCCGCTCTGCTCCTGCGTTTCGCCGCCAGCTTCGTCAGAACAATGAAAGTTATTCTGGCGCGTACCACCGCGACGCACCGCGACGGATGCGCCGCGGCGAGCTGACTACGAAGGCCGCTTCGGCCGTGCGTACACCCCCGGCGCAGACTCCTGGACTGGGGCTCTGACAGTCACGCGGCGGATGGGACGAACTATCTGCAGTGCCGCCGCTCACGAAAAGCAAAAGATCCCAGCAACAGCGCCGCGATGGCCAGCTCGTCGATGGTCATGATCATACGCGCGCTCATGCTTTGCCCTGCCTCAAACGGGCGGACGCCCGCGCAGTGCCCCTGAGAACGCGCTCACGATAAGCAGGACAACGAAAACGATGAGCAGGATCTTCGCGATGCTGGCCGCAAGGCCAGCGAGACCGAAGAAACCGAGATAACCGGCGACAATGGCCAGCAGGAAAAACACGATTGCCCACCCAAGCACGCAAAACTCCACGGTTTTAATCGGAGGAGACAACGCTTTGCCGGGGCGCCGGGTTCCCGGCAGGTCTTTCTGCCACAGCCGGGCGGCTAGGATTTTGCGGGGGCGTTCCTGCTCGGCTCGCCAGCTCTCGACATGACGTCGAACGCGGCACACATCGGGCTTCTCTGATAACTCGGCCGCGCCCGCATGCGTGAGAGCCACGCCGCTGTTGCCGGCGCTTTTCCGAGATGAGCCTTGCCTTCCGGCGTGATCCCGAAGAACAGCAGATCAGGCAGAAGAAAGCTGTCGGCGAGAGTGACGGCGCTGCCAGCAAGAAACGGATGCTCGGAGACAGCGGCCTCGATCAGCTGCATCTGAAGTACCAGCGGCTCTCTCGCGGACTCGATGAAAGCCTGATCCGGCTCGACACCCCATGCCGGACGCACAATGCGCTCCTTCATGAACCGGTTCATGACCGGAAACACGTAGGCATTGACGATGCTTATCCATCGCACGACGTTTGCCTGTCCCAGCGCATCGTCGGGCTGAAGCGCTGGACCCGCGAAGGCCTTGTCGATGTAGTGCGCTATCGCAGCAGTCTCGTAGAGAAATATTTCGCCGTGCTGCAAGACAGGCATCTTGCCGAAGGGATGAAGCCAAAGATGTTCCGGCGAGCGGTAGGCGAGCGGCACAAGTTCATAGGACACGCCCTTTTCGTCGGCGACGTGCATCGCCGTCCACAGATACGCGCTGTCCTGCATCGAATGGAACGTTATGTCCGCCATGGGCCACCTCCCGCGAAGGCCCAATGATGCGCGGTCGACCGGACCTATTGTTGAGCCGGATCAACTCCGCGTCAGCGCTTGATGCCTCCGTCCAGCATCTTCTGGATGGCGGCGCCGTAGGGTGGGCGCATCATCGCGGTAAGGTCCCGCCTGGACTGCTCGAACACGGCCTTGGCGTGACTGAAGGTCTTGAACCCGTCGATGCCGTGATACGCGCCCATGCCCGACGGCCCTATCCCGCCGAACGGAAGGTCCTCCATGGACACATGCATGACGACATCGTTCACGGAGACCCCGCCAGACGTGGTGCGCGTCAGCACCGTGTCCTGCTCTGCGCCGTCATTGCCGAAATAGTAGAGGCCGAGCGGACGGGCGTGCTCGTTCACATAGCGGACCGCCTCGTCGACGAGATTGTACGTCTTCACCGGGAGAAGCGGCCCGAAGATCTCGTCTTTCATGATTGCCATGTCGTCCGTCGGATTGAGCACGATCGTCGGCGAAATCTTGTGGAATGGCTGTTGGCGGAAGTCCTCTTTTGCCGGATTGAGCTCGACGATTTCCGCACCCTTGGCCTTCGCGTCGTCTAGATAACCCATCAGCCGGTCGTAGTGGCGCTGGTTCACGACCGAAGTGTAGTCGGGGTTGTCCTTCAGGGTCGGGAACATTGCGCGTATCGCGCTGTTGCCGCGGCGATGAAATCGCGCGCCTTGTCCTGCGGCACCATCACGTAGTCCGGCGCGAGGCAGATCTGGCCCGCGTTCAGCGTCTTTCCCATCATCACGCGCTGGCGGTCAGCTCCATGTCGGCGGAATGCCCGACAATGACAGGCGACTTGCCCCCGAGCTCAAGCGTCGTGGGCACGAGATTTTCAGCCGCCGCTTTCATCACGTGATAGGCGATCGAGGTCGCGCCGGTGAACAGCAGGTGGTCGAAGGGCAGGCGCGCGAACGCGCCGCCCACTTCGGCGCCGCCGTTGAAAACGGCGACCTCGGTCTCGTCATAAGCGGATTTAAACATCCGCTCCATCAGCGCGGAGGTGCGCGGCGTGAATTCGGACGGCTTGATCATCGTCCGGTTGCCCGCGGCAAACACGCCGGCAAGCGGCGTGAATGTCAGGTTCACCGGGAAATTCCACGGGCTGATGATGCCGACAACCCCCTTCGGCTGGTAGTCGATATAGGCTTTGGCGCCGAGCAACCCGAGGATTGCGGGGCTGACCTTGCGCTTCTCGCGCTTCATCCACCGGCGCAGATTTTCCTTGGCGTGTTTGAGCGGCGCGATCGAGCCTGAAACGTCTGTCAGGAGGGTCGCGTGAACGGACCGGTGCCCGAAATCCTCCCGAAAGCGTCGGCAATGGCGTCCTTATGGCCGACCAGGAGGTTGATGGCGCGATCGAGCCATTCTATGCGCTTTTCGGCGCTCGGCGGGCCGTCCTTGATGTGGGCCTGCCGCTGGCGGACGAGAATTTCCCTCATCCGCAATCCGGGGTCGGCAGAGGGGGTGGTCGAGAAGCGGACTTCGGCGGCGCTCATAATTGGTCCTTCCTGACGTTTTGTCATAGTAGATCAGCCGATAGAGAAAGCATCAATCCCGCGCTTAACGCTTTATTACGATCCCTTCGACAGAATTTGGCACACAATCGCCGAAAGGTCGGGGAACTACGTGTACAAACAAGAACGAGAGCAAGCACTGGCAAAAACGGCACTCGCCCTCATGGGCGAATGCGACGTCATACCGACGCCCGACCACTTCGAACTGTTCTATGCGTATGCGTCGGGCACCAACGCCGCCATCTCGCGCGTCATCGGCGACATGATCGCCGCGCGCAAGCCGTTCACGCCGGAGATCCTCGCCGAGATACGTGCCCGCTGCCTCCAGTCCGCGCGAACGCAAGCTGCCATCAACTCCGTCGGCGACGACGTCACGAATGCCTTGAATTCCGCCCTCGCCAAACTAGAGGCGGCCGGAAAGGACGCCGACGCCTATGGCCGCGCTCTGTCGGCCGCGAAGGGCGGACTACGAGGACGGCCAGTCACCGGCCGAATTGCGAAAGCTGATCGGAAATCTCCGCGCCGCGACCATGGAGATGGAGACGCGGTCCAAGAACCTCGAAACCGAACTGCAGAAATCGTCGTCACAGATCAGCGATCTCAAGACGCAGCTCGATGACGTGCGCAAGGAAAGCCTCACCGATCCGCTGACGGGTATCCCAAATCGCAAGGCCTTCGATCTCGAGCTGAAGAGCGCGCTCGCGGAAGTCGGCCGCGAGCAACGGGCCGACGTCGCTGCTGATGTGCGACATCGACCGCTTTAAGCAGTTCAACGACACCTGGGGCCACCAGACGGGCGACCAGGTCCTGCGCCTTGTCGGCAACTGCCTTTCGGAAAACGTGAAAGGCCGCGACACGGCAGCGCGCTACGGTGGCGAGGAATTCGCGGTCGTCCTGCGCCGCACGGCACTCAAGGACGCAGTCAAGCTCGCCGAACAGATCCGCGTGAGCGTGGAAAGCAAGAAGCTGGTCAAGAAGTCGACCGGCGATATCCTCGGCCGGATTTCGATCTCGATCGGCGTCGCCCAATGCGCCGAGGGCGAGGAAGGCACGTCGCTGATCCAGCGAGCCGATGCCTGTCTCTATCGCGCGAAGCATTGCGGGCGAAACTGCGTCATTGGCGAAAACGACCCCCGTTTCGTCGGCGCGGAAATTGACGCTGCGTAACGTCGACCGTTCCCGACAGCCAAGAGGCAGGCGCGTTCGCCCTCGCGCGGCTCCCCGATCCTGCCTATGCTCCGGCCGACAAACAGGCAGAGGCCAATCATGCGCACGGATTTCGAACGCGCCTTCGTAACCGCACACGGCAATGTTGCGGTTCTGACGTTCAACCATCCCGAAGTCATGAACGCAGCATCTCCAACTCTCGTAAACGGCGCCTCGCAGGCTCTGCAATTCATCGCGGACGAGAAGAACGGCTTCCGCGCGCTTGTCATCACCGGCGAGGGCCGCGGCTTCTGCTCGGGAGCCAATCTCTCAGAACGAGGGGGGGCTGTGTCCGGGGCAGGCCATGCGCTGGAGACCGTCTTCCACCCCTTCCTGCGCCGTCTGCGCGACTTCCCCACGCCAGTCCTGACGGCCGTAAATGGGGCTGCGGCGGGCGTGGGCATGAGCATCGCGCTGATGGGCGATCTCGTCCTGGCAGGAAAGTCGGCTTATTTCCTCCAGGCCTTCACGCGCATCGGACTGGTGCCCGATGGCGGTTCGACCTGGCTCCTGCCGCGGCTGGTCGGACTTGCCCGCGCGCGCGAGCTTTCCCTGCTCGCCGAGCGCCTCCCGGCCGAAAAGGCGCTCGAATGGGGCCTGATCAATCGAGTTTACGACGACGCGGCGCTGATGGAAGAAGCGATCAAGCTCGGCCACAAGCTTGCCGATGGTCCGACCATATCGCTGGCGACTTCGCGCCGGCTATACTGGGAAAGCCCTCACAACACGTATGAGGAGCAGCTCGATCTGGAGCGCCGCTCGCAGGAGCGCGCCGGTCAGACGGAAGATTTCATCGAGGGCGTCAGCGCCTTCCTGCAAAAGCGCGAAGCGAAGTTCAAGGGGAAATAGGACCTCGTTCCGTCCGGCCTCGCGCGCGCGTGATTTGCGGGCGGGCTGCGATTGCGGCCAACTCGAACGCAGAGTGCTTTGCGTCGGTCCGCTGCCAGCATGCAACTTCGAGGGAACCACATGCGCCGCAGTCTCATTGTCGCCGCAGCACTGCTATGCGCGCTGGGCGCGACCGGCACGACGGCGCAGGGGCTTCAAATTGGGCACCCTGCCATCGGGGCCTGGGGTCTCGACCTCGCAGGAATGGATACGCGCGTCAGGCCCGGCGACGACTTCTACCTCTACGCCAACGGCACCTGGCAGAAAAACGCGGTGATCCCGGCCGATCGTCCCTCAGTCGGCGCGTTCCAGAACCTCAGGGTCCGAAGCGAAGACCAATTGAAAGCCATCGCCGCCGACCTCGACGCCAGGCCTTACGACCAGCTGACGGTCGAAGAAAAGAAACTGCGCGACCTTTACGACGCTTTCATCGATGGCGACCAGATCGAAGCGCGAGGGCTGGACCCGGTCGAAGAACGACCTCACCTATCTCTCGGGGCTTCAGACCTACGACGATGTCGCGCGCGCCATGGCGTCGATCCCGCTCGAGACCGAGAGCGTGTTCGACGTCGGCATCGGCTTCGATCCGGCGAACTCCGACGCCTATGTGATCACACTCCGCCAAAGCGGGCTCGGCATGCCGGACCGCGACTACTATCTGCGCGACGACGCGGACATCGTGGCGGCGCGCCAGGCCTACAAGAAATACTTGACTGACATGCTGACGCTCGACGGGCTGCCCGATGCCGGCACGCGTGCGCAGAAGATCTTCGACGTGGAGACCGAGATCGCGAAGGTGCACTGGACGCGCGCCGACCGCCGCGACCAGAGCAAGGTCTACAATCCGATGACGATTTCGGAGCTCAAGGCGCTCACGCCCGGCTTCCCATGGGACGCGTATTTTGCCGAGGCTGGGATCCGAAATCGGCAAAAGCGGCGAGCGCCGCGTGATCGTGGCGGAAAGATCCGCGTTCCCAGCCATAGCGAAGATCTTTCTCGGCACGCCGATCGCGGTCTGGCGGGACTATCTGACGGTCCACTATCTCCACGCCTTCGCGGCCTATCTTCCAAAACGCTTCGACAACGAGGACTTCAGGTTCTACGGCACGGTTCTGCAGGGCAACGCGACCCAACTCGACCGCAAGACCCGCGCCGTGCATCTGCTCGACGGCGATTATCGGCGAGGCGCTGGGCAAGATTTACGTCGCGCGCTATTTCCCGCCGGAAGCCAAGGCGAAGGCGGAGGCCCTCGTCTCCAACATCCTTAAGGCCTATGAGGCCGATATCGGCACGCTCACCTGGATGAGCGCGGCGACGCGCCAGAAAGCGCTCGACAAGATCCACGATTTCACCCCGCATATCGGCTATCCCGAGACTTGGCGCGATTATTCCGCCTACGTCGTCATGCGCGACGATCTCGTCGGGGACATACAGCGCGGCAACGAATTCGAATGGAACCGCGAGATGAAGCGCATCGACGACCCCGTCGACAAGTCCGAATGGGGAATGACCCCGCCGACGATAAACGCCTACTATCAGCGCAGCCTGAATGGCATCTTCTTCCCGGCCGCGATCCTGCAGCCGCCCTTCTTTGATCCGAACGCCGATGACGCGGTGAACTATGGCGGCATCGGCGCGGTCATCGGACACGAGATCAGTCACGGCTTCGACGACCAGGGCAGCAAGTACAACGGCCTTGGCGTGCTCGACGATTGGTGGACCGCCGACGACCGCAAGGCCTTCGACGCCCGCACGACCGCGCTCTCCGATCAGTTCGACACTTACGAGGCGCTGCCCGGCCTGCACCTGATCGGCCGCAACACGCTCGGCGAGAACATCGCCGATCTCGCCGGCCTCACGATAGCGCTCAAGGCCTACCGGATCTCGCTGGTGGAAGGCCGGCTCCTGTTCTCGACGGGTTTACCGGCGACCAGCGCTTCTTCCTGTCGTCGGACAAATCTGGCGCACGAAGCAACGCGACAGCGCCTTGCGCACGCAGGTGTTGTCGAACGAGCATGCGCCGGGAGCATTTCGCGTGCTCGGTGCCACGCGCAACGACGATGCCTGGTACGAGGCATTCGACGTGCGGCAGGGAGACAAATACTACCTGCCACCGGAGAGCCGCGTCAGGCTCTGGTGATCCGCGTTCGGCGCTTCGGCCCCGGCTTGTTCGGCACCAGCGCCTTCGCCCTTTCTCGCTTGCGCCGCTTTGCGACGGCAGTGGGGGAAGACGCAGCAACGGCAAAAGCCGCGCGCGCCCATAGCGCGAGTTCGTCGGGGTCGTCGTAGAGCCGGTCCGGCAAGGCGAAATAGGACGTCAGGACGCGCTTGCCGGCGCGTTTCGAGCGGAAGAGAAACGGCTTCGCGCCTTCCGCCTTGAACGCCCTTCGCGTTTCCTCGTCGGTCTTGAGGAAGATCCGGTCGCCATCGACGAGGCCAATCATGGTCTCGCCCGCGAACAGGCCCTTTCCGCCGAACATGCGGCGAATCTCGACCTTGCCGAAATGGAAGAAGAGATCAGCGAAGCGATCAGGATCGCCGCGCGCGGCCACGCCTAGTCCGCTTTCGCCGGCGTGATCGACACGGAATTCCCGCAGCCGCACGCCGCCGTCTGGTTCGGATTGTTGAATACGAAGCGCGCGCCCAGCTTCTCGCGCACGAAGTCCATCTCTGTGCCGAGCAGGAACATGATCGCCTTCGGGTCGATAAAGATCTTAACGCCCTTGTCCTCGATGATCTCGTCGAACGGCTGGACTCTTCGGCATAGTCCATTGTGTAGCTCATGCCGGCGCAGCCGCCATTGCTCACGCCAACGCGCACGCCGAGATACTTTCCCTCCGCGCCGTCCATGATCTCGCGAATCCGGGCGGCCGCAGAAGTCACTGAGACGCACCGCCTTCGGTCGTTCGCGCCTTGGGCGCGCTGTCGTATGGGTCGTGCTCATCACAGCATGTTCAGTTCGAGTTTCGCTTCTTCGCTCATTCGTTCCGGCGTCCAGGGCGGATCAAACACCATGGTCACCGTGACCTCGCCGATGCCGTCAACCGTCTCGAGCGCGGTCTTGACCATGCCCGGCATCTCTCCCGCCACCGGGCAACCCGGTGCGGTCAGCGTCATGTCAACGGCGACATCCTTGTTGTCGGCGACGTCCACCTTATAGATAAGGCCCAACTCGTATATGTCCACCGGGATTTCCGGGTCGTAAACGGATTTGAGCGCGACCACGAGCCTCTGGGTGAAACTCTCGAGTTCTTCCGCGGACAGGGCGGATCCGGCGAATTTTGTCTGTTCCGCGTTCATTCGGTCTTCGGCGGCCGCGCCGCCCTCCAAAGCCGATTTCATCGTGTGCCAGGCCAAAGTCGCGCATTTGACGCGCATGGGAAACGCCGAGACCCCGGCCATGACATTGAGGACTCGCGGTCCTCTCCGCCAGGCTGGGCGCGTCCTCGCCTTTGACCAGGTGCAGGAGCCGCCCATGAGCTTTTCCGCCTCTTCGACCGTCCGGCCCTGCAGCATGTCCGTCATCAGCGACGCCGAGGCCTGGCAGATGGCGCAGCCCTTGCCTTCGAATTCGCATGTCGGCGATGCGGTCCTTGTCGTCGAGCGCGAGGTAGATTTTCACGCGGTCACCGCAAAGTGGATTGTGCCCTCGCCGACATGTCGTCGCGTTCGGAAGCGACCCGAAGTGCCGCGGATGGCGCGAGTGATCGAGGATCACGTCCTGGTAGAGCTCACGCAGCAGTTGTCCATGGTCAGCCCAGAAACCCCCGCGCCTTGTGAAGCGCCGCGATCGCCGCGTCCACTTCGCAGCGCGTGTTGTAGAGCGCCGAAGGAGGACCAAGTCGTCGATGCCACGCCGAACCGCTCCATCAGCGGCTGGGCACAGTGATGGCCCGCCCGCGCAGCGACGCCTTCCCGGTCCAATATCGTGGCGAGGTCGTGCGCGTGCATCCCCTCGGCCTCGAAAGACAGGATGGCGCCCTTGCCCGGCGCATCGCCGATGACTCGCACCCAGTTCAGGGCGCGAAGCTGCTCGCGCGCATAGGCCAGCAGATTGTGCTCATGCTCGCGAATGCCGGCGCGGTCGAAGGCGCCCAGATAGTCGATGGCGGCAGCGAGGCCCACCGTCTCGATGATCGGTGGCGTGCCGGCCTCGAAGCGCATCGGCGGATCGGCGTACGTGACGGTGTCGCGGGTAACCTCGCGAATCATCTTGCCGCCGCCGTTGAACGGCCGCATGGATTTCAGACGGGCACGCTTGCCGTACAGCAATCCGATGCCGGTTGGCCCGTATAGCTTGTGACCCGTAACCGCATAGAAATCGACATCGAGATCGCGCACGTCCACGATCTCGTGCACGGCGCCCTGGCAGCCGTCGGCCAAGGACGGGCACGCCCTTGGCATGCGCACGGCTTATGATCTCCTTGAGCGGCGTGAGCGTGCCGAGCACATTCGACATATGTGCGACCGCGACGAGCTTCGTCTTCGGGCCGATCGCGGCGTCGACAGCGTCGACCTCGAGCGAACCGTCATCGCGCACATCGACCCATTTCAGCACCGCGCCCTGCCGCTCCCGCAGGAAGTGCCAGGGCACGATGTTCGAATGATGCTCCATCACCGTAAGCACGATCTCGTCGCCCGGCTGGACGCGGGCGCGGCGAAGCCGTAGGACACGAGGTTGATCGCCTCGGTCCCGCCTTTGGTGAACACGATCTCGTCGGCGTGGGCGGCGTTCAGGAACCGCCGCGCCGTCTCGCGCGCGGCCTCGTAGCGCTCGGTCGCCGCGGCCGAAAAGAAAGTGCACGCCGCGATGGACGTTTGCGTACTCGCTCTGCGCAAACCGCGTCATGGCTTCGAGGACCTGCCGCGGCTTCTGCGCCGAGGCGGCGTTGTCCAGGTAAGCGAGCGGCTTGCCATAAACCTCGCGCGACAGGATCGCGAAGTCGGCACGCGCCGCCATCGGATCGAAAGCTGTCGCAATATTCGACTGCGCGGTCAAAGGCTCTGCTCCAGGGCGTGCGGCAGCAACCGTTCCACGATTCCGGTCGCGGTCGCGCGCAGGTCGTCGCGCACAATCCCATCCAGCGCATCACCCACAAAAGCATGGATAAGGAGATTGCGCGCATCGCCTTCAGGGATGCCGCGCGAGCGCAGGTAGAAAAGCGACTCCGCGTCGAGGTCGCCGACGGCCGCGCCATGGGCGCACTTTACGTCGTCGGCGAAAATCTCGAGCTCGGGCTTGAGGTCTGCTTCGGCGCGTTCGCCGAGCAGAAGCGCTTTCGCGGTCTGAACGCTGTCCGATCCGTTCGCACCTTGCGCGACCGTGATCCGGCCCTGATAGACCGCATGAACTCTTGCCGCCGACGACGTGCTTGAAAAGCTGGGTCGATTGGGTCTGTCCGGAGGCGTGCAGGATCTCCGTCGTCACATCCGCGTGGAGCGATCCGCCCAAGACGCTGACCCCGGCGAGATGCGCATTGGCGCCGGGCTCGTTAAGCATGAGCCGCAGCGTGAGGCGCGCCAGCGAGGCGCCGCCATTCACGAGATGTGCACGATAGGTCGCATCGCGCGCCACGCGCACCGCGACGTCGGAGACCTGGATCATGGAGGGTGCTGCATCGGCGATGCGGATATGGGTCAGCCGCGCATTCGGTCCCAGCACGGCCTCGATGCCGATATTGCGCAGTCCCGTGCCCGCCGCCTGCGTCTCGACAACGGTGAGTTCGGCGCCTTCCTCCAGCACGATCAGCGCCCGTGCATGACCCGTGCGGAGAATTCAACCCGGAGCGGTGCCTCGATGGCGCATGTTCTTCGCTACGCGAAGGGCGAAGCCGGACCGCGCCAAAGCGAAGGATGCGGCCGACATGCGCCGGCATCTGCACTCTTCCCGAGCTGGGCCGCGATCCATCGGGTGCGTCGGCCAGATCGGCCAGGTCGAACAAGGTAACGCCCTTGGAGAGGCCGGGTAGCGACCACGCGACAGTGCCGATCGGGACATCGTTCGCCGCTTCAAGCGCCGCCTTGAGATCGCTGTACTTCCATTCCTCAATGCGGCGATGGGGAACACCCTTTGCGCGGAACGCCGCGATTGCTTCGGACCTGCGCGCGTCGAGCCAAGGCACGCCGGCGCCCGGAAGCGCCACCGTCTCGCCCATGACGATCGCTTCGGCCAAGGCCCTCATGCCGGCTCCTTCAGGATATGCGCATAGCCCTTGGCCTCGAGCTCATGCGCCAGCTCCTTGCCACCTTCCGCCACGATCCGGCCCTTGGCCAGCACGTGCACGCGGTCGGGCACGATGAAGTCCAGAAGCCGCTGGTAATGCGTGATGACCAGCATCGCGCGGTCATGCGCCCGCATCGCGTTCACGCCCTCGGCCACGAGCTTCAGCGCGTCGATGTCGAGGCCGGAATCCGTCTCGTCAAGGATCGCGAGCAGCGGCGCGAACACCGACATCTGAAGGATCTCCAGCCGCTTCTTCTCGCCGCCGGAGAATCCGACATTGAGCGCACGCTTGAGCATCTCCTCGGAGACCTTGAGGCTTGCCGCCTTCGCACGCACCAGCTTGAGCACGCCCATTGCGTCGATGTCGGCCTCGCCGCGCGCGCGGCGCTGCGCGTTTAGCGCGGTCTTGATGAAGGTCAGCGTGGTGACGCCGGGGATTTCGACGGGATACTGCATGGCGAGAAAAATGCCCTTCGCCGCGCGCGCCTCGGGCGTCATCGCGGTCAGGTCCTCGCCGCGATAGCGGATCGATCCGCTCGTGATCTCATATCCGGCGCGGCCGGCCAGGACATAGGACAGCGTCGACTTGCCGGACCCGTTGGGGCCCATGATCGCGTGCACCTCGCCCGCTTTCACCGAAAGCGTAAGGCCCTTGAGGATTTCCTTGCCGTCGACGGCGACGTGAAGATCGTGAATATCAAGCATGATTAACCTACGGAACCTTCCAGGCTAATGCCGACGGTTTCTGCGCTTCGACCGCGAACTCCATCGGCAGTTGCTGCAGCACCTCGCGGCAGAAGCCGTTGACGATGAGCGCTACGGCCTCTTCCTGCGGAATGCCGCGCGAGACGCAGTAGAAAAGCTGATCATCCGCGATCTTCGACGTCGTTGCTTCGTGCTCGATGCGCGCGCTCGAATTGCGGCTCTCGATATAGGGCACCGTGTGTGCGCCGCACTTGCCGCCGATGAGAAGCGAATTGCATTGCGTGAAGTTGCGGGCGTTCGCCGCACGCGGATGCACACTGACGAGCCCGCGATAAGTGTTCTGCGCATTGCCGGCGCTGATGCCCTTGGAAATTATCCGCGAGCGCGTGTTCCTGCCCAAATGGATCATCTTCGTGCCGGTATCCGCCTGCTGGCAATTGTTGGCGATGGCGATCGAGTAGAATTCGCCGACCGTGTCGTCGCCGCGCAGTATGCAGCTCGGATATTTCCAGGTTATGGCAGATCCCGTCTCGACCTGCGTCCACGATACCTTCGAGCGGTTGCCGCGGCAGTCGCCGCGCTTGGTCACGAAATTGAAGATGCCGCCCTTGCCGTTCTCGTCGCCCGGATACCAGTTCTGGACGGTGGAATACTTGATCTCGGCGCCTTCGAGCGCCACGAGCTCGACCACGGCAGCGTGAAGCTGGTTCTCGTCGCGCTTGGGCGCGGTGCAGCCCTCGAGATAGCTGACATAGGAGCCCTCGTCCGCGATGATCAGCGTGCGCTCGAACTGGCCCGTCTCCGACGCATTGATGCGGAAATAGGTCGAAAGCTCCATCGGGCAGCGCACGCCCTTGGGCACGTAGACGAAGGTGCCGTCGGAAAAGACCGCCGCGTTGAGCGTGGCGAAGAAATTGTCGGTGACCGGCACGACGGTGCCGAGGTACTTGCGCACGAGATCGCCGTGATCGCGGATGGCTTCCGACATCGGGCAGAAGATCACGCCCACCTCGTTGAGCTTCGCCTTGAAGGTCGTCGCCACCGACACGGAATCGAACACCGCATCGACCGCGACGCCTGCGAGCAGCTTCTGCTCGTGCAGCGGAATGCCGAGCTTCGCATAGGTTTCGAGCAGCTTCGGATCGACCTCGTCGAGGCTCTTCTTGGCCTCCGTCACCTTCGGCGCCGCATAGTAGTAGGCGTTCTGGTAGTCGATCTTGGGATAGTGGACGCGCGCCCAATTCGGCTCCTTCATCTGGCCCCAGCGGCGGAACGCACCGAGACGCCATTCCAGCATCCAGTCCGGCTCGCCCTTCTTTCCCGAGATGAAGCGGACAGTGTCCTCGCTGAGGCCCTTCTTGGCCCGTTCCATCTCGATGTCGGTGACGAAGCCATATTTGTACTTCTCTCCGAGCTCGGCGACTTGTTCTTTTGTCTTGGTCTGGGCCTGTGACATATCTTGCCTCACGCTGCACGGCGCGCGGAGGAGCGCGCGAGCAGGCTGGAAATGGAATGGATCGCGGCGTCGATGTCGGCCTCCGATGAGGCCCAGCCGAAGCTCACGCGCAGCGCACGCTGTGCGGTCGCCTCGGGAACAGCCATGGCGGCAAGCACGCGGGAGGACTTGACCTTGCCGGACGAGCAGGCGGCACCCGAGCTCACCATTACGCCGTCGAGATCGAGCGCCATCAGCGCGGTCTCGGCGCTCACGTCGGGAAGTGCGAAATTAGATGTATTGTCGAGCCGCTCTGCGTTTGCGCCGAAGACGACTGCGTCGGGGGCGATGCGGGAGAGCTCGCGCTCAAAGCAGTCGCGCAATACTTTCGTTCGCGCCATATCGTCATTGCGGGCGGCTTGCGCGGCTGCGCCAAAGCCGGCGACGCCAGAGACGTTTTCCGTACCGGCACGACGGCCGCGTTCTTGTCCGCCGCCGGCAATTTGCGGCGCGAAAGGAGCGCTCTCTCGCACGACCAGCGCGCCCGCGCCTTGTGGACCGCCGATCTTGTGCGCGGACAGCGAGAGATAGTCGGCGCCCGACTCTGAGAAATCGATGGCGCGCTTTCCCGCTGCCTGAACCGCGTCGACGAACACGAGCCCGCTCACAGCCTTCGCCAGGCGAACGACGTCGGCAAGCGGCTGGACCACGCCGGTTTCGTTGTTGGCCGCCATCACAGCGACAAGCGTGCGCCCTTTGCCCTCGCGCAGCTGCACCCGGAAGGCTTCCAGATCGACGACACCGTCACCGGTAACGGGAACGGTCTCGACGCGCAGGCCCGCGAATCGATCCGCCGCCGCCTCTGCGTTCGCAAGGACAGAAGTCATGTTCGATCGCCGAAACGAACAGGCGCGTGAACCGCTCGCCCGCCTCGGCCGCGCCGTGCACCGCGCCAAGCAGTGCCAGCGCATTCGCTTCTGTCCCGCCACCGGTGAAGATCACGTCTTCAACGCGGGCGTTCACGAGCGCGGCCACGTCCCTGCGCGCCTCTTCGACCATGGCGCGCGAGGCGCGGCCGGCTGCATGCACCGACGAGGGATTGCCGCTCGCCTCGAGGGCACGCTCCATCGCGGCGCGCGCTTCAGGCCGCAAAGGGGATGTGGCGTTGTAGTCGAGATAAGCCATGTTCGCTGCGATCAGGCCGCGGCGCGATTGTCGTTGGTCAGCTCGTCGCTGGCGCGCGCGCGGCCGAGGACACGTTTTTCGATGACATCGGCAAGCGAGACCGAGGACAGAAACACCTGGATCTGGCGCCCGAGTTCTTCCCACAGATCGTGCGTCACGCAGCGCGCGCCTGTGGCCGTGCAACCTTTAGTACTGCCTACCTGGCAGCGCGTGGCCGTGATCGGCTCGTCGACCGCAAGGATGATGTCGGCAATGCGCAATTCCGCCGGTGTACGGCTCAGGCGATAGCCACCACCCGGACCGCGGACGCTGCGGACGAGTCCGCCGCGCCGCAGCTTCGCGAACAGCTGCTCGAGATAGGACAACGAGATGTCTTGCCGCTCGGCGATGTCGGCAAGCGAAACCGGCTTCGCGCCGGCCTCATGGCCAGCCAGGTCGGCCATCGCCATGACCGCATAACGTCCTTTGGTGCTGAGCCGCATGACTGCATTCTCCTAAGCGTGCGCGAATTGCCTTGCTTCGAAGGGGCTGCCCTGTAGTAAGAACAAAGCCGCCGCCAACGCGGCGCGCACAATCCTGTGCCGGATATAGATTCTCCCACTACAATGGTCAAGAATTCAACGTGAAGAACACACACTCAATCGAAAAACCCTTGAGGCACCAAGGTTTCTTGGGTTCTTTCCATGCCGGAATGCCCGACTTTTTCGCTCTACCGACCGCGCATGGGTGCCAAGCGGCGCTGCCGGGAGGCCATACCGATGCCTGACATCATTCTGCCGGGTCCTGCCGGGCGCATCGAGGTTCGCTACCAGCGCCAAAAGGCCGCCGGCGCGCCGATGGCCGTCGTCCTGCATCCCCACCCGCAGTTCGGGGGGACAATGAATAACCCCCTCGTCTACGACCTCTTCCACATGTTCCATGGGCTGGGCTGCACTACCGTGCGGTTTAATTTCCGTGGCGTGGGCCGCAGCCAGGGAACCTTCGATTCGGGCGCCGGCGAGCTTTCGGATGCCGCCGCAGTGCTCGACTGGATGAACACGCTCTACCCGAACCCGTCGCATGTCTGGGTTTGCGGCATCTCTTTCGGCGCCTGGATTGGAATGCAGCTTTTGATGCGCCGGCCCGAAATCACCGGTTTCGTTTCAATCGCGCCGCCGGCCAGCATGTACGATTTCGCTTTCCTCGCCCCGTGCCCGGCCTCGGGACTTATCGTCCATGGCACGAAGGATTCCGTCGTGCCCGAACCGGATGTGCAGAAGCTGGTCGACCGGCTCTCCGCGCAAAAGGGAATCAAGGTCACCTACGACAAGATCGAAGGGGCCAATCACTTCTTCGACAAGCACGAGGCCGAGGTCGTCGAAGCTGTCGAGGCTTATGTGTCGAAGGCCATGGACACCAAGCCGCGCGTCAAGACGAAAGAGTGAGCGGCTAGTCCGGGACTTCATACCATGCCGTCCGCGCCGAATTTCCGTTCCGAGTTCCTCCGCACTTTCGTGGAGCGCGGCGCATTTTACGACTGCACCGATCCCGAGGCGCTGGATGCGCTGTTCCTGAACGAGCGCGTCACGGCTTATATCGGCTTCGACTGCACCGCCTCGAGCATGCATATCGGCAATCTGGTGCAGCTGATGACGCTGCGCCGCCTGCAGCAGGCCGGACATCGCCCGATCCTTCTGATGGGCGGCGGCACGACCAAGCTTGGCGATCCGTCCGGCAAGGACGACGTGCGCAAGCTCCTCACCTCCGAGCAGATCGAAGCGAACAAGAACACCATGGTCGCAGGCGTGCGCCATCTTCTCAAATTCGGCAACGGCCCGACCGACGCGATAATGGTCGACAACGCCGACTGGCTCGACAAGCTCGAATACATTGCCTTCCTGCGCGATGTCGGCCGCCATTTCTCCGTCAATCGCATGCTGACCATGGAGAGCGTGAAGCTCCGGCTCGAACGGGAGCAAGCGCTATCCTTCCTCGAGTTCAACTACATGGTCACGCAGGCCTACGATTTCGTGGAGCTAAGCAAGCGCTTCGGCTGCAGGCTGCAGTCGAGCGGCTCCGACCAATGGGGCAACGTCGTCTCGGGCATCGATCTCGGACGGCGCATGGAGAACGTCCAGCTTTTCGGGCTGACGACACCGCTGATCACCACCTCATCCGGTGCCAAGATGGGCAAGTCGGTGGAGGGCGCGGTGTGGCTCAACGCCGACATGAAGAGCCCCTACGAATACTGGCAGTTCTGGCGCAATACGGAGGACGGCGACGTCGGCCGCTTCCTGCGCCTCTTCACCGACATGCCGATCGCCGAGATCGCGCGTCTCGAGCGGCTCGAGGGTGCCGAACTCAACGACGCCAAGAAGATTCTTGCCACCGAGGCCACCGCGGTCTTGCATGGACGCAAGCCCGCCGAAGCGGCTGCAGAAACTGCGCGCCGAACGTTCGAGGAAGGCGCGTTTGCGGAAGGTCTGCCGACCTTCGAGATCGCGCGCGACAAGATCGCGACAGGCATGGCGATCACCGCGCTTGCGCAGCAAAGCGGCCTTGCCGCGTCGGCGAGCGAGGCCCGCCGTCACATCGAAGGCGGTGGGCTGCGCGTCAACGACGTGCCGGTCGGCGACGTGAAGGCGAGCATTGGACTTGCCGACATCATGGGCAGTGGTGTGATCAAGCTCTCGATCGGACGCAAGAAGCACATCCTCGTGAAGCCCGTCTGATCAGGGCGCCTTGGGCATCACGACGGCCGGCGCCGTCGGTGGCGGCACGCTCTGCGGCATCGGCTGCTGCGCGTTGGACGGCGCCATTGCGGCCGTCGGCATGCGGCCCTGGAATATCCGTCGCAGAATTCCAGGCGTCAGCATCGAGAGAGGATTGACGGACACGCTCGGCTCGTCCGCGTTGCCCCTGACCGAATAGGTGACGCCAAATATCCCCTCGCCCTTCTTCAATTCGAGAATCGCGCCAACGACGGGGATTGCGCCGAGAACCTGGTTGAAATTCACGCCCAGCACAGGAATCAGCGAGCCTTTTAGCGCAATCGCATTCTTCGGCCGGTCGACATAGCCATCGGCAGTAGCACCGACTGCCGGCCCCGTCGCGATAGCGTCGTGGATCGCGATGACGCCGTTCTTCGATGAAAATGGCACCTCGGCGGTGTCGATGGCCACGCCCTGTCCCCCCAGCAGCGTGGCGACGCCGACGAAAGACGCAGCCATCATCAACCGCGCGACCAGCGGCTGGTTGACGAGTGCAAAATTCTTGGCCGTGATCTTGCCCTCGTAGTCGGCGGTTACGGCGTCGCGCGGCGCCGTATCCGTCGCACGCCCCGGCAATGTCACCAGAAGATCGGCCTGCCCGCCTCGCATGCCGGTCAAGCCGAACAGCCCGCGCGCCAGCGTCCCGGCATCGTTGGTCGAGAACATCATCCGGCGCCCGGCGGCCGTCTGCGCCAAACCTCCCGACACCGTCCCGCCCTTGCTCAGCACGCCCGACAGCGTAAGCGCCGAAGGGCGGTCGCTGACGCCGGCGACGTCGAGCGCGAAGGGAGCGACCGCGATGCCGTCGCGCAAAGCGAGCCGGTCGAGCCGCACGTCGACATGAAACGGTCCTTTCAGCGTCACATTGTCCGGCGACGTCGCTTTCGGTCCCCCTGGCCCGCTCGCGCTGCCGCGGCGGGCGAGATCGGTGCCATCGAGCGAACGTCCCCGGATGACGAGGTTCAATCCGGCGGCTCCGCGCGTGTAGCTAAGCGAATAGTCGTCGGCCAATCCGACACGCAGCGTGGGAATGGTGAGCGCGGTGAGAGTTCCGTCTTTGGCAAATTCGGCGTTGCCGACGATGGACGTGCCGGGGCCCGCGATCCGCGTATCTGCACTCTTGATGCTGCCGTCGGATGCGAACATGACGAGCACATGTGCGCTGGAGGGAATACCCGGCGGCTTCTCGAGCCCCAGGAGGCCGGCCGAAATCGTGGCCGGCGCCAGATCGACGGTTATGTCGCCTTGGGCGAAGTGGCCCCTGCGACCCGTCAGCAGCGCCTCGATACCGGTGGGGCCGTTGACGATGTCGCCCCCATCGATCCCGAGAATAGCGCGCGCCGGTAAGTCGATGACACCTTTTGCGGTCACGCGCGTGGTAATACCGCTCGCCTTGAAGTCTTCGTTCCACGTGACGGCGACGCGCGAATCCGCAAGCGACAAAACGCCGGCGGCGACAAGCTTGTTCGGATCGACCGAAAAATCGACGTCGCCATTGGTGAGGCGCCCGCGCGTGCCAAGCGCGACATCGAACCCGGTGACGTGCGCCTTCACCGCGATCCCGACATCGTTGATATTCAGGTCCTTCTTCATCGGGACTTGGAAGGAAAGATCGACCGAAGCCGCACCTTTGGTATCGGAAGGGACGATGCCGAAGCGCGTCGGATAGTTGAGCGGCTTCTCGTCTACGAGTGCGAGCACGTCCTGCATCGACCCGTCGACATGGGCCGTGATGTCTCCCGGCGCGCCGGGCACGCTCAGATCGGCGATGACGGCGTGGGCCCTGCTCACGACCAGGGGGCCAATCCTGCCCGAACCGATATCGGCGCTGAACGCATTACCCGTCAGCGTAGCGTTGCCGTTCACCCGTGTAAGGTGGGTGAGGCCTTTCACGTAGGTCGCCTCGACGCCGTTCATCGGGAAGGTCACGTGGAGCGCACCGTCTGGCACCACAGGCTGATCGAGAATGCCCGCCGGCAAATGCGTTTCAAGCAAGACTGGTCCGACCGTGCCTGCGAAGATGTTCTCGGCGATCCATTCGCGCGCGCCGGATCCGATCGTAAGCGGCCAGTCCCGAACCAAGTCGCGCACCGGCAGCATCGCGAGCTTGCCTTGCACGGCAACTGCCGGCGATTGGCCGGGAACAAGCGTGACCTTGCCCGAGACATCTGCCGCGAGCGAGCCGCCGCTCACGCCCAAATGATCGACGACAATGTCGTTCGTCGCCGTCAGATAGGATCCGCGCAGCGCGACGCGGCTCAGCTGCAGCGGGTTCGAAAAGGCGCGCGGATCGCTCACCCTCACGTTGTCGGCCGTCGCGTCGATCGCAACCTGTGCGAGGGCCGCGCTCGCGTCGTAGCCGAAGTCCGCTTGTCCTGTGAGATGGGCCGAGGCTCCACCCGAATCGAGAGTCGCATCGTCGATCAGGAGGCGGTTTGCAGCACCGTCGTAGCGGCCGACGATGCGTGCGGAGCGGATCGGCACGGCCGCCCCGGTCAGGCCCGGGACCGTAACCGCTCCGTGCGCATCGATGCCGAAATCCGCGCCTGCAAAATGCGAGCCGTGGTCGATGGTGAACGACGCTGAAAGATCGGCGATCAGGGCGATCTTCCTCGAGAACTCGAATGTCTTCGCGTTCTCGCCGAGTGCGGCGACATCGAGCCCGTGCAGAATCACGTCGCCTGACACCGGTCCCGATGTCGGCGGGAGCGTCAAATCGGCCGTCACGCGCGCGGGCTTGCCGGAGATTTCGATGTCGGCGTCCAGGGCGGCCGTCAGGTTCGGCCCGTCCAGGGCAATCTTGAGATCGGCGCGCGGCGCCACGACGAATAGTCCCGTAACCTCGTCGAGGATTGCGATCCGCGCATTGTGTACAGCGAAGCTTTGCAGCGACGAGGAACGGGTGCTGCGGACCTTAATCGCATCGGTCAGGTTGGCGATGATGTCCTGCTCGCCGGTGTCCTGCTCGACCCCGAGCCGCAGGCCGCCGGCTCGCGTGCGCACGAGCGTGAGCTGGACCCCGTCGAGGGTGATGTGGCGAACTTCGAGCCTGCCTTGGAGGAACGGCCGCGCCGCCAGATCGATATCGGCCTTGGGCGCCTGGGCAATGATGCGGCCTTCGGCGTCAAAGACCCGCGCGCCAAGTATGGCGAGCGTCACCCGCCCCTCGTCACGCGACCACTCGATGGCCGCCTGGTCGTACTTGACGGTAATGCCAGGCAAAGCAGTGGCGATGGCATCCGATAGGGTGCCACCGAAAGGACCAAGGGAGACTGGGCCGATCAGGAGCCGGAGTGCCGCCCCCGCGACAAAAAATACCAGCGCGGCGCCGATCCCCAGGAGCACCAAGCCGGCGCGCGTGAAGTGGTGGGCCCGTAGGTACTTAACCAGGGGCAGGCTGAAACGGGGCGCTTCGAAGTTCGGACAATCTCTAGGGGCAGAAAAACCTCGCCCCCTCCTAGGAAAACTGTGGGGCCCAAAAAGGGCAGCTGCGCCAGCCTCTTGCGCTGAATTGCGTCTCAGCTTATCGCCTAGGGACGCGTGGTTGGTAAACGCCCATGGGGCGCGCGGAAGTTTTTGGGGAGCTCATGGAACTCAAGCCGGGCGACAAGGCCCCGACTTTTGCGCTTGCGACCGATGGAGACGGACGTGTATCGCTCTCCTCGCTCAAGGGGCGTCCCTTCGTTCTTTACTTCTATCCGAAGGACGACACTCCCGGGTGCACAAAGGAAGCAATCGGCTTTTCCGAAAGCCGGAAGAAGTTCGAGGCACTCGGCGTCTCGATAATCGGCGTGTCGAAAGACAGTGCCGCCTCACATGACAAATTTAAGGCGAAGCACAAACTGAATTTACGCTCGCCTCCGACCCGGAAACTTCGATCGCCAAGGCCTACGGGGTCTGGGGCGAAAAGACACTTTACGGAAGGAAATACATGGGATGGAGCGCGCGACCTTCTCTTGTCGACGGCAAAGGAGTTATCCGGGAAATCTGGCGCAAGGTTAAGGTCCCGGGGCATGTGGAGGTCGTGCTTGCCGCGGCAAAAACCCTTTGAACGGCCGGAATTTTGGCAAACGACGTCCGGGCGGCCGGTTAACGCAACGCTCCTTTTTCTGGGCTAACAGCTTGATCAGACGCCGACAATTGGGTGAAATGGAGACTTCTGGGGTTGGCGGAAGAGACGCCCAAAAGGGAAGTACCGGAGATGGCGGGGACGCTCGTTGAGCGCGTCTGGGCGTGGCTCCATGAAACATTTCCCGAGCGGCAGATCTATATCCGCAGCGACGGTCGCGTGCAGTTTTTCACGTTCGGACCGACGCTGCAGGCGACCATCGCCGGACTCTCCGCTGATTTTTCTGGGCTGGGTCGCATTCGCAACGGTGAACGTGGTCTTTAAGGACCGCATCATTGCGGCCAAGGACCATCGCTATCAGCAGATGCAGTCGGCTTATGAGAACCGCGTCGCGGACCTGCAGATTTCCTACGACGAATTGAACGGCGCCTTGGTGTCGGCCGAGGATCGTTTCAAATCGGTGGCTGACGAACTTCAGACCAAACAGAACACGATCATGAAATTCATCGACCGCAAGCAGCAGGTCGATGCGACGCTAGCAAGCCAGGCCGGCTCCATTCCAGGCGTGCCCAACGTTGTAAACGCGGTCGGAACCCCGACCAGCGGCGCCAACGACAGCGTGAAGATGGCGCCGACAGGCGGCGGTTTCACAGACTCCGACGCCGACGGCGGCGGAAGCTCGGAATTGTCGGTGATGCCTCAGAGCGCGCCGCAGCCGCATCTGTCAAAGCCAAACAAGGCGAGCTTCCTCGATCTCGGCAATGCAGTGGGACGCCTCACGGGTATCCTTTTCGGCAGCCACTCTGCCCCACCTGCGCCGGCCGGCATCTCGGCTGCCACGCTCGCCCAGCATCCCGCGCTGCGCGAGCTTGCCCTTGAGACAGACCGTGTCGATCGGATCGGCGTCGCGGAGACCCAGCTTCTCAATGCAACGCAAAGCCGTCTTATCGAGCGCGTTGCAAGCCTGAACGACATCATCCGCCGAACCGGCATCGACCCTAACCAGTACGAGCACAAATTTGCGTCGGTGGAGGGCGTCGGTGGACCGGATATCCCGCTTCAGTCGGTTCATATCGACGGCATTGCCGACGCCGCCTTCGAGACTGCCTATCTGAGCGCCTCGGCCGTGCTCGAGCAGATGGACGGGCTGTTGTCGTCCCTTCGCCATATTCCGCTTACGATTCCGGTGCGCGGCAGTCAGTTCGAGCAGACGAGCCCGTTCGGACCGCGTGTCGACCCCTTCACGGGGCGCTACTCCTTCCATCCAGGCGTCGATTTTGCCGGGCCGTGGGGATCGCCGATCAGCGCGACCGCGCCTGGCGTCGTGGTTTTCGCAGGCAATCGGGGCGGTTACGGGAATATGGTCGAAATTGACCATGGTTTTGGAATCCATACACGCTACGGACATCTGTCATCGATCTTGGTTCAGGTTGGGGCTAAGGTTGGAAAAGGAACGCCCATCGGAAAACTCGGATCGACCGGGCGCAGCACTGGACCCCACGTCCACTACGAGGTCTGGTACGACGACGTCGTGAGAAATCCGAGCAATTTCATCGAGGCAGGACGACATGTTCTCCAGTAAAAGCAAGGACCAGATCTCCCGTTTCGAACGCGGCCGCAGCTGGCTCCTCCGCCCGCGCAGAAGCGGTCGATACGCAGTGCCTCGGCGCCGTCGATCATCAGCGGGGATCTCATCGTCAACGGCACGCTCACCTCGACCGGCGATATCCAGATTGACGGCCGGGTCGATGGCGACGTCCGCAGTGTTGGCCTGGTGATCGGCGACAAAGCCGTGATCAATGGCGAGATATTCGCTGAGGACGTGACCGTCCGCGGCCGCGTCCAGGGCAGCATCCGCGCCCGCAAGGTCCTGCTGTGCTCGACCTGCCACGTCGAGGGCAACATTCTGCACGAGGCATTCGCGGTCGAGACGGGCGCGTTCTTCGAGGGCAATTGCCGCCACGCCGACAATCCGCTCGCAGAGGAACCAACGAAGAAGACGACCGATTCGCTAACAAGCCCGCGGCCCCGGTCATGAGTTCGCCGGCGCCTGCTCCATCGCCAGGCATTTCGAATACACCTCCCGTCGTTGCGCCCTCGCCCGCTCTTTCGGCAATGGCACGACCCTTGCCCGCCGACATCGCTGTACGCCCGAGCATGTCGACCTTCTCGCCGCTCAAGACCGGCAACTGATCCGAGCGCAGGTGAAATCGAAACCCCGCCCCACCAGGCGGGGTTTTTGTTTGCGTCGGAACGTTACGCTTGCTGCGCACGTTCTAGGCACTGCCGGACCGGCGTTTTTCGCGTCCGCGGGAGGGAAGCTCATGACCGATACGACCGTGCTCGCCGAAGCCGCCACCATTCATCGACCAGGAGGCGGCGATCACGCCTCCGCAGGTCGCTTGGGGTTCGATCGTCGCTGGTGCGCTGGTCGCCGTGGCGACCACACTGTTCCTGCTGCTTCTGGGCTCCGGTTTGGCCTTGAGCTGGTCTCGCGCCAGCCAGACGACGCCGGCACGTTCCTGACGCTCGGTGCGATCTACTTCCTCGCGGCACAGGCCTTCGGACTGGCGGCTGGCGGACATGTCACGGGCCGCCTGATCGGGCCAACCCGCGAGACGGCGCCGGAAGAAGAGTTCCGCGCCGCGCCAGGCCTCTCGGTCTGGGCGCCGGCGGTTGTCATCACTATCGGGCTGGTTGCGCTCTCGGCCATGGTCGCGGCCAACGCCGCCGTTCGCGTCAGCACGCTTTACGGGGCAACTCCCGCCGGGGAGGGCGCGCGCGTGTTCCCCGCGGCGACCTCCTATTGGGTCGATACGCTGTTCCGCCCCGCCAATACGAGCAACGGCGCTCAGCACGCCGGGCTCAACGGCGTCCTATACGCGCAGAACGACACGGGCACGACGAACGACGGTGCCGCCCCGCCGCCCGCTGCGGCGGAGGCGCCCGCCGAGGATCGGCACCGCCCGCCGGCCGTGAGGCGCCGTCGGGAAGCGACGACGAGAGTGCACCAACCTCGGAACCCAGCCGAGACGAAACGATCTCGCCCAGCGGCCCGAGCGCGGCACCAACCGACAACAGCGCGACGACCTCAACGTTGCCGCCGGTCCAGGCGCCGGCACCAAGCCTCTCGGCGGACAAAGCCGAAGCCAGTCAGTGTCCTGGACGTAGGTCTCGAAAACGGCGGCTACCTGTCGGTCGACGACCGCGATCGCGTCGCCCAACTCATTGCCCAGGACGCCGCCGTTAGCTACGAGGACGCCACGCTTCGCGTGAACAAGGTCCAGGCGCAAATCCACGACGACGAGCGCCAGGCAGGTGAGTACGCCCGGAAGATCGCCGCCCATGCGAGCCTGTGGATTGCGTTCGCCCTTCTGTTCGGAGCGATCGTCTCGGTCGTCGCTGCGATTTCCGCTCGCTGGGAAGACGACATGCAGACGATGTTTCGCTTCGGCCGCCCCGCGCCCTTCGAATAGGCTATTCGAGGTCTTCGATCGTCTCGACCTTCTTGCCGCCGACCGCCTGCGCCAGCGCGGCGGCCATGAAAGGATCGAGGTCGCCGTCGAGCACATCCTGCGGCGTGCGACTCTCGACGCCCGTGCGGAGGTCCTTCACGAGCTGGTATGGTTGGAGCACATAGGATCGGATCTGGTGGCCAAAGCCGATATCCGACTTCTCACCGATGAAAGCGCCGGTCTCTGCCTGCTTCTTCTCGAGCTCGATTTCGTAGAGTTTCGAACGCAACATGTCCCAGCACACCGCGCGGTTCTGGTGCTGCGAGCGCTCGGTCTGGCAGGCGACGGCGATATTGGTCGGCAGGTGAGTGATGCGCACCGCGCTCTCGGTCTTGTTGACGTGCTGACCGCCCGCGCCTGACGATCGGTAAGTGTCGATGCGCACGTCCTTGTCGGGTATGTCGATTTCGATCGACTGGTCGATCACCGGGAACACCGTCACGCTAGCAAAGCTCGTATGCCGGCGTGCATTGGAATCGAACGGCGAAATGCGCACCAACCGGTGCACACCGGCTTCGCTCTTGAGCCAGCCATAGGCGTTGTCGCCTTTCACCAGCAGGGTTGCCGATTTGATGCCAGCGCCCTCGCCCGCGCTTTCTTCGAGGTATTCGAGCTTGTAGCCCTTCTTTTCGGCCCAGCGCGTGTACATTCGCGCCAGCATTTCGGCCCAGTCCTGGCTCTCCGTGCCGCCGGCGCCCGCGTGGATCTCGAGATAGGTGTCATTGCCATCGGCCTCGCCCGACAGCATCGACTGCAACCGCAGACCTTCCGCGCGCGCGCGGATATCGGCAACGGATTTCTCGGCCTCCACAACGATCGCCGCGTCGCCCTCGGCTTCGGCCATCTCGATCAGGCCCTGCGCGTCGCCGAGCTCGTTTTCGATTTTCCGGACTGCCGACAGCGACTGGTCCAGCCGTTGCCGCTCGCGCATGAGCTTCTGGGCTTCTTTCGGATTGTTCCAGATGGACGGATTTCGGCCCGCGCGTTCAGTTCGTCGAGGCGGCGATTGGCTTTGTCCCAGTCAAAGATGCCTCCTCAGCAGGGCGACGGCCTGCTTGATTTCTTCGATGGCACGGTCTGTCTCGGCACCCATGGGGTCTCTCTGCGTGATGCGGTCCATATACGGGCGTGCCGCCCCGCCGTAAAGTCCGCACGCAGTTCCAAGAGGCCGATTCTAGCCCGCCGGTTCAGCGTGGATTTCGGCGGGACATTTCGGCTCTAATCAGCGCCAAGACGTCGTGGCCGTTCACCATGAGCCCTTGAATATTGGCGTCTTCGATGACGACGTCGGTCATGTTGGCGTTCCTGATGGTTGCAGCGTGCAGGTTGACGTTTGTGTAGAGCGCTTCGGACAGGTTGACGTCGTCGAATTTGGCCCGTGCGAGCGAGCAATCGAGGAAGCTGACTCCTCGATGCACTGGTGCTCAAATCGGTTCTTCTCTGCCATGGTTCGCCTCGCCGACCGGTTTCGCCCTGAACACTACCCGGACTATACGAGTGCGGCCAGCGCGGGAATGGATCACGAATTGCCGGGCCGCCCTAGCGAAACAGCTCCTGCTCGCCCAGCTCCGCGCTGTGCATGCGCTCGAGCTCCTGCGTATAGCGGCGCAGTCCATAGGCCTCTGTCATATAGCCTTCGACGCGGCGAGCGGCGCGGTCGCTGAGGACCGGCAGCGTTTCCGTCTGCGTCTCCTCGAACCGCCGAAAGAGCTGTACGACGTTTTCGTCGGGCAGCAGAAAGAGATCGCTGTCCTGCGCCAGGTCGCCGGCCACCAGGAAATCCGCTGCCGCGTCGATTTCGGGGTCGTCGGCGTCGGGAATATCGATCACCGGCGGATAGCGGGCGGCGTCGTCGATGCGAACACCGCTGGCGGACCCGACGGGATAGGCCTCGCGACACGCGTAGCGGCATGCCTGCCGCGACAACGCGCGGATTTGAACGCGTGAGGCGCCCGACGCTCAGATCGGCGATCCAGCCAACGTCGTGGGCGCCCCGGATGCCGAGACCACGCAGATGAAAGCGCCACGTCGCGAAGGAATAGCCGAACGACAGACGGACAATCGTCGAGGACACCGTCACTGCGACCAGACCGCGATGCTGATGTTGAAATCGCCGGTTGCCTCCAGCGCAAGAAACACCATCGTAAACGGCGCGCCGACGATCGCTGCGGCGACAGCGCCCATGCCCGCAGCATAAACGCCACCCTCCTCGCCCCGGCTAGGCTGGGCATAGAAACGCTCGCAATCTGGACGAAGGCAGCGCCGAACAGGCAACCCAGGAACAGGGACGAGCCGAAGAGGCCGCCACAAAGCCAGATCCGACCAACAGCGCGGACGCGACCAGTTTGGCAATCAGCGACACGACGAGCGGCGCGATCGCCCATCGGTGATCGAAATGATACTGGATGGCCCCGTGCCGCTGCCAAAACTTGCGGGAAGAAAAAGGCGACCGCCGACAACAGGATTGCCGCCAGTGCCGGCCTGGCCAGTCCGGCAATCCCATGGCGCATGCCGCGCTCGATCCAGGTCACCGCCTGCATCGTCAGGACTCCAGTGCCGGCGGCGAAGATTCCCATCGCGCCCAACAGCACATAGCTGACGGGCGTGAGCGCTGCAGTGCTTTGCACGGAGAACAGCGCGTCCATGTGGGACATGCCGCGCTGGGCTAACGCGGCGCAGACCGATGACCGCGACCGGAGCCAGCGCGCGCGGCGTATAGCTGCCCGAGATCAATTCATATCCGTAGAAGGCGCCGGCCAGCGGTGCGTTGAACGCCGCCGCGATGGCCGCGCCCGCGCCCGCTGTCACGAAAATGCGAAGGTCGCCGCGCCTCAGTCGGAAGTATTGACCGCAGGACGAATAGAGGCTTGCGCCCAGTTGGCTGTAGCCAGCCTCCATGCCGAGCGACGCCCCGGCTGCGTTCGAGATCAATGTCGTCAGCGTAAGGCGAAGGGAGTGACGAACGACATCCGCCCGCCATAGAGCGCATTGGCCTCGATAGGATCGACGATCTCCGTGGATCGCCAGCGACGCAGCGCGCGCGCGACAAGACCAAGCAAAAGGCCGCCGATCATGGGGGCCAGCAGCACGCGCTCGTAGTCGATGCCGATGCCGGTGCTCAGGTAGGTTCCGGCGGGAATACCGAAATCAAGACTGTGCAACGCCCACATTCCCGAGCGCAGCAGCGAGGTCATCGCGCCGGTCAGTCCTCCCAAGATCGCGCAGGCGAGTATCTGCGAAGGCTCGGAAGCGCGGACGGCGCGCTGGAACGCGGCCAGAGCGAGACGACTGCGGCGCGGGAATTCGAACCGGCGACCTGCGGCGTCGCGGTTGGTAACGCCCCGGGCGCGAGGCGATGTCCTGCTTGCTCTCGTCAATCGACCAATCGGTTTTGGCGTGCCCCGGTATAGGCAAGCACGATGGTCGCGTCAAAAAGCCAATGCATTCGGTGAAAGTGGACCCTTGTTCGAGACTTCACTTCAACGGCGTAGTCGTCGAGGACGGAGCAGGGACCGCCGGGGCGGGCAACTTGAAGTGATCCTGACGGTCACCCAATCCGTCACCGGCTCGCCGTCCTCGCTCGCCGGAATGTAGTGCCAGTTCATCACGCCATTTTCCGCGGCAAGATCGAGATCCTGATTGCCTGTCGACTGGACGAATTGCACGTCTGTCGGCTTGCCGGAATAGGTGACATGAACTTGCATGACGACGGTTCCCTGTACACCCTTCTCCTGAAGCCAAACCGGATAGTCGACGGCGCCATTGGATGCGCTCGTGTCGACATGGGCCGGAGTCGTTGCGCCATAAACTGGCGTCGCTACGGCGGTTACAAAAAAGATGCAGGCACCCGCGATAAGAGTTGTCGAATCCGTCATTGCCACCCCCGCTGTTAGTACAGGCCGCCAGTCCCCTCACCCACGTCGCCGGGAGATGTGCCCGTCGTCGCCGTGGATCCCTTGCCTGCCGCGCCCGCATCTGCACCGGGGCGTTAGGCCCGCCTGGCTCGGTGCCGGCCTTGAAGGCTTCGAGGATCGACCCGGCGCGCCGGCTCGTGAGTGTTCCGCTCTTTTCGTTGATCGAAATGAGTTCGATTCCCGGTGCGATCCGGAACGGCGTCGGCGGCGATTCGAAAGCGCGTTCTTCATGAAGTCGCGGAAGATCGGGGCCCACCGCGGCGCCCTGCTCGACCCGTCCGAGCGTGGCGCGGATTGTCGAAACCGACGAATGCGCCGGCCGCAAGATCGGGCGAAAATCCGATGAACCAGGCGTCCTTCGCCTCGCTAGACGTGCCTGTCTGCCTGCCAGCGGCTTGCCGACGGCGGCAACCGAGCGCCCGGTTCCACGCTGCACCACGCCTTCGAGGAGCGACACGATCTGATAGGCCGTGCGCGGATCGATGATTTGCTCGCGCGTGTCGGCGAGCAGCGGTTCCTGCTGATCGTGCCAGGTCGCTTCGTTGCAGCCACTGCAATCGCGGTCGTCGTGACGCCAGATGGTCTGTCCGTTACGGTCCTGGATGCGGTCGATAAGTGACGCGCTGATCTTCTTGCCGCCGTTCACGAACTCGGAATAGGCCGTCGTCATCCTGAGCAACGTCGTCTCGCCGGCCCCGAGCGCGTTGGCGAGCAGCGGCGAGAGATGGTCGTAGGCGCCGAAGCGGTCGGCATAGGGCACGACCTTGTCCATGCCGATCTCGTTGGCCAAGCGCACAGTCATTACGTTGCGGGATAATTCGATGCCGCGGCGAAGCGTGGTCAGACCGAGGTAATGGCCCTTCTCGAAATTCTCTGGTCGCCAGATGCCGAGGCCGGGGCCCTGATCGAATTCGAATGGCGAGTCCAGGACCTTGCTGACGGGCGTGTAGCCGTTGTCGAGCGCCGCAGCGTACACGAAGGGTTTGAAAGACGAGCCCGGCTGTCGCATCGCCTGCATGGCGCGGTCGAACTGGCTCGAGGCGTAGCTGAAGCCCCCCGACAGCGCCAGCACGCGCCCGGTGTGGGGATCCATCGCGACGATCGCGCCGTTCACTTCGGGCACCTGTCTGAGGCCGAAATCGCCGTTCTCGTCGACCGGCTCGACATAAATGATGTCGCCGACCTTAAGGACCGTCCGCGGCTCAGTGGGCGAGGCGCCGACCGCGCCGTTCTTCAGTTCAGGCCTTGCCCATTGGAGTTCCTTGAACGGGATGCGGCCCGTGGCGCCGCCCGTGAGCCCGATCTCGGTCGTATTGTCGTCGTCGAACCCCAGCACGACAGCGACGCGCCAGGTGTCGATGCCGGACTGGTTCTCGGCGCTCGCAAGCGTGTCTTTCCAGTCGCCGCTGACATTGATATTGCTGACTGCACCGCGCCAGCCATGCCGGCGGTCGTACCGTACGAGACCGGTTCGTAGCGCGCTGACCGCAAAATTCTGCAGCCGCGTATCGAGCGTCGAACGGACCTGCAGGCCGCCGTCATAAAGCGCCTGCTCGCCGTACTTCGCGTAAAGCAGGCGCCGCACTTCCTCGACGTAATAGTCCACATCAGCAACCTGTGCGCCGAGGGGCCGCGTCTGGGTGTCGAGCGGTTCGGCAATAGCCGCGCGCGCCTGCTCGTCGCTGATGTAGCCATTGTTGGCCATCTGCCCGATGACCCAGTTGCGCCGGTCGAGGGCCGCCTGCTTGTTATGGAGGGGGTCGTAATTGCTCGGCGCCTTGGGCAGGGCAGCGAGGAACGCGACTTCGGCGACGTCGAGCTCATCGAGCGACTTGCCGAAATAATTCAGCGCGGCGGCCGCCACGCCATAGGAATTCTCGCCCAGATAGATTTCGTTCAGATAGAGCTCGAGGATCTTGGTCTTGGGATAGGTCGCGTCGATGCGGACCGCCAGGATGGCTTCGCGGATTTTTCGCGAGAATTTGACTTCGCTGTTGAGGAGAAAATTCTTTGCGACCTGCTGGGTGATGGTCGAGGCGCCCTCGAGCCGCTTGTGCTCGAGCACGTTGATGACGTCTTTACCGGCCGCGCGGATGATGCCGCTGGGATCGATGCCGGGATGATTGAAAAAGTTGCGGTCCTCGGCCGAAGTGAAGGCGTTGATCACGAGCTTGGGCACGAAAGAAATCGGCACAAAAATGCGCCGCTCGCGTGCATATTCTCCGATCACCGTGCCGTCGCCGGCATACACGCGCGTCGTGACCGGCGGATTGTAGTTTTGCAGCGCCTCGACGCTCGGCAGGTCCTGGGTGATTTCCCAGATATAGCCGATGACGATGATCGCGCCGCCGGCGGCGATCACCGCGAGGGCTAAGCCCGTATAGAGGAGAATGCGGCGCAGCATGCCGGTCGTGATGCCCTGTCCAGCCCTTGAGGCGGTCCTTGTAGCCGCCGATTATGACCCTGGGAAGGCCAAGTAAGCGCTTACTCTGACGCGGTATTTGGCCCCGTCGAGGGGTCGACCGCAGTTTGCTGAGCAAAATGACGGTCGACCGCCCCTGCGATGGCGTCCGCGACCCCATCGCGCCACCGCGTCGTCTGCATCTGGGCTGCATCCATCTCATTGGAAAGGTAGCCGAGTTCGATCAGGACGGCCGGGACGTCCGGCGCCTTGAGCACGACGAAAGCGGCCGAGCGGTGCGGCTGGCGCGGCAGGATGTCTGTCGCACGGGTGAGTTCGCCGACCACGGTCTGCGCGAACCGGTTGGAGCGGTTAATCGTGTCGCGCTGGGCCAGGTCGATCAGGATCGGGGCGACATCGCTGTTCTGTGCCGACAGGTCGACGCCGGCGATGGCGTCGGACTGGTTCTCGTCCCGTGCGAGTCTGGCTGCTTCCTTGTCGGAACCCTTCTCTGAAAGCGTGTAGACTGACGCGCCATTGACCGTGGCGTCGGGATTGGAATCGGCATGCAACGAGATGAAGAGATCGGCATGCCACGAGCGGCCTATGTTCACACGCTCGTTCAGCGGAATGAACGTGTCGGTATCGCGGGTCAGGTGCACTACATAATTGCCCCGTTTCTCCAGGCTGCGGGCCAGCCTCGAGGCGACATCGAGCACCAGATCCTTTTCCATGAGGCCGTTGACGCCGTTGGTGCCCGAATCAATTCCGCCATGTCCGGGATCGAGCACGATGATTTTTTTCTCCGCTGCGCGCGCCGTCATGAGCGGCATTGGCGCGACCGACGCCACCTGCTCGGCGGCACTTTCTCTTGCTTTCAGGTCGGCGGGCCAGCCGGCCGTGTGGTCGAATTTTTCCTGCGTCGTCGGAAATAGATCGATCACGACGCGATAGCCGTAGCCGCCCTCCGGCGGGAGTACGAGCGCATCGCTGACCGATACTGGCTGGTTGAGGTCGATGACGAAGCGCGAGTTTCCAGGACGGAAAAGTCCGTAGCGGTAGCTCTTGACCGCCCCGAAACCAGTCGGTCGCGGCGGCCCGGTCAAGTGCCACTGCACCGCCGGCATGTCGATCACGACACGATTGGGACCACTCAGCGTGAAGGCGCGCATGTTCACCGGATCGGACAACTCGACGACAAAACGCGTGCGGTCCTCGTGCTCGCCGATGCGTGCGCCCATGACAATCGGCGCGGGCGAGGCCGGGGTTGCCGACGCAGCAGCTGCCGCGGGCCCGCCGCTGGGCTGCTGCAGCACCTTGTCGATTACATCGTCGACGTCACCGTTCTGAGCCGGCGGCGGCGCACCGCTTTGCGCATTGGCGGAGCCGACAAGCGCGCACAGCAGAAGCGAGATTCCGATGTCTTTCCAGCGACCCATGGAACGCCTGTGCTCAACCGCCCTTAAGCTCAGCCACAAAGATTTACAATTCGTTGGTCAAAATCATGCTCGTTCGGATCCGGATTTGCGCTCGACGCGCATCGTTCGCAATAACGGTCGCAAAATCGACGCCGCCCGGCGGACTTTCATCCGAAAAAGCCTGGCATCTCGCCCATCCCTGTGTCACCAATGCCAACATGCCGCAACGATTGGTTGTCGAGGCCCTTGTCCCGGGGGCCGCGGCCTCCTACAAAGAAACAGGCCTGACTGTCATGGGCGATTCGCCACAGGCGACGCGCAGGGTCAAAGCGAGCGGAACGGTCCGCGACCTGACCCGCACAGTCCGAACAGCCCTAGTTCGATCCGTCATCGCAATTTGCGGTCGACGGATCCGGTATAGACGAATGAACAGCCTTTCTGCGTTTCGGGGTCTCGATGATGCGGCGGTCAACGCCGGCACGATCGACCCTCGCGCGCGCCCGCTGAACGAGCTTTCGATCACTTCGACCGGCCCCGCTCGGCGGCCCATCCCCGCAACCATATTGCGACGCGCTCTGCATCGGCAGGCCCGGCCCGCACCGGAAGGTGCGCGCGGGCCGCTGCAGGGACAGCGTCGCCTCGGAGAGTCCAATGCCCAAGCGCATGCTTATCGATGCAAGCCACCCGGAAGAAACCCGCGTGGTCGTTCTCGACGGCCAGAAGGTCGAGGAATTTGATTTCGAGGCCGCGTCGCGTCGGCCGCTCAAAGGCAACATCTACCTCGCAAAGGTTACGCGCGTAGAGCCGTCGCTGCAGGCCGCCTTCGTCGAATATGGCGGCAATCGCCAGGGGTTTCTCGCCTTCTCGGAAATCCATCCCGACTACTACCAGATCCCCGTTGCCGATCGCATGGCGTTGATCGCGGAGGCCGAAGCCGAAGCGCGCCGCCGCCAGGACGACGACGTCGAATCCTTTGAGATCGGCAGCGGCCCGAAGGCGGGAGCGACAAATGCAGCAGACGAGACCGAAGACGACGAAGCTCCGTCACCTCAGGTCGTCGAAGGCACGGGTGAGGCGACCGACGGCGAGGAAGTCTTCTCCAATCATGCCGGTGCCGGAGGTCTCGACGACCACGATCGCGACCATGACGATGATGCGCGCGAGGACGATGCGCATGGCGATCACGACCACGAAGGCGACGATCGCCACGTTGGCGCTGGTGGCGGGTCGGCCTTCGTCACGGAACGGGGCCGCGAGTTCGACGATCACGATGGCGAACCCGACGTCGCTGACACCGAAGACGGCGACGAGGAATCTTCAGCCGCGGCGGAACTGCTAGGGCCGACGACGGAAGGCGATTTCGCGGAACTCAGCGTCAATCGATAGTTCGGATCAGCCCGGGTTCCAGGCAGGCGCCGCGCAGTCCTCCGATGACGCGGGCGCGCCACAGGCCTTGCAGGCGCAGCGTCCGCCTCAGCGCTGGATGCGCAAGCGCCATTATAAGATCCAGGAAGTCATCAAGCGCCGACAGATCATCCTCGTCCAGGTCGTCAAGGAAGAACGCGGCAACAAGGGCGCGGCGCTCACTACCTATCTTTCGCTCGCCGGCCGCTATTGCGTGCTGATGCCGAACACGCCGCGCGGCGGCGGCATATCCCGCAAGATCACCAATGCCGGCGACCGCACGCGCCTCAAGGCGGCGGCCCAGGCGCTCGAGCTGCCTGAAGGCATGGGGCTCATTATCCGCACCGCCGGCGAGAACCGCACCAAGGTCGAGATCAAGCGCGACTACGAGTATTTGCTGCGGCTGTGGGACACGATCCGCGAGCTTACGCTCAAATCGAACGCGCCCGGCCTGCGTCTACGAGGAAGGCGATCTCATAAAGCGCGCCATCCGCGATCTTTACAACAAGGACGTGAGCGAAGTCCTCGTCGAAGGCGAAGGCGGCTATCAGAACGCCAAGGATTTCATGCGCATGCTCATGCCGAGCCATGCCAAGAACGTGAAGTACTACAAAGAGGCGGTCCCACTCTTCCAGCGCCATCACATTGAGGCGCAGCTCGACGCGATGTTCTCGGCCAACGTCACCCTAAGGTCCGGGGGCTACATCGTCATCAACCAGACCGAAGCGCTCGTATCAATCGACGTGAACTCTGGTCGCGCAACGCGGGAACACTCGATCGAGGAAACGGCGCACAAGACCAATCTCGAAGCCGCGGACGAAATCGGGCGGCAATTGCGCCTTCGTGACCTTGCGGGCCTCATCGTCATCGATTTCATCGACATGGAAGACGGTCGCAACGACCGCGACGTCGAGAAACGCCTGCGCGATGCCGTCAAGAACGACCGCGCGCGGGTGCAGATCGGAAAGATCAGCCAGTTCGGCCTGCTCGAGATGTCGCGCCAGCGCCTGCGCGCGGGCGTGATTGCAGGCTCGACCGTCCCCTGCCCGCATTGTGGCGGCCAGGGCATCGTTCGCTCCGTAGAATCCACTTCGCTGCGCGTGCTGCGCGGTCTTGAGGAAGAAGGACAGAAGCTGCGCTCGTCGGCCGTAACCGTGCGCGTAGCGAGCGATGTAGCGATCTACACGCTAAACCAGAAGCGCAGAGAGCTCGCCCGCCTCGAGAGCGACTACGGCATGATGATCTCCTTCGAGCCGAAGGACGGTTTGCTGGCCGGCAATTTCGATATCGAACGCACCGTGCCCAAGACAGCCGAGGAGCGGGCGAAATATGCGGTGTCGGTCGAAGCCGGTTTCTCGCCGCCGCAGATCGAGGCCGAGGAAGAACCCGGTTTCGTCGAGGAAGCGATCGACGAGGAAATAGAGCGCGAAGAGAATGTCGAGGACGCGGCGATTATTGCAGGCGAAGCGCGTGAGCCGCAGCCCGCACGTCAGTCCGAAGAGAACGGCGGACGCAGGCGCCGGCGTCGCCGCGGCGGTCGCAATCGCAATCGCGATCGCGGGCCGCAGGGCGACCGACCGCCGCGCGAGCCATTGCCGCACTCGGTCGAAACACCGGCGCTCGCCGCGCCGGTCGCTGACGTCGAAAGCAGAGACGAGGCGTTTGAGCAGGACGGCGTCACGGGCGGTGAACCGGCGCCGCAACCTCGCGCCGAAGGCGCTCCGCAGGACGGCCAGTTCGGCGACGGCCGTCGCAAGCGCCGCCGCCGGCGTCGTCGCGGACGCGGCGCCCAGGGCGGCAGTGGCGATTTGCCTCTCCAGCCCCGCGAGAACGGTGCCTCGAACGGCCATTCCGAGCACCACTACCCGGTCGACGACCGTTTCGGGCCTCCTGCCGACGAGATCGATACGACGCCACGCGAAGAGCCCATCCGCGACCTTCGCGATGCGTCGCCAGCTGGCGCGCCGAGCGACGCACCGGCGCAGCCGAACGCATCTTCGGCGCCCGTATGGTCGCTCGAGCTGAGACACGCCGAGCCCCACGCCGTGGAAAAGCCCACCGCTCCGCCGGCGTCGGCAAGCGAACCCGAAAACCCGGGCGCGCCGCCGCAGCCGACGCGCAAAGGCTGGTGGCAGCGCGCCTTCAAGACGGATTGAGGCCGCCGCGGCGCTCCTTGAATTGTTGAAGGAGAATCCGCCACCATTCGCCGTGCCGGCGGAGAAAAATCATGTCCGGCATCGTGTGCCGCGCGACGTGCTGCTGCGGCACGGAATCCCAGCCGCGATGCTCGACGGTGATGCGCGTTTCCTCGCCGGCAGCCTCGAAGCGGACCTCGACTTCTGTATCCTGATCCTTCGTGAATGTCGCCTGGCGCCAGCCGAAGACGAGTTTCTCGCCCGGAAGCCAGGTCTTGATGCGGCCGACCTCGAACACCGTGCCGTTCGGCAGCGTCTCGATGAAGCGCCCGCCCTCGCCGCCTTCAAAGCTCAGGACGCCCGGGCTTCGCGGCGTGAACCGGAACATTGCGTTCGGCTCCCACCATTGGCCGATCTCGCGGGTGAAGACCTCGAAGACTTCCCTTGGCGGTCCCGCGACGCGAATCGCGACGATGACGCGCGATGTCATCGGCGCCGCGACCTGTCGAAATGCGTCTTGAACGAGAGAATCTGCCGCGACCAGAGCCGCTCGGTCTCCTCGAGCCATTCCTTGAGTCCTGCCATCGGTTCCGACCTCAATCGATAGACCCGCACGCGTGCGTCCAGCCCATTATGCTCCTCGGCAACAATCCCGCATTCGCGCAGTGTGCGCAGATGTCGGCTCATAGCGGGCGCGCTGACACCGACGCACCTCGCGAGCTCGCCGGCCGCGCGCGGCTTTTCGCTCAGGAGATCCACGACATGGCGACGCTGCGGATCGGCGAGAGCCGCAAGCGTCGCATCGACGACGGCCCGGCTCCTGGCACTCACAAGCTCGTCCTGAGCTTGAATGCCCCGCCGGTATTCGCTTCCATTTCCGCGAGCGTCAGCGTCTGAAATCTCTTCGCGAAGCTCCAGAGATGGCCTTCCGGATCCAGGCAACGATAGGTCCGGTCGCCGTAGAACTGATTTTCCGGCTCGGCCACGACGGTGGCGCCAGCATTTCGGGCGCGCGCGCAATGCGCATCGAGGTCTTCGGACAGGTAGACGTGGAGCTGCTGTGTGTTGATCCCACCCACGCTTTTGGGACTCTTCGCGATCTCCGACCACTCAGGCGCTACGATGATGACGCCGCCGGCGAACTTCATCTCGGCATGGCCGATATTGCCGCTTTGGTCGGTGACGATGAGCGAGACCTCGAATCCGAACGCCTTCTCGAGCCATTCCAGCGCGGCGCGATTGTCCCGGTAGACCACAGTGCTGCGGAAAGCCGGGCCGTCATCTTGCTCGGGCATGGATGCACTCCTTTGTCTTCGTTTCATAATGCGTCAATATTTTCACATTATTGAAACTAAAAAGTCAACGGCGAAATCGCCGCTGCGGGCCGTCTGGAACGGTGCTAATGCACTGCGTCCTCGGACATGCCGACGCCGCTAGGGCCGGATTCCGCGAGAAGCGAGCAAGAGCCGCCCTGGCAGACGATGGCATTGACGGTGTCATAGGACGCGCTTTCGCTCGCCTGCGTGCCATGGATCGTCGAAACGCCTGCGCCCTGCGCAAGGCTCTGCAGCGCAATGGCCATGGCTGCCGTGCCGCCCGGACCGCCTGCACCCGCACCCACGAGCGCGACGTTGCCGCTCGCATCGGTGGCAATGACCGGTGCCAGGAACGCCGCCGACAGCGCCGCATCGCCCGACGCTGGCGCGCGCGCGAGGATGACGCCCGTGTCCGCCGCACTGTGGGCCGCCCCGAACGGACCGTTCATCGTCACGGCACAAGCGACCGCTTCGCCGTTCGAGTCTCGCGCAGCAAATCCCGTCGAGCCGAGATCGGGCGGCCAGGTTCCCACGCTGAAACGCGCCAGCGCGTCCTTGACCGCCGACGCGACGCCCGCCTGCCCGTCGCCGAGCTCCTTGAAGAGCGCGCCCGCAAAGACACCGCCGCCATGCTGCGATACAGGTACGTTTACGCTCAGATCACCGAGCGACACAGAGCGCGGATCGGTCTGCACCGCATGGTACCCGCGAAGCGCGTCGGCAGTAATCGCGCCGCCTTGCGTCGCCGAATAGGCTGCGATCTTGTCGGCTACGCCGCCGAGATAGAAGCCGATCGGGCCTGACGTGCGGATCGCGGCAAGGGTCTGCGCCAGCTCGACGTTCGGGACGACCGTTCCCGCGGCATCCATTTTGCCGGACTCGTCCATGAATTCATGCGCCAAGGGCGCATCGAGCCGGATCGCGTCCTGCGACGCCGTCAGCCGCGCCGCGAGCGCGCTGGAGATCGGAAATCCGGCTGCGGCAAATCCTTCGGCGTCCGAGATGTCACGCTGCCACGGCAGGCGGCCATAGGACGCCTGCAGCAGCGCAAAACCGCGCACATTGCCCGGCACGGCAAAAGCGCCGCCGTCCGCGGCGTCGCGCGCGAGGAACTCGTATTCGTCGGTCGCCCCTGTCGCCGGATCGCGAACGAGGCAGAGCCCGCCTCCGCCAAGGCCCGCGGCGACCGGATAGGTGACCGACAGGACGAAATACATCGCCGTCGCTGCATCGGCTGCGCTGCCCCCTCCGGCCAGGATGGCCGCTCCTGTCTGCGCTGCCGACGGCTCGTCCGCAACCACGACGCCCGAATTGGCCGGCGCGGGAGCGCCGCCGGTCAGGCCGATCGTCTGACCTATGTCGCTGGCAGTGGAACAGGCGGAAAGCAGAAAGGCGCCGGAAATCGCGGCAAATAGGCGTGAACGCAGCATGCTAATTCCCTGGTTGAAGACGCTGTTTCAAGTCTTTGGTTTATGGCCGTATTGTAAGGATCAGGCGCGTTGACGCTGAGAGCCCACTTTCCTAGGTTCGCGGCGGGATGATGAATGCGCGGGGTAAGAGGAGAGTTCAAGCCTTGTCGTTTTGCAACCCTTTGCGGCGTAATCCCATGACAGGCCAGACCGTCGGGAAGCTCGCGCAAATCGCCGGCTTCGCGCTCGGCTTCGTAATGCCCCTCGTCGTGGTAGCTGCCCCGGCGATGGCGCAGGGGATCTCGCTGCTGCGCGACACCGAGACCGAGCGGCTCCTCAAGAGCTACGAAGACCCGATCGCGAAAGCCGACGGTCTCGATCCGGCGGCTATCAGAGTCTATCTGGTGGGTGATCCGTCGGTGAATTCCTTCGTGGCCGAAGGCCAGAACGTGTTCATCCAGACGGGGATGATCCTGTACTGCAAGTCGCCAAATGAACTCATCGGCGTCATTGCGCACGAAAACGGCCACATCAAAGGCGGGCATCTGTCGCGCGACACGACGGCGATGGAAAAAGCTTCCATCCCGATGATCCTCGGCATGATCGCGGGTATCGCCGCCATGGCAGCCGGCGCCGGCGAAGCCGGGATGGGCGTTTTGATGGCAGGACAGCAGGTCGCCGAAGCGCAGTTCATGCAATTCAGTCGCGTGCAGGAAGCGACGGCAGACCAGATCGGCGTGGCGGCGCTCAACGCCACCCATCAGTCGCCCTCCGGCATGCTCCATCTCTTCGAGCGTTTCGCGAACGAAGAAGCGATGTCGGCCTATCACATGGACGCCTACGCGCTCGACCACCCGGCCTCGCGCGACCGCGTCGCGCTCCTCGAGGCGCTCGTGGACGCTTCCCCCTACAAGGACGTCAAGGACAGCCCCGAGGCGATGCACGCCTTCCTGATGGTGCAGGCGAAGCTCGCCGGCTACATCCTGCCTGTGAAGGAAGCGCTGGACCGTTACCCGGAAAGCGATCGCAGCGAGCCCGCGCGCTATGCCCGCGCGATGGCGTATTTCCGCCAGCCCGATCTGCCCAAGGCGCTCGCCGAGATCAACGGCCTCATCAAGGACGAGCCGAACAATCCCTACTTCTACGAGGTGCTCGGTCAGATCTACGTGGACATGAGCAAGCCCGAACTCGGCATTCCCGCCTACCAGAAGTCCGTCGATCTGCTGCCCAACGCCTCCCAATTGCGCGTGGGCCTCGCCGCGGCCCAGATTGCGACGGAAAAGCCGGCACTCGCGCCGCTCGCGCTCGCCAATCTGAAAGTCGCGCTGCGCTACGAGAACGACGATGCTTTTGCCTGGTATGAGGCGGCACAGGCGTACAGCGATCTCAACAATCAGCCGATGGCGGATCTCTCCACTGCCGAGCAGTACTATGCCGTCGGCGCCTACCCGCAAGCCGCCAAATTCGCGACCCGCGCCCAGCGCGGCCTCGAGCAGGGCTCGCCCGACTGGGAGCGCGCCAACGACATCATGGCGGTGGCCAGCATCCCCGGAAACCAGCGCCAGGAATAACCCGCGCGAAGGATTCTTCATGAGCAGCAACTGGAAATTCGCCGCGAGCGCTCTCGCGGGCGCCGCGATTGCAGTCGGCGCGGTCTATGGCGCGGCGCTGACGGGAAACTTTCCCGCCACCGGCAACGCACAAATTCACGCCTATCTGATGGCGCATCCCGAAATCCTCGCCGACATGAACGAAAAGCTTCAGGCACAGCAGGATGCGAGCGATGAGGCCACTCGTCAGGCGGCTGTCGACAAGCTCGGCCAGCGCGCCTTCTTTGATCAGAGGCTTGCCTTCGTCACCGGACCCGCGGACGCGAAGACGACGATCGTCGAATTCTTCGACTACAATTGTCCTTTCTGCCGCGCCTCGCTGCCGGCGGTGCAGGCCTATTACGCCAAGCACAAGGCGACGACGCGCTTCGCCTTCATCGAGTTTCCCATCAAGGGTCCGCAATCGATCGTCGCCGCGCGAGCCGCGTTGGCCGCCCGGCGCCAGCCCGACAAGTACATGCCGTTCCATTTCGCCCTCATGGGCGAGCAGGACATCGTCGACGAGAACCTGATCTACGCCGACGCGGCGAAGGTCGGTCTCGACGTTGCCAAGCTCAAATCCGACATGAACGATCCCGCGATCGCCTCAGCCATCGACGCTTCGTTGAAGCTCGCCCACAAGGCCGGCATCGACGGCACTCCGGCTTTCATCGTCAACGGCCATGTCCGCGAAGGCGCGCTCGACGACGATATTCTGGCGCAGCTCGCAAAGGGCTAAGCTTCCACGCAAGCGTCGAGGATCTGCCTTGGCAACCCGCAACGTCGCAGTTCTGATCGGTAGTCTCCGCCAGCAATCCTACAGTCGCAAGATGGCGCATGCGCTGATCGCGCTGGCGCCTGCATCGCTGAAACCCGCCATCGTCGAGATCGGCGAGCTCGCACTCTACAATGAGGACCTTGAGGCCAGCCTGCCGGCCGGCTGGACCGCCTTCCGGCAGGCGGTCGCCGCCGCCGAGGCTGTCATCTTCGTCACGCCCGAATACAATCGCTCGGTCCCCGGCGTGCTCAAGAACGCCATCGATGTGGGCTCGCGGCCTTACGGAAAGAGCGTTTGGGCGCATAAGCCCGCGCTGATCATCAGCAACTCGCCCGGTGCGATAGGTGGCTTCGGCGCCAACCATCACCTGCGCCAGTCGCTCGTCTTCCTCGATATGCCGGCGCTGCAGCAACCGGAGGCCTATATCGGCAGCGTCTCGAAGCTCTTCGGCGCCGACGGCAAGATCACCAGCGACCGCACGCGCGACTACCTCGTGAAGATCCTGGAGGCGTTCGAAAACCTGATCGAGCAAATGACCCGGACTTGAGAATTCCCGGACAGACCAGTCTCAGATCAGCCCCGCCAACGGAACTCGACGGATCCGCATAACGTTTCTTGGCCATGCGCCCCGCCAGATAGGCGAGCCTGCCAGCTTCCACCGCATGCCTCATCGCCTGCGCCATTAGCACGGGATTGCGCGCTTCGGCGATCGCGGTATTGGTGATCACTGCGTCGCAGCCGAGCTCCATTGCGATCGCAGCATCGGAGGCAGTACCCACGCCGGCATCGATAATCACGGGCACACTGGCCTCCTCGACGATCATGCGCACGTTGATCGCGTTCTGCACGCCCTGGCCCGAGCCGATGGGCGAAGCGAAGGGCATGATCGCGACCGCGCCCAGTTCCTCCAGGCGCCTGGCCATCAGTGGATCGTCGCTGCAATAGACCATCACCTGGAATCCCTCCTTCACGAGGAGCTCGGTGGCGCGCACCGTCTCGATCATGTTGGGATAAAGGGTCTTCTTGTGACCGAGAACTTCGAGCTTCACCAGCGTCCAGCCGCCCGCCTCGCGCGCCAGTCGCAGCGTGCGCACCGCGTCTTCGCCTGTGAAGCAGCCTGCCGTGTTCGGCAGATAGGTGTACTTTTTCGGGTCGATGAAATCTACAAGCTTGGGTTGCGTCGGATTGCTCAGATTCACGCGGCGCACCGCAACGGTCACGATTTCGGCGCCTGAGGCCTCCAGCGCCGACGCGTTGTCGGCATATGTCTTGTACTTGCCCGTTCCGATGATGAGGCGCGAACGATAGGTCCTGCCCGCGACCGCGAAAGGCTTGTCCACCGGCGGAATAGTCTCGACGGGGGCATTGCCGCCGCCGATGAAATGCACGATCTCGAAGCGGTCGCCGTCTCCTACTCGAGTCGATGCATATTGCGAGCGGGGCACGATCTCCAGATTGCGCTCGACCGCGATCTTCGCCGGATCGAGGCCGAGCGCTATGAGCAGCTCCCGTACGGTTCCGCTGGCCTGGAATGGGCGCGCCTCTCCGTTGACGGTGACGGTGAGTGTCGCCTGGGTATCGAGCGTGGTGTTCGTCATGGCCGCGTCCTTTACGCAAAATCGGGAGCAGCGGCGCCTTGCGCCGTCCGCTCCCTACGCCGGTATGAGCCGGATCAGGTTCGAAGGGACTCGCGGTATCCGTCCGCGATCTCAGCCCAATGCGGGCGCCCCTGGGACTAGTGCCGGATCGTGCCCCTCGCGCCGGCGAAGTCAACAAATCCGTGGCGAGCCAAAGCCGTTTCCGTTCCGGCGGCGAGCCCAGTATAAGGAGAGAATCGACGCGCCGCCGGGGATTTTTTGTGGCCAATTCTGGCAAGAAAAACAACGCCTTACCGATCTATGTTCTCAACGGCCCCTCCCTCAATCTGCTTGGGACGCGCGAGCCCGAGATCTACGGAAGTACGACCCTTGCAGAGATCGGCAAGATGACATCCGCCCGCGCTGCGACGCACGGCCTTACGACGGTCTTCCGCCAGTCCAATCATGAAGGCGAGATCATCGACTGGATTCAGGAAGCGCGAACAAAGACCTGCGGCATGATCCTGAACGGCGCAGCCTTCACGCATACCTCCGTCGCGATCTACGACGCGCTCAAGGTACTGGAGAAGCCGCTGATCGAAGTTCATTTGTCCAACCCCTACGCGCGCGAGACGTTCCGGCACCATTCCTATGTTAGCCGCGTTGCAAAGGGCGTGATCTGCGGCCTCGGCGCGTTCGGCTATCTCGCGGCGGTCGATGCGCTCGCCCACATCATCAAAGGTCAACCGGCATGAACATGAAGGACGTGAAGTCCATCGGGGCGAGGCTCACGAACAGTCAGAAGACCAAGACGCAGGGCATAATCGACGCTGGCGCGATCCGCGATCTGGCCGGCCTCCTGACAGAGACCGGCTTGACCGAGATAGAGATCGAGCAGAACGGGGCGCGGATCCGCGTCTCGCGCCAATCCGGGGCGGTCATCTCGCATGCGCCGGCGCCCCCAGCGTTGGCTTCGTCGGCGTCCTCGGACGCCACCGCGCCGAAAGGTCCGCCTGTCGGCGCAGTCCCCTCGCCGATGGTCGGCACCGTCTACGTCGCAGCAGAGCCCGGCGCGCCTCCCTTCATCAAGATCGGACAGACCGTGAAGGAAGGCGACACGCTTCTGATCGTTGAAGCCATGAAGACCATGAATCCAATCCTCGCACCGCGCGGCGGCACGATCGCCGATATCTGCGTCAACGACGCTCAACCCGTCGAGTTCGGTCAAACGCTCGTCGTCATCACCTGATGTTCGAGAAAGTTCTCATCGCGAACCGCGGCGAAATCGCGCTCCGAATCAACCGCGCCTGCAAGGAGATGGGCATCGCGACGGTCGCGATCCACTCTACCGCAGACAGCGAGGCGATGCATGTCCGCCTCGCCGACGAAAGCGTGTGCGTCGGGCCGCCGCCGGCCACCCAGTCCTATCTCAACATGGCCGCGATCATCTCGGCCTGCGAGATCACAGGCGCCGAGGCAATCCACCCCGGCTACGGATTTCTTTCCGAGAACGCGCGCTTTGCCGAGATCGTGAAGGAACACGGCATCACCTTCATAGGGCCCGAGCCCGAGCACATCCGCTTGATGGGCGACAAGATTGCCGCCAAGCAGGCGGTCAAGGAGCTCGGTATCCCGACCGTGCCAGGTTCGGACGGCGCGGTGGGATCGGATGCGGACGCCGCGCGGATCGCCCGGGACATCGGCTACCCGGTCCTCATCAAGGCATCGGCCGGCGGCGGCGGACGCGGCATGAAGGTCGCGCACAAGGAAGCTGATCTCTCGCTTGCGCTGTCCACCGCGCGGGCCGAAGCCAAGTCGGCGTTCGGCAATGACGCCGTCTATCTCGAGAAATATCTCCAGAAACCGCGCCACATCGAAGTGCAGGTGCTCGCCGACGCACTCGGCAACGTCATCCATCTGGGCGAACGCGACTGCTCGTTGCAGCGCCGCCATCAGAAGCTCTGGGAAGAAGCAGGCTCTCCCGCGCTGAACGCGGCGCAGCGCGAGGAAATCGGCGGCGTCGTTACGCGCGCGCTCGAGAAGCTCGGCTATCTCGGCGCCGGCACGGTCGAGTTTCTGTTCGAGGACGGCCGCTTCTACTTCATCGAGATGAACACGCGGCTCCAGGTCGAGCATCCAGTGACCGAGGCCATCACCGGCGTCGACATCGTGCGCGAGCAGATCCGCATCGCCGCGGGCGGCCCGCTCGAGCTCAAGCAATCCGACATCGTCTTCGCCGGCCACGCCATCGAGTGCCGCATTAACGCGGAAAACGCCTTCACCTTTCAGCCGTCGCCGGGATTGATCACTCAATTCCATGCACCGGGCGGGCTCGGCGTGCGCTTCGATTCCGCGATGTACACGGGCTATCGCATCCCGCCCTACTACGACAGCCTCGCCGGCAAGCTCATTGTCCATGGCCGCAACCGCAACGAATGCCTCATGCGCCTGCGCCGAGCCCTCGACGAACTCGTCGTCGGAGGAATCGAGACGACGATTCCGCTGTTCCAGCAGCTCGTCCGCCAGCACGACATTCTCAACGGCGACTATCACATCCACTGGCTGGAGCAGTATCTGGCCAAGCACGGGGCCTGAACGCCAATGCGCTGCGGGCAGACCATCGGCTCCACGCGCTACGTCTTCGAAGACCTGAAGACGCTTCTCGCCCGGGCCTCGCCGGCGCGCTCCGGCGACGCGCTTGCCGGCCTCGCGGCGCAAAGCAGCGAAGAGCGCATCGCCGCCCGGATGGCGCTCGCCGACGTGCCGCTAAGCGCGTTCCTCGACGAGCCGCTGGTTGCCTATGAAACCGACGAGGTTACGCGGCTCATCCTCGACAGCCATGACCGCCAGGCCTTCGCGCCAATCAGCGCTCAGACCGTCGGCAGCTTCCGCGACTTCCTGCTCGGCGACGCTGCGACGACCGAGATATTGTCCTCGCTCGCGCCGGGAATCACGCCGGAGATGGCCGCCGCTGTCTCCAAGCTGATGCGCAATCAGGATCTGATCGCCGCCGCGCGCAAGGTCGAGGTCGTCACGCGTTTCAACGACACGATCGGATTGCAGGGCCGCCTGTCGGTCAGGCTGCAACCCAATCACCCCACGGACGACGCCAGGGCGATCGCCGCGTCCATTGTCGACGGCCTGCTCTACGGCAGCGGCGACGCCGTCATCGGCATCAATCCCGCAACCGATAACGTCGCGACAGTCATCGAACTTCTGCGCCTCGTCGACGCCATGCGCACGCGCTGGGACATTCCGACGCAATCCTGCTTGCTCGCCCATGTGACGACGACGTTGCGCGCCATCGAACAGGGCGCGCCTGTAGACCTGGTCTTCCAGTCGATCGCCGGCAGCCAGGCCGCCAACAGGAGCTTCGGCGTCGATCTCGCGCTCCTCGCCGAGGCGCAAGCGGCGGCGTTGTCGCTGAATCGCGGCACGATAGGATGCGACGTGATGTATTTTGAGACCGGACAAGGCAGCGCGCTGTCGGCGAACGCCCATCATGGCATCGACCAGCAGACCATGGAGGCCCGCGCCTACGGCGTGGCACGCCGGTTCTCCCCCCTGCTCGTCAACACCGTCGTGGGCTTTATCGGGCCTGAGTATCTCTTCAACGGGAAGGAGATCATCCGCGCCGGACTCGAGGATCACTTCTGCGGCAAGCTGCTCGGCCTGCCGATGGGTGCCGACGTCTGCTACACCAACCACGCCGACGCCGACCAGGACGACATGGACACGCTGCTCACGCTCCTGGGCGCGGCGGGTTGCACCTATGTGATGGGCGTTCCCGGCGCCGATGACGTGATGCTGAACTACCAGAGTTCCTCGTTCCATGACGCCCTCTATCTTCGTTCACTCCTTGGCCTTCGACCTGCGCCGGAATTCGAAGCGTGGCTCATGCGCATGGGAATCATGGACGATGCCGGCCGCATGCGACCGCGTCTGGCCGGTACGCCGGCCGCGTCCCTGCTCGCGTTCGGTCGCAGCGGATGAGCGACCGCGACGACTGGCATGCGCTTTCGGCGTTCACGAACGCCCGCATCGCCCTCGGCCGTACCGGAAACAGCCTGCCGACGCGCCGCGTGCTCGAATTCCAGCTGGCGCATGCGCGCGCCCGCGACGCCGTGCTGCAGCCATTTCGCCCCGAAGACATCGCCCGCGCACTCGACGGAATTCCCGCAACGACTGTCGAGACGCGGGCCGCAGACCGCACGCGCTATCTGATGAATCCCGATCTCGGCAGACGGCTTTCGGACGCCTCGCGCGCGCGCCTGACACGCGGCAAGTACGACGCCGTGCTCGTGATCTGCGACGGACTCTCGTCGGTCGCCGCGCACGCGCACGCGGCCCCGCTCGCCCGTCGCGTCCTTGCCGCACTGCCCGATCTGGCCTGGGCGCCCGTCGTAATCGTCACCGGCGGGCGGGTCGCGATCGGTGACGAGATCGCCGCTGCCCTGGGCGCGGAGATGGCCGCCGTCATGATCGGAGAACGGCCCGGCCTCAGCGCCGCCGACAGCCTGGGGCTCTATCTCACCTTCGCGCCGCGGCCCGGGATCACGAAGGATGCCGACCGCAACTGCATTTCCAACATCCGCCCGGGCGGGCTCGAGCCCGCCGGCGCCGCGCTCAGGCTGGCTTGGCTGATGACCCAGGCGCGGCGCATCCGTCTCACGGGCGTCGCGCTGAAGGAAGACGCGCCAGACGCAGCGATTGGCCTTTGCCAGGACGAACCGCCGTAGCGGCGGCCGCGACTCGGCTATTGTTCTGTAACGACAACAAAGAGGGGAACCGTTCATGTCATTTCTGGATCGTCACGCCGCCCTGCTGCTCAGCGTGCTCCGCATCGTTGCCGGCCTCCTGTTTCTCGAACATGGTTGCCAGAAGCTTCTTGGCTTTCCGCCGCTCTCGCCCGAGATGGCGGCAATGCATGTGCCCGATACCTTCAAGCTCGTGCTGATGGCGGCAGGAGCCATCGAGCTCGTTGGCGGGGCGCTCATCACGCTCGGACTGTTCAGCCGGGTCGCCGCCTTCATCTGCTCGGGTGAGATGGCAATTGCCTACTGGATCGGCCACTTCCCGCGCGGCGGCTTCTTTCCGGCCGTGAACGGCGGCGACGCCGCGATCCTGTTCTGCTTCGTGTTCCTTTATCTCGCGGCCGCAGGCCCGGGACCTCTCGCGCTCAACAGGCGATAAGGTTTTTGCAAGGTATCTTTCGCATTCAGGAAAGCGCGTCAGGTTGCGGCGCCGTCACGGCGGCCGCCGCGGCTTGGCAATTCAATTCCGCTGAATTCCGTTGTAAGCTTGCCGGATGCACGGCAGCTCACGCCTGACGCCCGCGATCCTTCTGCGCGCTTACGCCGAGGGGCTCTTTCCGATGGCCGAGCGCCGCGACGATCCCACGCTGTTCTGGGTGTCGCCGGAGCGGCGCGGGATGATGCCGCTGGATGCGTTCCATGTGCCGAAGCGCCTTGCACGCACGGTGCGCAGCGACCAATTCACCGTCACGGCCGATCGCGCCTTCACCGACGTAATGCTCGCCTGTGCCGCGCCCGCGGAGGACCGAGAAGAAAGCTGGATCAATTCCGAGATCGTCCGCCTCTACACCGCTCTGCACGCGAGCGGCTCGGCACACTCGGTCGAGTGCTGGCGCGACGGCGCGCTCGTCGGCGGACTTTACGGCGTGCGGCTGGGCGGCGCATTCTTCGGCGAGAGCATGTTTTCGCGCGAACGCGACGCGAGCAAGGTTGCTCTCGTCCATCTCGTGGCAAGGCTGATCAAGGGCGGCTTCGCCCTGCTCGACACGCAGTTCATCACCTCGCACCTGGCGCAGTTCGGCACCATCGAGGTTCCACGCGAGGCCTATCTCGAGCGGCTGAAGCGCGCGATCGCGACGGCGGCCTACTGGCCTGCGCCCTCGGGGAGCTGCGTCAACCCTTCGGTGTCAGAGGAATCCGGCGAAAGCACGCGGACCGGCGCGTGCGACGGGACGGGCGCGCTAGCGACCTGGCCGGGCGCACTGGTCCTGCAGCTGATCACCCAGACGTCGTAGAGTGGGTGTTCCATGCCGTTGAGGCCCGGAGTCGAGGCGTACATCCAGCCTGAGAAGACCCGCCGCTCCGACTGGTCGGGCCTGTGGTCGTCGATTTGAACGAAGGCTGAGGTCTCCGGCGTCTCGCTCGCCGGCGTCGAGTAGCAATAGCGAGCCGTGATCGTAAGCGTCGCGAATTGCACCGGCACGTTCAGCGGCGCCGCGATCTGTGTCGGGCGTCCGGTGATCTTGTCGAGGCCGGTCATGATCAGCACTGCGTTTGCGGGCACGGGGGGCGGCCCGCTCGGCAATGCCGGCGGAAGGGGAAGCGTATTGTCTGTCGCGCTCTGGCCGGGCGTCATGCTTGGCCCGGCCGCCGTGGCCGGCCCCGTCGCGGGCTTCGACATCGGAGTAGGGTGCCGACCTGGCACTGCTGTGGGCGCGCCGGCCTGGCCGGATGAAACGCCTGACGGTTCGGTCTGCTCCGATGTTGCAGGGCCCGACGGGGCCTGGTCCTGATCGGGCGCAGAGTTTTCGCCGGTTGCCGGCGCGGCCAATCTGGCTGGGTCGAAGAGTCCGGCGCAGTGGTCTGTGCCGGCTGGTCGCTCGGCTGTTCCCGCCCCGATTGTTGCGCCACCGCGGCAACGCCGAACACGTAAGCAGCAGCCGCTCCGGCGACGACGATGCTACGCAGGTTCATGGCGCGGGGCCGGGGTTGGGGTTGGCGGGCGGAGTACTGGCCGGCATCTGCGGCGGTTTGGTGGCGGGCGCTCGCGGCTTCTGGGCGTTCTGGCCGTTGTCGCCGCCGATGAAGCGACCGACCAGGCCCATCAGGTCGACGGAACCCTGGGCCGTTCGGATCTGGCCCCCGTCCTTGAGCATAGTGTCGTCGCCACCCGGCGAGATCGAGACATAGGAGCTTCCGAGGAGGCCGGACGACGTCACCGCCAAGGACGAATCGTCGGGAATATCGACGTCCCTTCGGATGCTCATATGCACGGTCACGAGATAATTCGAGTTCAGCGTCATGTCGCTGACCGTTCCGATCTTGATGCCGGAGAGGCGCACATCTGTACCGACTGATATCCCGTCAACACGCGCGAGCTTGGCGCTGATGTCGTAGCCGCCGCCCAGCACGCCGCCGGTCGTGCGATAGGCGAAAACGACGAAGGCGATTGCGACCGCGACGACGATCGCGCCAATGATCGTCTCCACCGTGTTGTTCTGCTGCATACGACCTACTCCGGCCTCCAGGGCTGGTAGTCCCCCGTGGCCGGCGGGCGCACGCCTCCGCGCGCGAGGCTCCCGGGCGGGCGCCATGCGCCGGCCGTTCCGGAGAGATTGGGAAGATGCTCCTTCTCCCACGGCCTGACCTTCAATGCGCTGACCGTCGGCGGATCGACAAAAGTGTGGTGCAGCCAACCATGCCAGTCGGCCGGCACGAGCGACGCGTCAATGGTTCCCGCGTAGAGCACCCAGCGCCGCTTGCTGTCTTTTGTCTGATAGTAGCGATTGCCCGTCGAGTCCCCTCCCGACGAAGTTCCCTGATGCCCACGTCGTCACCAAGGTTCCGAGCGTGGCGCTCCGCCACCAGATGAAGATCATTTTGAAGAAGGACATGGAGCCGCGCACCGAGATTCGCCGGGCATATATAAGGCGGCGCCCGTTAAGCGCCAAGGAATGCGGCATTTTCCATACGCTTCCAAAACGTCGCTGCGCGCACTCGCGCAAACAATCCCCAATCGACTACCAAGGCGGCCCGTCCGGCACATGTCGTCGAAGCGAAATATTTTTCTGCGCGATTCTCAAACCCCGCTTGACTCCTCGGTTTCGACCCGCCGGTTAAGCCACAACATCTAGGGGGTAAGATTTCGTTTACCACTTTTGGCTTGCGTGCCCACGTAGCGCGTGCCCATACTTTGCCCCTGTCGCCCGTCGCGACACCAAATCTGGCGGACAAAACCACTCCTAGCCGCCGGGGTTCGTGCCGCACAATTGCGGCCCCCGGGGACGAAGAACTGTCGCCAAAACGGTGCCGCGAACGAGCCTGATCCGAAGTCTGTCTCATCCTTGGGGGTTACATCCATGCGTATCCGGCGTCTGTTCACGGTCGAAGGCCACTCTCCTTACGAAGGCATAGCCTTCCGTACTGCGACGAGCGAAATCCGAAATCCCGATGGCTCGACCGTATTCCGGCAGACCGACATCGAAGTGCCCGAGGATTGGAGCCAGGTCGCGTGCGACGTGCTCGCCCAGAAGTATTTCCGCAAGGCCGGCGTGCCGACGAAAGTCCGCGCCGTGGCAGAAGAAGGCGTTCCGGAATGGCTGTGGAAGCGCGCGCCCGAGGGCCTCGAGACCACGGGCGAAGTCTTCGGCAAAGCACGTGTTCGACCGTCTCGCCGGCACCTGGACCTATTGGGGCTGGAAGGGCGGCTATTTCGACGGCGAGTCGGATGCCCGCGCCTTCTATGACGAGCTTTGCCACATGCTCGCGACCCAGAAGGCCGCGCCCAACTCGCCGCAATGGTTCAATACCGGTCTGCACTGGGCCTACGGCATCGATGGCCCGAGCCAGGGTCACTTCTATGTCGACCACAAGACCGGCCGGCTGACCAAGTCGAACTCCGCCTACGAGCACCCGCAACCGCACGCCTGCTTCATCCAGAGCGTGAAGGACGACCTCGTAAACGAAGGCGGCATCATGGATTTGTGGACGCGCGAAGCGCGTCTCTTCAAGTATGGTTCGGGCACGGGCACAAACTTCTCGACGCTGCGCGGCGAAAACGAGAAGCTCTCCGGCGGCGGCAAATCCTCCGGCCTGATGAGCTTCCTCAAGATCGGCGACCGCGCCGCCGGCGCCATCAAGTCGGGCGGCACCACGCGCCGCGCCGCCAAGATGGTCATCGTCGATATCGACCATCCCGACATCGAAGCCTTTATCGAGTGGAAGGTGATCGAGGAGCAGAAGGTGGCCGCGATGGTCGCCGGTTCCAAGCTCGCCGAAAAGCACTTGAAGGCCGTGCTCAAGGCCTGTGTGAACTGTGAAGGCTCCAACGACGATTGCTTCAATCCCACCAGGAACCCGGCGCTGCGCCGCGAAATCAAGCGCGCCCGCGCCTCCTTGATCCCCGACTCCTACATCGAACGCGTCATTTCCTTCGCGCGGCAGGGTTACAAGGATATCGACTTCAAGACCTACGACACGGATTGGGACTCGGAGGCCTATCTTTCGGTCTCGGGCCAGAATTCCAACAATACCGTTCGTGTGACCGACGCGTTTCTGAACGCCGTCCTCGAGGACAAGGACTGGCAGCTGACGGCGCGCCGTGGCGGCAAGGTCGTGAGGAGCGTGAAGGCCCGCGAATTGTGGGACAAGATCTCCTACGCCGCATGGGCATGCGCCGATCCCGGCATCCAGTTCCACACCTCGATCAACGATTGGCATACCTGTCCGGCCGGCGGCGAGATCCGCGCCTCCAACCCGTGCTCGGAATACATGTTCCTCGACGATACGGCCTGCAATCTCGCCTCGATCAATCTCATGCAGTTCCGTCACGAGGGTGGACGCTTCAACACGCCTGCCTTCGAACATGCGGTGAGACTCTGGACCATCGTTCTGGAGATTGCGGTCCTGATGGCGCAGTTCCCCTCCCGGGAGATCGCGCAGCTGTCTTACGATTACCGCACGCTCGGTCTGGGCTTCGCCAATATAGGCGGCCTGTTGATGGCGGCCGGCATTCCGTACGACAGCCGCGAAGGCCGCGCGATCGCGGGCGCCATCTCGGCGGTCATGACCGGCGTCTCCTACGCGACGAGTGCAGAGATGGCGGGCGAGCTCGGGCCCTTCCCCGAATTCGCCGCCAATCGCGAAGCCATGCTGCGGGTCGTGCGGAACCATCGCCGCGCGGCGCATGGCGCAACCGCGGGCTACGAGAATCTCGCGACGATCCCCGTGCCCCTGGATCTGCCCGCCGTCAAGGACGCGGCGCTCGCCGAAGCAGCGAAGCGCGCTTGGGACGACGCGCTCGAATACGGCAAGGATTTCGGCTTCCGCAACGCCCAGGCGACCGTCATCGCACCGACCGGCACGATCGGCCTCGTCATGGATTGCGACACGACAGGCGTCGAGCCCGACTTCGCGCTGGTGAAATTCAAGAAGCTCGCGGGCGGCGGCTATTTCAAGATCATCAACCGCTGCGTGCCCGAGGCGCTCGCCACGCTAGGCTACAGCCCGGCCGCGGTGGACGACATCGTCGCCTATGCGGTGGGGCACGGCACGCTCGAGAGCATGGCCGACGGCGTCACGCATGACGCGCTGCGCGCGAGGGGCTTCGGAGAGGAACAGATCGCAGCCATCGAGGCCGCGCTCGAATCCGCCTTCGACATCCGCTTCGTCTTCAACAAATGGACCCTCGGCGAGGCCTTCTGCGCCGGCGCGCTCAAGATCGAAGCCGCCGCGCTCGACGCGCCGGATTTCGACATGCTCAAGACGCTCGGATTCTCCAAGGCCGAAGTCGAAGCGGCCAACCTGCATGTCTGCGGTGCGATGACGCTGGAGGGCGCGCCGCATCTGAAGGACGAGCACCTGCCTGTCTTCGACTGTGCCAATCCCTGCGGCCGCATCGGCAAGCGCGCGCTGTCGGTGGAAAGCCACATCCGCATGATGGCCGCCGTGCAGCCCTTCATCTCCGGCGCCATCTCCAAGACGATCAATATGCCGAACGCAGCGACCGTCAAGGAATGCGGCGAGAGCTACCTCATGTCGTGGAAGCTCGGCCTCAAGGCCAACGCGCTCTATCGCGACGGTTCCAAGCTGAGCCAGCCGCTGGCGAGCCAGGTCTTTTCTTTCGACGACGAGGAAGACGAACTCGAAGAGGTCGTCGCCGCGCCGCAGGCCGCGCGCACGACGGTGGTCACGGAGCGAATTGTGGAGAAGATCGTCGAGCGCATCGTCAGCCGCGAACGCGAGAAGCTGCCGCAACGGCGCAAAGGCTATACCCAGAAGGCGATCGTGGGCGGCCACAAGGTCTATCTGCGCACCGGCGAATACGAAGACGGCCGCATCGGCGAGATCTTCATCGACATGCACAAGGACGGCGCCGCCTTCCGCAGCCTGATGGATGCCTTCGCCATAGCGATCTCCATGGGCTTGCAATATGGCGTGCCGCTCGACGAGTTCGTGGACGCGTTCACCTTTACGCGTTTCGAGCCCGCAGGCCTCGTCATCGGCAACGACTCGATCAAGAACGCGACCAGCATCCTCGACTACATCTTCCGCGAGCTTGCCGTGTCCTACCTCGGCCGCCACGATCTCGCCCATGTGCATCCGGCAGGCGACGAGGATGTGGGGGTCGGCACGGACGAAGGCGGCGATGACGGCCGCGCTCAGGAAATCGTGCAGACCGTCAGCCGCGTCGCTTCGACCGGCTATGTGCGCGGCAAGTTCCAGAAGATCGCCGTTGTCCGCGGCGGGGCGGCGCCCAAGCTCGCGCTCGACGCCGAGCACGCCCATGCGCACGTCCAAAATCACGAGGACGAGGTGCACGAATTCCTCCAGGCCGATGACGATGTCGGCGTGGCCTTCGGCGAGGTGCGCGCGGCGCTTCTCGAGGAGATCGGCGCCGCGGCCAATCCCGTCGGCGATATCGTCAGCGCGCTGGGCAGTCGCATCACCAAGGCCGCAGACACGGCCGCCGAGAAGTCCGGCAAGATGCGAGATATCCAGGCCAAGCGCGCCGCCGAAGCCCGCATGAAAGGCTACGAAGGCGACGCCTGCGGCGGCTGCGGCAACTTCACCCTCGTGCGCAACGGGACCTGCATGAAGTGCAACACCTGCGGCTCGACGAGCGGGTGCAGCTGAGGCTGTTCTCCCCCGTCACTCGCAAGCGCTGGCGACGCCCCCTCCACCAAGCAACTTGGTGGAAGGGGCGAGCGTTTTGCGCTTAGCGCAAAACGCTTGGGGGAGGACAGCCTTCACGCCCTCTCAACCCGGCAGGAAAAACATCCCCGCCGCGCGAAGTGGACGTGCAGGTAGTCGGCGTCGGCGCGCCCCAACAGTTTCGCGATCAAGGGCTCGACGCCGTTGCCCTCGGTGATATCGGCATCAACCATCATTCCGTCCGCGTCATAGGCGCGGAGCGAAAGCGGCCTGTTCTTCAGCACCTCGGGCAATTCGTCCACGCGGTCGAATGTATCGCGCGCGTTCTCGCGCACGAAGATCGGCCCTGACGCCTTGAACGGCGAGTGCGCAGGCTGATGCGGATAGGCGAGCAGCAGAACGCGCTCGCCCACCTCGGCATCGGCAAGACTGACGCGGCACGGAAAGCCCGGCTTCTCGTCGGCGATGACGCGGCTGATGGCGCGTTCCGCCAGAACGGCATCGTCGAGAGCGAACAGCACCTCGAACGGCGCCCGTGGAAGACCTTTGAAGCGGTATGACATGGGGGTGTCCCGTTTGATCGTTTCGGGACGGTTTTGTCCCGATCGGCGCACCGGAACGACCCGCTTCTTGCGGCCGGGGACCGACCGGAATTTGCAGCTTTCCCGAGCTTTCGGGGTGGGCACGGCTCTTGCGACGTCCAAGGCAGCGCGTACCAAAACGAGACATCCGCCCGATGATCTACATTTTCGCCTTCCTGCTCTCCCTGGCATTCCCGCATCCGGCCCACGCCGTCGCGGCCGGACACGCGGTCGTCCAAGCCCATGCGCCCGACGTCGCCAGCATCCGTTCCGGCAAGCACGACTGCCCCCATTGCGAGCTAGCCGGCGCCGACCTCACGAACACCTGCGTGAAGCACGGCAACCTCGAAGGCGCCGATTTCGACCGCGTAAAGGCCGTGCTGATGTGCATGTCCTACGCGGACTTCCGCGGCGCGACCTTCCGCAACGCCGATCTCTCCGGCGCCAACCTCGCCCACGCCGTTCTCGACGGCGCCGATCTGACGGGCGCCGAATTGTCGATCACGTCGCTTAAGGGCACCGACCTCACCCACGTCAAAGGCTTGACGCAGCACCAGCTCGACGAAGCCTGCGGCGACGCCGGCACGAAAGTCCCCACGGGGATGAAAGTGAAGTTCTGCAGCTGAGCATCTTCTCCGCCGGGACGTGAAGCCTCCCGGTCGCCACCAAGGCCGTTCCTCCCGGCCGACGATCACCCCCTGGCCCCGATCCGCGGATGTACCGGATCGGGGTTCTTTTTTGTGCGCCCACCTGCCCCTCGCGGGGAGGTGGGTACTTCGTGATAAATTCTCGCGTCGCCGTATTGGGGGAATAGATCATGACTTCGAGAACACTCCTCGCCGCACTCCTCTGCCTGACACCTTTCGCAGCTTTCGCCGCCGACACGGCGCCGGTCGACGGACCCGGTGCGCCGTTCAAGGATCCTCTCTTGGACAAGATGACCGGACATTGGAACCTGACCGGAACCACGATGGGAAAGGCGGTGAGCCAGACTGTGGACGCGCAGTGGATCCTCAATCATCAGTTCCTGCAGGTTCATGAAGCAGGCGGCGGCTACGAGGCAATGCCCATGATCGGCTACGATCATATGAGCGAGCGCTACGTCGCCCACTGGCTCGACATCTTCGGCGGCCGCTTTTCCGAGACGATCGGCTACGGCCAGCGCAACGGGGACGAGATCGACTTCGTCTTCGAGTATCCCGACGCGCCGTTCCGCACGAGCTTCCTCTGGGACGCGGCGCACGGCCAGTGGCGCTGGCAGATGACGCAGAAGGACCAGACCGGAAAGTGGACGCCGTTCGGGGATTTCGTCCTGACGCGCTGACAGCAAAAACGCTCTGTCATGGCCAGCGAATACGGGCTACCCCGGCGACGCTCTTCTGAAGCGACCGGAAAGTCGCGAACCCGTCTTCGTCGAACGCAGCCCGCCCCAAGGTCAACAGCGTGGCCCGCATCGGGCCATGACAGCGTGAGAGCTTTTGGCGCCCTACTCAGCCGCCAACGCGGGATCCTTCGGCTTCCAGCGCAGCACCGGTTTCCGCGCCGCCGCGGTTTCGTCGAGGCGGCCGCGCGGCGCCAGACGCGGCGCGCCCTCGAAGCGCTCGCGCTTTCCGGCTTTCGCCTCCTCGGCCATCACCCGCAGCACATGGATGAAGCGGTCGAGGCTCTCCTTCGATTCCGATCTCCGTCGGTTCGATCAGCATCGCGCCATGCACGACCAGCGGGAAATACATCGTCATCGGGTGATAGCCCTCGTCGATCATCGCCTTGGCGAAATCGAGCGTCGTCACGCCCGTGCCTTCGAGGAAGGTGTCGTCGAACAGCGCCTCGTGCATGCAAGGGCCATCGAACGGCGCACTCATCACGCCCTTGAGCGACGCCAATATGTAATTGGCGGACAGGACCGCGTCCTCCGACGCCTGGCGCACGCCGTCGCGGCCGTGGCTCAGCATGTAGGCGAGCGCGCGCACGAACATGCCCATCTGGCCGTGGAACGCGCTCATGCGACCAAACGGCTTTGCGCCCTGCGGCAGCTCGGCCCGATCCTCGACAAGCGGAAGCCTTTCGCGTCGTGCACGAGAAGCGGCAACGGCGCGAAGGGTGCCAGCGCCGCCGACAGCACCACCGGGCCTGCGCCCGGTCCGCCGCCGCCATGTGGCGTCGAGAAGGTCTTGTGCAGGTTGATGTGCATGGCATCGATGCCAAGATCTCCCGGCCGCACGCGGCCCGCGATGGCATTGAAGTTCGCGCCGTCGCAATAGAAATACGCGCCCGACTTGTGCACCGCGTCGGCGACTCGCCTGATGCGCCGCTCGAACAACCCGCAAGTGTTGGGGTTGGTCAGCATGATGGCGGCGACATCCGGGCCGAGCATCGCTTCGCAGTGCGTCGGCGTCGACATGACCGTCGTCTTTCGCCGGCACTTCCTGCACAGCGAAGCCGGCGAAGAGCGGCCGTCGCCGGATTTGTTCCGTGCGCGGAAGATGGCACCAGCACGCGGTGGCGCTTTTCACCCCGCGCCTCGAACGCCGCGCGGATCGCCAGCAGGCCGCAGAGTTCTCCATGCGCTCCTGCCTTCGGGCGACATGGCGACGGCCGGCATGCCCGTCAGCTGCATCAGCCAGGTCATCAGTTGCGAGATCAGCGCAAGTGCGCCCTGCATGGTCTGTTGCGGCTGCAGCGGATGCAGATCGCCGAAGCCCGGCAGCCGCGCCATCTTCTCGTTGAGACGCGGATTGTGCTTCATCGTGCACGAACCCAGCGGATAAAGCCCGCTGTCGATGGCATAGTTCATCCGCGACAGGCGACATAGTGGCGCACCACTTCCGGCTCGGAGAGACCCGGAAAGACCAACCGCAGGCGTGCGGCGCGCGCCGCCGAGCCGCGCATCGCTTACCGCGACGTCGGGAAGATCCACGCCGGTCACGCCCGTCGCGGCCGAGCTCGAAGATCAAAGCTCTCTTCGTGGTCGAGTCCGCGATCGCCGGAGATCGTCGGCAGCGCGTCGGAATGCGAGGGCGCCGCGGAGCTCGGCCGGCCCTGATCGTTCATGGTCATGACAGCACCTCCGAAAGCGCCTTGACGTATGTCTTCATGTCGTCCTCGGTGACCATCTCCGTCGCGGCCACGATAGAAGATCGCGCGCCGCCGGTTCGTGCGGCATCAACCGCGACGCCGGAACGCCGCCCAGCACACCTTTGGCCGCCAGCGCGTCCACCACGCCCGCCGCCGCTTTTGGCAGCTTCAGCGTAAACTCGTTGAAGAAAGCTGGCGTAACGAGCGACACGCCCTTCACGGCCGAAAGCTTGTCGGCCAGTGACGAGGCCTTGGCATGATTGACACGCGCCAGACGCGCCAGTCCCTACATCGCCCAGCAGCGAAAGATGGATCGTGAAGGCGAGGCAGCACAAACCGGAATTCGTGCAGATGTTGCTTGTCGCCTTCTCGCGGCGGATGTGCTGCTCCCGCGTCGATAGCGTCAGGACAAAGCCGCGCCGACCCAGATTGTCGACCGTCTCGCCCGCGATGCGTCCCGGCAACTGGCGCAGGAATTTCTCGCGTGTCGCGAACAGACCGACATACGGTCCGCCGAAATTGAGGCCGTTGCCGATCGATTGTCCCTCCGCCGCGACGATGTCGGCACCCTGCGTGCCAGGCGGCTCGATGAGGCCAAGCGAAATCACCTCCGTCACGACCACGATCAGCAACGCGCCTTTGGCATGGGCCGCGTCGGCGATCGGCCTAAGGTCGTGGATGAGGCCGAACACGTCGGGGCTCTGCACCACCACGCAGGCCGTGTCGGCATCGATCAGCGCGACGAGGTCTTCGGGCCGGCCCGGCCTCACCGGCGCATGCACCATCTCGCCGACGAGACCGGCGACCGTCTCGACCGTCTCGGCGTAGTGCGGATGCAAGCTGCCCGACAGGATCGCCTTCGGGCGCCGCGTTACGCGCTGCGCCATCATCACGGCTTCTGCAGTTGCCGTGGAGCCGTCATAGAGCGACGCATTCGCGACCTCGAGGCCGGCGAGAAGCGCCACCTGGGTCTGGAACTCGAAAAGATATTGCAACGTGCCCTGCGCGATCTCGGGCTGGTACGGCGTGTAGGAGGTCAGGAACTCCGAACGCTGGATCAGATGATCGACGGTTGCCGGCACGTGATGCTTGTAGGCGCCGGCGCCAACGAAGAACGGCACGTGCCCGCGGCCATGTTTTGGTCGCCAGGGCCGAAAGCGCGCGATCCACCTCGATCTCGCCTTGGTGATCGGGGAGATCGAAGACGGAGAGTGGCGCCGCGGCCTCCTTCGGCACGTCTCGAAACAACGCGTCGATATCCCGAGCGCCGATCCGCGTCAGCATCGCGCGGCGGTCGTCGCCAGTCAGGGGCAGGTAGCGCATCTCAGATTCCCTTCACGAATTCCGCGTACTGGTCTGCCGTCATCAGCTCGGCGACCTCGTCCTTGTTCGCGAGCCTGAGTTTGAAGAACCAGCCATTGCCTTCCGGATCGGCGTTGACCTTCGCGGGATCTTCGGCGAGCGCCGTGTTCGCTTCCGTCACCTCGCCTCCCACGGGAGCGTAGACTTCGCTCGCGGCCTTGACGCTTTCGACAACGGCCACTTCGGCACCCTGGCCGACCTTGCGGCCCGCTTCCGGCAATTCGACAAAGACGACGTCACCCAACTGCTCGGCCGCGTATTTCGTGATGCCGATCGTCGCCGTGTCGCCGTCGACGCGGACCCATTCGTGTTGATCGGTGAAACGGACTTCGCTCATGACCCAACTCCTATTTTTTCCTAGACTGCGCGGCGATAGCGATGCGGAACGAAGGGCATCGGCGCGACCCGCGCGGGCATCGCCTTGCCTCGCACGATCAGATCGATCTCGGTTCCATCACCCGCCAATGATGTCTCGATGTAGCCCATGGCCATCGGTGCGTTCAGTGACGGGCCGAAGCCGCCGCTGGTGATACGCCCGACCACGCGGCCTGACTTGTCGGCGATCGCCGTGCCCTCGCGCGCCGGCGCCTTGCCGTCGGGACGGAGGCCGACGCGCTTCTTCGCCGTGCCGTTGAAAACGCGATCCATGATCGCCTCGGCCGCGGGGAAATCCTTTTCGAGCTTGCGGCGCTTGCCGATCGACCAGACCAGATTGGCTTCGACCGGATCGGTGGTCTCGTCGATGTCGTGGCCGTAGAGACAAAGCCCGGCTTCGAGTCTCAGCGAATCGCGCACGCCAAGGCCGATCGGCAGCACATCGGGGTCTTTCAGAAGGGCCCGCGCCACGCCGTCGGCGTCTTTCGCCGCGACGGAAATCTCAAAACCATCCTCGCCCGTATAGCCCGAGCGGCTGACGATCGCGGGCACGCCCGCCACGGCCACGCGCGCGACCTTCATGAAGGTTAGCGCGTCGATGCCGGGCGAAACCCGCGCCAGCGCCGACGCCGCGCTCGGTCCTTGCAGCGCGAGCAACGCGCGGTCGCGTTGCGTCCGCGTAGCGTGGCCTTTGAGCGCCCCGCCGATATAGGCGAAATCGTCTTCCTTGGTCGCCGCATTGACCACGAGATAGAGCGCGCCCTCGTCCTTGAGGCGCGTGGTCATGAAATCGTCCTTGATCGTGCCGCGCGCGTTGAGCAGCACGCCGTAGCGCTGCATCCCCTGCTTGAGCCCAACGAGATCGGCGGGCGTCACGCGTTGAGCGCCGCGCCGGATCGCTTCCCGACAGGAAAGCCTGTCCCATATGCGAGACGTCGAAAAGCCCCGCCGCCGCGCGCGTGTGCAGATGTTCTTTCAGGACGCCGGTCGGGTATTGCACAGGCATCTCGTAGCCTGCGAAGGGCACGAACTTGGCGCCTAGCTCGGCATGCAGCGCATGGAGCGGAGTTTTC
>CAWDKN010000053.1:0-26069 GCA_963802815.1 uncultured Alphaproteobacteria bacterium
CGCCCGTCGGCAATGAAGGCGCCGGCACGGTCGTCGCCGCTGGCAAGCCCGGCAGCGCAAGCCCTGCTCGGCAAGACGGTCGCCGTGTTCGGCGGCGCCATGTATCCGCAGTACCGCGTGCAAGGCTGCCGACGGCTGCCGCCGGCGCGACGCCACGCGGACGGCGCGTCCTGCTTCGTCAATCCGCTGACCGCGCTGGGCATGGTCGAGACGATGCGCGCTGGAAGGCCACACCGCGCTCGTCCACACCGCCGCCGCCTCCAACCTCGGCCAGATGCTGAACAAGATCTGCCTCAAGGACGGCGTCGACCTCGTGAACATCGTGCGCAGCCCGGAGCAGGCGGAGCTCCTGCGGGGCATCGGCGCCAAACATATCTGCGATTCGACGCCGCCGACTTCATGGACGACCTGACCGAGGCGTTCGCCGCCACCGGCGCCACGCTCGCCTTCGACGCGATCGGCGGCGGCAAGCTCGCCGGCCAGATCCTGACCGCCATGGAGATCGCCGCCAACCGGACGGCGACGGCCTACAGCCGCTACGGCTCGACGGTCCACAAGCAGGTTTACATCTATGGCGGGCTCGACATCGGCCGACCGAGCTCAACCGCGCTTTCGGCATGGCCTGGGGCCTCGGCGGCTGGCTGCTGACCCCCTTCCTGCAAAAGATCGGCCCGGCCGAGGGCCAGAAGCTGCGCCAGCGGGTGGCCGCCGAGATGAAGACGACTTTCGCCAGCCACTACAGCGGATCTCGCTGGCCGAGGCGCTGCAGCCGGAGGTGATCGCCACCTACAACCAAGCCACGGGTCGAGAAATACCTGATCAATCCGAACATAGCGGTGAGGGTGGGGGGAACTGGCGACTAACGCGAGCACGATCGCCATTCCGCTTTCCAACGTCGTTGGCTGAGATGGCGGCAGTCGACCCCGATGCCGAGATGATTGCGGAGGGCCGACGGTTGGCCGAGTTGGAAGGCCGGAAGCAATATCCAATGGCTGCAGTCCCGCGCCGAGGACATTTCATCGGAGCTGGCCCCTTTTCGGGTCGTCACGAAACCGAAGTCGTCATCGCTCAGAAGAGTAAGCCTCTCACGTCGATCCGGTTGCGCGATTTGGTGCCGTGGCCGCCCTACAGCAGGAACGACAGATTCACCGACCCGAACTGATCGTCGGGAGTCTGCCCGTGATATTCCTTCGAGCGGAAGACATGCGTGAAGGAGAGACGCCAGCAATCGGTGGCGAGGACCGCGCCGAACTGCAGGTCGGCGACGAAGGGCAGGTGGCCGACGCTGCGGCTGTCTTCGAAGGAATTGCCGTCGAGGAAAATATTGCGCCCGATGGCGCGGCCGTCGACGCCGGCGAAGACGTACGCGCTGAGCGGCGCCGTCGGTACGAAGAAATTGCTGCCGGGTAGCGACGGCTCCATCCGCGGCGGACCGAAATCGTCGGGGAGCGCAAATCCGAACCGCGCCATCGCACCCGCATTCACATAGTCGTAGGCGTTGCCCATCGCGGCGCCGTAATGCGGCTCGACATCGAAGAAAAGCCCGAGCACCGATTGCGGCTCGATCAGCTTGACCGAGCGGTCATAGGTGAACTGCAGGATCGGCTCGCCGTGCACTGGTAGCGCCATCCTGCTGGCGTGAACTGGCCGAGGACATTGTGGACGAAATTCTGGGCATCGTCGGCGAGCGAGGCAGGTCCCGTCGTGCCGAGCTGGATCTGCAGCTGGTCGAGATCGCGCCCGTCGGTGGTGAGAAGTCCAAGACCTGCATAAAGAAAGCCCGCATAGGGGCGCCGGTTGTCGGCGGGTTCGCGGCATGCGTGTCCGTGGGCGTGAAGATGTCCTGTCCGAGCTCGTAGCTCGCGCGCACGTCGCCGGTACCCATCAAGGGGCTCAGATCGTGTGCGAAGTCGACGATGAAATCCGGCGTTTCGTCCGGCGCCGTGGTGTAGGCGAGCTCCCTGGCTGCCGCATATTCGCGGTCGGTGTCGAAGAAGACGTCGTTCTCGAACAGGATCGAGAAGGCGCCGTGCTCCTGGCTCGCAGGATCCGCCGCGCGCGCGAGGCTGCCCGGCACCTGAAGGCTGCCAGAGCCGCAATCACAGCGACCCTGCAAAATCTTGCCTGCATGAAACCCCTCCGCTCGCCCGCATTATGCAAACGATTTGAGCCCAATTCGGATCGCGAAGCTTGCGCAATATCATTACACGTTGCGGGGGGAGATACGGGAAAAACGCTCTTGATTTGTTCTAATTATTTTGCTATGGTCACGCGCCGTTTTTGCTCTTTGACAAGTGAATCGAATGCCCACGCGGACCGTTGGCCCCGGCTGACCACGCACGTCCGTTGGGGGGGCCGTGGAAATCCGGCGCCGGGCCTCTCCCTGATATCTCCCTGTTTATCAGGGAGCTTGCAGGGAGGTTCGTGCGCCCCCGGGTATTTTGGCCCCCTGCGACGGGTGCGACCGAGGGGGCATGCCTGCGCTGCCTTCGTCCTTGACCGTCAACTCGCGGTCAGTATATTGCGCGGCTCCCGAGGGAGAGGGCTCTCCGGGATCGCTCGTTTTTTCAAGCACTTAGCTCAGGAATTCGCTCATGTTCGCGGTCGCACCGGCGGCAAGCAATAAAGATAAGGTTGCCAAGGACGACGTTCTCGTCATCGAGAAGGTCGCGGGCGACGTCGGCAAGTCGCTGACGCTGGGGCGAAGTGCTGATGCTCGGCGGCGACTCGTTAAAGCTCGGCGCGCCCCTCGTTTCGGGGGCTTCGGTCGTGTGCGAGATCCTCGAGCACGGCAAGGGTGAGAAAGTCGTCGCCTTCAAGAAGAAGCGGCGCAAGAATACGCACAGGGAGCCGGCCATCGCCAGCATTTCACGAAGATCAAGATCACCGAAATCCACGCCGGCTGAACGAACAACGGAACTGAATCATGGCGCACAAGAAAGCAGGCGGCTCTTCGCGGAACGGACGTGACTCAGCGGTCAGCGTCTCGGCGTGAAGCTTTTTGGCGGCCAGGTCATTGCCGGCGGCAACGTCATCGTGCGTCAGCGGGGCACCAAGTTCTGGCCGGGCGAGAACGTCGGCATGGGCAAGGACCACACGCTTTTCGCGCTTTGCGACGGCCACGTGCAATTCCACCAAGGCTACAAGCGCCGCACCTTCGTATCCGTGATTACGAATGCGACGAAGATGCCGGTGGCGGATGCACCGGCCGCGAAGCGCGCAGGATAGATAGGCGGCAGACACAGGGCCGCCACGAAATTGGCGGCCCATCAGGGCGAGGGAGATGGTCCGCCATCTCCCTTTTTTGTTCCCTCGCCAGAGAGAGGGATGTGTCGTGTCTTGTTGCAGACTGGAAACCGAGAGATTGCTGTTACGCCCGCCGTCGTTGGACGATGTGCACTCCATCGTCGCCATCGCCAACGACTGGGACGTCGCGAAGAACCTTTCGACCTTGCCCCACCCATACACGCAAAAGGATGGCGAGGACTTCATCGGCCGGATCGCCGAGAACCGCGCCAAGGGCACGGATTTCAACTTCGCGGTCACGCGCAAGAACGATGGCGCCTATATGGGCGGAATTGGTCTGCACCTGAAGGACGGCAAGTTCGAGTTCGGCTATTGGCTCGGCAAGCCGTACTGGCGCCAGGGCTTTGCCACCGAGGCCGCGCGCCGGCTCGTCGCTTTCGCTTTCCACGACTTGAAGGCCGAGAGCGTCTGGGCGGGCTGGTACCACGACAACCCGGCCTCCGGGCACGTGCTCGAGAAGCTGGGGTGCAAGCCCAACGGTGCGGAGCCTCGCAATTGCCTTGCGCGTGGGCACGAGGTGTATTGCAACCTCGTGATCCTCAGCCGGGACGACTTTTGGCAAAAGAAGGCCGCATGAAAACTGTCAGCACTCTTCGTGCGAAACCACAAAGGTCGTCATGGGCGGGCTTGTCCCGCCCACCCAGGAACGCGGCTGTCTGTGTGGCCGCGGCTCGCGCGACGACGGTGTTGCGGAGAAATCTTCGTGTGGCGCGCACAAGGCGCGCCCGTTTCAGCGGGGTTTTCACGGGTGGCCGCCACAGGGCTGGCCATGACGTTTTTTTGGATTGTGCCGCTGTGGGCATTGTTTGGACGAAGCGATCGCGTTTTGCGACTTTCACGGTGTCACGATGAAATTCCTCGATGTCGCCAAGGTCTATATTCAGAGCGGCGCGGGCGGCAATGGCTGCATTGCGTTCCGCCGCGAGAAGTTCATCGAATACGGTGGTCCCTATGGCGGAAATGGCGGCCGCGGCGGAGACGTCTGGGCCGAAGCGGTCGAGAATCTCAACACCTTGATCGACTATCGCTATCAGCAGCATGTGCGCGGCAAGAACGGCGAGGGCGGCATGGGCAAGCTGATGTCCGGCGCGGCCGGCGCCGACGCCGTTATGCGCGTGCCCGTCGGTACCCATATCTATGAAGAAGACGGCGAGACGCTGATCGCCGATCTCGCCGTTTCGGGAGAACGCGTGCTTCTCCTGCGCGGCGGCAATGGCGGCTTTGGCAACGCCCATTTCAAGAGCGCGACCAACCAGGCGCCGCGCCACGCCAATCCCGGCCAGCCGGGAGAGGAAAAGATCATCGTCCTTAAGCTGAAGCTCATCGCCGATGCCGGACTCGTCGGCTTGCCGAACGCCGGCAAGTCCACGTTCCTATCGCGCGTCTCGAGCGCGCGGCCGAAGATCGCGGATTATCCCTTCACCACGCTGACGCCGCAGCTCGGCGTCGTGCGCATCGACGAGACCGATTTCGTGCTCGCCGATCTGCCGGGCCTGATCGAAGGCGCGCATGAAGGCGTCGGCCTCGGCGACAAGTTCCTCGGCCATGCCGAACGCTGCAACGCCATCCTGCATCTGGTCGACGGCACTCAGCCGGGCATCGCCAGGGCCTACAAGACCATCCGCGGCGAGATCGAAGCTTACGGGCACGGCCTGAACGAGAAGCCCGAGATCGTCGCGCTCAACAAGGTCGATGCAATCCCCAAAGCTGCGATCGCCAAGAAGCGCGCCGCGCTCGAGAAAGCCTGCGGCCACACGGTTCTCATTCTCTCCGGCGTTAGCGGCGAAGGCGTCGATTCCGTGCTGCGCGCGATGGCCGTGACAATCATGAAACAGCGCAACGCGAAGCGTGGCGTGCCGGACCGGGCCTGGACGCCGTGACACTTTTCAAGAGTTCGTCATGGGCGGGCTTGTCCCGCCCACCCATGAACGCAAGGCGTGAATTGGCGCGCCGTCTGCGCGCCACGCGCAAGCGTCTCGGCCGCATCGTGGCCGCGCGAGCCGCGGCCACGCAGACACCTGTGGTCATGAATGGCCGCCACAGGGGCGGCCATGACGGCTGTTGTGAGTTACCGCAACTGATACGTACCAGCCATGTCTGACCTCTTCGCCTCTGCGCACGTCATCGTCGTCAAGGTCGGCTCGTCCCTACTTGTCGACTCCCACTCCGGCACATTGCGCCGCGACTGGCTGCGCTCGCTCTGCACCGACATCGCCGCACTGCGCCGCGAAGGTCGCGACGTGGTCCTGGTCTCGTCCGGCGCCATTGCGCTCGGACGGCGCGCGCTGAAGCTGAAGTCGGGATCGCTGCGTCTCGAGGAAAGCCAGGCTGCGGCTGCGGCGGGCCAAGTCCGTCTTGCCGAAGCCTATGCCGATTGCTTCGAAGGCGAAGGCCTCGTCGCCGCGCAGATTCTGCTCACGCTCGGCGACACGGAAGAACGCCGCCGCTATCTCAACGCGCGCGCCACGTTGCGCACGCTGATCGGACTCGGCAGCATTCCGGTGATCAACGAGAACGACACGGTCGCGACCGCCGAGATTGTTTCGGCGACAATGACCGTCTTGCCGCGCGCGTCGCCTCGATGATGGAAGCGGACCTTCTCGTCCTGCTTTCCGACGTCGACGGCCTCTACACCGCCGATCCGACGCGCGATCCAAGCGCAACGCATCTTGCTCATGTCGAAGCGATCACCCCGGAGATCGAGGCGATGGCGGGCGAGTCCGTATCCGGCGTCGGCCGCGGCGGCATGACGTCCAAGCTGATGGCCGCGAAGATTGCCACCAGCGCGGGCTGCGGCGTGATCATCGCCAAGGGCAAGCCCGATCATCCGGTCGCCGCGATCCGCGGCGGTGCGCGCGCCACGCGCTTTCATGCGAGCGTGACGCCGGCCGCGGCGCGCAAGCGCTGGATCGCCGGCGTGCTGCAACCGCAGGGAGTTCTCGTCATCGACGCCGGCGCGGTCAAAGCGTTGGGCGAGGGCAAGAGCCTTCTGCCCGCCGGCGTCCGCCAGATCGATGGGCGCTTCGAGCGCGGCGATGCGGTGCTGGTGCGCGGCCAGGACGGCCGCGAGATTGCGCGCGGCATTGCGGCCTATGGCGCAGCCGACGCGGAGCGTATCGCCGGCAAGCGCTCGCTCGAAATCGAGGCCATCCTGGGCTACCGTGGCCGTGACGAGATGATCCATCGCGACGACCTCGCGCTCACGGGACCTTGACGATGAACGTGCGGGAGCCGGCCAGCGAATTGCTCGCGAGCGAGATGCGCACGCTGGGACAGGCAGCGCGCGTGGCGTCCCGCGCGCTGCGCGAGGCCTCCTCGGAGCAGAAGACCAAAACGCTGCAGGCCGGTGCGGCTGCCATCCGTGCGCGGGCGAAGGACATTCTCGTGGCAAACGAGAAGGATCTCGCGGCGGGAAAAGAGTCCGGCCTGAGCGCCTCACTGCTCGACCGTCTCATGCTCGACCCCGCGCGCATCGAAGCGATGGCAAAAGGCGTGGAGGTCGTCGCCGCCCTTCCCGATCCCATTGGCCGCGAGCTGGCGCGCTGGACGCAGCCGAACGGCCTCGACATCGCACGCGTGGCGACGCCGATCGGCGTCATAGCCATAATCTATGAAAGCCGGCCGAACGTGACCGCGGACGCGGCTGCACTCTGCATCAAATCCGGCAATGCCGTGATCCTGCGCGGCGGCTCGGACTCGATGCATTCCTCGGGCGCCATCCATGCGGCGATGGTGGAAGGGCTGCGCGCCGCGGGCCTGCCCGAGGCGGCGATCACGCGCGTCGCCTCGACGGACCGCGCGGCGGTCGGGCTTCTGCTATCCGGCCTCGGAGGCAGTATCGATCTCGTTATCCCGCGCGGCGGCAAGGGGCTGACAAGCCGAGTGATGGAGGAAGCGCGCGTGCCGGTGCTCGCCCATCTCGAAGGCATCTGCCATGTCTACGTCGACAAGGCCGCGGATCTCTCGAAAGCGCGCGCGATCGTCCTCAATGCCAAGATGCGGCGCACCAGCGTCTGCGGCGCGGCCGAGACGCTTCTGATCGACAGCGCCGTGCTGACCTCGCACGGCATTCCGATTCTCACCGATCTCAAAAAAGCCGGCTGCGAGATCCGCGGCGACAAGAGCGTCCGCTGGGTGTTTCCGTCCGCCACGCCCGCGACCGACGAAGATTGGGGCCGTGAATATCTCGACGCGGTCATCGCGGTGAAGGTCGTCGACGGCGTCGACGAAGCCATCGAACACATCGAGACCTATGGCTCGAAACACACCGAGTCGATCGTCACCGAAGACAAGGCGACGGCGGAGCATTTCCTCTCCGCGCTCGACTCCGCGATCGTGCTGTGGAACGCCTCCACGCAATTCGCCGACGGTGCGGAGTTCGGCATGGGAGCCGAGATCGGAATCGGCACGGGCAAGCTGCACGCGCGCGGGCCCGTCGGCGTCGAACAGCTCACCACGTTTAAATATGTCGTGCGCGGAAACGGACAGATTCGTGTATAGGAAACATCGCTGGCTGCGCCCACCAGGACCCATTGCGAACGGGCTTCGCATCGGCCTTCTGGGCGGCTCGTTCAATCCGGCCCATGAAGGTCATCTGCATATCAGCGAAATGGCGCGCAAGCGGCTCAATCTCGACTATGTGTGGTGGCTCGTAGCGCCGCAAAATCCGCTCAAGCCGACCATCGGCATGATGCCGCTGGAGCATCGTCTGGCCTTCGCGGAAGACATCGCACGCCATCCGCGTACGCTGGTCATGGACATCGAAAAGACATTCGGTACCCATTACACGATCGACACGTTGCGGGCGCTCCGACAGCGCTTCCCGGCCGTGAAATTCGTCTGGGTGATGGGCAGCGACAATCTCGAGAGTTTCCGGCGCTGGCGGCGTTGGCCGGACATTGCACGCCAGATGCCCATCGCGGTCGTCATGCGGCCGGGCTCCGTACTCGCGGCCCTGCATGCAAAGCCGATCCTGCGCTTTGCGCCCGCGCGGCACTGCTCCGGCGATCTCGTGACGGCCAAGCCGCCCGCCATCGCCATCATCGATGGCAAGCGCAACAGGCAGAGCTCCACTGCAATCCGCGAGGCGGCCGAGCAGGGCGAGGCCTTGGTCCGCGCCATCCCGACATGCTAGTCTCGCCCCGCAGCGCGAGAGGCGGGAAGCAACGGTCCGGCATGGCATTCGTTTCCTCGACGTTGCGCCTTTCGCACTGACGGAGAACGAACCCTAGTCCCAAGAAGCCCGGCGCCAAGCGCGCCGCGAGTCCCAAAGCCTCGAAACCGAGAAACACAAAACCAAAAGACGCGGAGGCCAAGGTCGCGAAGCCGAAAGCTCCGAAACCCAAGGCCAAGGCTGTGGTCAGGAACGAGCAGCTCGACCGGGCGCTGCTGGCGCGCATCCAGAAATCGCTGGACGACGACAAGGCCGAGGACATCGTGACGATCGAGCTCGAGGGCCGTTCGGCACTCGCCGACGCCATCGTGATCGCGACAGGGCGTTCGGGGCGGCATGTCTCCTCGATCGCCGAGCATCTGGCGCGGCGGCTGAAGGAAGCCGGCTACGGCACGCGGCCGGTAGATGGCCTGGCGCAGGGCGATTGGGTCCTTGTCGATGCGGGTGACGTGATCGTCCATATCTTCCGACCGGAAGTGCGCGACTATTACGATCTCGAAGGCATGTGGTCGGTGGAAGAGCCGACGCGCGCGGCGCGCGCAACGCGGTAATCCTTCATGCGCCTCACCGTTCTGGCCGTCGGCTATTCGCGCGGCACGCAGGAAGGCGCGCTTGCAACCGACTACATCGACCGCGCGTCGGCCATGGGCCGGGGCATGGGCGTGCCCCACATCTCCGTCGAGGAGATCGCGGTCTCCAAGGCACGCGACGTCAAGACCCGCATGAGCGACGAGGCGGAGCGGCTCTCGGCCCGGGTGCCCGACGGCGCTCATGTCATTCTCCTCGACGCCAGGGGCAAAGGCATGACGAGCGAGGACTTCGCCGACATGCTCGGCGCGCTGCGCGATGCGGGCACAAAGGACCTGGTTCTGGTGATCGGCGGCCCGGATGGGCTCGGCCCTTTGCCGCGAATCCGCGCGGGGCGCAGCCTCGCTTTCGGGCCGCAGACCTGGCCGCATCTGCTTGTCCGCGCGATGGCTGCCGAGCAGATTTACCGCGCGTTCACCATCCTCGCCGGACACCCCTATCATCGTCGGTAAACGCCCTATGGGCGCGCCTTTTCGCGCGTAACGACTTCTTAACCACGATGCGCGAAGCTGACTTGTCGCATTGGGGCTAAACGCCCGTGGAGATCAAAGGAACCGGCCGAGTCGACAGTCCGCGCGTCACACGCAAAGCGGTCAGCTCAGGCACGTCCGAAACCTTCAAGCTCTCCGAGCCGGCCGAACCGCACGCGCCGGTTATCTCGAGTCCCGGCCCGATCGCATCGCTCGACAGCCTTCTCTCGCTTCAGGAAATGGACGATTCGACCAACGGCCGTTCGCGCGGCGCGGCCCATGGTGAGCAATTGCTCGGCCTGCTCGATCAGGTGCGCGACGGATTGCTCGCGGGCGGTATTCCGCGCGCGACGCTCAATCGGCTCGCCGTCGCCGTGGGCAAGCGGCATGAGACCTTCGCCGACCCGAAACTGCGCGTTGTTCTCGACGAGATCGAATTGCGCGCCCATGTCGAGCTCGCCAAACTCGAACAATCCGACCTCGAACGCGCCAAGAAGAGCGGTTAATCTCTCTTCGCATTGACGCTATCAAATAAAGATCGTCATCCCCGCGAAAGCGGGGACCCAGCAAGCGAGCATCAGCGAGCGCGAAAGAATCAGTCGGCGCGCAGACGCGCGCCGGCTGGTCCCCCTTGCCTCGCGCTGCGCGCTCGCCGGGGATGACGACCTCAGATATCGAGCAGAAGCCGCTGCGGGTCTTCCAGGTTTTCCTTCACGCGCACGAGGAAGGTGACGGCTTCGCGGCCGTCGACGAGCCTGTGGTCGTAGGACAGCGCCAGATACATCATCGGCCGGATCTCGACCTTGTCGTCGATCGCGACCGGGCGCGGCTGGATCTTGTGCATGCCGAGGATGCCCGATTGCGGTACGTTGATGATCGGCGTCGACATCAGCGAGCCGAATACGCCGCCATTGGTGATCGTGAAAGTGCCGCCCTGCAACTCGTCGATCTTCAGCTTGCCGTCGCGCGCGCGCAATCCGAGATCGTGGATAGTGGCCTCGATCTGCGCCAGCGACAGCTTGTCCGCATCGCGAACGACGGGCACCACGAGTCCCTTCTCGGTCGAGACCGCGACGCCGATGTCGTAGTAGTTCTTGTAAACGATGTCGTCGCCTTCGATCTCGGCGTTGACGTTCGGCAACTCCTTCAGCGCGGCGATGCAGGCCTTCACGAAGAAGCCCATGAAACCGAGGCGGACGCCGTGCTTCTTCTCGAAGCTGTCCTTGTATTCGGTCCTGAGCGCCATGACGTGGCTCATGTCGACTTCGTTGAAGGTCGTGAGCTGGGCGGCGGTGTTCTGCGATTCCTTCAGCCGCAAAGCGATGGTGCGGCGCAGGCGCGACATCGGCACGCGTTCCTCGCGTGCGGCGTTGCTGCGCGGGCCGGAAGGTGCGGGCGCCGGACGCGGCGTCTCGCGAGTCGAGGCGCGCGTTTCGAGCGCGGCCAGCATGTCGCCTTTCAGCACGCGGCCGTCGCGGCCGCTGCCGTTGACGCGGGCGGGATCGAGGCCGTTTTCTTCGGCGATGCGGCGGACGGAGGGCATGACCGGCGCCTGGGGCACAGGCGCAGCAGGCTTGGCCGCGGGAGCGGCGGCGGCCGGCGCGGGGGCTGAAGCCGGAGCAGGTTTCGGCGCGGCCGGCTTGGGCGCCGCGGCGTCGGAGGTCTTGGCGACGACGGGTGCCGTCTTCGCGCCCGATTTCCCCTCAGCGATGGTGCCGAGGACGGTGCCGACCTGGACGGTGTCGCCGTCATTGGCGGAGATCGACTCGATCGTGCCGTCCGCGGGCGCCGGCACTTCGACCGTCACCTTGTCGGTTTCGAGTTCGAGAAGCGGCTCGTCGCGCGTGACGGCGTCGCCCTTCTTCTTGAACCAGCGCGCGATGGTGGCCTCGGAGACCGACTCGCCCATCGCTGGAACCTTGATTTCAATGCTCACGGGACCCTCGATATCTCTAGACGGAGTTATAGCGCCAGGGCTTCGCTCAGGAACGCCTTAAGCTCGGCGTTGTGCTGTACCATGAGACCGGCCGCCGTAGACGCATATTCGGGCCGGCCGACATAGCGCGGGCGCGATTTGCCGCCCAACTGGCCGATCGTGTCTTCGATCCGCGGCGCGATGAAGTTCCAGGCGCCCTGGTTCTTCGGCTCTTCCTGGCACCAAATGATCTCGGCCTTCGGGAAGCGGTTCAGCTCCAGCGCCAGCACGTTCTCGGGGAACGGATAGAGCTGTTCGATACGCAGGATCTGGATCCTGTTCTCGTTCGCCTTCTCGCGCGCTTCCATCAGGTCGAAATAGACCTTGCCGGTGCACAGGATCACCCGCTTGATCTCGCTGTCGTCGGCGAGCGTGATCGTCGTTGCGCCCGGCACGACCTCGGCTTGGTCGCGCAACACGCGATGGAAAGAGGAGCCGGGACCGAGATCGGCGAGGAACGAGGTGCACTTCTTATTTCGAAGAAGCGACTTCGGCGTCATCAGGATCAGAGGCTTGCGGAACGGCCGATGCACCTGCCGGCGCAGGACGTGGAAATAGTTCGCCGGCGTCGTCGGATAGCAGACCTGGATGTTGTCCTGGGCGCAGAGCTGCAGATAGCGCTCGAGCCGCGCGGAGGAATGCTCCGGCCCCTGGCCTTCGTAACCGTGCGGCAGAAGCATCACGAGGCCGCACATGCGCAGCCACTTCATCTCGCCCGAAACGATGAACTGGTCGACCACGACCTGTGCGCCGTTGGCGAAGTCGCCGAACTGCGCTTCCCACAGCACGAGTGCGCGCGGCTCCGCCGAGGAATAGCCGTACTCGAAGCCCAGCACCGCCTCTTCGGAAAGAAGCGTGTCGATGACTTCGAGCTCGGCTTGGCCCTGGGCAATGTGGTTAAGCGGCGTGTAACGGTCCTCGGTTTCTTGGTCGATGAGGACGGAGTGGCGCTGCGAGAAGGTGCCGCGCGAGCTGTCCTGGCCGGAGAGGCGAACCGGCACGCCTTCCTTGAGAAGCGTGCCAAAGGACAGGGCCTCCGCCGTCGCCCAGTCAATGCCTTCGCCCGTCTTGAGCATTTCGGCCTTCGCCTGAAGCTGGCGTGCGATCGTCTTGTGGACGTGGAAGCCTTCCGGCACGGTCGTGATCGCGCGGCCGACATCCTGGATGACGTCCAGCGGCACGGCCGTCTCGCCGCGACGGTCGCCGCCTTTCGGCGCCATCGCCAAACCCGCCCAGCGCCCGTCGAGCCAGTCCGCGCGGTTCGGGCGATGCGCTTTGGAGGCGTCATATTCCTCGTCCAGACGCTTGTTGAAGTCGGCGATCATTGCGCGCACGTCGTCTTCCGTCAGCGTGCCTTCGGACACGAGCTTCGCGGCGTAGAGTTCGAGCGTCGTGGGATGATCCTTGATCGCGCGGTACATCAGGGGCTGGGTGAACGCCGGCTCGTCGGTCTCGTTGTGACCGAAGCGGCGATAGCAGAACATGTCGATGACGACGTCCTTGTGGAACAGCTGTCGGAATTCGGTGGCGATGCGCGCGCAATGCACGACTGCTTCCGGATCGTCGCCGTTCACATGGAAGATCGGCGCCTGCACCATCAGAGCGACGTCGGAAGGATAGGGCGAGGAGCGCGAATAGATCGGTGCCGTGGTGAACCCGATCTGGTTGTTGACGATGAAATGTATGGTGCCGCCGGTGCGGAAGCCCTTGGTACCCGACATGGCGAAGCATTCCGCCACCACGCCCTGTCCGGCGAAAGCCGCATCGCCGTGCAGCAGCAGCGGCATGACGCTCGCGCGCGAAGTCTTGTCGCCAAGCTGGAACTGCTTGGCGCGCGCCTTGCCGAGCACGATCGCATCCTCGGCTTCGAGGTGGGACGGATTGGCCGTCAGCGACAGATGCACCTTGTTGTTGTCGAACTCGCGGTCCGACGAGGCGCCCAGATGATATTTGACGTCGCCCGAACCTTCGACTTCGCTGGGGGTGGCGGCGCCGCCCTGGAATTCATGAAAGATCTGGCGATAGGGCTTGGCCATGACGTTGGCGAGCACGTTCAGCCGCCCGCGATGGGACATGCCGAGCACGATCTCCTTCACGCCGAGCTGGCCGCCGCGCTTGATGATCTGCTCTAACGCGGGGATCGTCGCTTCGCCGCCGTCGAGGCCGAATCGTTTGGTGCCGAGGAAGCGCAGGCCGGAGAATTTCTCGAAGCCTTCCGACTCGATCAGCTTGTTCAGGATCGCGCGCTTGCCCTCGGGCGTGAACAGGATCTCCTTGTCCGGCCCTTCGATGCGGCGCTGGAGCCAGTCCTTCTGCTCCGGATCGCTGATGTGCATGAACTCGTAGCCGATGCGCCCGCAATAGGTGCGCTTGAGGATGTCGACCATCCGGCGCGGCGTCGCCGTTTCGAGGCCGAGCACGCCGTCGATGAAAATCGGGCGGTCGAGGTCGTCGGCATGGAAGCCGTAGAAGCTCGGGTCGAGCTGGGGATGGGGGACCTTGGGCGAGATCTTGAGCGGATCGAGATCGGCTTCGAGATGTCCCATCACGCGATAGGCGCGGACAAGCTGAATGGCCCGGATGGATTCCTGGGCCGCGACGCGTTGATCGCGGACATTCGTCTCGTTCTTCTCCGACGGCCACAGGCCGGTCAGCGCCGAGACAAGTTCGCCATTCTCGAATTGTGGTCTTGCGTCGCGCCGCCACCCCGGGCCGCGGCCGACCTGCGCGGGCGAAAGGCTGCTCTGCCCGAGCTCGGCGAAATAGGCGCGCCATGTCTCGTCGACCGCATCGGGGTTTTCGAGATACTGGGCATATAACGCTTCGATATATTGGGCGTTGGTGCCGAACAGGAACGAGGTCGATTCGAGGACCTCATTGGAGGCTCTGGCGATCCGGTCTGGAGAAGATTGGCTTGTCATATCAATGGTTTGGGTGAGGCTTTTTGGGCCTGGCCCGTCCTGAGCGGCCCCTGTGCTTATAGGGCCAGTAATGAGGGAGGCGTAACGCTGAACTGTCGGCTATTCAACGCTTTCCACCGTTAATATGGGCTCAATGGGACAGGATTACGACGGTCGCATGCCAAAGCAGCCAAGGCTCACCGGGCGACTCTATTCGCTCGATGCATTGCGCGGCGTGGCCGCGCTCGCGGTCGTCCTTTGGCACTGGCAACATTTCTACGCCATCAGCGGCGTCTGGCAGGCGGGTTGGCAGCGTTCGGCGCAACCTTTCTATCCCTTGCTGAAGCCGTTCTATTTCGTCGGCTGGGCCGCGGTCGATCTGTTCTTCGCGCTGTCGGGCTATGTCTTCTTCTGGCTGTACGCCGAGGCGATCGCGTCGGGCGCGATCGGCGGCGGCAAATTCGCGTTGCTGCGCTTCTCGCGTCTTTATCCGTTGCACTTCGCAACCTTCGTCGCGGTCGCGCTGATGCAGACGATGTTCCAAAACGCGACCGGCACGTATTTCATCTACGACGCGAATGGCTGGGACTATGCTTGGCGCACGCTGCTGATGGCGCAGCAATGGCTGCCGCCCACGCTCGATCAATCCTTCAACGGGCCGGCGTGGTCGGTCTCGGTCGAGGTCCTTCTCTACGTCGTCTTCTTCGCGGTGGTGCGCTCGGGCCTCAACGGCATGCGCGCGGCGCTCGACATCGCCGGCGTCGGGATCGTGATCTTCCTGGCCTACAACGAGATGATCGGGCGCGGCCTGATCGGGTTCTTCATCGGCGGTGCCGTCTATCACCTGATCGTCGCGATCAAGGCGCGCAGCGACGCTGCGCGCATCGCGCGCTTCGTGATCGCCGGCGCTTTGGCCGGCTGGGCCGTCGTCGCGGTCGTGAACTATCTCGATCCGCTGGTCGTAGTCGACCGCTTCCTTACCAGCCACATGTCGGCCGATGGCGCGCGGTTCTACGGATTGGAGCGCGACAACATGCTCCTGCTGATGTTCATCCTGATCGTGAGCCCCCTCACGCTCGCGGCCCTTGCCCTGCATGAGCAGGTCCTGGGCGGCCGCTACGAGCGGCTGTCGTTCCTGGGCGACATCAGTTATTCGAGCTATCTGCTGCACTTCCCGCTGCAGCTGGCGCTGGCGCTGGTGGCGCTGCGGCTGGGCTGGCAGAGCGAAACTTTCGAGAATGGCGGGGCACTGGTGCTGTTCTACGCAGCCCTCATCGGGCTCGCGGCCCTGAGCTACCGGTATTTCGAGAGGCCGCTGCAGCATCTCATCCGCGGCCTCGGCGAACGCGCGTTATTTCCCGCCCAGTAGCTCGACCATCGTCGTCCCGAGCGCAGCCGGATTGGGAGACACGCGGATGCCGGCCGCGCGCATCGCCTCGATCTTGGATTCCGCGCCGCCCTTGCCGCCGGAGATGATCGCGCCGGCATGGCCCATGCGGCGGCCGGGAGGTGCCGTGACGCCGGCGATGAAACCCACCATCGGCTTCTTCACCTTCGAGCGCTTGACGAAATCGGCCGCATCTTCCTCGGCGCTGCCCCCGATCTCGCCGATCATGATTATCGACTTGGTCTCGGGGTCGCCCAGGAACATCTCAAGTACTTCGATGTGCTCGGTGCCCTTCACAGGATCGCCGCCGATGCCGACGCAGGAGGATTGGCCGAGGCCCGCCGCCGTCGTCTGCGCCACGGCTTCATAGGTGAGCGTGCCCGAGCGCGAGACGATGCCCACGGAGCCGCGGCGGTGGATATGGCCCGGCATGATGCCGATCTTGCATTCGCCCGGCGTGATGACGCCCGGGCAGTTTGGTCCGATGAGACGCGACTTCGAGCCAGACAGCGAGCGCTTCACCTTGACCATGTCCAGCACGGGAATGCCTTCGGTGATGCAGACGATCAGAGGAATCTCCGCATCGATCGCTTCCAGGATCGCGTCGGCCGCAAACGGCGGCGGTACGTAGATCGCGGTCGCGGTGGCGCCGGTCGCCTCGACCGCCTCGCGCACTGTGTCGAACACGGGAAGTCCCAGATGCTTGCTGCCGCCTTTGCCGGGCGAGGTGCCACCCACCATTTTGGTGCCGTAGGCGATCGCCTGTTCCGAATGGAACGTGCCCTGGTTGCCGGTAAAGCCCTGGCAGATGACCTTGGTGTTCTTGTCGACGAGGATGGACATTACTTCGCTTCTTTCACTGCTTTGACGATTTTCTGTGCGGCGTCCGCGAGGTCGCTCGCCGACAGGATGGGCAGGCCGGAATCCGCGAGGATTTTCTTGCCGAGATCGACATTGGTGCCTTCGAGGCGCACCACAAGCGGCACCGAGAGCGAAATCTCGCGCGCGGCGGCGACGATGCCTTCGGCGATGATGTCGCATTTCATGATGCCGCCGAAGATGTTGACCAGGATGCCCTTCACGTTCGGATCGGAGACGATGATCTTGAACGCGGCTGTCACCTTTTCCTTGGAGGCGCCGCCGCCGACGTCAAGGAAGTTGGCGGGCTCGCTGCCATAGAGCTTGATGATATCCATCGTCGCCATGGCGAGTTCGGCGCCGTTCACCATGCAGCCGATCGAGCCGTCGAGCTTGATATAGGAGAGATCGTACTTGCTGGCCTCGCGCTCCATCGGATCCTCTTCGTCGGGATCGCGGAGCTCCTGGATGTCCTTGTGCCGGTAAAGCGAGTTGTCGTCAAAATTGATCTTGGCGTCGAGGCAGACGATCTTGCCGTCCTTGGTGACGACGAGCGGATTGATCTCGAGCAGGCTCATGTCCTTGGCGATGAAGGCGTCGTAGAGGCTCTTGACCACGGCGCCGCATTGCTTGGCCTGGTCGCCTTTGAGGCCAAGCGATACCGCGATCTCGTTGCCGATATAGGGCGAGTAGCCTGCGGCCGGCTCGACCTGGAACGTCTTGATCTTCTGCGGCGTCTTGTGCGCGACCTCTTCGATGTCCATGCCGCCTTCTGTGGAGGCGATGAAGGCGACGCGCGCGGTGGCACGATCGACGAGAGCGGAGAGATAGAGCTCGCGCTCGATTGCCGAGCCGTCTTCGATGTAGAGACGCTTTACCAGGCGGCCGTGCGGACCGGTCTGATGGGTGACGAGTGTCATGCCGAGCATGCGCTCGGCTTCCTTCTTCACGTCGTCGACCGACTTGACGACCTTGACACCGCCGCCCTTTCCGCGTCCGCCAGCATGAATCTGCGCCTTCACCACCCACACCGGACCGCCCAGCTCCTTTGCCGCGGCGACGGCTTCATCGACCGTGAAGGCGGACATGCCCCGCGGCACAGGAGCGCCGAAGCCGCTGAGCACGGCCTTGGCCTGATATTCGTGGATATTCATCGAAGGAAACCTTGTTTGGGCGGGGTTTGGATAGTGCGGCCGCACAATACCAGCCGACCCCCGGGGCGCAAGCGCGCGCTCCCCGATCGGATGAATTGCCAAAAAAACGCCCCGCGAGCCTTAGCCCACGGGGCGATCGATTGTGGGAGAAGGAGGCAGTGATCAGTTGGCGGAACCGCCCACGCCGCCTTCGAGCGTCATGCCGGTCACGTCGAGCTCGCGCTGGGCAGTCCTCGTGGAGGTGACGCAGACCTGCGAGCGGTAGGAGAAGAACATATCGCCCGTTCCATAGCGGCGCAGATTGGTGCGCTCGGTGCAGTCGGGCACGGGGACGGCCGGCGCGCATTTCAGCATGCCGTCCTTGAAGTGACGCAGTGCCTCATGCTCGGCGCATTCCAGCACGGTGCCGTTCTGATAGGTGCCGGCCATGCCCTGGTCGGATTGCAGCACGTCGCCGATCACGACCTTCAGGTGCGAGCCGGGAATGCAGCGCGCGACTTCGCCTTCAAAGGCGGACTCGATCCAAGTCTCGCCGAACATGTGCGACGCCGGAAACTCGCGGCCCTCTTCGGAGATGCACACGGCATGGATCGCCTTGACCACGGTCGCTTCCTGCATCTCGCAGGCCGCCTGCGTCTGCACCTGGCCGATCTCGCCGCCGTGATTGTTGATCGTGACGCTCTCGTAGCTGCCGCCGCCGCTGTACACGACGACGTTCGCGGAAGAGCTCGAGCTCGCGCTCGCCTGTGCCGCGGCAAAGGCCTGCGCTTCCGCCTGCGCCCCGCCACCCTTGTTGATGACGATCGATTTGTTGATTTCGATATTCTTATTGATCGTGATGTTTTTCGAGACGTCGATGTTCTTCACGATATTGATGTCTTTGTTGATCGTCACAGGCTTGTAGATGTTGATGTCTTTGTTGATGGTGACGGGCTTGTAGATGTTGATGTTCTTGTTGACCGTCACCGGGTGGTAATAGGTGACCGGCATGTTCTTGCAGGTCGGGCCCGATCCCATATTGCCGTAGCCGCCGCCATGGGTGTCGCCCATGCCGCCCGCCAGGGCCTGCGAGTAGGGCGTGAGGACGAGGCACGCGCTGACCAGCGTTGCCGCGATGGAACTGTGAGACCGGCGTGACATGCTATAACTCCTTGCCGTCCGGGCGAACCAAACAACGTTCGATGGCGCAAGCCCGTTTTTTCGGCGTCAAAGCCTTAATGACCAAGCCCGGTGCTTCACGATCTGTGCCATGGGATGAGAGGCTTTGCTGCCTCTCTTTGGCCCGAAATGGCACAGAGTGTCGGGCGAGCCGCCGGCCTCGAAAAACATGATCCCGATCTCGGACGACAATCCCTCGCGGCTGACCCCCTTCATCACCTGGGCCATCATCCTCGCCTGCGTGTTCGTCTATGGCTGGGAAGTGTCGCTCGGCGCAAAGGGCATGGATGCGGCCCTCGACATCCTGGGCTTCACACCAGATGCGCTGCTGAAGCCGCAGGCCGCGCCATCGCAGATCATGGGCGTGCCGCCGTTCGCGACGATCTTCATCGCGATGTTCCTGCACGGTTCGATCCTGCATATCGCTGGCAACATGCTCTATCTCTGGATCTTCGGGAACAACATCGAAGACGCGATGGGCCACGCGCGATTTACCTTGTTCTACCTCGTCTGCGGCGTGGCGGCAGCGTTGGCCATGGCGTTCATGGACCCGACTTCGAAGGTTCCCATGATCGGGGCTTCGGGCGCGATCTCGGGCGTGCTCGGCGCCTATATGCTTTTATATCCGCGCGCCCGGGTCACCGTGATCGTGCCGTTGGGCATCATCTTTTTCCCATTCCGGATCAGTGCGGTATGGGTGGTCGGCGTCTGGTTCGTCATGCAGCTCGTCTCGGCCGCCGTCTCCGATCCGACACAGCCTGGCGTCGCTTGGTGGGCGCATGTCGGTGGATTCGCGGCGGGGCTTCTGCTCACGCCGTTGCTGAAATCGTCCCATGTTCCCTATTTCGGCCCGGTCGCACGCCGCGGCCCGTGGAACTGACCGACCGGGAATTCGAGCCGGCTTACTCCCTGATCGCCGCCCCGTCGGACATGAACTGCGTCGCGCATGTGCCTGTGGCACGTCTTTCGCTCAACAGGAAGCACAAGGGCAACGCGCCGTCCCGAACTGGAGCAGTTCGAAACGCGTTGCCCGCAGAGACAACGGTGCGAGCGGGTCATGAAACATAAGAACTCTCATCTGCTGGTTGGTTATTGGGGCCGTCTGCGCAAGGGACGCGACGTTCCCAACCAGACCGATATCGATCCGCGCGCGATCAAGCGCATGCTGGCCTACAGCTTCATTCTCGATATGGCGTCCACCGCGCGCCCGACGTACCGGCTCGCCGGCACGGCGCTGTGCGAACGCTTCGGAATGGAGTTGAAGGGCACGAACTTCCTCGCCCATTGGGAGACGCAGTCGGGCATGGCGCTCGCCTCTCTCCTGAAGCAGGCGCTACAGATGAAGAAGCCCGTCTGCCTCGCCTCTATCGCGGCGACCACCAACAACGGAATGGTCGAGCTCGAGACGACGCTCGTTCCCGTCTCCTTCAACGGCGAGGAGGCGACGCGTTTCCTTGGTCTGGTGCAGATTTTGGGCGATCCCTCGCCGCTGCTCGGCAACGCCATCGCCTATGAGCGTCTCGTCGGCTCTCAGATCATCCGTGAGGACGAGCCGCTCTCCACCTTCGATACGCTTCCGCCGCCACCCCCGCCGCCGCCCGCGCTGCGCAATCACCCAAAGGCGCCTCACCTTCGCCTGGTCATCAGCCAGGACAAGCCGATGACGGTCCATTTCGATGCCGAGACCCTTCGCGACGTCTTCGGTGGATTGTTCCTCGTCGACACCGACACAAAGGCCGCGCAGTGACGCGCGGCGTTTGCCCGGCGGAACAGGCGCTCGCGATCACTCTGCGGCAAGCAGGACCGGCGTCGCGGCGGCTGCACGCAGCTTGCGGCTGATGAACCATCGAAACGTGAGGAACTGCAGTCCGAACAGCGCGAACCACGATGCCGTTGGCACGAACGCGGTGTAGACCGCCCACACTTTCGGTCCGAGCCAGTAGGCGACGGCGAGATTGGCCGCGCCCTGCGCGAACATGAGAACCGACCAGGCATAGCTGAAGCCGACGACGACGCCCTCCGGCACGTTCTGGCTGACGATGGGCGGCAGATAGCGGCCGAGCCAGTTACGGCGCATCATCACGAAGCCGACCGCGAAGGCGCCTATGCTCGGCTTGACCAGGACAAAGCGCGGATCGCGGGTAACGAGCGTAGCCGCGCCGAGCACGACGACGAGCACGAGGCTCATCCATTGCATCGCATCAACATGATGACCGCGCCATTTGCGCCAGGCGATCTGGGCCGCGCCCACGACGATGCCGAACGCAATGGCGAAGATGATGTTGCCGGTGAACTCGTAGAGTGCAACGAACAGGATGCTGGACAGAAGGTCGCCGATCACTGGCTTCAGGGCTTGCGCGAAATATCTCATGGCGGACTCCTTACGGGTTGGACGCGGAATTGAGGATGTCGCGCAGATAGGCGACGTGGTCGGCGAAGGCCTTGCGGCCGGTGCTGGTGGCGCGCACGCGCGTCTGCGGCCGCTTGCCTTCGAAACGCTTGTCGATGCCGACATAGCCGGCCTTCGACAGGGTCTCGAGATGGGCGCCGAGATTGCCGTCCGTCGTATCCAGCATGTCGCGAAGCCTGGTGAATTCGAGCCAGTCGTTGCGGTCGAGCACATTCAGCGCCGCCATGATCTTCAGCCGCATGGACTGATGGATAATCTCGTCGGGCACGGTCAGCTCCTGAGCCAGAAGCCGCCAGCGATCAGCGCGCCGCCGCCGACGAACGCCATCCAGACATCGAACCACGCGCCGGTCCAATAGTAGCCGGCGAGGGTGAGAGCGGTGACGAGCACGCCGCCTATGGCGAGCGCGCGGCCCGCCCATAGACCGGCTACGAAGAAAAGGAAGCCGAACAAAGTCGGATAGAAAGCGATCTCCTCGCGCCAGCCGAAATGTCCGAGCGACGACCACAGCGTGCCGAAAGCGATTGTCGCGAGGACCGCCAGAAGCGGTTGAAAACTCATTGGCACCCAGCCGCGTCCCGCCTTGTTCTTCGCGCTGCGCGTGGCGATGAGCGCCGATCCGGCGGCGCCGATCACGTCAATGGTCAACCAAAGCGGACCGATCCAGCGACCCAGGTGCATCGTGGCGAGCACATGAGTGCCGCCGAAGCCGACCAGCCAGATGACGCCCCAGAGGGTCAGGTGGTCGCCGGTATGGCTGTAGACGAGGAATTCGCGCACGCGCTTCTCGGTGCCCGCCACATCGCGCAACAGCGCATCGGCTTCTTTGCGATCGACCAAGTCCGCCTCCAACAGAGAACTCTGTAGAGCAGAGTTAATCACTCTGTGGCGCAGAGTTCAAGGGGTGGGTGATGTCCGTTCGTCGTGCCCGGCCGGAAATCGCCGGTCTGGCGACACTATTTTTCCTTAGGCGGGCGAAAGAAGAGCCGCTCGGCGGCGCGATCGCGCGCCGGCTGGTGAACGACACTTTATCGTGTCGGAACAGAAATCGCTGTAGCTGCGCCGCTGCCGCTCAGGGATTGGGCTGCGCCGAAACCGGCTGAGGCGCGGCGGTCTGCGGGGACTGCTGGCCAACCGTCGGATTGTCGACGGGATCGCGGTCAAGGACATTGCGGTCGAAATTGTATTCTCGCCGCCTGTCCTGGAGATAAGGCAGTTCGTATTTCTCGATCTTGGCGCGGAAGATCTCGAAGCGCTCTTCGTCTTCCGGCGTACGCTGATCGCAACGATCTGCGGGAAGGTTGGCCTGCTCCTGGCACCACAGATCGAAATTCATCGTCTTGACGTCGAACGTGGCCGTGTCCTGCGCCCGAGCCGGAAGGGCGAGCATCACGGCGGCGAAGGCAAAGAAAATCGCGCGGGGCATCACACGAACCACTTTCACGTGAAACATATAGGCAAGACTATCGTCCCAAACAACGCGGCGATAGCCGACATGTTTCCCAATTCGTGTTCGTGTGGGATGTAGGCGCTGACTTCCTGTCACAAAGCGGGACGATTGCTCCGCTATTCGGCAGCCGCCCTGCGCGCGCCATCTTCGGCGACGCGAACCGCTTCGGCGGGGAGCGGTGCGCGGCCGAGCATCATGTCCGCCGCTTTCTCGGCGATCATGATCGTGGGCGCGTTGGTGTTGCCCGAGACGAGCGCCGGCATCACCGATGCATCGACGACGCGCAGGCCTTCGATGCCATAGACGCGCAATTGCGGATCGACGACCGAATCCTCGTCGACGCCCATCTTGGCGCTGCCGACGGGGTGATAGATGGTCTCAGCCGTCTTGCGCACGAAGGCGTCGATCTGGTCGTCCTTCTGGACATGGGCGCCGGGCATCAATTCCGGGCCGCGATAGGGATCGAACGCTGCTTGCGCAAAGACGTCGCGGGCCAGACGCACGCCTTCGCGCAGCGCACGGCGGTCTTCCTCGGCTTCCAGATAGTTGGGTTGGATTACCGGGGCGACGGAGGGATCGCCCGATTTCAGCGAGACATAACCGCGGCTTTGCGGGCGCAACTGGCAGACATGGGCCATGAAGCCGTGGCGGTCGGATTTCTTGCGCGTGTGGTCGTACATGAGCGCCGCGATGAAGTGGAATTGCAGGTCGGGCGTGTCGAGGTCGCGGCGGCTCTTCAGGAAGGCGCCCGATTCCAGGCCCTGGCCGGCGGCGAGGCCGGAGCGGAAGAGAAGATATTGCAGGCCGGTTTTCGCCGCAGCGAGCGGGTTGGCCTGGCTGTAGAGCGTGATCGGCTGCGAGCTCTCGTACTGGATCGAGCAATCGAGATGGTCCTGCAGATTCCTGCCCACGCCTTTCAAATTCTGCACCACGGGAATGTCGAAGCGCCTGAGGATTTCGGGATCGCCGATACCGGACAACAGCAGCACCTGCGGCGTGTTTACGGCGCCGCCCGACAGGACGACCTCGCGTGTCGCGCGCGCCTGCTGCGTCTGCTTGTCCTGCACATATTCGACGCCCGTCGTGCGCTTGCCCTCGAACAGGATGCGCGACACCAGTGCGTTGGATTCGACGGTCAGATTGGGCCGCGACAGTATCGGCGTCAGATAGGCGGTCGCTGCGCTCCAGCGCCGGCCTTCATGGATCGTGAGCTGGTACGGCCCGAAGCCTTCCTGGGCATAGCCGTTGAAATCGTCCGTACGCGGATGGCCCGCCTCGACGCCGGCCTGCACGAAGGCGCGGAAGAGGGGGTTGCCGGAGCGTGCGTTCGAGACGCGCAAGGGGCCTTCACCGCCGTGAAAATCGTCGCCGCCATTCTCGTTGTGCTCGGCGCGCTTGAAATAGGGGAGCACGTCGGCGAAGGACCAGCCCTCGCAGCCCATCTGGCGCCAATGGTCGTAATCGCGCGCATGGCCGCGGATGTAGATCATGCCGTTGATCGACGAGGAGCCGCCCCAGCCCTTGCCGCGCGGCCAGTAGAGGCGGCGGCCGTTGAGATGCTGCTGGCCTTCGGTGTCGTAGTACCAGTTGAAGGGATTGGGCTTGCCGAGCAGCGCGGGGATACCGGCCGGCATGTGGATCATCATCGACTTGTCGCGCCCGCCGGCTTCGATCAGCAGGACCTGAATGTTCGGGTCGGCCGAAAGACGGTTGGCAAGCACGCAGCCCGCGCTGCCCGCGCCGATAATGATGTAGTCATACGCCTTCATGGTCCTGGCCCTGACGAAATTCCGCACTCGGACCTTAGCCAATCGTGACGCCCGTGTCAGGTATCTCCAATTGTCGTGGCCCACAATTGCGGACTAGCCAGTTGAGATCTGCACGGCGTGAAAAGCGCGAGAGATCCCTTCGGCGTCGGAGCCGCGTGATTTGGGTGGCCCGCAGTCGCGGGCCACGACCAGTCACGGCTGCAGTGTCACCACGGCGCGGCGGTTTTTGGGTTCGCGCACGCCGTCTCCTGTGGGGACGGCAAGATCGGTCTTTCCAACCCCCGTTGCTGTGATTGCGGCCCGCCGCGCGCCCATGTCGACGAGCGCATCCTTCGCGACATTGGCCCGCTTTTTCGAGAGCCGCAGGTTATAGCGCGCCGGTCCCACCGTATCGGTGTGGCCGACGATGGCGATGTGCGACTGCCGTCCGGCGCGCGCGTCGTTGATGGCCTGCTGCAGCACGGCCAGATCCTCGGCGTTGAGTGTCCAGGAATTGAAGCCAAAATAGGCGGTGTAATCGGACGATTGCGCCGCCTGCGGCGGAGGCGCCGCCGCGGCCGGAGGATGAATATCGCGCTCGAGCTGCGCCAACGTCACGTTGAGGGAATTGCGGCACTGGGTGGACGCGGCGGCCTGCGAAGGCACCGCGCCGTTCAGTACCCAGCAATCGAAGTCGATTTGCGCGCGCGCAGCGTCGACCGGAAAGGCATCGCGGCCTTCGCCGAGCGCATGCATCAGTCTCTCGCGAATTCTGCCGCTGGTCCGGCGAGTTGCCGTCTTCAGGGGCGACGTTGACGCCGCCCGCCGCAATCATCGCCTTGTTGGCGTAGGTTTGAGCCAGCGTCGCGATCGGATCGTCGAGATCGGAGACGGAGCCGCCTTGCGGCACGAAGGACCGGGCGAGATAGGCGTAGTCCTTGAAGAGCTCCTGCTGGAACGGCGTGCCCGTCGGCTGGGCGCCGTCCAGCTCGTCGAAGGCCGAGGTCCCGGCGCAGGCGGCGAGCGAGAGCGCCGCGGCGAAGCTAAGGGCAAGACGCAGGGTGGAAACGCGGCCCATCGATCGATCCCCGATACATTCCGTGCATCACTTCATAGCGCAGGCGGGTTCGCAAGGTTAAGGCCGCTTTAACCCACCAAAAAAAGGTTGACCGGAGGCTCCGCCCGTAAACTTCTCGTTGAGGCTGAGCGCGATAAAACGGAGGGCAAGAGGGGGCACTGTGGCGTGGTGACCAGGATGAAGGACGTCGAGCCGGTGATCGCCAAAGCGCGTGCGGAACGCCGGCGCTACAAGCGCGTTCGCGTCGACCTTCCCGGCCGCCTGTTCGTGCCGGTGGAAGAACGCGAAGCGCGCTGCACGGTGATCGATCTTTCGCCCGGCGGCGCCGCCATCGAATGCGAAATCTCCCCCGATGCCGGCCTCCAGGTCGTCCTCTATGTCGACGGCTTTGGCCGGTTTGAAGGCTCTGTCGTA